>NZ_JAFBAR010000054.1 GCF_019247635.1 Mycobacterium sp.
GAAATCGCGGATACTCCGAGTAGGACAGCCCGCCGCCCTTGCGGAAACAGTTGATGATCTTTTGCTCGACCTCGCCCAGTAACGGGATGAACTGTGCCGCCCGCGCGAGGTTGTCCGGACCGGCCGATCGTGTCAGCAGCGCGGCACGGTCCCGCGGCAGGAAGTAAGTCGCCAAGCCGGGGTCGTACTCCACGATTTCACCGGTCGTCATGCCGCAGAGCCACTCCCGCACATACCGCTCGTTCAGGCCGGCCGCGTCGGCGATCTGCAAACTCGTCGACGGCGGTAGCTCCGCCATCACGTCGAACAGCCTGGTCTGATGCCCGATGCTGATCAGGATGGCGAGGCTTGCACTATCCATCGTGTCCATCACTCGAACGGCGAACTCTTCAGTGGATTCCACCGTGCTGCTCCCATCTCTCGCGCGGCTGAACCATCCCGGGTTCGATGCACACCTCATTTTGTGTGACCGTGTGCTTCCCGATCTGCTCCTGAGCGTAGCCCGTGATGGCTACGTTCATTTGGTTCATCTCGACATATCGGGGCGCTCGGCAAGTCGGTGGACCGCGACAGTGGCGGCGAGGCGGTGTCCCGTAAGGGGATGGTTTGCGGTCCTGCACTCGACGGCGGTCGGCGATCAATCCTGTTGGGTCATTCATACCCGGTAGATGAGCTCTTGGATGTGGCTGTCGAGCTTTCGGGTCTCGATTAGCTCGAGGTCGAAGTCGGCCGCGCCCTGGAAGATCGCTTTATTACCGGTTTGGCCGGTGATAACAGGGAAAAGCGTCACCTGGACGCGGTCAACTAGGCCAGCGGCCATCAGCGCCCGGTTCATAGACAGACTGCCGTGCGAGCGCAACGGCACCTCGGACTCGTCCTTGAGCCGAGCGACGGCGTCGACGGCGTCGTCTTTCACGAGGGTCGCATCCGGCCAGTCGAGCGGTCCATTTAGGGTGGTCGACACCACAATCGCCGGCAGTCTCCGCATTCTGGTTACCCATGGGTCATGCACCTCGGAGTCCTCGGTGGCCGAGGCCACCATCTGCGCGAACGCCCGATATGTGTTGGCCCCGAAGACCATCCGTTGCTCCGTCTCGTATAAGGCGAGGCGGTGGTCGAGCAGTTCGGGGCCCTGCTTGCCCCAGTAGCCGCCCCAGTCGCCGCGGGCCGTGCCGTACCCGTCGAGACTGGAAAAGACGTCGAAGGTGTAAGTGGCGGTCATGACACTCTCTTGGGGAAGGAAGGATTGGGTATCTGCCAGATAGAAAACACTGCGAAACTCATCGCCTGTTGGACTCCGGTAGCCTGGCCGCCCGCATGGGGATTGACCACGGCGAAGGTGGTAAAGGGCATGTGTACCAATCCGAAATTAGTCACTCGGCCGGAGCGCGTACGTCAAGATGGCATTGCCGGAGGCAGTCGGCTTGGCGCTCACTAGCGACAGGCGCGTGGTCGGTACCTTTTCGTCGAACAGCCGACGGCCTTTGTTTGTCACGACCGGATGCGTGGTCAGGATCAGCTCGTCGATCACTCCGGCCAGGAATAGCGATCGGATGGTCTCGATGCCACCGGCGACGGAGATGTCGCCGCCGTCGTTCTCGCGGAGCTTGGTCACGTACTGCACCGGATCTCCTGCGATGACGGTGCTGTTCCACGGCAGGTCGCCGGACAGCGTGGAAGTGACCACATGCTTGCGGACCGGGTTGATGAACTGGCCAAACGGGTCGTCAGCATTGGGCCAGTACTCCGACCATTCCTGCCAGAGCTTACGGCCGATAACGACGTCCGTAACCGGGCCAATGACTTCGCTCATCAGCTGGCCCTCGTCGGGCCCGAAGGCGTCGAACTGCCACAAATTCGGGCTCTCGACGACGCCGTTGACCGAGTTGAACAGATGCGCAGTGACCTTGCGGGTCATGATCGTCCTCCTTCGTCGCGGATTGCTGTCAGGAGGTAGACGATGGCCCCGCCGGAAACTGATCGGTGATCTCGTCCGGCAGGCCGAACTCGGCGAACACGACCTGGTCCATGAAATGGGTGATCGCACTGATCCGCCCGCCCTCGATGTCAAGGACGTGGATGGCGAACGGCTCCCACCGGCGGCCGCCGACATCGTGGTAGACGGCGACCGCGGGCTGGCCGTTGGCGCGGACCGCAACGGTGCGCGAGTTGCGGCAGATCTGCCCGGGTCCGCGCCACCACCGCTCGATCGCGCTCGCGCCGAGCAGCCACAATTCGAACGGCGGCATGCTGAAAATGGCGTCCTCGGTGAGCAGGCCTACCAGCCGGTCCACGTCGTAGGCCTCGAACGCGGCCACGTAGTCGCACAGCAGCGCCTCGTCGTCCTCGACGAGCGCCGCACGGGCGGTTACCGGGTCGTGTTCAGAGATGGTCCTTCGTGCCCTGGCCAGTGCCGAGTTAACCGATGCGACGGACGAGTCGAGCAGGTCGGCGCATTCCTGTGCCGACCACGCCAGCACGTCGCGCAAGATCAGAATCACCCGCTGTCGGGGCGGCAGCACCTGTAGCGCGGTGACGAAGGCGAGCCTTAGTGACTCTCGCTGAACCGCGACATCGGCGGGATCGGCCGAAGTAGCCAGGTGAGAGTCGGCAATCGGGCCGACCCACATGGTCTGCGGCCGCGTGACGAGCATGGCGGGGTCACCTGGCACTTCACCGGACGGCGACAGGTCCATCGGTAGGCAGCGACGCTGCGGGGCACGCATCATGTCCAGGCAGATATTGGTTGCGATCTTATACAGCCACGTACGCAGCGACGCGCGACCCTCGAACTCGCCAGCGTGCTGCCACCCGCGAAGCATCGTCTCCTGCACCGCATCCTCGGCATCGGCGTACGAACCGAAGTAGCGGTAGCAGTATCCGATCAACTCGCCACGAAACGCCTCGACCTCAGACTCGAGGTTCACCGTGCCGACACGTTTAGGAGTGTAACCAGCAGCACCGGTGACGCCGAATCAACGGGTCGGGCAACACCCTGCCTTGCCGGACGTGCACGATGAGCTGCTGCCCGGTCACGAACCTCAAACGGCACACGAACCGAGCGACTGCGGACCGGCAGAGCAGACCAGTGACTGTCGCACAAGACTGGTTCGGGCGGGCGGCGGCCAAGCCGGTGCATCAGCCGGGTCGAGTTGTACCAGGACGATTTCTAACCTGAAACGAGCTTGCTTGTAAGCCTTTCCGCGAGGGGGCGCTGGGTTGTGTTCTGTGAGGCGGCCAACAGCCAACCATCGGCCGTGCGGACGGCGATGCTCGTGTTCGTTCGTAGGTTCCGGCGAATCCGCCGTGCCCCCCTTGCCGCACTGCAGGTGGCGTGGACTACAGCGACATCCGGAGTAAGGAATCGTAGGCGGGTGATCTGGAGTTGCAGGCGTGTGCCCCGTAGCAGGCGTTTGAGTAGCGAGCCAGCGCGCGGAACCTCGCATGATGCGGCGATCGCTGCCCGTCCTTGGTAGTGACTGCCGAGGAAGCTCACACAGTCGCTCTCACGTGCGTAAGTGCTGGCATACGCGACGGGATCGCCGGCGTCCCAGCTCTTGATCTGGCGGTCAAGTAATGCGCGGATCGCTGCCTCGTCAGAGTCGCGGTCACTTTTACAGTTCCGGACGACGTCCTTGCTCACGCACACACTCCTTACTAATGAATCTGGTTCATTAGTAAGACGATGCCAGCCCAAATGCAGCAAAGTCAATAGAATCGGCCGGGTGCGGATCCGGTTGACGACCGAGCAGCGGCGCGCGCAACTGCTGGAAATCGGCGCTCAAGTTTTCGCCCGACACCCGTACGAGCAGGTGTCCATCGAGGAGGTCGCGGCGCTGGCCGGGGTCTCTCGCGGGCTGCTGTATCGGTACTTCCCCAGCAAGCGGGCTTTCTTCGCCGCCGTCGTAGAACTAGAAGGCGACAACCTGCTGCGCGCCAGCTCCCCCGATCCCGCGCTCTCGCCGCTGGACCAAATTAAGGCCGGCCTCGATGTCTACATCGACCAAGCCGAAAACTCCCCCACCGGTTACCGGATGGCCCACCACGCCGAGTCCACCGAGGACGATCTGGGTCCAACCCGCCAGGCGCGCACGACGATTCAACGCGACCGCATATTGAACAGCCTGGCCGCGGTGATTCCTATCGACAGCGAAACCCGGTTCGCCGTCACCAGCTGGCTCGGCTTCGTGCAAACCGCCATCCTCGACTGGATTGACAACCCAACCATCTCTCGCCAACAGCTACGAGACCTATGTATCCGCACACTGTGGGCCGCGGTCAGACTGCCAGCTGGATAGGGCCTACCCGAAGGCCTTGCGGCGCTGTCGTTTCGGTCCAACGACGCGCCTGCCTCACCACCTGATAGCGAAGGCGTTCAGCTCGAGTCGTCGTCGCCGTCCGGCTGCAGCAAGAAGTCGACCAGGATGTTGGACATGTCATCGATCGCATTGCGGGCGATGACTTCGAAACCGTGGGTGCTCAGGGTAGGCAGGCAAAGCAGACCCGCACGCGGTGTCAGGCCGTTGGCCTTTGCGTGGGACGCGTCCGACTCGAACGCACCCAGCACCGCCGCCTGAGGCGCCAATCCGCGGTGCGCGGCGATCTTCATCAGCCGGTCGGCGACGTCTTTGTCGTACACGCACAGGGCGTCGCTGTAACCGACGATCGGGCCGCCGGTAACACTGGTGGCGTACTCCTGCTCGGTGGGCCCCACCTCCAACGCCAGCGTTAGCGTGCCGGGCAGAGTGGCGCTGGCATAGGAGCCGCCAACCCCGCCGATCTCCTCGTTGGTAGTGAATACCAGATAGGTGTCCGCGACCGGTCGTTTCCCGCTTTCGTGCAGGAGGCGGGCCGCGCGCAGCAGGGCGGTCACTGCCGCCCGATCGTCCAGGAAGTAGGAGCCGATGTAGCCTCCGACGTCGACCAGCGTTCGCTTGCTTCGGTCCACGCACACCCGGGTGCCGGGCTGAACCCCGGCGTCGGCCAGCTCCTCGGGAGTTCGGCCGGTGAACACGTAGACGTGCTGCCAGTCCAGCGCCTTGTCGCCCTGGTCCGGTTTTGTCTCCCAGATACGCTGGCTTTCTTTAGTAGTGTGCTCGGAGCCGAGCGCGAGCACCGCGGTGAACGTCTCGTGGTTGCCGAGCACAGCGACCGGACCGAGCCCGAAGTTGCCGGGGTACATCACCCCCAGCTGCGTCACGTGCAGCGCGCCGTCCGGTTCGATCCGCTTGACGAGCATGGATAGCTCATCCATGTGCGCCATGACCCGGGTACCGGCGCCCGGTCCTGCCGTCGGGTTCCAACGATGGGCGCCGTCGTCGGCGGGGCCGTCCGCTGCGTGGATATAACCGATGAGGTTGCCGGCTTTGTCGGTCCATACGTCATCGACGAAGGATCGGAGTTCGCGGGCACACACGGCGCGCACCGCGTCTTCCTGACCACAGGGTCCAAAGGTCCACAAGAGTTCTTGCAGCAGGCTGGCGTTGGAATCATCGTCGGGGTGGGCCATCAAGTCCCTTTCTGTTGCGGCTAGCTTCCAAGAGGCTCTCACGGGCACCCGGTGTTGTAGCGACGCGCCGCCCCCTAATCCGCCGTGGTGGATGGCCGTAATTTTTCGGTGAACTGAGCAAAATCGGCGTTAGGCTCCTCGGTGTCACGGTCACATCGCGCCTCAGGAGCCCGCTATGAAACCAGACGTGCACGGCCACGATGAAGACGCCGGTCGGCTGCGGGAGTTCGCCGCGTTCGACAAGTTCTCGGACGACGAACTGGAGCGTCTCGTCGCGGCGGCACACCATAGTTCGCAGTCCGTGCCATGGCCGCTGATCCGCGAGCAGACGCCGTCGGACGCCTGCTACATCCTGCTCAGCGGCGAAGTGGGGGTGTACGTCGGACAGGACCGCATTGCCGTGTTGGGGCCGGGCGAGGTGATCGGCGAATCTGTGCTACGCCGCGGGCAACTGCGTTCTGCGACCGTGACAACAATCGGGCCGTCAGAGGTGCTGCGTATCGAGCGCGACGACCTCGCCCGCTTGCTCGACGAGATACCCGCCCTGCGTGAAGCCCTGGACGCGACGGTCGCGAGACACGTGCCGGTGGCCCAGCCGCCGAAGCCAAAACCGAACCGTTGCAAATTGAACACGTCGGTCCCGACCGACTTGGTCGAGCAGTTCGAACAGGCCGCCGACACCGCCGGGGTTGACATGGCGGCCGCGCTGGAGGATGCGCTTACCCAGTGGATCGAACAGCACAGCACCGCAGCCCTGTAGACATCGACGACTCGTGATCACTGCCGTTGACTGCGGGCGGAATCCATTTCGGCGATGAGACCGGCAAGGGTCAGGATGCGTTGGGCGTCCCGGACGTGCAGGCTTTCGATCATGCGACCATCGACCGTGATAACGCTGTCGCCGACCGCCTGCGCCTTCTCGTAGGCCGCGACGATTTTGCGGGCGTCGGCGGTCTCTTCATCGGACGGGCCGAACACTTCATTGGCCGGACCGATTTGGGACGGGTGGATCAGGGTCTTGCCGTCGAAACCCATTTCGCGGCCGTGTCGAGCCTCGGCCCGAAAGCCGGCCTCGTCCTGGATGTTGTTGAAGACGCCATCCAAGATGGTCTTTCCGCCCGCCCTGGCACCCAAGACCGCCAGCGCCAGCGCAGGCACAACTGGCGCACGTCCGGGGACGTGGAGTCCGTGCAGATCGTTCACCAGATCGTTGGTGCCGACGACTAGGCCGGCCAAACGATCGCTGGCTGAGCTGATCTCCTCAGCTCTCAGAAAGGCCCGTGGCGTTTCGATCATGACCCACAGCTGCATGGACTCCGGCGCGCCGAGCGTGTCGAGCGCGGCGGCCAATCCTAGGATCTGATCGCCGGTTTCGACCTTCGGCACGAGTACTCCGTCAGCGGTCGAACCCGCCACGGCCGCCAGATCGTCGTCGTGCCAGTCGGTGCCCCGACCGTTGATCCGCACGATGACCTCGCGGGGTTGGTAGCTCCCGGACGAGACCGCCTCGCACACCCTGCCCCGCGACTCGGCTTTGGCGTCGGGTCCGACGGCGTCCTCGAGGTCGAAGATCAGCACGTCCGCCGGCAGTGTTTTGCCCTTCTCCACTGCGCGGGCATTGTTGCCGGGCAGGTAGAGCACGGATCGGCGCGGGCGCAATGTCGGTGCCATACGGTTCATGTTCTCGTAGGCCGGCTCCCCTAGGCGTGATCGGGGTTGGGTTAGCACCAGAAGTGGGCATCCCTACTCGGACCCACCCAGACCGCACGTAGGACCAGGAGGCTTGAGCGCATGAGCACCGTCCCGTCAATCACCCTGAACGACGGGAACACCATCCCGCAGCTGGGGTTTGGTGTCTTCCAGATCAAACCCAAGGAAACCGCCGCCGCGGTTCGTGCCGCACTCGAGGTCGGATACCGCCACATCGACACGGCGGAGATGTATGGCAACGAGAAGGAAGTGGGCCAAGGTATTCGTGACGCCGGTCTCGATCGCGGCGAGGTATTCATCACCAGCAAGCTGAACAATGGGTTTCACGCGCCCGATGATGCGCGCCGGGCATTCGACGCGACGCTCACCGCGCTCGGCTCGGACTACGTTGACCTCTTCCTCATTCACTGGCCCCTGCCGACGCTGTACGACGGTGACTTTCTCTCGACGTGGACCACGCTCGAGGAATTCGCCGGCGACGGGCGCGCCCGCAGCATCGGTGTCTCGAATTTCCAACGGACGCATCTCGAGCTGATCGGCGACGGTTCACACACCGTGCCGGCGGTCAACCAGATCGAGGTGCACCCTTACTTCGTCAACGAGCAGGTTCGGGTCTACGGCCGAGCGCACGGGATCGAGACCGAGGCGTGGTCACCCATCGCCCAGGGCAAGGTCCTCGATGACGAGGTCATAGTGGGGATCGCGGAATCGCTGGGCAAGACGCCCGCGCAGGTGGTGCTCCGCTGGCACATCCAGCGCGGCGACATCGTGTTCCCGAAGTCGGTGTCCCCCGAGCGGATGAAATCGAATTACGAGATCTTCGACTTCACCCTCACCGAGGACGACATGGACGCGATCACCGCCCTGGATCGCGGCGAGCCGGGCCGTACCGGACCCCACCCCGACGAGTTCGACTACATCCCCGACTGAACGTCACCGCAATCTCCGAACCCGGCAGCCGCCTCAGGTGTGTGGGCCCTCCGAGGGGGGCCAGTGTGTGCCGGGCCAGGCCTCGCCGGGCTCGGCGTGCTCGCCTCGGGCCAGCGGCACCCATTGTTCGGTTGGCGCAGGCTGCTCCGACGACGGGAAGTCTTGTGGTTTGCCCGACGGCTTGGCGTCCCATTTGGCGAACGTCAGCGGTGTCTGCAACCAGGCGTGCAGCAGGTTGTACGTCGCCTCGAGCGAATCCATGTGGGTGCGCTCCCAGCCGTGGCTGCCGTCGAGCCCGAAACCGACGAGCGCGGCCCGGGTCCCCGCGCCTGCCTCGATCGCCGCGGCGGCGTCCGAGCGGTAATAGCGGAAGACATCCCGCGCGAAGGGAATGCCTTGGTCCTCGGCGAGTCGACACAGCTTCCGCGTCAGGTGGTAGTCGAACGGGCCGTGCATATCGGCCATCGGGACCGTCACGCCGTCCTCGATGGAGTGCTGGCCGGGGGCGCACACCGCGTTGTCCACCGAGATCAGTTCGGCGACGTTGGCGGGCAGGCCGTCGCTGGCTCCGTGGCCGACCTCCTCGGTGATGGTCACCATCACCGTCGTGCGGTGCGGCAGCACCACCTTGTTCTCGGAGAAGTTTTTTGCCAATGCCAGTGCCACCGCCACGCCGGCCTTGCCGTCGAGGTGACGGGAGACGATAAAGCCGTCGGCGGTGAGCTCGGGACTGGCGATCAGCGCCACGAAGTCGCCGATGTGCAGACCGAGTCGGACAAGGCCCTCCCGCGAGGACACCTGGCGGTCGACGCGGACCTCGACATGCTCCCAGCTCGCGGGTTGGGTGTCGATCTCGTCGCCGAAGGCATGCCCGCTGGCCATGAGCGGCATGACGGTGCCGGTAATGAATTCCTCGGGGTCGTCGGAGAAGATGCGCACGCGCGCGCCCGTGGCAAATCGGGCCGAGAAGGTGCCAATCGGAACCAGCTCGAGACGGCCGTTGTCCTTGAGCCGACGCACCATGCAGCCGATGGTGTCGGCGTGCACCACCAGTGCCCGGTCGGTGGCGGCCGACTCCCCCGCGAGTTCGGCGGTCAGCGCCCCCCGGCGGGTCAGCGAGAACGGCACACCGAAGTCGTCGAAGATGTCCCCGATCAGCTGCATCACCGCGTCCGTGCGCCCCGACGGGCTTGGGGTCTGCAGCAGCGCGAGCAGCGTGTCGATCATCCACGCCCGGTCGGCCTCGGCCATGGCCGCGGTCTGCGGCACGGTGTCTCCTTCCCCGTCGTGCGGAACCGCGTTCAACCTACCGTGCTGAGCGGGCCTGTTCGCCCGTCAGGCAGGTCGCTACTTCTTGGCTTCCCGCCATCCCCGCTCGAAGGGCAACCGCCACGCATTCGGCGCGATCAGTTGGTGGATGGCGTTGGGGCCCCACGTGCCGGGCTGATACACCTTGACCGGGGGCGGGTCGTCGAGCAGATCTTGCGAACGCTCCCACAACGATTCGATGCCCTCGGCGGTGGTGAACAGCGTGTGGTCGCCCCGCATCGCGTCGAGGATGAGACGCTCGTAGGCCTCCAGCACGTCGGCGACGGTGTCGATCTCCTGCGTGGAGAACTGCATGGACATCTTGTCGAGCTTCATGCCGGGGCCGGGCCGCTTGCCGTAGAAGGACAGCGACACCTTTGAGTTGTCAGCGAGATCGAACGTCAGGTGATCGGGACCCTGTGTGCCCACGCCAGACCCGGGCGGGAACATGGTTCGCGGAGCCTCTCTGAAGGCGATCGAGATGATGCGGATGCCCTCGGCCATCTTCTTGCCGGTGCGAAGGTAGATCGGCACACCGGCCCAGCGCCAGTTGTCGATGCCGGCCTTAAGCGCAATGAAGGTCTCGGTGTCGGAATCCTTTGCCACACCCTTCTCTTCGCGGTAGCCGCCGTACTGGCCGCGCACCACGTCCGAAACCTTCACCGGCAGCATCGATCGGAACACTTTGTTCTTTTCCTCGCTGATGGCATACGGCTCGAGGGCCGTCGGCGGCTCCATCACCACGAACGCCATGACCTGGAACAGGTGGGTCACCACCATGTCCTTATAAGCGCCGGTGCTTTCATAGAAATTCGCCCGCTGATCCAGGCCCAGAGCCTCGGGAATGTCGATCTGGATGTGGTCGATGAAGTTGCGGTTCCAGATCGGTTCGAACAGGCCGTTGGCAAACCGGAACGCCAGGATGTTCTGCGCAGCTTCCTTGCCCAGGAAATGGTCGATACGGAAAATCTGGGACTCGTCGAATGTTTCGTGCACGAAGTCGTTGAGTGCCACGGCGCTGGCCAAGTCGGTGCCAAACGGCTTCTCCATCACCACCCGTGAGCGCTCGACGAGATCGGCGTCGCGCAGCATGGTGATGACATCCCGCGCGGCTTTAGGCGGGACCGACAGGTAATGCAGCCGCCGGACGTCCGGTCCGAGGTGTTTTTCGGCTTGATCCACCGCCGACGCCAGTGCGCCGGGACCGGCACCCTGCGGGACGTAGGTGATTATTTTCGCGAAGTTTGCCCACTGTTCGGGCGCGAGCTCGTGGGAACCGAACGAATCGACTGCGTTCTTGGCGATGTCGCGGAACTCGTCGTCGCTGAGGTCTTCCAGCGACGTCGCGACGATCTGGATGTCAGGCGCGAGTTTCGATTGCTCCAAATAGGCGAGACCGGGGATCAGCTTGCGTTTGGCCAGATCCCCCGTCGCGCCGAACAGGATGATGACGTGGGGATCCAGGGGCACGTCGCCGTGCCGGCGCGGGCGCGCCTCGGGTGCCGGGTAGGAGATCGTTTGCGGTTTCTTGGTGGCCACTCCCGCGATACTTCCATCGTCGCGTCCTGCGCGCAGCCCATCGCGCTCCGCGGCTGGCAGACTTCTGGCATGCAAGCGATCAGCGGCCTCGTGCGCCTGGCTTCCCAGCAGGATGCGGCCGCGTGCGTTGCCCTGTACCGCCCCTACGTGGAACACACAGCGATCAGTTGGGAACTCGAAGTCCCCAGCGTGGACGAGATGGCCGCACGCATCGCCGCCAATCGAGAGTCGCACGAATGGCTTGTCCTGGAACAGGGCGACCAGATCATCGGCATGGCCTACTCGCACGCGTTGAAAGCCCGGCTGCCTTCCTTTCAATGGTCGGTTGAGACCGGTGTCTATGTCGACCTCGACCACCACCGCGGCGGCGGCGGCCGCAAGCTCTACACGCAACTACTGCGCCGGCTCACCGAACGCGGATACCGGCGCGCCTTTGCCGGTATCACCCAACCCAACGAGGCCAGCAACGCATTTCATCGGTCCTTCGGGTTCCAGGACGCCGGGCTCTACCGGCGCGTCGAATGGAAGCACGGCAGTTGGCATGACGTCGCTTGGATGCAGCTCGATCTGGTCGGCGCCGCCGACCGGGATGGGCCGCCCGGCCTGATCAGTCGACCGAGTCGGATGAATTGCTAAACCATTGGCGCACAACGTAATTGGTCACACAGCCGTGTCCACCAGCCGCAGGAAGCCGACGGGTTCGGCGAACCCCTTGAGCGCGACCGTTTCTTGGCGCTGCGGCAAGCTGGTCAGTACTTCCTGCACCGCGGGATCGCTCGCCACGGCGTGCGACAACACGACGTCGTTGCCCGCACTCTGCCCCTGCAGGCGAGCGGCCATGTTCACCGTCGAGCCGAAGTAGTCGAGCCGGTCGTTCAGCGTCACGACCACGCTCGGCCCCGCGTGGATGCCCACCTTCAGGACAAGATCCTCGCCCGCGTGTGCCGTCGAGCCGATCTGCGCCTGCATGGCGAGCGCTGCACGCACCGCCTGCGCGGGGTCGTCGAACGAGGCCATCACCGCGTCGCCGATCGTCTTGACCACCGCGCCGTCGTGCTCGCGCACGATCCCAGCCAGCAGCGTGAAATGCTGGCGCACGATGTTGTACGCCGTGGCATCCCCCACCCGCTCATAAAGCGCAGTCGAGCCTCGCAGGTCGGTGAAAAGCAGCGCGACCTGGCTGATGCCCGCGTCGTCGCCCGGCCGCAGCGTCGCCTCGGCGAACAAATCGCGGAACGCCTGTAGCGAGATCACCTCCGGTGCCGTCAGCGTCTCACGCGCCCAGGTGCGCTCCTCGATCAAAGCCGCCAACTCGACGCTGGTCTTATTCACGAATGTCACGCTGCCCGGTTCGTTGTCTTGCTCGCAGGCCTCCACGCCCGCCTCGGTGATGTGCAGGCCCGGAAAAGCTCCGGACTCGTACTCGACATCGGCGGAACCGCCGGGATGCAGCGTGCGCAGCCGATAGGAACCCGCAGGCAGGTCAACGGCCACCTCGCGCCGCTCCCCCGCAGCCAACAGCACCTGCACGGCGACGTGCTGGGTCCCCATCGGGCCGGACAGGCAGAAACCGCCGTCGGGAACCGGGCGCACCGCCGGCGCCGGCGCGAACCACAGTTCGACGTTGCGCTCGAAATCGCGGTCGTAGTCGATGTTGCAGGTCGAACAGTGCGCGCCGTGCGGCAGTTCGGCGAGCGTGCTGACGCTGAGCTTGGCTCCTCGGCAGTTAGGGCAAAGCAGGCCCCACTTCATCGCGAGCAGCCCGGCCTTCACCCCCGCCAGGCAACCTTCGATCGCCTCACGGGGAGACACGCCGAGCTCTCTGGCGAGCGCCTTGGGCTGGATATAGGCGAGATCGGCGGCCATGCCATGCAGCACCAAGTCGGCCAACCGGGTGCCTAGGCCATTGCCGTACGGGCTGCGGTTTATGTCAGCCGCCATCGCCGTGGCCCGTTCACGCGCGCCGTGTGGCAGCGCGGGTTCCGGCAGCTCGAACGGCGTCAGCCGCCCGGTCGCGTGGTCACCACGAGCAAAAGTGACGGCCTCCACGACGCGCTTTCCCACGTTCTCGCCGGCCTGGGCCGCCAGCCGCGCGCCGAACACGCGGCCGACCAAGGTCAGCGGCTCCCATTCGAGCGCGTAGGTGACCTTCGAGCCGCCTTGCCCGTCGGGATCGAGGTCGAATACCGGGCCGAAGCGGCGGAATGGGCCTTTGGTGAAAACGCGCGACTGGCGGAAGTGCCGGCCCCTGATCCACTCGTAGGGTCGCTCCTCCCACTCGAGCATGAAGCCCGCGACCTTGCCCTGCCCGCGGCGCAGGACCGTGCCGTCGTCCTGCAGCGTGTTCTCCAGGGTGTAGGGCGGCAGTCCCAACGCCTCGTTGAAGCGGGCGGTATCGGCCAGCACCGGCCACAGCTGCTCCGGCGGTAGATCGAATGTCCAAGTCCAGGAACGACGCATCGATTGGAACATTAGACCGGAGGGGAGCCGTGATGATGAGATCGGGATCATGGAATCCCTGGTGAGGTTGTCCCGCGACACCGTCGCAGTTCGGATACTGATTGCCACCGTCCTTGGACTTGCCGTGGCGGTCCTGGTCGGGAACATTGTGGGCTGGCGATTCGCGCTGGCCGGCTGGGTCGTCACCGCCGGCGTGTATGTGGCCTGGACGCGCCTCCTCCTGGGCGGCATGGATGCCGAGCAGACTTGCCGATACGTGAACAGGGAGGACCCAACACGACCGGTCACCGAGGCGGTCATCGTGTCGGCGAGCGTCGCAAGTCTGGGCGGGGTCGGCTACGTGGTGGCAGCCAGTTCGCGTAGCGGCGGCGAAGCCTTCGCGGCCGCCATCGTCGGCGTCCTGACCGTCGCGGCGTCCTGGTTCGCCGTGCACACGCTGTTCACCGTGCACTACGCGAGGCTGTACTACGCCGACGAGCCCGGCGGGATCAACTTCCACGACCCGGAGCCGCCGCGCTTCCGCGACTTTGCCTATGTGGCGTTCACCGTCGGGATGACGTTCCAGGTGTCAGACACCGAGATCGGATTGACGTCCATCAGGGCGACCGTGTTGCGCCACGCGCTGCTGTCCTATCTGCTCGGCGCCGTCGTCCTGGCAGTCACCATCAATTTGATTGCGGGGCTGGGCTCCAAGCTGTGACGGCGGATGCATCCTCGCTCGAGGTGGGCGCATCGTCCGGCTCGGCTCCCTGTTCGCGGGCTAGCGCGACGGTCGCCGCGACCATCGCCGCTACCGCCGCGGCCAGAGCCAGAGCCGCCGAGCCTCGCACTGCCAGGTGTTCACCGAGCACGACCACGCCGAGCAGTACCGCGATGACCGGTTCGCCGACCAACATGATCGGCACCGACGTCTGCAGGGCACCGGCATGGAACGCGGAGTTCTGCACCACGGTTACCGTGACGGCAAGCGCGACCAGCAGGTAGGGAGCGGGGGCGGTCAGCAGCTCGTGCCAGCCGCCCATGGCGAAGCGGTGCGTGCAGATCTTGGTCAAGACGGCGATCATGCCGAGCAGGACAGCCACGGCGACCGCCAGCAGCATTGCGCGCGTGCGGCCGGCCGTGCGGCGGGCCGCGCCGACGCAGCCGAGCACCACAGGCACCGTGATCACCAGTGCGATGGTCCACGCCGGCACCGGCGGGCGGTTGTGTCCCTCACGCGGCTGGCCGACGAGCACGAAGACCGAAAGGGCGGCCGTCAACAGCGCGGCCCAGCCCCAGTCGGCCCAGCTGACCCGTTGGTGGCAAAGCCTGGCACTCATCGGCAACGCGAACAGCAACGACGACACCAGCAGCGGCTGGACCAAGAGCAACGATCCGTGGGCCAGGGCGAGGGCCTGAAACACGTAGCCGCCGGCGGCCGCGAGAGTCCCTATCCACCACGACGGTTCCCGAACCAGGCTCGTCATCGTCCCGGACAGGGCGTCGCCGGAGGGAACGTCCTGGGCGGCTCGTTGCCGAACGACGATCCCCACGGCGGCAAAGAAGGCCGCCAGCAGCCCGGCCGAGATCGCGAATGCGTGTGCTGTTACCCACCCCATGTCCGCGCGGATACCCCGGATTGCGGCGCGGCTAACTCCGGACAGGCCGATAGCCGGCGGTCCCCCGGCCGCGCCTTAGGGCGATGTGTAAGCATTTGGACATGACTGCACGCAGCCTTGCTCGCTTTGTCGGCGTCTCGGTCGTAATGACGTGGGCGCTGCTCAGCGCGCCGGTCTACGCCCCTGCCGCCTCCGCCGACCCCTGCTCCGACGTAGAGGTGGTGTACGCCCGCGGCACCCATCAGGAGCCCGGTCTCGCCGATGTCGGCCAGGCCTTTGTCGATTCGCTGACCTCGCAGGTTGGCGGAAAGTCGCTCAGCGCCTACGCGGTCAACTACCCGGCCAACGACGACTACCACGGCAGCTCGGCGGCCGGTTCCGCCGATGCGAGCGCTCACATCCAGAACACCGTCGCCGGCTGCCCGAACACCAAGATCGTGCTCGGCGGATATTCCCAGGGCGCGACGGTCATCGACTTGGCCACCAACGCGATGCCGGCCCCTGTCGCCGATCATGTGGCCGCTGTTGCCCTGTTCGGCGAACCGACCAGCGGATTCTCCAGCGCGCTGTACGGCGGCCAACCGCTGCCCACGATCAGCCCGCTGTACGGCGGGAAGACCATCAGCCTGTGCGCCCCCGACGACCCGATCTGCTCGGGCGGCGGCAACATCATGGCGCACGTGTCCTACATCCAGTCCGGGATGACCACCCAGGCGGCGACGTTCGCGGCCAACCGGCTCAAGTAAGGACAGAGCCGACGGGCATCACGCGGTGTTGATCGTGATTGTCCCGAAGTCGGCGGGCTGGTACGAGATGTATATCGACTTCTCCGCGTAGGGGATGTAGCCGGTGTTCATAATGCCCGACGAGATCGTCTCGGGGGCGTTCCCGGCCACCGTGTATTGGTACAGCAGCGTGCTGCCGTCCGGGGTGTAGACGCTAATGACGGTGCCGTCCGGAATTCCGGAGAGACCACTCGCCGACAGGACGGATTGTGGCATGGTGCCGTAGACGCCGCCGGAGTCGATCGTGGCGCTGGTGACGATCTTGGGCGCACCCGTCCCGATCTGTACTGCCACGTCCGTGATCGGCGCTCCGCCCAGGGTGGCGATCGGGGTTCCGGGATTGGTGCCGAACTCGAGCTTGCCGCCGGGCTCGTTGATCAGCACGCCCTCGTTCATGCCGCCGGGCAGTTGCTGGGTGGCGACGCTGGGACCCGGCCCCCCCGAGTTCGGTCCCAGGCCCAGGACGCCGACGACCCCGTCGGGCTCGAAGTACTGCTGGAACGTCCAGCCGTGGTTGATTGCGGCCGACAGGGACGTAGGGAAGGCGAACAGTACGACGTCGACATCGGTCGGGGCGGTGACGACGCCGTTCCCGAAGTCCACCGGCGCGTGGAACGTGAGGTAGACGTAGTCGATGCCCCCGCTGTAGCCGCTGATACCGATCCCGGTCGGCAGGCCCAAGTGCCAGAAGCCAATGTCCTGCCACGGGATGACGAGACCGGTGGATCCGGTGTCCACCAGCACGGGAATGGTCTGGCCGCCGTTGACGGAGACGTTGACAATGGCCTCGGTGCCGGAATACATGTACAGCCCGACGGATGCGTCGCCCGGGTTGGTTCCAGCCGGCCCGTTGTTTCCGGACGGCCCAAACATCCAGCCGCCGCGGCCCCCGGCGCCGCCAAAGCCGCCGGTTCCGTTTCCGCCGCCGCCGCCGGTGCCGCCCCACCCGAGCAGACCCGCGTCGCCGCCGATCCCGCCTTGTCCCCCGAGCGTCGTGCCGGTGCCGCCCTGTCCGCCCCAGCCGCCGCCACCGAACAGCCAGCCGCCGCTACCACCGGCGCCACCGGGCGCGCCGGGGCCGCCGGTGCCGCCCATACCACCATTGCCGATCAATCCGGCATTACCGCCGGTCCCGCCGGCGACTCCCGCCGTCGTCGAGGAGTAACCATCACCGCCGTTGCCCCACAACAGGCCGCCGGCCCCACCCTGGGGACTTCCCGCCGTCCCGTCACCGCCGTTGCCGAACAGCGGGCGCGCCAGCAGCAACTCGGTGGGGAAATTGATGACGCCCAATGCGTCTTGGACGATCATCTGGAGCGGATTCGCGCTGTCCGCCTCGGCGGCGGTATATGACCAAGCCGCCGAGCTCATCAGTTGGACGAACCGCTGCTGAAAATCGCTGGCCGCGCCGCTGGCCGTCTGATACTCCTGACCGAACCCACCGAATACCGCCGCGATCGCCTGGGAAACCTCGTCACCGCCAGCGGCGGCAATCCCGCTGGTCGGAACGGCCGCCGCCGCGTTCGCCGCAGTGAGCGACGAGCCAAGGTTCTCCAAGTCCGCTGCCGCCGACGTCAGCCACTCGGGAGCCACGAATAGATGTGACACCCCGCCCCTCTCCCCGTTCGCGTATCGATCCGGATGCGCCTACAGCGTAGCCAGATCCCGGCTCCGCATCTTCGTTTTCAACGCGCCGGTAACAAAGTTGCCTGGCAACGCCGCAGCCTTGCTGCGAATGTTCGACAATGCTAGCGCCCACGCGCCGGATCTCGTTCTGGCACTGCTGAATTGCCGTGGCATTAAACACCGCAGGGCCAACTGGGGGTGAACCTCGCACGGACCGTCCCCGCCTGGCCCCGCCAACCTGCCCGCCAGATAAAGTTCCGGTCGATGAAAATTGTCGTGGTCGGCTATGGAACTCGCGGCGATGTCGAACCCGTGGCTGCCGTCGCCCGCGAGTTGCTGGGCCGAGGCCATGACGTGCGGGTGGCGGTTCCCCCCAACCTGCTGGGTTTCGTCGAGTCGGCCGGGCTTGCCGCGGTCGCCTACGGCCCGGACTCGCGCAAGGAGTTGGCCACGGCCGGCGATCTGGTCGGCGACCCATCGACCGCGCTGCGCAACCCGATCGGCATGTTTTCCACCGTCATGGAGCATGTCGGGCAGGTCAAGGCGGAGAAGACCGCGACGCTGAAGTCGCTGACGGAGGGGGCCGACCTGCTGGTGGCGGGCTTCAACGAACAGGGCGTGGCCGCCAACGTCGCGGAGTATTACGGCATAGCGTTGGCCGCGCTGCATGTCTTTCCCGCCCGGCTTTGGATATCTGAAGGCCCGGCCGCGGTCATAGCGAAGCAGACCGACGACGCTCAACGCCATGCCCTGGGATTGCCGGCCGCAACCGGACCCTCGGCCTCGCTTGAGATCCAGGCCTACGACGAGCTCTGCCTGCCCGGCCCGGTAGCCCAATGGGTGCAATCGGATCAGCATGGACCCGCACGGCCGTTGGTTGGCGCGCTGACGTTGGGATTGCCGGCCGAGGCCGACGACGAGGTCTTGTCGTGGATCGCCGACGGAACGCCGCCGATCTACTTCGGCTTCGGCAGCACCCCGATCCCCTCCCCCGACGAGACCGTCGCCGTGCTCAGCGGGGCCTGTCTGGAGTTAGGCGAGCGCGCGTTGATTTGCAGCGGCCCGAATGATCTCACCGACACCCCGGACTCCCACGACGTGAAGGTTGTCGGCGCGGTCAACCACGCGGCCATTTTTCCGGCTTGCCGCGCTGTCGTGCACCACGGGGGCGCAGGCACCACTGCCGCCGGTCTGCGGGCCGGGATGCCCACCTTGATCATGTCGTTCTGGCTGGATCAACCGGTGTGGGCAGCCGGCGTGACGAGACTGCAAGTCGGTTTGGGGCGGGCGTTCTACGACAGCACGTTCGACTCCCTGGTCGATGACCTGCAGACGGTTCTGGCTCCGCACTGCGCCACTCGAGCACGGGAGGTGGCAAGCCAGATGACCACAGCCGCGCAGAGCCTGGCCCGCGCCGGCGACCTGCTGGAAGACGCCGTCCGTCGCGGGCGCACGGGTTGACACGAATCCCTTTGGCGCACAGGATAATTCGTTCCGCTCGGGACATGCGGCCTGGTCGTCGCTACGCTGGCGGGCATGGCCATCGAGTCCACCATGCTCGCCCTCGGCACGCCCGCGCCGTCGTTCACGTTGCCCGAGCCGGCGACCGGCGGCACGGTCAGCCTCGACGAGCTCGCCGGTCCCGCGCTTGTCGTCACGTTCATCTGCAACCACTGCCCGTACGTCCAGCACGTCGCTGCCGGTCTGGCCGCGCTTGGCCGGGACCTTGCCGATCAGGGCGTCGCGATGGTCGGCATCTCGAGCAATGACGTCGCCACCTACCCGCAGGACGGGCCCGATCAGATGGTGACCGAGGCCCGGCGCCACGGCTGGACGTTTCCGTACCTCTACGACGAGACCCAAGACGTCGCCCGCGCCTACTCGGCGGCCTGCACACCCGACACGTTCGTCTTCGACGGTGAGCGTCGACTCGTCTACCGCGGCCAGCTCGACGATTCCCGGCCGCGAAACGAGCTACCGGTGACGGCGGCCGACGTCCGCGCGGCGGTCGACGCTGTGCTTGCCGGGCAACCGGTCGACCCCGATCAGCGGCCGTCGATCGGGTGCGGCATCAAGTGGCGTTGAGGCGCCCAGTCAGCTGAGTCTCAGCGCTGATATCGCGGTGGCGCTTCGTCGAGCAGCAGGGTCTTGGTTTCGAGGTACGGCAGCAGGCCTTCGCGGCCGCCCTCGCGCCCGATTCCCGATTGCTTGAATCCGCCGAAGGCAGTAGCCATGTCCATGCGCATGTTGTTGTGGCCCACGGTGCCTGAGCGCAGTCGGCCCGCGACGTCGCGGGCCCTGGCAATGTCCGGGGTGAACACCGCGGCGTTGAGTCCGTAGATCGTGTCGTTGGCGATATCGATCGCGTGATTGTCGTCGTCGGCCGGTAGCACGCTCAGCACTGGTCCGAAGATCTCTTCCCGCGCGATCACCTGCTTGTTGTCGACGTTGGAAAACACTGTCGGCTCGACGTAGTAGCCGCGTTTGAGGTGCTTGGGCCGCCCGCCGCCGGTGACCAGCGTGGCGCCCTCTTCGATGCCCCGGGCGATATAGCGCTCCACGCGGTCGCGCTGACGTTCCATTGCGAGGGGACCCATCTGGGTCGACGCGTCGAAGGGGTCGCCAACCTGTATCGCCGAGAACGCCGCGGCAAGCGCATCGGCGAATTCGTCGTGCCGGCTGCGCGACACCACAATCCTGGTGAGCGAAGCGCAGACCTGGCCGGACAACAGGCACTCCGCGCCCGCCAGCTTCGCCGCCGCGGTGCCCAGGTCCGCGTCGTCGAGGATCACCGCCGCTGACTTGCCGCCGAGTTCAAGGGTGCATCTGGCAACCCGCTCGCCGCAGATCGCGCCGATCTTGCGCCCCGCGGCGGTGGATCCGGTGAACGCGACCTTGTCGATGCGCGGATCACGGACCAGTAGCTCGGAAACCTCGCGGTCGGCCGTGATCACGTTCAGCACGCCGGGCGGCAGACCGACGTCTTCAGCGATCTCGGCCATCAGGTAGCCGGCACCGGGCGCCTCGGGAGAGACCTTGAGCACCACCGTGCACCCGGCCAGCAGCGCGGGAGCGGTTTTGGACACGATGAGTGACAGCGGCCCGTTCCAGGGCACAATCGCGCCCACGACGCCGACGGGCTCACGCACCAGCAGACCGAATCCGCCGCCGGCCAGCCCCAGTGGACTCGGCTCGTAGGGTTCTTCGAACGGATAGTCGTTGGCCAGGTCGGCGTAGAACCTGAAGGTGCCCGCGTCGCCCAGGGCGGAGTACTGCGCCAGCGAAAAGAGGACCCCGGATTCCCGCGGCCACATCTGGCCGTGGTCAGCCGTGCGGGCTTCGAGCCCGGCCGCGATCGAACGCAGGTAGTCGGCACGCTCCGCGTGCGTCATCCGCGGCCACGGACCGTGATCGAAGGCACGCCGCGCGGCCCCGATGGCCGCATGCATGTCGCCGGGCTGCGCCTCCGGAACTTCGAAGTACAGTTCCTCGGTGCCCGAGTCCATGACTTGAATGGTTGCGTCCGAACTGGGTTTGACCCATTCGCCGTTGATGAAGAAACGGTCCACACGGCGTAGCGGTACTCGCGGAATGGTGGTTGCGCCCATCGCTTACGCTCCTAGGCCAGCACGAATTTCGATGTGTCCTGACTATAAGCAGATCTTCGGGCGTCGCAACGGTTTGGCCGGAGGGCTTCTCAAGCTCCGCCCAACCACGCGGTCTTGACCGCCCGGATCTGCGGCGCCGGCAGGTGGTCGGTCGGTGCGCCCAGGGCACCGATTTTGACCGTCCAGGCCGGCGCGGAACGGTCGATGCAGGTCCCAGCCCCCTGGCTGGGCAGCCATAGGACGGCGAGGGCACCGCAGTCGTAGACGCCGACGTACCCGTCATCGCGGGTGCCCCAGGCGCCGCCGTTGCGCAACAGGCAGTGTGTGCCGTCGTCGAGCTGCAGCGCGAAGGGGTCTGGTGTGGCCGTGGGTTGCACCTGTGGGAGCTGCCCGCCGTAGGTCACCCGATGCAGGCGCCTGTCCCACGGATCGTCCACACACAACAGGGATCCGGCCGTCGCGGGCCAGCACGTGCCGGCCCCGGCAGCGCTGGGCGAGCAGTAGTAGATGTCGGCCGCCACTGCCGATGGCGACGGAGTCGTGCAGTCGCTGACCTCGGTCACGTTGCCCGGCGACGATGCCTCCTGGTAGCCGTTGATCGGCTGGCCGTTGGACCCGACGGGCACCACGGTGACGACTTCGGTGGCCGGCGGTTGAGCCGCGGCCGATCCGGCTACCGCAACGGCGGCTATCGCCGTTGTGGCGATCGACGTCACGGCATATCGCAACACAATGTCCAACGTAGAGCGCTCACGATGTTGCTGGCGAATGCGTGCGCCGCCTCGGCACAATCCAATGGACGGGCACGGCGGAGACAGGAGATCACATGCCCAGAGTGGCGATACTCGACGACTATCCCGGGGTGGCCCTCGACCTGGCCGACTGGTCACCGGTGGAGACCCGTTCTGAGATAACCGTTTTCGACCGGCATTTGTCCGAGGAGGAAGCCGTCGAGGCGCTGCGGCCGTTCGATGTCCTGTGCACGATGCGCGAGCGGATGGCGCTGCCGCGAACGCTCATCGAGCGGCTGCCGAACCTGAAGCTGATCACCATCGTCGGCAGAACGCTGCCCAATCTGGACATCGCCGCGGCCAGCGAGCGCGGCGTCCTGGTGGTGCACTCGGATTTCACCAATCCCCGATTCCGTTCCGTTCGCGACGCCACCCCCGAGCTTGCCTGGGGCTTGCTGATCGCGACGGTACGCAATCTGGCCGAAGAACATCGGCGCGTACGCGACGGCGGGTGGCAGTCCACGACGGGGATGACGCTGTCCGGTAAGACGCTTGGACTTCTGGGTCTGGGCAGGACGGGCAAACGCATGGCCGAATACGCGAAAGTCTTTGGCATGGAAGTGGTTGCGTGGAGCCAGAATCTCACTGAGGAGACCGCCGCCGCCGCGGGTGCGCGCCGGGTCGACAAGGCGACACTGTTTGCAGAAGCCGACGTGGTCTCCATTCATGTGGTCCTCTCGGAGCGCACCCGGGGTCTGGTCGCGGAACCTGAATTGGCTCTAATGAAGCCGCATGCCTACCTGATCAATACGTCCCGGGGCCCGATCGTCGACGAGGCCGCTCTAATCGGCGCGCTGCGGAGCGGCCGCATCGCCGGCGCCGGCCTCGACGTGTACGACATCGAACCGCCGCCACCCGATCATCCGTTGCGGTTGCTTCCGAATGTGACGCTGTCTCCCCACCTTGGCTACGTCACCCGCGAAATGCTGGCTGCGTTCTATTCGGATACCGTCGAAGCGGTGCTGGCCTGGCTGCACGGAACGCCCGTCCGGATCGCCAATCCTGAAGCGTTGCAAGGCCGCAACTCGACGAGTTAGCGCGCGGCGATGAATTCACGGAATGCCGGGGGAACCTGGGATGTCTCGAGCTTTGTGAAAAAGTCGGGCGTCGTCACAGCGCTATAGCTTTCCTCGCCGATGATGAAGCCCTCGGCATCGAACGGCCACACGATCAGCATGCGCAGCGTCAGCAGATAGAAGGCCTCGGGATCATCGACGGGAAAGCCTCTTTTCGCCGCGTCAGCGCCGTAGTAGAGGGAACGCAAATAGCCCTCGGTGACGATCGTGTCGTCGTCGACGACGATGCGGTCTATGTCCATCTCCAGGTAGAACTGGCCGCCCTTGACGATCGTCTCTTCGTAGAAGGACTGGACGGCCTGCCGTCCCGCCGGGCTCATGTCCGTGGGCGCGCCCCAGGCGACGTAACGCGGGTTCGCGCACAGTGTCGACATCACCAGATCGAGGTCCAGCGTCGCCTCGCCCACCGTGTGGTCTAACAGCCGGTTGAGCATCGACAGGTGGCGCGGATTGCTCGTGCTCGCAATCCGTTGTTTGATCAGCCTGGATGTCTTTTCCCGATCGATGATGTCGGCCATCATGTCCTCGCTGACGAGACCGGAGTGGTAATTCCCGGCTGACAAACTATAGCGGGAGTACGACAAGGTCAGTGCCCGACAAGGGCTGCGGCGTCCCTTTGTCCACAGTTTGCGGTTTATCCACAGTTCGGCCGTTGTCGGGTGTTGTTCGCACGTGTGTTCGATATCTTTGAGGGGTGGGTAATTGGGTCAGTCCGCCAGAGGCACGCGAACGCATCAGCGCCGCACTGCAGGCGATCGACGCCGCCCATCAGGTGTTGCGGGATACCCCCTCGGATCTGGCGGGCAATGACTTTCGGGTGGAGGTGGCCGAACGGCTGGAAACCCAGGAGCGCACGAACCGGGGGCTGATGTATCGGATCTTCGCCGAGATCGCTGAGCCCCCCGAT
>NZ_JAFBAR010000034.1 GCF_019247635.1 Mycobacterium sp.
TGATCGCTGGGCCCGAGCGGGAGGCCACCGAACACACGCTGAACTCGTTTGTGCAGTGCTGTCTGGATGTGTCGCGGGTGGGGCGTTTCCTGGTGCTCGATGTCGGGTTGTCCGCCGGGGACCGCGCCCTGCTGGCCCAGCGGTACGCGTTCGTGGAGTTCGTTGATCCTGACCCTGCAGGTGGGCCCGCTGCCCTGCTGGCCCAGATCCGCGCTCAGATCCATGCACCGTTTTGGCTGCATCTGGGCCAGGGCTGGCGGTTTTTTGCCCCCGAGAACCTGATCACCCGGCTGACCGGTGTGCTCGCGGCCGAGCCAGGGGTGTTTCAGGTAGCCATCAACTACCTCGATGCGCTCACGCTGACCGCCACCAGCGCACCCGAGACCGCGGTAGGCCACAGCCCTGATGCCGGCCGCTATGTGCTGACCGAATCCATCGCCAACGGCCCGGCCATGTTCGATACCGCGCGCCTGGACCGAGCCGGCGGCATGCCCGCCCTCGAGCTGGACCCAATACCCGATCTAGAGCGGCGCGCGGCCGCCGCCGGACTGCGCACCGCCAGCCTCGACGAAGTCCTCTGCATCACCGCAATCTGACCCCCTGCGCCCGGTTAATCCGCTTCGCCCGGTTCTCCTGGCTGGCCCGGTTCTCCTGGCTGGCCGGGTTGGCCGGGTTGGCCGGGGGTTCCGCCTGGACCGGGCGCGCCGGCGGCACCGCCCTGGCCGCCTTCGCCGGGTTGACCTCCGGCGCCGGGAGCTCCGCCTGCGCCGCCGTCGCCACCCCGCCCGCCGTCGCCACCTTGGCCGCCAACCTCACCCCAGCCGCCCGCCCCGCCTTGCCCGCCAGCCCCGCCTGCGCCACCAGCTCCGCCGGCCCCACCAGCTCCACCTGCGCCACCGGCCCCGCCTCGCCCGCCCTGGCCGCCACTGCCGTCCATTGGCCTGCCCTTCTCCGACGTGATTGCCCCGACCCCCCCGTCACCGGTCAGTATGGCGATCGGCATCGGAGATGTCCGGGTTTTACCGAGTTCGTACCCCCAACCGAAGCCACGTGAGTCACGCGCGTTGTGCGCCGCTGAGCGTCCGCCGTAGCAGGTGCATCGCCACCGTCGTCGAACGTTCCCGGACGTCTGACCGGTTCCCGGGCAGCCGCAACGTCCGGGTGAGGGTCGGGCCGTCTGCCAGCTTGACAGTGAAACAGACTGTCCCGACCGGCTTTTCGGGCGTACCCCCGCCCGGTCCGGCGATTCCGGTGACGGCGACGGCGGTGTCGGCGCCGAAGCGTTGCAGCGCGCCCGTCGCCATCGCCTCGGCGACCGGCTCGGACACCGCACCGTGCTGTTCGATCAGGGCCGGGTCGACGCCCAGCAGCTCGGCTTTGGCCTCGTTGGAGTAGGACACCACGCCGCCGGCCACGTACCCCGACGACCCGGGCCGATCGGTGAGTCGCGCCGCCACCAGTCCAGCGGTGCAGGATTCCGCTGTCGCGAGCCAGCGGCCGGCGAGGAGCTGTGCGAGTTGATCGTCGACGGTAGCGCCGTCTTCGGAGTAGAGCTGGTCCCCGTGCTTATCGCGGAGTAGCTGCGTCAGTTGCGCGTAGACCTTCGCGGCAGCCGGCTCGTAGCGGGTGACCATCTCGATCTCACCGCGCCGCAGGCAGGTGGTGATCTCCAAGGCGTCGAAGCCGGGAACGGATGCTTCGGCGGCGCGCAGCGTCTCGGCCAGCCCGGACTCGGGCAGCCCGAACATCCGGATCGTCTCCTGCCGATAGATCGTTCGGCCGGCGATCGCCTGGTGGGCCGCGGGTGTCTCGATTGCGTTGTGCCACATGGGCTGTAGCTCCCGCGGCGGTCCCGGCAGCACGATCACGGTCGGCTTGCCGGGCACGACGACGCCCGGCGCCGTACCGACCGGGTCGAGCACCTGCGCACCGGCGGGGATCATGGCCTGCTTGCGATTGGCCGCGCGAACTGCCTCGAAGTTTGTCGTATCAAAGTGCGCCATCAGCTTTTTGAGGATATTGGCGATCTTGTTCTCGACTTCCTCGTCGAGCACCAGTGCGCGCCCGCAGACGCGGGCCACCACCTCGACGGTCATGTCGTCGGCCGTCGGGCCCAGGCCACCGCTGGTGACGATCAGGTCGACGCCCTGGTCGGCCATAAAACGTAGCTGTGCCTCGATATCGGCTGGGCGGTCGCCGCAGATGGTGATGTGCGCCAGTTCGACGCCTAGCTCCAGCAGCCGGTCGGCGATCCACGGGCCGTTTCTGTCTTGGACGCGTCCGGTAAGGACTTCGGTTCCCGTGACCACGATGCCCGCGCGTGCGCTCACCGGGACGAGCCTACGCATGGCTTACCCGGAGGCCGTGGCACAGGCGCCTCGAACTCCGAGGACTCGCTACGCCAAATGCGGCGACATGGACATCACCTACCAGGTGGGACAAGGCCGGCCGGGCTGGGTTGGCCCGGTCGCTGGCCGTCCACGGTGATACCTGCCGCGGCCGGTCTCAGCCGTTAGTGCCGGGCGTGCCCGGTGATCCCGCAGCGCCGTTCGGCGTGCCGCCGTCGGTGAAGTTACCGGCCTTGCCGCCGGTACCGCCACTGCCGTTCGTGCTGCCGGTGCCGGCGGCCCCGCCGTTGCCGCCGTTACCGCCGTGGCATCGGCCGCGTGGCCCCGGCGCCGCATAGGGACCCGCCGAGCAGGTGTTCGCCGCAGCGGTGCGGGCTCAGCCGTCGGACAGATAACGCTCGACGGACTCGACCTTGCGCGTCATCGCGTTGCTAACCCCGGCACGCCAGTCCGCCTTGATCACGGCGCTGACCCGCGGCGCGCGGGCCGCGACAGCTTCCACGGCGCGCTGCACCACCGTCATCACCTCTTCCCAGGTTTCGCCCTCGATCGTGGTGAACATCGCATCCGTCTTGTTGGGCAGCCCCGAATCGCGAACCACCCGAACCGCTTCGGCGACGATCTCGCCAACCCCGTCACCCACCCCCAGCGGGGTTACCGAAAAAGCGACCAGCACAGACATCCCCAGAGCGTAGCCTGATTGCCCGTGCGGGTTCTGGTGCAACGGGTTTCAGCGGCCAAGGTGTCGGTCGATGGTCAGGTGGTCGGCGCTATCGAACCCGAAGGCCAGGGGCTACTCGCCCTCGTCGGGGTCACCCATACCGATGATGAAACCACGGCGCGCCGCCTCGCCGAAAAGCTCTGGAATCTGCGCATTCTGGCCGACGAGCGATCCGCGGCCGACGTCGCCGCCCCGATCCTGGTGATCAGCCAGTTCACCCTCTACGCCGACACCGCGAAGGGGCGACGTCCATCGTGGAACGCGGCCGCCCCGGGCACGGTCGCCGAACCGCTGGTGGCGGCGTTCGCCGACGCGTTGCGAGGGCTGGGTGCCCCGGTCGAGACGGGTGTTTTCGGCGCTCACATGCATGTCGAATTGATAAACGACGGCCCGGTGACGGTGTTTCTGGAACTTTGAGCCCGTCCCCGCGCGTACTTTGGTTACGTCGACTAGGTATTGCTGCGCACGGACGGGAAGGACCCATGGCTGCCAAATCCGCGTCGCCTGAGTATGGGTCGCTTCGTACTGACGACGACGACTGGGACATTGTCAGCGGCGTGGGCTACACGGCGCTGCTGGTCGCGGGGTGGCGTGCGCTGCACGCCGTCAGCACGCAACCACTGGTCCGGGACGAATACGCGAAATACTTCGTCGCCGCGTCGCACGATCCGTATCTAATGGGTGCGCTTGGCAACCCGGGTGTTACCGAGGACGAGAACGCCTTCCCCCGGCTCTACGGCGTGCAAACACGGTTCTTCGACGACTTCTTCAGCTCCGCGAGCGCCGCGGGCATCCGGCAGGCGGTGATCGTTGCCGCCGGCTTGGATTCCCGGGCGTATCGACTCGACTGGCCAGACGGGACAACGATTTTCGAAGTCGACCTACCGAAAGTCCTGGAATTCAAGGCTCGCGTGCTCAGCGAACACGGCGCCACGCCCAAAGCCCGAAGGATCGACATCGCAGCCGATCTGCGCACCCACTGGCCCGCGCCGCTCAAGGCTGCCGGATTCGACCGGCACAGCCGCAGCGCCTGGTCGGTGGAGGGAATATTGCCCTATCTGACCGACGACGCCCAGAGCGCGCTGTTCACCCAGATCACCGATCTTTGCGCGCCAGGCAGCCAAATCGCTATCGGCGCACTGGGTTCGCGCCTGGACCACGACAAACTCAGCGCCCTGGAAGCTGCGCACCCCGGCGTCAACAAGTCGGGCGCCGTGGACTTCTCGGCGCTGACCTACGAGACCAAGACCGACCCCGCACACTGGCTGGCCGCGCATGGGTGGGATGTCGAACCCGTCCGCAACACACTGGACCTACAGGCGGGCTATGGGATGAGTCCGCCGGACGTGGACGTCAAAATCGACGGTTTCATGCGCTCGCAATACATTACGGCGACACGGTCGTGAACCTCTCGCCCGCCGACGCCATCGCGGAGATCGACGCGAGCTTACCCGGCCCGGGAGTCGGCGCGTTCTTCGATCTGGATGGCACCCTGGTTGACGGGTTCACGGCGGCAGTTCACGTCGGCGATCGGATCCGGCGCCGGCAGGCCGGGATGGGCGAACTCCTCGGCGTGTTCGAGGCAGCGGTTCGGTATCGCCTCGGTCGGCTCGAGTTCGAGCACCTTATCGTGCGGGCCGCTGGCTATCTGCGCGGTCAGTCGATCGCCGAGCTCGACGAGCTGGGTGAGCGCCTGTTCGTAGAACGCATTGCCCCACGGCTCTATTCGCACATGCGTGAAGTCGTGCGCGCACACCAGGAACGTGGGCACACCGTGGTGCTGAGTTCCTCGGCGCTATCCATCCAGGCCGTCCCCGTGGCCCGCTTTCTCGGCATCGCCAATGTGCAGTGCAACCACTTCGAACTCGACGAGCACGGACAGCTGACCGGCGGGATCGTCAGGCCCATCGTGTGGGGAAAGACCAAGGCCGCCGCGGTGGAGCAATTCAGCGTCGAGAATGACGTTGCGCTGCAACGAAGTTACTTCTACGCCGACGGCGACGAGGACGCGGCGGCGATGACGATCGTGGGCTGTCCGCGGCCGGTGAACCCGCGTTCGGGCCTGGCCGCTGCAGCCGCCGCGCACGGATGGCCGGTGTTGTGCCTCAATTCGAGCGGCAGGCGGCCTCGGGCGCAGCATTACCTCGCCAGGCGCGTCCGTCGGGAACAGGACTAGGGCTTCAACAGGATCTTCACGACGTCACCCGACCGGGCGTGTGCGGACGCGTATGCCTTGGCCGCTTCATCCAATGGCATTGTCGTGGTGAAGATCCCGTCGACATCCAGCCTTCCCGACTGAAGCAGAGGAATCAGTTCTGGCCAGGTGCGCTGGACCGGCGCCGTAGTCCATCGCACCGTGATGCTGCGAATGAGGCAGCCCAGCGCGGGAAAGGGAAACGGCTGCAGATCGTGCACACCGACGACCGAGACGGTGCCGCCGGGCCGCACAGCGTCGAGCGCGTCGGTCAGCGAGGCATCCGTGGCGACGGCATCGATTACCGAGTCCGCGCCCCGGCCGCCCGTCGCGGCCAGGACGGCCTCAGCCGCGGGCGACGGCATCGGCGTCGCGCCCCACTCGGCGGCGCGCCGCAACC
Organism: Mycobacterium sp.; assembly: GCF_019247635.1. Taxonomy (GTDB): domain Bacteria; phylum Actinomycetota; class Actinomycetes; order Mycobacteriales; family Mycobacteriaceae; genus Mycobacterium. The sequence goes on from NZ_JAFBAR010000034.1 coordinate 5,664, forward strand.
GGCCCTCGACACGGTCTACCGCGAAAACCGTTGCGGCGCCTTGGGCGAAGGCGCTTCGCAGGGCACACAGGCCGACCGCGCCGAGCCCGATAATGGCGACGGTGCCACCGAAGGGGACGTCGGCTCGCTGGACGGCCGCCCACCCGGTGGCCAGGTTGTCGGTGAGCAGCAGCGCCTGCTCGGTGGTGATCCCTTCGGGGATGGTGAGCAGCTGGAAGTCGGCGGCGGGCACCGCGAGCAGGTCGGCCTGCGCGCCACCGAGCGCACCGCCGCCGAAGATCCGCAGGCCGGAGAAGCACAAGACGGGATCACGGGTGGCGCAGCCCGGGCACGTGCCGCAGCCGGCGACCGACGACACCAAGACCACGTCGCCAACTGACACCGAACGCACGTCCGGCCCGACCTCCACCACCGTGCCCACCGCTTCGTGGCCGAGCGAAACCGGCTCAATGAAGGGGTAGTCGCCCTCGTAGAAATGTAGATCGGACCCGCAGATGCCGGCGGCGTTTACCGAGACGACCGCGCCGTCCGGACCGGGAAGTTCCGGATCGGGGCGGGTGTCGACCCGGATGCTGGCAGATCCGTCGATTACTACAGCGCGCATCGCAAACTGCTCACTTCCCTTGTCGTACAACGAACTGCGACCAGTCCGGCTCACGGACCGCGGCCCAGTACTCGTTGAGTCGCCACGGGCTAACGGTGTGGATCTCACCGTCGGCGTTCTTGAAATAGGAGTGCTTGACCGCCGGGTGCGACCACACCATTTTCTTGATCTCGGCCTGGGTCCGCCGATGCCACTCGGCGGTGGCAGCGGGCGTCGGCTCCATCGAATGTGTACCGGGATCTGCCAGCCGTTCGAGACACTGGTCGACATAGCGCATCTGGAGTTCGGACTGGAAGATCAGGCTGCCGCCGTGGGCCAGATGCGTGCCGGGGCCATAGAGGACGAACAGATTGGGAAATCCCGGAACGGTGATGCCGAGGTACGCGTGCGGACGGCTCCCCCACACCTGGTGTAGGTCAATTCCGTTGCGGCCGAGTATCTTCAGCGGCCACAGCACATCGGTGTGCCGGAATCCGGTGGCGTAGACGATGATATCGGCGTCGTGCGTCACGCCGTCTTCGGTGACGACGCCGCCCTGGGTGATCCGTTCGATCGGAGTGCGCACCAATTCGACATTGTCCCGCCGCAGCGTTTGCAACCAGCTGCCGTTGTCCTGCAGCGTCCGTTTGCCGGTGGCGGGATAGTCGGGCAGCACCTTGGCCAACAGCTCATGGGAGTCCGGGCCCTCGCCGACCTGGCTGGTGATCCACTGCGCGAACATCATCCGCGCGGCGGCGTTGATGTCGCTGACGGCGTAGTTTTGATCGCCGTCCTGAGCTCTGTAGCCCGGGTCGGCGCGCGCGGCGTCGAGCCCCTTGTCGGAGCCGGGCCACAGCACGAGGAATCGATACCAGCGCCCGTAGAACGGCAGGTGGTCCATGGCCCAGCGCACGCCGTCGCCGACTTCGTCGTGATACATCGGATTCGGGAACATCCACTGCGCGGTCCGTTGAAAGATGGTGAGGCGCTCGACTTTGTCGGCTATCGCGGGTGCGATCTGGAAGCCGCTGGCGCCGGCCCCGATCAGCGCCACGCGCTTGCCGGTCACGTCGACGCAGTGATCCCACGCGGCCGAGTGAAACGACGGTCCCCGGAACGTGTCGGCCCCGTCGAATGCGGGGATATACGGCCGGTTCAGCTGCCCGACCGCGGTGATGACAGCACGGGCGCGCACCGTGCTCGCCTGGCCGTCGAGGCCCTGCAGCGCAACAGTCCACCTGCCGTCGTCGTCGTTCCACTCGGCGGAGACAACTTCGGTGTTCCACCGCACGTGCTCGGTGAGCCCGTGCTTGTTCATCACCGCGGTGAAATAGTCGCGAAGCTCGGGCTGCTCGGCGAAGAAGTGGGTCCAGCGGTTGTTGGGTTCGAAGCTATAGCAATAGAAATGGTTTGCGACGTCGACGCGGGCGCCGGGATAGGTGTTCTCCCACCAGGTTCCGCCTGGTCCGGCGTTCTTCTCCACGATGGTGAAGGGAATGTTGGCTTGTTTGAGGCGGATCCCGGCCAGGATGCCGGATTCGCCGCAGCCGACGACCAGCACCGGAAGCTGGGAGGTGCGCTCCGCGGGCAGGGCCGGCGGGCGGCGCGGGTCGATGCCGTCGAGGTCCATCTCCTCGCCGATCAGGGTCAGGTAGTCGTCGGGAACGTGCTCGCAGGCCGCCCAATCCAGCATTTCTCGTATTAGTTCGGTGCTCAGCGGCGCGGGCTCCGGGCAGCCGCGGTCCCGATAGTCGGCGATTATCAGGACCGCCTCGGCGCGGGCCCGGGCCTTGTCCTCCTCGGACATGAACCCCTGCACCTCGTTGAGAAACAAACCGGCCTGCTTGAAGTCGCGGATGAAACGCGGATCACCGGTGAGGTGGACCAGCGACAACAGCAGCGTCGGAATGCTCACATCCTCCAGTGCCGCCGCGATCTGCGGCGTGGGCGTCGTGAAGGGCCGGCCGGCGTAAACGCTGCGCATCCGATCCTTTCTCGGGTTGAGGTAATTACGCTACGACGAGGTTCGTAATTGCAGCACAACGCTACCCTCGGCGCCCAACCGGATCAAGGGTGAGGCGCCCATACGCCGGGCGGCGCCACTGATCAGTGCGACTCCTCGTGCACGCGTTGCATGACGGGTGCGGCTACCCGAGCGCCCGGTCGGGTAGAACCTGTTCTAACCTGCGGGGATTCAGCGAAGCAGCCGGACACCGATTCGGAGGTGACCGTCGTGACTCCCATATTGACGGCGTGCAGCGCGTTCCTGCTCGCGGTGCTGTGGATGGACCTGATTTTCGACGTGCAGGTGCTAAGGCACCGAGATGAACTACCCGAACCGGTGCTGGCCTCCATTGCCGGCTACTACCATCGTGCGACGACCACCTCCCGGCCGATGGGCCGTCTGATCGCTCTCGTGATGGTTATCCTTCTGGGCGCGTTGGGCTTTCAGTCCACCAAGCACAACGATCCCGGCTGGCTGTTGCTAACGTCGGCAATCCTCGCCGGCGTCCCGGTGGTGCTGGCAATGGTCCATACGGTCCCGGCGGCGGTGCGCCTCGGGAAACGCACCGACAGCCCACCAGAACAGTCCCGCTTGACCCGGTCGATCTTTCGCGACCACCTCGTTTGCGCCGCCGGCATGCTCGCGTTCCTCATACTGTGGGTCGTGCACGGCGCCACTGTGTGACGGCTCGTAGTTGTCACTCGCCGGACCTCGCTGGCCATGCAAACGGCGCCCGTACTAAACTAGAACACGTTTCAATTCTGCGAGCGCCCAGGAGCAGGCATGCACACCGCCATTTGCGACGAGCTTGGCATCGAGTTTCCAATTTTTGCCTTCACCCATTGCCGGGATGTCGTCGTCGCCGTCAGCAAGGCCGGCGGCTTCGGCGTGCTCGGAGCCGTCGGCTTCACCCCCGAACAGCTCGAGATCGAACTGAACTGGATCGACGAGAACATCGGCGACCACCCCTATGGCGTCGACATCGTCATTCCGAACAAGTACGAAGGCATGGACTCACACCAGTCGGCCGAGGAGCTCGCCAACACGCTGCGCGCGATGGTGCCCCAGGACCATCTGGATTTCGCGAAAAAGATCCTCGCCGATCACGGTGTCCCCATCGACGACAGCGACCAGGACAGTCTGCAACTCCTCGGCTGGACCGAGGCGACCGCCACCCCGCAGGTCGAGGTGGCGCTCAAGCATCCCAAGATGACGATGATCGCCAACGCGCTCGGCACTCCCCCGGCCGAGATGATCCAGCACATCCACGACGAGGGCCGCAAGGTCGCCGCCCTGTGCGGCTCGCCATCGCAGGCGCGTAAGCACGCCGACGCCGGCGTCGACGTCATCATCGCCCAGGGTGGCGAGGCCGGCGGACACTGCGGCGAGGTGGGCTCAATTGTGTTGTGGCCCCAGGTCGTCAAGGAAGTGGCCCCGGTACCCGTCCTCGCGGCCGGTGGGATCGGCAGCGGCCAGCAGATCGCGGCCGCCCTGGCGCTGGGTGCTCAAGGGGCATGGACCGGCTCGCAGTGGCTGATGGTCGAGGAGTCCTCGAACACCCCGGTTCAGCAGGCCGCCTACGTCAAGGCGGGCAGCCGCGACACCGTCCGGAGCCGTTCGTTCACCGGTAAGCCGGCCCGGATGCTGCGCAACGACTGGACGGAAGCCTGGGAGCGTCCCGACAACCCGAAGCCCCTCGGAATGCCGTTGCAGTACATGGTTTCCGGCATGGCGGTGCGGGCCACGAACAGATACCCGAACGAGAGCGTCGACGTGGCGTTCAACCCGGTCGGTCAGGTGGTCGGCCAGTTCAGCAAGGTGGAGAAGACGGCGACGGTCATCGAACGGTGGGTGCAGGAGTACCTCGAGGCGACGACGCGGTTGGACGAGCTGAACGCCGCCGCCAGCGTCTAGTTACGCCAGTTCTTCGTCGTCGCGGCCGGTGAACACTTCCTTGACGCGGTCGACGGCGTCGGTGGCGATGTCAACAGAACTCTGAACGATGCCGCTGGCGCCGCCCGCGATATCGCCGCGGATGATTGCGGTGACGTTTTCGACGATGTCCGAGGACTTTTCGACGGTATTAATAGCGATGTCCTTGACCGCGTCCACGGCATCTTTCGGATTGAAGCCCATCGGAGTCTCCTCAGTGTTGATAACGGTGTAGCGGGACCTTTGGTATGACCTTAAGAGATCAGTAGTCGATTAGGGTGCGCCAGTACTGCTCGGGTATCTGCGCACCGGACCGCATTACCCGCGCTAAGCCGACGGCCATCGCGATTCCGAGCAGGCCCAGCCACAAGCCTGTCAGCGCGATGACCGTCCACAGGACGGCGGTGACGGTCGGCCACGGTGACAGGACGGCGAGCACCGGCGCGAAGAAGAATCCGGTCCCGATGTACCACGCCGAACCGGCACGATCGGACGCCAGCACCAACCGCAACCACCGCGGGATCGGTTCTGACGGCGTGGTCATAAGCTCGTCCGCTCGCCCGCTCAGCCTTCGGGCGGGAAGAACCCTGCCCCGGTGAACCAGCCCGGTTGCCATCCCTGCGCGCCCAGGCACAGCATCGGCAACCCGTCGGGCGTCTGCGCCGCCGACTGCGCGTTCGGGCACGCCGCGCCGTTCTGCTGCACGCCGTAGAGCGGGTACGAGATCACCCAGTAGCCGGTGGTGGCAGCCGGGAACTGGTTGGGGGGCGGGAAGTGGCAGGCTTCGGCCTGGCCGCTGGGACCGCGTCCGAAGATGAACCGCTCGTAGTTGTCGCACGGCGCACCCAGCAAGGCGTAGTAGTTCATCCCGGGCACGTCGCCCTCCCAGTGCCCCGGGTCGGCGCTGGCGACCGGCGCGACGCCGGCCGCGAGACCAGTGATCGCGCTGGCGGTGAGTAGCTCACGAATCATGTTTCGCCCTCTGTATAGGTGTCACCCGGTCCCACCCGGTGACCTGCACCAAAGCATAACGATTGTGTTGTGGGCCACAAGGTTGATTGCCGCGCGCACCCCCCGGGTTGACGCTTGCACGACTCCGTCCAGGCTGAAAGTCCCGCACAACGATGCGCATTAGTGGTTCTTCCCAGTCGTCCGGTGGGGTTTCTATGCGGACCGGCCGCGCGTCCAAAACTCATCGCACTAGAACATGTTGCAAATGCTTCCCAACCGTGGTGTAGCAATGGTTTATTGGCACGAGACGACCACTAGAACAAACAGATCTGGTGTAGCGAGGAGTGCGTCATGACAACCGCCGAACCAAAGGCCAAGCCAACCCCCAACCTGCCGCCCGGGTTCGATTTCACCGACCCTGACATCCACGCCGAGCGCCTCCCGGTCGAAGAGTTGGCCGAATTGCGGCGGACCGCGCCGATCTGGTGGAACGAGCAACCCCCCGGTACGGGCGGGTTCGACGACGGCGGCTTCTGGGTGGTGTCCAAGCACAAGGATGTCAAGGAGATATCGCTGCGCAGCGATATCTTCTCCAGCCTGCAGAAGACGGCCCTGCCTCGTTACAAAGAGGGCACGGTGCGCGACCAGATCGACACGGGCAAGTTCGTGTTGCTCAACATGGACGCGCCGCAGCACACTCACCTGCGCAAGATCATCTCCCGCGGCTTTACGCCCCGGGCCGTCGAGCGCTTGCGCGACGATCTCAACGATCGCGCCCGGCGCATCGTCGAGTCCGCGGCCGCCGAGGGTTCGGGTGACTTCGTTGAGCAGGTGTCCTGCGAACTGCCGCTGCAGGCGATCGCGGGGCTGCTTGGTGTTCCCCAGGACGACCGGATGAAACTGTTCCACTGGTCCAATCAGATGGTGGGCGACCAGGATCCCGAGTTCGCTCGCAACGACGCCATGGGTGCCTCGGTCGAGCTGATCACCTATGCGATGCAGATGGCCGCCGACAGGGCGCAGAACCCCGGGCCGGACATCGTGACCAAGCTGATCGAGGCGGATGTCGACGGCCACAAGCTGTCCGACGACGAGTTGGGGTTCTTCGTCATCCTGCTGGCCGTCGCCGGCAACGAGACCACCCGCAACTCCATCACCCAGGGCATGATGGCCTTCACCGATTTCCCCGACCAGTGGGCGCTGTACAAGCGGGAGCGTCCAGCCACCACCGCCGATGAGATCGTCCGCTGGGCAACGCCGGTCACGTCGTTCCAGCGCACGGCGCTGGAGGACTACGAGTTGTCCGGCGTACAGATCAAGAAGGGCCAGCGGGTCGTCATGGTTTATCGCTCGGCCAATTTCGACGAGGATGTGTTCGACGATCCATTCACCTTCAACATTCTGCGTAATCCCAACCCGCACGTGGGATTTGGCGGCACGGGCGCGCACTACTGCATCGGGGCCAACCTGGCGCGGATGACAATTGACCTGATGTTCAACGCGATCGCCGACGCCATGCCCGACCTGGAACCGGTCGGCAAGCCCGAACGGTTGCGGTCGGGGTGGCTCAACGGCATCAAGCACTGGCAGGTCAATTACCACGGCGACGGGGCCAAATGCCCTGTCGCACACTGAGAACGGCAAGGTGGCATGGCCACTCATCGAGCTGTCCAGGTGCGGTCCGCGGGCGCGGCGTTGGAGCTGGCAGACGTCGAAACGCGTTCCCCGGATCGCGCAGAGGTACGCCTGAAGGTCAATGCGTGCGGTGTCTGCGGGACCGACGTCCACTTTGTCAATGGCGGCTTTCCCGGCATGTCCTGGCCGTTGACCCCCGGACATGAAATCGCCGGGACCATAGCGGAACTCGGCGCCGGTGTCGAGGAATTCGCGGTTGGCGATCGCGTCGCCGTCGGCTGGTTCGGCGGGAACTGCAACCACTGCGACCCGTGTCGTAAGGGCATCTTCATTCACTGCGCGAACGGCAAGGTCCCAAGCTGGCAATATCCCGGCGGGTATGCGGAATCGGTGACGGTGCCCGCCAACGCGCTGGCCCGGATTCCGGCCGAACTCTCCGATGCCGAAGCCGCCCCGATGGGCTGCGCCGGCGTTACTACCTACAACGCGCTGCGCCACACCAAAGCCGTGCCCGGCGACCGCATCGCGATCCTCGGCGTCGGCGGGCTCGGTCATCTGGGGATCCAGTTCTCTCGGGCCATGGGATTCGAGACCATCGCGCTCAATCGTGGCACCGCCAAAGCCGAGGACGCCCAAAAACTCGGCGCCCACCACTACATAGACACCACCGACGGTGACGTCGCGCACGCAATACGTGCCCTGGGTGGGGCGGTGGTGGTGCTGGGCACGGCGGGGAACTCCAAGGCCATGGCCGACACGATCGGTGGGCTGCTGCCACAAGGCGAACTGGTCACCATCGGCGTCACGCCCGAGCCGCTGCCGATCAGTCCCGTGCAACTGATAACCCCTGGGCTCAGCGTCGTCGGCCATCCCTCCGGCACCGCGAAGGACATCGAAGAGACCCTGCATTTCGCGGTCCTGTCGGGTGTGCGGGCCTGGATCGAGGAACTACCGCTGGCGCAGGCGGCCGAGGGCTACGCGACGCTGGAGCAGGGACGAGCGCACTACCGCACAGTCCTCATCATGTGAACGATCCGAAAACCGACACGGTGTGGGCGCTGGACCAATCCGACGGTGAGTTGATCCTGCGGACCGGCGTCGCGGGCCGCGCCGCGCGCATGGGTCACCGTCTCACCATCGAGATGACCCGGTGGCAGGCCACGGTGAATTGGGCTGGTGGTCAACCTGTTTCGGCGGAGCTAGCGGTCGAGGTGGATTCGCTGGCCGTCGTGCATGGCGAGGGTGGCGTCAAGGGGCTGTCCGCCGCCGAGCGGGCCCTGGTGCGCTCCAATGCGCTCAAGTCGCTGTCCGCCAACCGATTTCCCGAGATCCGGTTCAGCGCCGACACGATCGCGAACACCGTCGGCGGATACCGCCTCATCGGGACGCTGCAGATCGGTCGAAAGTCGCGAGAGCACGTAATCGACTTGCGCACTGAGGGTCTCGATGAGTCCTGGCGGATGTCCGCCGAATCCCGGGTTCGGCAATCCGATTACGGCATCAGACCGTATTCACTGCTGATGGGCTCGATGCGGGTCGCCGACGAAGTGACGGTGAGCTTCACCGCCGTCCTCAGGCCCAGCGAGATGGCCTAGGGCTGCGCGGGTGCCGGCGACGTGGGGACGCCGGCCCCGCCCGGTATGTGCTCGAGCACGCGGGTCAGGAACGGTTGCCGGCCCGGATCCGGTTGCGGCCCCTGTTGCTCGTCTTCGCCGGGGGCGACGCCTTCCGGCGATTGTTCACCCGGCGCGGCCCGAGCCGGCTCCGGCGCACTCGGCGCGGCCCCCTGCGCCACCGGGGGGGTCGACGTGTGCGCATGCTTTGCCGTTTCGGAATCTTTGTTCGGGGCCAACTGGATACCCACGGCGAGCGAGAACGAGGCGACGAAAGTCACCGCGCCGGCGGCTAGAGCGGTCACTGCCCCGGCGTACGACAACCGCCGCGTGCGTGCCGGCTCGACGGCGGGTTCGGGGGTGGTTTCCGCCACCAGCTGCTCGTCGGTGAATTCGGTGCTGCGAGCGGCCGCCAGCGCCGCGCCCCGAGCGACCGTCACTTGCGCCATGCTCTGCGCGAAAACCGGTACCGGCAGCGCCTTTTCGAGTTGCCATGAGAACGCGTGGATGTCGTTGTCGGAACCGACGACCACCACTCCGGCGGGGCGCCAGGCGTTGCGGTCGAACATCCCGGTCAGCCAGGACGTCAGCCCGTCGAATCCGCCGCGCACGTGCTTGACGGCGGTTTGCGTCTGGCCGTCACGAGTGTCGACCATGACGACGGTTGCCCAGTCATGCTCGAGAATGCAGACCGCGGTCTGTTCGTAACCGATCACGGGTGCGATGGCTTGTGCCAGCGTTTCGACCGCTTCGAGCAGCCGAACCGGTACCACGTTGTCGAAGCCGGCGTCGGTCAAAGACTCCTGCAGCAGCGCGGCCTGGGCAGACGCGTCGTCGTTCCAGGTCACTCCGATGACACGTAGTCGATGTTCGGAGGCCGTCGCCACCGCCTGTGCCCGCAATACCTCAGCCGCCACCTGCTCCGCGGTGCTCACGGCGTGGATTCCGCCGCCGCCACGGAGGGCCAGCTCGCGGTGGTCCAGGATGGTGCCATCTGCGCCGTGGCCCTCGGCGAGGACCCACCCCAGCGTGGTCGGCGTCACTGATAGCCCGAGTACCGCGTCCAAAATTCGCACCTCAATCGTTCCCGGCCCTGATGGCTCGCCCGACCTTGACGCACCTGGGGATGCCCTGGTGCGGTTGTCCGTGAGCGCCGAAACGGACCGGGATAGCTTCGTCTCCGTCGGCTTGCTTCGACAGAGCCTACGCGGTCAAGCCAAATTCGGCTGCCCCGCTCCACAACCGGCCGGATGGGCGCCCGTGGGGCGCTGCAATTCCGATCTTTGGTACCCGGCCGCATTGGCGGACGGGTAAACCATCAACAGATTGCTAGCGCGCTACGGCGTGTCGGAATCGGGCTCCTTGCTTTGATTAGCTACGGTGAATGCACAACTGCATATGGCGTCGGCTTCTCGCTGCGTATCGGCTCAAAAGGCCAGGCTGTGTGCGTCTGCGTGGAGGCTTCGGGGGCTGGCCGGTGCAACCGGTCGCGGCCCACATAGCACAGTTGCTGTATTGCTGGCGGTAACCGATACACAACTGAGACGATTTCGCTTCCAGATCGACATTTGGCCTATTCACACGGTAAGTTCTGCCAAGGCATACGACCACATGCGGACAAGGGGCATAGGTATGACAGAAGTGAGCGGGAAGATGCGGGCCTGGGGGCGCCGCCTCATGGTGGGCGCGGCAGTGGCCGCGAGCCTCCCCGGCCTGATCGGACTCGCCGGCGGTGCGGCTACCGCCAACGCCTTCTCCAGGCCGGGTCTGCCGGTCGAGTACCTGCAGGTGCCATCGGCGGGAATGGGTCGCAACATCAAGGTCCAGTTCCAAAGCGGTGGCAGCGGGTCTCCCGCGGTCTACCTACTCGACGGGTTGCGGGCCCAGGACGACTACAACGGTTGGGACATCAACACCCCGGCGTTCGAGTGGTACTACCAGTCGGGCCTGTCGGTCGTCATGCCGGTCGGTGGGCAGTCCAGCTTCTACAGCGACTGGTACAACCAGGCCTGCGGCAAGGCCGGCTGCTCTACGTATAAGTGGGAAACGTTCCTGACCACCGAGCTGCCGAGCTACCTGGCCTCGCAGAAGAGTGTCAAGTCGACCGGCAGCGCCGCGGTCGGCATCTCGATGGCCGGCTCGTCGGCGATGATCCTGGCCGCCTACCACCCCAACCAGTTCATCTACGCGGGCTCGCTGTCGGCGCTGATGGACCCCTCCAGCGGCATGGGGCCGACGTTGATCGGCTTGGCGATGGGTGACGCCGGCGGCTACAAGGCCAACGACATGTGGGGCCCGTCGAGTGACCCGGCGTGGCAGCGCAACGACCCGACGGTGCAGATCCCGAAGCTGGTGGGCAATAACACTCGGCTGTGGGTCTACTGCGGTAACGGGACGCCGTCGGAGTTGGGCGGGGCCAACATGCCCGCCGAGTTCCTGGAGAACTTCGTGCGCAGCAGCAACCTGAAGTTCCAGGATGCCTACAACGCGGCCGGTGGCCACAACGCGGTGTGGAACTTCAACGCCAACGGCACGCACAGCTGGGAGTACTGGGGTGCGCAGCTCAACGCGATGAAGGGTGACCTGCAGAGCTCCTTGGGTGCGTCGTCCGGCTAGCGGCCCATCCGCCGGAATCTGTTGCTACTGCGCTTGACGACAACGTCGTCAAGCGCAGTAGCCGTTTTCGGGCTTCTTCTCACAGTGCTGACGGCACCGCCGGTGGGCGCCGACATCTCCGGCCCGTTGAACGCGTTGGTCGATGCCGCCGCGCAGCGGCTGCAGGTCGCCGAATCCGTCGCCGCCGCAAAATGGACCTCGCACGGGGATATCGAGGATTTAGTCCGCGTCCGGCAGGAACTCACCAAGTTGCGCGCGCAGGCCACCGCAGAGCACATCGACCCGGATTACGTCGCCCGCGTCTTCGGTGACCAGATCCAGGCCACCGAGGCGATCGAATACAGCAGGTTCTCGGACTGGAAGCTCGACCCGGCCAGCGCGCCAGCGGCGCCACCGGATCTGTCCGCCTCGCGGTCGGTGATCGATGGCCTCAACCAGACGATGGTCACCCAGATCGCCATGAATTGGGAGCTGCTGCACTCGCCCGCATGTGACACCCAGCTCGACGACGCCAGGGCCGGCGTGGCGCGGGCGCGGCAACTCGAGGACCTGTATCAACGAGCGCTGCTAGCCGCCACGCAGTCGTACTGTGCCTAAGAATTTCTTGTAGAACGTTTTTCTTCTGCGCCCTGACGTGCTGATTTAAATGCCATAAACTTCTTATCTCGCAAGCCATTCGAATCGGTAACGCTTTGGCCACACCGGTCGAAATCCAACACATGACAAACTTGCGCAACTCCTTCACCAAGACCCTCACCGTCGCAGGATTCGTTGCAGCATCGATCACCCTGTCGGCCGGCGTCGCCAACGCCGCCCCCGCTCCCAACTGGGACGCGATCGCGCAATGCGAGTCCGGTGGCAACTGGGCGGCCAACACTGGAAACGGCGAATACGGTGGGCTGCAATTCAAGCCGGCCACCTGGTCCCAATTCGGCGGCGTCGGCAACCCGGCGGCCAACTCCCGAGAGCAGCAAATCACCGTTGCCGACCGGGTTTTCGCCGAAGATGGGCTGGAGCCATGGCCGAAGTGCGGCTCGGAGTCGGGCCTTCCGATCGCTTGGTATTCACACCCGGCGCAGGGCATCAAGCAGATGATCAACGGGCTGATTGGGGTGGCGGTCCCGCACTAGCGGCCAGCGGGCACCTTCCTAGCAGCTTTATAGCGGCTTTCTAGCAGCTATAGCCCTGCCGAAAGGTCTATGACCAAGCGCGGGAATGTGTTTGGATCGGGCAATGGAAGGTTCGGCGACGGTCCATATGAAGGCGCCCGCGGACAAGATCTGGGAGTTGATTTCAGACGTCCGCAACACCGGACGGTTCTCCCCGGAGACGTTCGAAGCGGAGTGGCTGGGCGGGGCCACCGGCCCCGCGCTGGGTGCCCGATTCCGCGGTCACGTCCGGCGAAACGAGATCGGGCCGGTGTACTGGACGACGTGTAAGGTGACCGCCTGCGAACCGGGCCGCGAATTCGGCTTCACGGTCCTGGTGGGCGATCGAGCCGTGAACAACTGGCATTACCGGCTGGCTCCGGCGACCGACGGCACGGACGTGACCGAGTCGTTTCGGCTCAGTCCCTCGCCGTTCGTCAACGTGTATTGGGTATTCGGTGGTTTTCTGCGCAAGCGGCGCAATATCCGGGACATGACAAAGACGCTGAACCGCATCAAAGATGTGGCCGAGACGGCGTGAAATCCGTCTTCATTACCGGCGCCGGCAGCGGCATGGGCCGCGAGGGGGTGAAGCTCTTCCACGTCAGGGACTGGCGCGTCGGCGCGGTCGACCGCAACGAGGACGGGCTCGCCACGCTGGCCGAGGAACTCGGCGATGACCGGTTGTGGCTTCGGACGGTCGATGTCACGGACAAGGCCGCTTTCGACGCCGCTCTGGCCGACTTTTGCTCTGGCAATAGCGGCGGCGGGCTCGACATGATGTGGAACAACGCCGGCATCGCCCAGGGCGGGTGGTTCGAGGACGTCCCGTACGACGACGCCATGCGCGTCGTCGACGTGAACTTCAAGGCTGTGCTGATCGGTGCCTATGGCGCGCTGCCCTATCTCAAGAAGAACCCGGGCAGCCTGATGTTCTCGACGTCGTCATCGTCGGGCACCTACGGCATGCCGCGCATCGCGGTGTACTCGGCGACGAAGCATGCAGTGAAGGGGTTGACCGAGGCGCTGAGCGTGGAGTGGCAGCGGCACGGCGTGCGGGTCGCCGACGTTCTGCCCGGCCTGATCGACACCCCGATCCTCACCTCCACGCCCCAGCACTCCGACGGCGGCGTGACCAGGTTGTCCCGCGAGGAGCTCCGCGCCGCCGCGCCCAAAAAGGGCATGTTGCGCCTGATGTCCGCGAACAGCGTGGCCCAGGCGGCCTGGCAGGCCTACCATCACCCGAAGCGGTTGCATTGGTACGTGCCGGAAAGCATCCGCTGGATCGACCGGCTGAAGGGCCTCAGCCCCGAGTTCGTTCGAGGTCGGATCGTGAAATCGCTACCCAGGATGACGCAGGAACGGCAGTAGAGACGGAGGTCACGGTGCAGAACCGGTTGGTCCGAATGGTCGCAGTGGCAGGCACCGCGCTGGTCGCCGCCGTCGTCTCCGGGTGCGGCGGGTCCGCCCAGACGATGCCCCGCAAGCCCGCGCACCTGACTCTGGGAAGCAACACGCGCACCACAAGTCCCCCGGCCTGTACGCAGGACCAGCAATACCGGACCATCGACATCCGCGACGGCGGCGGCCGGGTCCAAGCCGTGGTGCTGCTCGTCGGCGAGGGCGCGCAGCCGCAGTGGGTGAAGTTCCACAACGTCGATGGGTTCAACGGCAGCTTCTGGGCAGGCGGGGTGGGTGCAGCACGCGTCGACCTCGTGCACAGCACCTACACGATCGCCGGCAGCGCCTACGGCATCAACAACAGCAGCCCCGACAAAGTCGTGACGACGAACTTCAAGATCACCGCTGATTGTTGAGCCCCGCGCTTAGGCTGGTACCAATGAAGCAGAGATTGCATTGGCTGGCTCTGCACGGGTTCGTCCGCGGTGTGGCCACGATCGGGGCCATGCGCGGCGACCTGCAGGCCAGATTGATCGCCGATCCGAGCGTGCTCGCCGATCCGGTGCCCTTCTACGACGAACTGCGGGCGCGCGGACCACTCATGCGCAACCGGGTCAACTACCTGACTGTCGACCACGGCCTGGCCCACGAGCTGCTGCGCTCCGATGACTTCCGGGTTGTGAACATGGGATCGAACCTGCCTGCGCCGCTGCGTTGGCTGGAGAGCCGCGTCCGCGATGACTTTCTGCATCCGTTGCGGGCCCCGTCCTTATTGGCCGTGGAGCCGCCGGACCACACGCGTTACCGCAAGACGGTGTCGGCGGTGTTCACCTCCCGGGCGGTCGCCGCGTTGCGCGACCGGGTGGAGCTGACCGCTGCCAAGCTATTGGACGAACTCGCCTGCGAGTCCGGTGTTTCCAGCGTTATAGACGTCGTCGGGCGGTATTGCTCCCAGCTTCCGGTCGCGATCATCAGCGACATCCTGGGTGTGCCCGAACGGGATCGCAGCCGGGTGCTGGAGTTCGGTGAGCTCGCCGCGCCGAGCCTGGACATCGGGCTGCCGTGGCGCCAGTACCGGACCGTGCAGCGGGGGATCGCCGGCTTCAACTTCTGGCTGGCAGAACATCTGCGCCAATTGCGGCGTTCCCCTGGTGAAGATCTGATGAGTCAGGTTATCCGGCAAGCCGAAAGCGGTTCCGCCGAAACATATCTCAATGAGACCGAACTCGAGGCGCTGGCCGGGCTGGTATTGGCCGCCGGGTTCGAGACCACAGTCAACCTGTTGGGCAACGGAATTCGCATGCTGCTGGACAATCCGGAGCACCTGCAGATGCTGCGCCAGCACCCCGAATTGTGGCCGAATGCGGTCGAAGAAATCCTGCGATTGGACTCGCCGGTTCAACTCACCGCGCGCGTGGCCCTACAGGACGTCGACATGGCGGGCATGACCATCAAACGCGGCGAGTTGGTGGTGGTGTACCTGGCCGCGGCTAACAGAGATCCTGCAGTGTTTCCGCAGCCGCATCGCTTCAATATCCAACGCCCCAATGCCGGAAGGCATCTCGCGTTCTCGGGCGGACGACACTTCTGCCTGGGGGCAGCGCTTGCGCGCGCTGAGGGCGAAGTCGGGCTGCGAACATTTTTCGATCGATTCCCCAATGTGCGGGCCGCCGGGGCCGGAAGTAGGCGCGACACGCGGGTGTTACGCGGCTGGTCCACACTGCCAGTGACGCTGGGCCAAGCGCGGTCGATGGTGTCGTCGTAACTGGCACGTCGGGCGTGAGCTGAGGCAATTGGCGTCCATAGCGCCGCAGCAGCTGTTCTTCTTTGCGCGGACACAGCGCCGCCAAGCGAACGTCGCCGCCGTAGTGCCTGAGCACCCGCTTGTCCATGATCCGCCGCCACAAGGGCGGGATCATGGCGATCACTATCATCGAGCCGTACCCGGCCGGCAGTTGGGGAGCTTCGTCGGAATGCCGCAGCGCCTGGTATCTGCGGAGCGGATTGGCGTGATGGTCCGAGTGCCGTTGCAGGTGGAAGAGTATGAGACTTGCGACGACGGTGTTGCTGTTCCAGCTGTGCGCGGCCGACACCCGTTCGTAGCGGCCTTCGGCCGTCTTCCGCCGCCGCAGCCCGTAGTGCTCCAGATAGTTGACGGTCTCGAGCAGGCAAATGCCGACGACCGCCTGCCCGAACAACCACGGCACGACCACGGGGCCGAACCAGATCGCCAGCACCACGTACAACACGGCGCTGAGCAGCCACGCCTGCAGGATGTCGTTCTGGTAAGACCAGCGGGACCTGTTGATCCGGGCCAGGCGCTTCGCTTCGAGGTTCCAGGCGGATCGCAGACTGCCCGTCACCGCTCGCGGGATGAAACGGTAAAGGCTCTCCCCCATGCGGGAACTGGCGGGGTCTTCCGGGGTCGCGACCCGGACGTGGTGTCCGCGGTTGTGCTCGACGTAGAACTGGCCGTAGCAGGTCTGTGCGAGGGCAATCTTGCTGAGGCGTTTCTCCAGCTTGGCCCGCTTGTGTCCCAGGTCGTGCGCGGCGTTGATGGCGGCGCCACCAAAGATCCCTGTGGTCACCATCAGTCCCACCCGGTCGGGGAAATGCATGGTGAGCCAGCCCCCGCCCGCCCACAACCAGCAGGAGAACGCGAGGGAGAGGTACTGGATGGGCAGAAACAGATAGGTGGCCCAGCGGTAGAAGGGATCATTCTCCAGCCCCTCGAGGGCGCTATCGGGAGGGTTGTCCGAGTTGGGGCCGACAAGGTAGTCGAGCAACGGCATGAGGCCGAACGCCACGATCGCGCCAGTCCACCACCACACCCCAGCCGGGCCGATGTAGCGCACGCACAACCAGGACAGCCCCGCCAGGCCCGGGGCGGCTATGCCGATCAGCCAGAACACCTTCTTGGGGTCTCGCCAGCGCGGCGGCGGCGTGCTTGCCGCGCCGGTCTCATAGTTTGCTGATCGGTCGACCAACTGAGTCGGCATACTAGTTTTCTTTCCGATCCGTCATGCCAGTAAACTTTAACGCCTCCAGCGCCCTGATGTACAACCAATCACTGATGTGTCTCGGAGCACTAACGAGCAATCATACGATCGCGATCATTGCGATCTCGGAGACGGGTTGGCAGCGGCTAGACCGAAATAAGTCTTCGACATGCCCATATATACCTACTTTTAGTATCTAAACAGCCCAAACTGACCACCATCGGTCGGCCCAGATTTGACGTAAGATCAATAGGCAATACATCGGGTTTTTGTCCTGCCAGCGAACTTGTGAACGGGGAGGCGTGACCAACACACATGAGAGACATATCGCGAAGGGGTTTGCTGGGCGTCGGTCTCGCGGCCGCGGCGGGCGCCCTCGGGGCCGGAGTTGTCGACTTCGAATCCAGGCGGTCGGGCGGGTCTGCGCGCCGGCATTATCCGGCGATCGTGGTGGGCAGCGGCTACGGCGGCGGCGTCTCGGCGCTGCGTCTCGGCGAGGCCGGTGTCGAAACCCTGATTTTGGAGCAGGGTCGGCTGTGGGATAGGCCAGACGAGGACGGCAAGCGGTTCAGCAAGATGCTGCCCCCCGACAACCGCGCCGGCTGGTTCACGTCACACCCGCCGAGTCTGGTGCCCTCTTACCAGGGAATCTCCATCGACATGGTGGCCGAGCACGTGCCGTCACCCCAACCGGTGCAGGCCGGCATCTGCGAGAAGGTAGAACTCGGCGCGCACACAGTGTTCCGCGGCATCGGCGTCGGCGGCGGATCGATGATCAACGCAGCCATCGCCGCCATCCCGACCCCGGCCCAGGTGCAGGCCGCGTTCCCGGACATCGACGCCGGGGAATTCCTGGGCACGTACATGCAACGTGCGGCCACGACGTTGCGGATCAACTACCGCGACATGGACTGGTTCGAGCAGGCGCCGTGCTTTCAGTACGCGCGGATGGGCCGCCAGTACGCGGCCACGGCGGGATACAAGGTCGACTACAACGGCAGCGCGTACTCCTTTGACTACATGAAGAAGGAACAGGCGGGCGAAGTCCCTAAATCGGCGCTGGCCCTCGAGCAGCAGTATGGGAACAACTACGGGCGGTTCGGCAGCGTCGACCAGACCTACATTGCCGCCGCGTTGGCCACACACAAAGTCACGCTGAAACCGTTGACGGCGGTGACCGACATTCGTCGCGAGCGCTCCGGCGAGTACGTCGTTTCCGCCCGCGAGATCGACCGCTGGGGCAAAGAGGTCGCGCGCTACGAATTCGGTTGCGATCAACTATTTCTCAGCGCCGGGGTGCTGGGCACTAACAAGCTGCTGTTGCGGGCCCGCGACACCGGGGCGCTGTCGGACCTGAGTGCGGAGATCGGTCACGGCTATGGAAACAACGGCGACGTCATGGTTGCCCACCGGCTCAAACCCAGCGATCCGGCAGGGACCGAGCAGTCCCTGCTGGGAATGATCAACGTGGACGGCCGAGATGATCCCGACAACCCGGTGTACGCCGGCATGTTTTCGATTCCGCTTGCCGTCGAGACGTTCACCCTCGGCTACTACGTGATGGTCAGGACCGGTGACCGGGCGAACATCACCTACGACCCGCGATCGGATACCGTCAGCATCGGCTGGCCGCAGGACTACAGCGACCATCTCACCGCGCGCGCGAAACTCGTGTTCGACAAGATCACCCAAAGCAACGGCGTGGACTACCGCAGCGACATCTTCAACGGAAAAGTCTTCGCGCCCTACACGGTTCACCCGCTGGGTGGCGTCGTTCGGGGGGCTGCAACGGACGCCTTCGGCCGCGTCAAGGGGTACGACAAGCTGTACGTCAACGACGCTTCGTTGTTTCCCGGCTACCTTGGCTGCAACCCGTTCATGTCGATCACCGCGCTCGCCGAACGCAACATAGAGGCGATCCTGCAGGGACGCCACTGATTGACACCCGTCGGTCGACAGGGTTAATTAGCCGCTATGGCAGACGTTTCCACGGTCGCGCTCGGCGATGTGGTAGTCGGGATGTGGCAGGCGCTTTCGCGGCGGGACTGGGATGCGGTCAAGACCTTCCTGGCACCGGACTGTTTGTATGTTGACATGCCGGTTCCAGCGGTGTCGGCGCGTGGCCCGGACGACATCGTCACGCGGCTCAAGCTCGGCCTCGCGCCGCTGGCCGGTTATGAGAATCATGACGGCGTACTGGTCTGCAACGGCTCCGACGTCATGTACGAGCACTCGGAGACCTGGACGTTCAGCACTGGCGAGCGAGGCGTGCTGAGGTTCGTCACCGTCCACAAGGTGGTCGACGGCAAGATCACCCTCTGGAAGGACTATTGGGACATGACCAGCCTCACCGGTTTCGCGCCAGCCGGTTACTTCGAGGGTCTGGGCAACGGGGATACCTCGTGGATCGTCGACGCGACGGACCTCGTCTGAGCGGCTAGGTCTCGACGGCTAAGTCTCGACTATCGCCTTGAGGCTTTTCAGGGTTTCGGCCAGCGTGCGACCCACCTGACGCACTGCGATCCGGTCCGCGATGTAGCCGAATATTCCGCCGGGCGCCTGGTAGGACAGCCGAAACGTCACCTTCGTCTGGCCATTCTCGGTGTCACGCAGCCGAATCCGGCCACGCAGAGTGACGCCGGTGATGCCCACCCAAGCCACGTCGCGGGCCTCGTCCCACTCGACCACCTCGATGACACCGCCAACCGGGACCGAGCCGATTTTCCAGTGCACGGTGTAGCGGGCACCGATCCCGCGCCGCTGGTCGTTGGCGGATTCCCAGCGCTCGAGGTTGGTCATGAACGAGGGATAGCGATCCGGGTCGCCGACGACTTTCCAGACCGCCTCGCGGTCGGCCTTGATGGCGCAATGGCGTTCGACCCGCATCAGCCGAGTACCGGGAATCGACGTTCGGCGGCGAGGCGATCGACGCCGCCCTGCAGGCTGGCCATCACCTTGTCGTGCACCGCCTCATCATCGCCGTCGACCTCGATCGGGTGCTGGACTTCGATGACGATCTTGGTGGGCAGCGGAATGTGACCGGCCAGGTCGCTGACGTTCAGTCCCCATGGGAGGGCCAGCGATATCGGGACGCTCTTGAGTCGCAGCAACCTATCCGCCATGAGCAGTTTGGCCAGCCATTGCCCGCGGTTGAGGAACAACGCGCTTTCCTGGCCGCCGACGCTTGCGACGGGAACGATCGGCACACCCGCCTCGCGGGCCAGCCGTACGTAACCCATCCGCCCACCGAAGTCGACCTTGTGGCGTTCCCACGACGGGCGGAAGACTTCGTAGTCCCCGCCGGGATAGACCAGCAGAGCAGCACCCGAGGCCAGTGCGAGTTTGGCGTTCTCGTGGTTGGCCGCGACGGTGCCGAATTTGCGCAGCCAGCCGAGCGGAGGTGCCGAGACGACGAGGTTGTGGGCCAGCTGGTAGAAGGGCCGTTCGACGCCGAAGTACGAGCAGAACGCAAGGGTGAATACGAACGTGTCGGGAGGCACGTTCCCGCCGCTGTGGTTGCCGACCAGGAGCACCGGGCCCTCGGCGGGGACTCG
Organism: Mycobacterium sp.; assembly: GCF_019247635.1. GTDB lineage: Bacteria > Actinomycetota > Actinomycetes > Mycobacteriales > Mycobacteriaceae > Mycobacterium. Next base: position 26,101 of record NZ_JAFBAR010000034.1, read on the forward strand.
GTCCATGCCCCGCACGTCCGCCCTGAAGTACAACGATGCGAGCAGCCACGTTCCCGGCAGCTGATCCCTGATGTAGTCAGGGTCGCGTTGGTCGAGATCGGCCTTGGGTACCCGCGACACGACCTGGTTACGGGCCCACTCCATGGCGTCCCCTATGGCGCCCATGTGCGCATCCTGTCCCTAGCGGCGCCCGGCGTCAAGGTGGTACACGCGGGCAGAGTTGTCATGTGCGATCAGATCGACTACCCGAATCGCGTCGATTTCACACCAGTCTCCGTTATCCACAAATTCGCCGAGCACCCGATGAATACCGTTGCGCCACAACGCCGCACTCAGGTAGTGCAGCTCCGCCGGCCCGAATCCATCCGACGAATACAGGATTTTGCGGAAAGGCGCCAGCTCCAAGAGCCGCGCGATGAATTCCGGCGCCCGCGCCCCGAGGTGGTTCACGCTCAGCCCGCAGTCCACATAGACGTTGTTGAAGGCCTGCGCCAGATACCCCGCCTCGCGCTCATACGGGTAGCAGTGCAGCAACACAATCGGTGTGTCGCCGGACTGCCGCAGGAAGTCAAGCAGATACAGCGGATTGACCTTGTGCAGGTCGCAGTCCCGGTCGCCGAAGCCGACATGGAACTGCAGCGGTTTACCCATCCGCAAGGCCTGATGCAGCCCGAACCGCAGCAGCACCCGATCGTCCAACCGCGTACCACCGCGCTCACGCCATCGACCGGCGGCCTCGGCCACCTCCGCGCCCGACGGATCGGTCAGGTCGCCGTCGAACCCGCCGCGGTAGGCCAGGATGGTCTTGGTACCCACCGCCGAGGCCACCCGGTCGTGCAGGATCTCCCGGAACGCCGACGCGTAGTCACCGAGCGCGGCGGCGGCCTGTTCGGCAACCTGCTCGAGGCGAACCACTTCGTGCGCGCGGCCGCCCGAGAGCCCGGCCATATCGACGACATCGCCGATTCCGGTGTCCACCAGCCAGTCGCTCACGCCCGCGGCGCGCAGGAACATCCGGGCCAGCTCGGCCTCGCTGAGCGCGCTTCGACGTCGCCAATATTCCTGTGGCTCGACATGTTTGGGCAGACCGAGGACGGGGGCGCAATGGCGGCGGACGGCGAAGCCTAGCTGCGAGTCGAATCCGGAATCGAAGTCGGCCAGCGGCTCGGTGTTGGCTTCGTTGAGCGCATTCTCGAATCGGCGCCGGTCCCCCGCCGTCAACCAGCAGCCGTGCACATGCTGGTCGATCAACGCGACCTGACCGATGTGGTGGGCCAGCGCGCTCACAAACTCCAGGCCATTCGAAACTTGTCGGCCAGCTGCTCGGGGCTCAGGTCGCGGTAGCGCTCGTGCTCCAGCCGGCGTACCGCGACCACCATGTCGACCGCGGAATCGCCGAGAATACCGCGCAGCAGCTTCGAACTGTCAAGTGCGCCAATCGCCTCGACCTGGGCCTCGGGCAGGCGTCGGATGCCGGCACGATCGCGGTCCGCTTCGGACAGTTTCGCCGGGTCCGTCGCCGTCTGCGGCGGCAACGCCGCGTTGCGCTTGATGCCGTGGAGCGCCAACCCCAGAATCGCCGCCGACGCGAGGTACGGGTTCGACGACGGGTCGACGATCTTGACCTCGACGTTGCCGCCCCGCGGATTACCGGTGCCGCCCTTGACGAATCGCACTGCGGCCTCGCGGTTCTCGGTGCCCCAGCAGGCGTATGCCCCCGCCCAGTTGCCGGGCCGCAGCCGCAGGCCGGAGACGATCGATCCGCACAGCACGCCCTGAGCATCGCCCAGCCCGTCGAGCAGCCCGGCCACCGCGCTCTCCCCCGCCGCCGTCATGCCCTCGACACCCGCTCCGTGGGAGAACAATGGGACCCCCGCGTCGGTCAGCGAGAAGTGTTGGTGGGCACCGGATCCCACGCCGTCGGCGAAGGGGGCCGGCGATACGCTGACGCGCAGCCCGTGCCGGCGGGCGGCGCGGCCGACGATGATCCGGGTCAACGCCAGCTGGTCGGCGGCGGCCACCGGGGCCAACGGCGTCAGCGAGATCTCGAACTGGTTGGTCCCGTACTCGGGATGTAACTGCTCGATCCCGACGTCGGCTAGCGCGGCGGCGCCGAGCACGTCGCGAACGAACTGCTCGTGCTCGAGCACACCGGCAAGGCCGTACTGCGCCCAGAGTGCCGACGGCAGCCGGCCGCCGTCGGGATCGACCAGCAGGAACTCGATCTCGTGGCCAATGACCGCCTCGAGACCGGCTTCGGCGAGCGCGGATTCGATGCGGCCAAGCGTTCCGCGGCCGCAGGTGGGAACCGGTGTTCCGTCCTGCTCGAAGAACGCGGCGGGCGCCCAGGCCAGCCCGTCGCCGATGACCCGCAACGCCGACAGGTCGATGCGCAGCCGCTGGTCACCGACGACACCGATGTCGTCGGTGAAGGCGATGCCAGTCTGGTCGATGGCGAACGCGTGCCACGACGGGCTGGCGCCCAAGCCCGGCTCGGCGAAGGTGTTGGTGCGGCCGATAGGGACCGTCTTGGCCAGCGTTAGACCGGCGGGGTTGACGACGGTACCGATCACGGTGTCGACGCCCTGGGCCTCGAGTTGGGCGATCGCCGCGGCGGCCAGCGGCGTGGCGGTCACTTGGTTCTGGTCAGCTGCGGCTGGGCAGGGTCAGCTTGCAGGTCTGGCCGATATCCAGGGTGCGCAGCATCCGGCCCATGCCGACCCACAGCGCGCACGACAGCGCCAGGTCGGCGAGCAACTCCTCGGAGAAGTGCTCGCTGCACCGCTCCCAGAACTCTTCGTCGTCGCGCAACTTCGTGTGCTCGGTGGCGAACCGGTGCGCGAACTCGGCCGCCAGCCGCTCCTGGTCGCTGTATCCAGGCCAGGTGCGCCACTCCGTGGCGTTGGAGTACAGCTCTTCGTCGACACCGGCCGCCGGACCGTCGGCGTCGCGCGTGTTGAGGCAGACAATGCACTCGTTGTCGTGGGCGATCACCGCCCTTGCGAGTTCCCTGGTGCGCAACGGCAGCCGGTTTTTCGTGTAGACCGCCTGGCTGAACCCGGCGATCGCAGCGCCGAGATCCGGCGATTTCGTCGCCCAGCCGTAGACGTCATCGTCAGCGAATGTTCCGATTCGGCTCATGGCGTGATGGTACGCCTACCGATTGCGGCCGCCCGCGGCGGCGACGGCGGCCGGCTCATCATGCCAATCACGTTGCGCCAGAACGCGATGCGCGACGTGTTCCAGGGCCGCTTGGACGTCGCGGCGGTCGGGCCGAGTCGCGAAGCCGGGTGATCGCTCCAACTTGTCCGCGATCCAGGCCAGCAGCAGTGAGTGCACGTAATCGACCTGCTGGGATCCCGCCTGAGTCAGCCACATCTGGTCGCCCTCGCGGCGCACGTAGCCGGCGGCGGTAAGGCGGGCAAAGACCGGCTCGAGGACCTCGAAGGGTAGGCCGTAGTGGTCGGCGATATCGGTGAGCCGCGCCGTCCCGTACATCTGCCCAAATCGGTAGAGCCGCAGCACGCCCCACAGCCCGGCGACGTCGAGCCGGCAGTCGGGGCGCATGGCGATGCTGCGCAGTCGCATCCCGGGCTCGCCGCGCATCATGCGCGCGATGGCATTCTCCAGCAGCCTTTCCGGTGTTTCCTGGTTCGGCATGCCGAACCCGTCGCCGAGATCGACCGCGCTGTTGTGGATGTCGCGCAGCGGCACCTCGCGCAGGAACAGCGCCAGGACCAACCCGACCAACGCGACCGGCGCCGCGCACAGGAAAACCTGCGTCAGCGACTCGGAGTAGGCCTGCACGATCGGCGCGGCCACCGCATGGGGCTGCCGGTGCAGGGCTTCCGGAGAACTGACGGCCGCGGCGGGTGCGCCGCTGGCCGCCAGCGCGGCCCCCATCCGCTTGTTGAGGAAGTTCACGAACAGGGAACCGAAGATCGCGGCACCGAACGAGCTTCCGATGGTGCGGAAGAACGTCACACCCGAGGTGGCCACGCCGAGGTCTTCGAAATTTGACGTGTTCTGCACGATCAGCACCAGCACCTGCATGGACAGCCCGATGCCGGCGCCCAGGATGAACAGGTACAGCGACTGGACCGCGGGCTGCGTCGACACCTCCATGCGCGACATCAACAGAAATGCGGTGGCCATCAGCGCCGTGCCGGTCACTGGGAAGACCTTGTACCGGCCCGTTCGCCCCACCAGGGTGCCGCTGCCGGTCGAGGTGATCAGCATGCCGAGCACCATCGGGAGTGTGCGTAGACCCGAGGTGGTTGCCGAGACGCCGTCGACGTATTGCATGTAGGTCGGCAGGAAGGTCATCGCGCCCAGCATCGCGAAACCCACCACGAAGGCCAGCACGCAGCAGACCGTGAACACCGGATTCCCGAACAGCCGGATCGGCAGGATCGGTTCGGGCGCACGGCTTTCCACCCACACGAACGCACCCAGCGCCAGCACGGCGCCGACGATCAGCGCGACGATCGTCGAGGACCCCCACGGGTAGAGGGTGCCGCCCCAGCTGGTGGCCAGGGTCAGGCCGGCCGCGCCAAGGCCGATGCACGTGATCCCGGCGTAGTCGATCGACGGCCTGGTGGAAGCGGTCAGCGCCGGGATTGCGGCGGCCGCCACGAGGATCACCACCACCGAGACGGGCACGTTGATCCAAAACGCCCACCGCCAGGTCAGGTAGTCGGTGAAATAACCACCCAGCAGCGGCCCGATGACCGTGGTGACGCCGAAGACCGCGCCCAGGATGCCCTGGTAGCGGCCGCGCTCGCGCAACGGGACGACCTCTCCGATGAGCGCGCTGGCGGTGACGGTGATCCCGCCGCCGCCGATGCCCTGCAGTGCACGGGCTCCGACCAGCATCGCCATCGACTGCGCCAGCCCGCACACCACCGAGCCGACGACGAAGAACACCACGGCCGCCTGGAAGACCCGCTTGCGACCGAACAGATCCCCGAGCTTGCCCACCAGCGCTGTGACGATCGTCGAAGCCAGCAGGTAGCTGGTGACCACCCACGACTGATGACCGGCATCGCCCAGGTCGGCGACGATGGTCGGCAGCGCGGTCGCGACGATCGTCTGGTCCAGGGCCGCGAGCAGCATGCCGAGCATGATCGCCACGAAGACGAGGTTGCGGCGCTGCGGACTGATCAGTGCGCCGCGGGGAGCGACCTCCCCGGCGGGTGTGATGGGCCTTGCGCCGCTGTCAGCTCGGTGGTCGCGAGACACATTGCGCCGAATAGAGTTCCTCGCCCAGCTTCTCCATCAGCTCCAGCTGTGTCTCCAAGTAGTCGATATGCAGTTCCTCGTCGGCCACGATCTTCTCCAGCAAGATGGCGCTGGTGGTGTCCTGTTTCTCCCGGCACAGGATGATCCCTGGCTTGAGGCGGTTCAACACGTCGTACTCGATCGCCAGATCGGCCTCGAATTGCTCGCGCAGCGTCTGGCCGATGCGCAGTGAAAAGAGGCGCTGGTAGTTCGGCAAGCCGTCCAGCAACAGGATGCGATCGGTGATTGCCTCGGCGTGCCGCATCTCGTCGAACGACTCTGCGCGGGTGTGCTCGGCCAGCTCGGTGAAGCCCCAGTTGTCCTGCATCTTCGAGTGCAGGAAGTACTGGTTGATGGCGGTTAGCTCGCTGGTCAACTGTTCGTTGAGCAGGCGCAAAACGTCCGGGTCACCTTGCATGCTCACTCCTACGGTGTAAGGGCTGTCGTGTCGAACCGTGGCAGGTGGGCTGGGCTGGAGCGCCACCGGGCTAAGTGCAGCGGTTGGCCGTGCCGCCTCTGAATCTAGTGCAGCGCACAAGAGTCGGGGCTTCGCCCGGCCGGACGGCGCCGACCGCGTGTCGGTAGTTAGGTTAGACTCCACTAATCAAGTTAGGTTAGACTCCACTAACATGCGGCCCGATCGCTCGGCGATGCTGTCGAGAACTTCGATGCCTAGACGGGGGGTGTGCTGATGTACGTCTGCTTGTGTGTCGGGGTCACCAATCATGCCGTCTCCGAGGCCGTGGCGCAGGGTGCATCGACATCGAAAGAGGTCGCCGCGGCGTGTGGCGCGGGCGGTGACTGCGGGCGGTGCCGGCGGACGCTGCGGGCGATCATCGCGGCGTCCAAATGCGACCCCGCCCCGTCCCCCGAATTGATCAGCTAGCGGGTTTGTTGAAAGCGGCCAGTGCCGCGGCGTTGGCATGGGTGCCCATCAGCTCGGCGAAGTGGGCGTTCTCGCGCGCGGTCGCGGCCGCGATTTCCGGACGGACCGGTTCGGCGATCGTATGCTTCACCGCCATCAGGCTTGAAATTGGTTGGGCAGCAATGATTTCGGCGTGTCGTCGGGCTTCGGGCAGCAGCGCGTCCGGCTCGCAGACTCGCCAGACCAGTCCCATCCGCAGTGCCTCCTGAGCGTCGACCCATTCCGACGACAGCAACAACCAGGCGGCGTTCTGCCGGCCCACCAGCTGCGGCAGCAGGTACGACGACGCCGCTTCCGGCGCAACGCCCAGGCTGGTAAAGGGGCATTTGAGGCGCGCCGTCGACGACATGAACGCCAGGTCGGCGTAGCCGAGGATGGTCGCGCCGATCCCCACGCCGACACCGTTGACCGCGCAGATCAGGGGTTTGGGGAACGCGCTGAGCACGTCGATCAGGCCACGGAAGCCGTGCTTGCCGGGCGTGAAATCGGGGTCGGTGATCATCGCCTGCATCTCGGCCAGATCGGTGCCGGCGCTGAAGCCGCGCCCGCTGCCGGTCAGCAGGACAACGGCGACCTGAGGGTCGTCGGCGGCGGCCAGCAGCGCATCGGCGGTGGCGTCGTAGAGGGCTTCGTTGAAGGCGTTAAGGGCTTCGGGCCGGTTCAGGGTGAGGGTACGTACCCGATTTTCGTCGTCGATTAGCAGCGTCACGGGTTGCAGCGTAACCCGGCGAGCAGACGCAAAATCCCGCAAAACCTGGCGGTTTTGGGGTTTTTGCGTCTTTTCGCGCGAGGCTAACCGTTGCTGTAGACGCGGGCTGGCGCGATCAGCACCACGGCGCGACGCTCCCGCGTCATCACCCGGTCGTACTCGTCCCAGTCGTCGTGCGTGCCGCCCGCGGCGGTGAAGACCTCGCGGAGCAATAGCCGCAACCGGTCGTCGTCCGCCAGCCAGGGCTGCGGGTCGTCGGGGCCGACGAGTTCGGCGCGGCCCTCGACGGTCGCCCACTGCCAGCCGTTGCGGAACGTGATCGCCAGTTGCGGGCGCGCCCGCAAGTTGGCGAGCTTGACCTTGCCGTAGGTCGTGAAGCCCAAAACCGGTGCACTGCTCTGCGGGTGTTGCAACAGCCCGACATTGACCAGTGAGGCCTGCACCGTCGTATCGGCGCGGACCGTGGAAATCACCGCCAGGCCGTTTTCGGCCGCCGCCAGGGCCACCGCGTCGTCGAGTGTCGTCATCAGCCGGTCCTCTCTAGAAAGGCGTCCGGAAGACGTAGCGGCTGGTCGGCACGGTGTCAATGTTCTCGTTGGCACCGAAAGCCGACGTGCTGTCAACCATCCGGGTCAGCCGGTCCTGCAGGTCTTGGTCGTCGGCGGCACCGAAGAACGCCTTGAGGTCGGTGACCGCTTCTGCGGGGAACAACTCTTCGACGATGCCCGCGATTCCCGGCGCGACCGCAGTGAGGGCTCGTACCACCCAGTTCTGCGTGTACCCGAACGTCGACTGCGTTTCGATGGCCACCGCGGTGTGGTCGCGCTGCCAACGGTTCAGCCAGGTGTCCTGATCCAGCTCGGCGGGCCGCCGCAGCAGCGCTATGTTCGCCAAACCCGTTGTGCGAGCGCCGGGTTCGCTGGCCGGAGCAACGAGCGGGACCGACTCGGTCACCAGGTAGGCGGCGAACTGTTCACATTCGGCGCCAAGTCGGCGCAGCGCCGCCGTCGTCTGGTCGCCGTAGCATTGCTGTGTCCACAGGCTGACCACCGCGGCGACCGGCGGATCCAGCGTCGTCAGCGTCATCAGGGAGTGGCGTACCGCGCCGTCGCGGACGTTGACGGTCAGCCCCGGCACGCCCAACCCGAGCAGCTCCTCGGCGACCGGGCCGCGTTGCCGGGCGCACCAATCGTCATCCGGATCGGTGCGGCTGAGCAAGGCGATTACCTTCTCCATAGAGCCGAACTTACGAGGGGGCCGACGGTTGAGCGCATCCTGGGTCGAGCACGCGATCTGGTGGCAGGTCTATCCGCTGGGATTCGTCGGCGCATTTCCCCCGGATTCCCCGGGCCAACCGCCGGTCGCCGGCGAACACCGACTGCGCCGCCTCGTCGACTGGTTCGACCACGCCATCACCCTCGGGGCCTCCGGGGTCGCACTGGGGCCGATCTTCGCGTCGCGCACGCATGGCTACGACACCACCGACCACTACCGCATCGATTCCCGCCTCGGTGACGAGGCCGACTTCGACTACCTTGTCGCCGAGGCGCGCCGTCGCGGGCTGCGTGTGCTGCTCGACGGCGTCTTCAACCACGTCGGTGCGGATTTCGCGCGCCACCTGGAGGCGCCGCGCGACGACGCGTCGGCGCGGTGGTTTCGTGGGCGGCCGGGGCATTTCGACACGTTTGAAGGGCACGGCGAGCTCATCGCCCTCAACCATGACAACCCCGAGGTGGCCGACTACGTCGTCGAGGTGATGGCGCACTGGTTGGAACGCGGCGCGGACGGCTGGCGGCTGGACGCGGCTTATGCTGTGCCCCAGGAGTTTTGGGCCGGCACGTTACCGAGGGTGCGCGATCGGCATCCGGATGCGTGGTTTGTGGGCGAGCTCATCCACGGCGACTACGCGGCGGTGGTCGATGCGGCCCGGTTCGACTCGGCCACCCAATACGAGCTGTGGAAGGCGACGTGGAGCAGCCTCAACGACGGCAACTTCTACGAGCTGGACTGGGCGCTGCAGCGGCACAACCAGCTTCTGGCCAGCTTTGCCCCGCTGACCTTCATCGGGAATCACGACGTCACGCGCATCAGCAGCCGACTCGAGCACCCCGAGCACGTGGCTCATGCGCTGGTGATCCAGATGACCGTAGGCGGGGTCCCCAGCGTGTATGCCGGCGACGAGTTGGGCTACCAGGGGGTCAAGGAGGAACGCCGCGGCGGCGACGACGCCGTGCGCCCCGAGTTCGGCGCTCCCCCGCCGCAGCTGGACGCCGCGGGGGCTCAGGTGTGGGCGCTGCACCAGTTCTTGATCGGGTTGCGTCGCCGGCATCCGTGGCTCCACGCCGCGACCAGCACTGCCCTGCGGCTCGACAATCGGCACTACGTCTACCGGACCAGCCACGGCCCGGACGCGCTGCTGGTGGCCCTCAACATCGACGAAAAGCCACTGCAGGTGCGGCTGGCGGAACTGGGCCTGACCCAGGCGCGGGTGATCGCTGGATCGGCGGCGCCCCCGCTAGAGGTCGTCGACACGGTGGTCGTCGAGGCGCACGGCTGGCGGATATTGAGCCCCGAATAGTCAGGTGTTGAGCTGTGCGAGCGTCACCGGGTCCTGCTCGCCGGAGTAGTACCTGGTCAGCACGGCGATGAAGTCGGCGTTGTCCTCGGTGGCGCAGGCGAACAGCGTCATCGACGAGCACAGCTTGAGGTCATCGGGCGTACCGAATATCTCCCCGATCGAGCGGCCGTGCACCTGGTTGACCAGGCGGGCGCATTCGCGCAGCCGCGGCCCGAGCACATCGTGGTGCAGATAGGCGCGGGCCTCCTCGAGGCAGGTGATGCCGTACTGGACTGCGGTGGGGCTGCTGCCCAGCCCGAGCAGCTGTGGGAAGACAAACCACATCCAGTGACCGCGTTTCTCCCCGGCGCGCAGCTCGTCGACAACGGCGGGATAAATCGGGGCCTGCGCATCCACAAAACGTTTCAGGTCGAAGGGGTCGCTTGCCGGTTCCATATCACCACCGTTACACACTGTGTAGATGATGCAGGTCAGCAGGGTTGAGGGCGGGAACTAATGGCGGTCAAGCGACGCGTGCCGAAGCTCCGCGACTTGGCGCCGCTGATCCAGTTCAAAGCGCCTCAATTCGACGGCACCAAACGCCGGCTTGCCGCCGCGTTGACCATCGAGGACCTGCGGCGGATCGCCAAACGCCGCACGCCCAGGGCCGCATTCGATTACACCGACGGCGCCGCGGAGGACGAGCTGTCGCTGCAGCGCGCTCGCCAGGCGTTCCGCGATATCGAGTTTCATCCGACGATCCTGCGTGACGTCACCAACGTGTGCACGGGATGGAACGTGCTCGGCCATCCGGTGGTGTTGCCGTTCGGGATCGCGCCGACCGGATTCACCCGGTTGATGCACACCGAAGGCGAGATCGCGGGCGCGCGGGCGGCCGCCGCCGCGGGGATCCCGTTCTCGCTATCCACCCTGAGCACGACCGCGATCGAGGACCTTGCGACGGTTGTCCCCCAGTGCCGCAAGTGGTTTCAGCTCTACATGTGGAAAGACCGCGACCGCTCGATGGCGCTGGTCCAGCGAGCGGCCGACGCCGGCTTCGACACCCTGCTGATCACGGTCGACGTGCCCGTCGCGGGCGCGCGGTTGCGCGACGTGCGCAACGGAATGTCGATTCCGCCGGCGTTGACGCTGCGCACGGTGCTCGACGCGCTGCCCCACCCGCGGTGGTGGTTCGACCTGTTCACCACCGAACCCCTGGCGTTCGCGTCGCTGGACCGCTGGCCCGGCACCGTCGGCGAGTACCTGAACAGCATGTTCGATCCCAGCGTCACATTCGACGACCTGGCCTGGATCCAGGCGCAGTGGCCCGGCAAGGTGGTCGTCAAGGGAATTCAAACGCTCGATGACGCCCGCGCCGTGGTCGAGCGTGGCGTCGACGGCATCGTGTTGTCCAACCATGGTGGCCGCCAACTTGATCGGGCCCCGGTGCCTTTCCACTTGTTGCCGTCGGTCGCGCGTGAGCTTGGCAGGCACACCGAGATCCTGCTGGACACCGGCATCATGTCCGGCGCCGACATTGTCGCGGCGGTCGCCCTGGGAGCGCGGTGCACGCTGGTCGGGCGGGCCTACCTCTACGGGCTGATGGCCGGCGGCGAGGCGGGCGTGAGCCGCGCGATCGAAATCCTTGCGGCCGGGGTGGCCCGGACGATGGCGCTTCTCGGCGTGACCTGCCTCGAAGAGCTATCGCCCGGGCACGTCACGCAATTGCGTCGGCTGGGCCCGGTTCCCCCGCCTTAAGCGAGGCTCACTGTGCGGCTGCGGTGTGCCCGTAGGCGAGCCCGTCCAGCAGGCCACGGTCGAGCTCTCCCGCCGAAGCCGGCGTCGTCTGCTGGCAGTTGCAGGTGAGGCTGGCGAACGGGTTCGGAGCGGGTTGGGTCGTATCCGCGCTGGCCGGGTCTGCTCCCAACAGGGCAACGGAGCCGAGAACGACAGCAGCGCCAAGCATTTTCGCGATCATTATGAGTCCTTTCAACTTTTTTGACTTCGCTCGTTACTCGCTTTAGACGGTCTACGGGCCGTTTTCGTTCGACCTCTCGCTATCAACCATGTAACCGCTTCAGCTAGTTACATGTTGCACGAGATAGTGAAACCTGTCAAGGTGGTTACATGACGTTTAAGTATGTGAGCGGCAGGCGCTGCCTGGACTTCGCGGGCACTCTGAAATATCGGGGCGGTTCGGCCGAGGAACTGCTGACCACGCCGCAGCGGCTGTCGGACTGGGCTCTTCAGGCGGGAGTGGTGGACGCGGTGATCGAGGTCGGCGAGCACGAACTGGAAGCCGCGATCGCGCTGCGCGAAGCCATCTATCGGATCGTTGTTGGCCGCCTCGATGGCGGTCGGCCCACCGCGGCCGACGTCGACCTGGTCAATGAGTACGCATCCCGGCCCCAGCTCACGCCGCGACTGCACGCCGACGGGTCGGTCAGCCGAGAGGGCACGGCGTCGCAGCTGCTCGCGGGGCTGGCCGCGGATCTGCTCGACCTGGTGGGCGGACCTGACGTTGAGAAGGTCAAGCGGTGCGCTCATCAGGGCTGCACACGCCTGTACATCGACACCTCGCGCGGCCAGAACCGACATTGGTGCGGCATGAACACCTGCGGTAACCGCGCCAAGGTCCAGGCCTTCCGTGCCCGCCAGCGCGAGGCGGACCGGACACCCGACGTCACGCGCGGGTGACGTCGGCGGGCGGGGACACGCCAGCGCCACGTCCCCCGGCGAAAGAGGGTCGGGAACAAACCGGATCCGCCCAGGGTTGAGCGCAGCAGACTTAACCTTTGGAGGATTTGATGGCTGAAGCCAAATCAGTGCCGGTTTTGTTCGTTACCGACACGATCGTGTTGCCCGGGATGGTGGTGCCGATTGCCCTGGACGACGCCGCCCGGGCGGCTATCGACGCCGCTCAGGCCAGCGAGTCGGGGCAACTGTTGATTGCCCCCCGGCTGGAGGACCGGTACCCGAGCCACGGTGTGATCGCGAAGATCCTGCAGGTCGGCCGCATCGCCGGCGGCGGTACGGCGGCCGTCGTGCGCGGTGAGCGCCGGGCACACATCGGGGCCGGAGCCAGCGGGCCGGGCGCCGCGCTGTGGGTCGAGGTGACCGAGGTCCCCGAGCGGCAGGTGACTGACGAAATCAAAACGCTGGCAGCCGAATACAAGAAGCTGCTGCTGGCCATGCTGCAACGGCGTGAGGCCTGGCAGATCGTCGACTACGTCAACAGCCTGACCGACGCGTCAGCGTTGGCCGATACCTCCGGCTACGCGTCGTATCTGACCGACGTGCAGAAGCGGGAGTTGCTGGAGACCGAAGACGTGGGCCGTCGCCTCCGCACTCTGATCGAGTGGACCGGCGACCAGCTGGCCGAAGTCGAGGTCAACGACAAGATCGCCGAGGACGTGCGAGAGGGCATGGAGAAGACGCAGAAGGAATTCCTGCTGCGCCAACAGCTGGCTGCCATCCGGAAGGAACTGGGTGAAGGCGAACCCGATGGATCCGAGGACTACCGGGCCCGCGTGGAGGCTGCCGAGTTGCCCGAGAAGGTGCGCGAGGCCGCAATGCGCGAGGTTGGCAAGCTGGAACGCGCCAGCGACCAAAGTCCGGAAAGCGGCTGGATACGTACCTGGCTGGACACCGTGCTCGACCTGCCGTGGAACGTCAAGACAGAGGATTCGACCGATCTGGGAGCGGCGCGAGAAATCCTGGACGCCGACCACCACGGGCTCGAAGACGTGAAGGACCGCATCGTCGAGTATCTGGCCGTGCGGACGCGCCGCACCCAGCGCGGTCTGCAGGTCGTCGGCGGCCGCGGCTCCGGCGCGGTGATGGTGCTGGCCGGGCCGCCCGGCGTCGGCAAGACATCGCTGGGCGAAAGCGTTGCGCGCGCCCTGGGCCGTAAGTTCGTCCGCGTCGCCCTGGGCGGCGTGCGCGACGAAGCCGAGATCCGCGGACACCGGCGCACCTACGTCGGTGCGCTGCCGGGCCGGGTCGTGCGTGCGATCGGCGAGGCGGGGTCGATGAATCCCGTTGTGCTGCTCGACGAAATCGACAAAGTCGGCTCGGACTATCGCGGCGACCCGAGCGCGGCGCTGCTCGAGGTGCTGGACCCGGCCCAGAACCACACCTTCCGCGACCACTACCTGGATCTGGACCTCGACCTGTCCGACGTTGTTTTCCTGGCCACCGCCAACGTGATCGAGAACATCCCGTCGGCGCTGCTGGACCGCATGGAGCTGGTGGCTATCGACGGCTACACCGAGGACGACAAGGTGGCCATCGCGCGCGACTACCTACTGCCGAGGCAGCGTGAGCGCGCGGCGTTGAGCGAGGACGAGGTCACGGTGACCGACGCTGCGCTGCGCAAGATTGCCGCCGACTACACCCGGGAGCCGGGGGTGCGGCAATTCGAACGGCTGCTGGCCAAGGCGTTGCGCAAGGTGACCACCAAGCTGGCGGACGACAGCGGCCCGAAGGTCCGCAAAATCTTGGACGAGCCGGACCTGGTCGGATACCTGGGCCGGCCGCGGTTCACGCCGGAGTCGGCCGAGCGCACGGCGGTGCCGGGCGTGGCGACCGGCCTGGCCGTCACGGGGCTGGGCGGCGATGTGCTCTACATCGAAGCTGGCTCGACCGACGGTGAACCGGGCCTGCAGCTCACCGGCCAGCTGGGTGACGTCATGAAGGAATCGGCGCAGATCGCCCTGTCCTACGTGCGTTCGCACGCCGCGGAGCTGGGCGTGGACCCGAAGGCGCTGGACCGGCGCATCCACGTCCACGTGCCAGCGGGCGCGGTGCCCAAGGACGGTCCCTCCGCAGGCGTCACGATGGTGACCGCGCTGGTGTCGATGGCCACCGGACGCCAGGTCCGCTCCGATGTCGGCATGACCGGCGAGGTGACGCTGAACGGCCGGGTCTTGCCGATCGGAGGCGTCAAGCAGAAACTGTTGGCCGCCCAACGTGCCGGATTGGCAACGGTTTTCGTTCCCGCGCGCAACGCCCCAGATTTGGATGACGTCCCGGCCGAGGTGCTGGCGGCGCTGGACTTGCGACCGATGACCGACGTCGGCGAGATCGTCGCCCAAGCGCTGGAACCCACCACCGAGACGGTCGCGGCCGCCTGAGCCGGCACCTGGCGCCGCCGAGCGTGACCCCGGTGTCACGCTCGGCATGGTCGGCGTTTAATGGAGCGCGTGAACCTCAAACGGCAACTAGTGCATCGCGTTCAGCGTCTTGTGGTCAATCCGATCGGCCGCCAACTGCCGGTGACCATGCTCGAGACGATCGGCCGCAAGACTGGCCAGCGACGCCGCACAGCGGTGGGCGGGAGCCTGGTGGGTAACCAGTTCTGGATGGTCTCCGAGCATGGTGAGCACTCGGATTACGTCCGCAACATCAAGTCCGACCCGGCCGTACGGGTTCGTGTCGGCGGCCGATGGCGCAGCGGTATCGCGCAGTTGCTGCCCGACGACGACGCAAGGGAGCGGCTGCGGAGCCTGCCCCGGCTCAATAGCGCGGTGGTGCGCACTATGGGTAGTGACTTGCTGACCATCCGGGTGGATCTCGAGGACTGACAGCCGCCCGTGGCCTACGACCAAGACCTCGCCAACCGAATCCGCGAACTCCTCAGTGCTGAGCGTGGCGTCGAGGAGAAACGCATGTTCGGTGGGCTGGCATTCCTGATCGGCGGCAACATGGCCGTCGCTGCCAGCGGCAAGGGTGGCCTGTTGGTCCGAGTGCCGCCCGAGGAGACCGACACGCTGCTGGCCCGGGCTCATGCGGAACCGATGGTGATGTCGGGCCGGCAGGCCCGCGGCTGGCTACACGTTGGTGCCGACGGCGTGAAAACCAAACGCCAGCTGCGCAGTTGGGTCGTCAGGGGCACCGACTACGCGCGCGCCCTGCCGCCCAAGTAGCCGATGCGGTTTGCCGCCCCCCGGGGCGGGTACGCGGCAGGACATGAACGAGTCCAACCGAGTGGTGCAACGGTTGCTTGACGTCGCCGGCACCACATACGCGGCCGAGGCGGGAATCCGCCTCAAGGACAAACCGATGCCACTGTTTCAGCTCCTCGTGCTGTGCATGTTGGCCAGCAAGCCGATCGACGCCGCCACGGCCATGCGCGCCGCGCGGCAGCTGTTCACCGCGGGTCTGCGCACCCCGAAAGCCGTGCTGGCAGCGGATCGCAGCACCATGATCCGCGCCTTCGGCCGCGCCCACTACGTCCGGTACGACGAAAGCTCGGCCACCAGGCTGCGCGATATCGCCCAACGAGTCCGCGACGAATACTCCGGCGACCTGCGCACACTCGCCGACCGCAGCCACCACGACGTCGCCGCGGCCAAACGTATGCTCAAGGGATTCAATGGGATTGGCGATACCGGCGCCGACATCTACCTGCGCGAAGTCCAAGACATCTGGACCTGGGTGCGGCCATACTTCGACGACCGTGCCATCGCGGCGGCCAAGCAGATGGATTTGCCCACCGATCCCGCCAAGCTGACATCGCTGGCCCGACCGGCCAACGCCCGGCTGGCGGCCGCGCTGGTGCGGGCGTCGCTCGACGACGACGTGCGCCGGCAGGTAGCCAGCTGATCCAGTCGTGACCGTGCGGATCGGTACATCCGGGTGGTCGTATAACCACTGGACCGACGTCCTGTACCCACCCCGCCTGCCCGCCGCGCGCCGGTTGTCGCGCTATGTCGAGGTGTTCGACACCGTCGAGTTGAACGCCAGTTTCTATCGCTGGCCAAAGGATTCGACTTTCGCCGGGTGGCGTGATCGGTTGCCGGACGGCTTCACCATGTCGGTAAAGGCGCATCGCGGCCTGACCCACTATCGGCGGCTGGCGTCGCCCGAACCGTGGATCGAGCGGTTCGAGCACTGTTGGCAACTGCTGGGGGATCGCCGCGGGGTGCTGCTGGTGCAGCTGCATCCCGAACAGCAGCGCGATGACGCCCGCCTGGACTCGTTTTTGAGCGCCGTGCCTGCGTCGATCCGGGTCGCCATGGAGCTGCGCCACCCGTCCTGGAACGACCCGGCTGTCTACGCGGCGCTGGCACGACACCGCGCCGCCTACGTGGTGATGAGCGGTGGCGGGCTGGCCTGCATCCCCCGGGCGACCACCGACCTGGTGTACGTGCGAATGCACGGCCCCTATCCCGATGCGATGTACGCCGGTTCATACACCGCACGCCAGTTGCGACAGTGGGCCGATCGGATCACCGCCTGGCGCGACGAGCGACGCGACGTGTGGATCTACTTCAACAACGACCTGGGTGGCCACGCCGTGCGCAACGCGCTGTCTTTGCGGGAACTTCTCGGTTAACCCCGCCCGCGTGGGCTGAACCCGGCGCGATCGCGAAGCGAGCGCCCATCATGACCAGCTCGACCACATTCGGGCATTGCCGGTGGCGGACTTGCCGAGGCTAAGGCAGCAGAATCATTGTGCGACAAAAGCTTTGACGGACTCATGGTGCTCTTCGCCGCTGACTTGACCGCTATTCGGCCGGATTCCACGCGTGGTCGATGACATCGGGCGGTTGCTGAGCCTGGAATCGCTCGCGCTCGGTGCGGCGGCGTTTGATCCGTAACCGGGCATCGGCAGGCACGGTCACTAGTTCGTCGCAGGTCAGGTAGTACGCGTCGGCGACGGTATCGATCAGGTCGGCGGTGACGCGGCGCGACCCCAGTTCGCGCAATGTCACCCGGAACTCGTGGGTGTAGCGCAACGTGGTGTCGTGCGCCAGTTCACGGGAAGCGCGGACGCTGTCGGCCCACCGTTGGGACAGCGACGGCGTCGGCGCGGGTTCGGCCGGCACCGACGCCAGTTCCGATGCCGCCACCAGCAGCAGCGCCGGGTCGTCACCAAACGTTGGGTTGGCCAACTCGGCTTCCCCTGGACCGCGGTGTGCGACCTGGGCGACCGCGGCTTCGACAGCCGCAGCGGCTCGCGGTGACAGCGCACGGACACTGCCCAGGTTGCCCTCCCGGGCCAGTGCGCACAGTGGCGGATCAGCGCGCAAAACCGTTGCCAGGGCCGCGATTTCGACACTGACGCGGCTGCTTTCCATGATCGCCCCCAGCCCGGACACGCCGGACCCCCGCACACCCGTGTCGATTACCCACAGGCCGGTGAGGATCCAACCTTGGTGAATCCGGTCCCGCAACAACCGAATCCGTACTTCCAGGCCGGCGTTCGGCAGCTCGGCGAGCTGCTCGGCGTCCAGGTGCTCTGCCATGGCGGCGGTGTGATAAGCCCTCGTGTCGGCCCGGAGATGGCGCATCAAGGCAAACGAGCGGGCGGTGACGACCGTCTTGGCGACCGACCCCAGCGCTCCGTCCGCGAGCGGTGGTTTCCCGAACGGCAGGAGGTCGCCGACCCGCGGTTGCTCACCCAGGGCTTGCTGGGCCACGGCCTCTTCGTTCCAGCCGGGCAGTTGGGCCGCCGCAACGAGGTTCGCCGACACCCCGACGTAGGGGCGGTGGCCGAAGACCGCGATGGCCCTGCTCGTCCATTCGTCGGCGACCACGTCGCCCAGCGCCAACACCCGTCCCATCGCGCGACTGGCCATGTGCAGGCCACTCAACTGAACGTCCAACGTCATCGGCGTCAACGGTCCGGGCAGCGCCTCGGCAAGGCTGGTCGCGCTGAAAACCGGGAACCTCGGGTCGATCCGGTCGTCGAATTCGCCTTCCATCCCGTCGGGTGCGGCTGAGCGCAGGGGCAAATCGTTGGCGGGCTCGAGCCACGGCAGCGGCTCCACGGGCAGCGCCAGTTGACCCGATGAGTCGGTCGCGCCCGCGGGCCCGAGCCTGCGGCCCACCAGCCCACGGCCCGTATCGACGAGCGCCTGCAGCGCCTGCCAGCCGTACTCGAAGCCCCAATCTTCTTGTGCCGCAGTAATATCCATCTCCGGAATCAGGTCTGCCCAGCCGTGCACCCGGTGCAGCCGCAACCGCGGATCGACGGAACGCAACAGCCGCCACGCGGTGATCACGTTGGTGGTGTCCGGGGTGGCCAGGTCCACCGTCCCGGTGCGGTCGGTGCTAAGCGCCAACACCAGGAAGCGGACCAGATCATCGAGATGCAGCACCCGCATCGGCCGCTCTGAGACCTTGGCCCGCAGCACGGAGGCGACGGTGCGGCAGACCATCCAGTCGAGTTGGCGACCGACAGGCGGGGCGACGCGGATGACCAGGCTCGGTGCCCAACCCGTCGACACCAACGTCTCAGTCGGTCGGTACAGCTCCGGCGGCCCCGCCGCCTGAGAGACATACAACAGCCTCGCACCGGTGCGAGCGGCCGCATGGGCCACATGCGCGACGCCGCTGAGGCCCGCGCCACCGGGCGCGGTGTCGTCAAGCGGGGCGAGGTGGATCACCGCGTCGGCTTCGGCGGCCAGGTCCTGAAGCACCGGGTCGCGCAATGACGCGCGAACGAATTGGACGCGGGGATCCAGACGGCCGTGCGGGCGCTCGGCGATGCCGCTGACGGTGTGCCCCGCCGCGATCAGCTGTCGCGCGACGAACCGCCCGACGGTACCGGTGGCGTCGGTAACCAGGACCTGCACCTGGTGTCACCTCCCCTACCTCGCACCATCGACAATATGCAAGTCGTTGCAACCCGCGCGACCGTTACCGCCGCCGCGCGTGCTGCTACTGCAACGTCGCGCTGCCGTCCGCGGCGACGGCAACCTTGCTACCGGCGATATCCTCACTCACCGACGCTTGCACCGCAGCGCGAGCGGTGAGCTGCGCCAGCGTGCGCTCACCGTCGGGCGTGAGCACCGCCACGAAGGCCATCTGCGGTTCGCCGTCCCGGTCGAACGGCGTCGTCCACGATTCGACGGTGCCGATCCCCTCCCACTCCACCAACCCGTCGCGGGTGGGCTCCTGATCAACCAGCGATTGCACGTCTTGCCAACGGAATTCGTCCGGCGGTTCGGCGCCGTAGACGCCGAAGCTGTGCTTGGTCAGGTACCCCCCGTTCGCGGTGATTAGGCCACGGCGCCCGGGATTGGCCGCCAGCAATTCGGCCATGGTGGCGATCGAATGCAGCACGTAGTTGCTCCATGGGCCACCGGCGAAAGTCAGACCTCCGGTGACGGTGAGCGGCCGGCCGGGATCGTCGACGGCCAGTCCGAGCTCGGCGGCGGCGACTTGGACAGCGGACGGAAAGCAGGAGTACAGGTCGACGTAGTCGATGTCGTCGATCGCCCGGCCGGCCAGCTCCAGCGCCCGCGCGCCGGCGATCCGTATGGCGGGCGAGCGGTGCAGTTCGGCGCGCTCGGCGACGGCGGAGGTGTCGTGTGCGTCGGTGCCCGCGTGCGGATAAACCCACTTTTCCTCCGGGACCCGCAGTCGCCTTGCCTGCTCCACCGACGCCAGGATGAGCGCTGCGCCCTGGTCGACCATGTTGTTGGAGTTCATCAACTTGGTGTAGGGCCAGCTGATCATTCGGTTCTGCGGGCCGGGGCGGGTGATTTCCTCGGCGGTCACCGGGTTGCGGATCCAGGCGTGCGGATTATCGACCGCGACGGCGTTGAAGCGCGCCCACAATTCACCGATGCGTCGCCGGTGATCCTCGATCGACTCGCCGTTGGCGATCCGCAACGCCTGCTCGAACATCGGATACACATAGCCGGGCCGGTCCAGCTTGATTCTGATCTCGGCGTCGCCGGCCATCGGCACGTCGTCGCCGGCCACGTCGGCCATCGGAACGGAGTCGTCCTGCGTCGTCCACACCAGCTTGCTGCCTTTGGCGCGCAGTCCCCTACGGGTGCGCCAGGTTTCGGCGCCGGCCAGCAGCACCACGCCGGCCCGGCCCCGCTGGATATCCAGGCAGGCTTGGTTGACCAGCGACTGCGGCACGTTGCCGCCCACGCGGCTGTACAGGGTGGTGAAGTCGCTGGCGTGGATCCGCTGGCCGAGCAGCAGCCCGGGATCGCGATACTGCGCCGACAGGATGTTCACCACGCGGATGGAGTCGACGCTCTCGAGCGTCTCGGAATCACCAGCCCGCCTGGCGGCCGCGACCATCAGGTCGATCGGTTCGACGGATCGCGTTTCCGGGTCAATTTCGTCGCGGTGGTTGACCTGCCCGTAACCGATCAAAACGGGTGTCCGGGGGGCAACGGGCATGAGTCGAACCTATCGCGGCGGCGATTCGGGTCGCCGCCGGCCATGGGGTCGAGGACAAACCTGACCGGCTACTCTCCGTGAGGACTATGAGCGCGCACTTGAGCTACCTCGAAGCGGTGATCGTGGGCGCTGCCCAGGGCGTCACCGAACTGTTTCCTGTCTCCAGCCTGGGGCATTCGGTGTTGGTGCCGGCGTTGCTCGGCGGGCAATGGGCCCAGGACCTCAACGTCTCCGCCCCGCGATCGCCCTACCTGGCGTTCGTCGTCGGCCTGCACGTCGCCACCGCCGCCGCCCTGGTGGTGTTCTTCTGGCGCGACTGGCTGCGCATCGTGGCAGGCTTCGTCTCCTCGCTGCGGCATCGCCGAATCCGGACTCGTGACGAGCGGCTGGCGTGGCTGATCGTGGTCGGCACCATCCCGGTGGGCCTGGCCGGGCTGGCCCTTGAGCGGCTGTTTCGCACCACGCTCGGCAGGCCCATCCCGGCGGCCGTGTTCCTGATCCTCAACGGCATCGCCATGTATGTGGGTGAGGTCCTGCGGCGCCGGGCCGCCACCGAAACTGCCGAACTCGAACAAGTACACGGCCGTGAAGCCGTCGACAACCGGCTTGCGGAGGTGCCGCTGGGCCGGGGTGTGCTGATCGGATCCGCCCAAATCCTCGCCCTGCTGCCCGGCATCAGCCGCTCCGGCATCGCCATCGTCGCGGGCCTGTGGCGGGGACTCTCGCACGAGGACTCGGCGCGCTTCTCCTTCCTGCTCGCGACGCCCATCATCCTGGCCGCCGGCGTCTACAAAATTCCCGAACTGTTCGGGCCGCTGGGGGCCGGAATCGGGGGTCAAGTGCTGGCAGGCAGCATCGCCTCCTTCGGGTGCGCCTATCTCGCGGTGCGCTACCTGACTAGGTACTTCGAAACCCGCACCCTGACACCGTTCGCCGTCTATTGCGTCCTGGGCGGCGGCGCCAGTCTGGCGTGGCTCACCCTGCGCTGACCCCCATGCTCCGTCGATAGCGCACCTCTTCCGCCGGCACGTTGCCGAACACCGCCGTCTTGCGGGTGCCGTCAAAGCTCCACCCGTCGCGTTCGTAGAACCGCCGAGCGCGGACGTTGCCGTCCAGCACCCACAGCACAGCGACCGCGACACCCCGTCCGCGTAGCCGCTCGCGGGCGGCGCTGATGAGCCTGCGCCCGATCCCGGTGCCGACGTGTGCGGGAGCGACGTAGAGGGCCATCAATTCACCGAAATTCGGCAACTCGATGTCCCTGCACAGGCCGATTGTGGCGAAGCCGCAGATCTCCGGATCGTCGACCGCAACCAGCGTGGACGGCCAAAGCCCCACGCGGCCAAAGGTATATCGGCGGGCGAAGTCGTCAGGAGCCAGCGCGTCAAGGTAGTCCTGGGCGATGAGGCCGCGGTATGCCGTCTGCCATGACTGGACGTGCACCCGTGCGACGGCGTATGCGTCGTTCGGGACGGCCGGGCGCACCTCGGTCATCGTCCCAGTATCGACGGCGTTATTGCGCAGCTCGGGTTCGAGTGCTGTGCTTACTGAGTTGACACCCGTCAAGAATTGGAGCGCGGACGTGGCGGACACGGAATCGGTCGGGGCCAAAATTCACGACAAAGTCATTGTCATCACCGGCGGGGCGCGCGGGATCGGACTGGCCACCGCGACCGCGCTGCACCAACTGGGCGCCAAGGTCGCGATCGGTGACATTGACGAGGCAATGGTGAAGGTGTCCGGCGCCGACCTCGGCCTCGAGGTGTACGACAAACTCGATGTCACCGATAAGGATTCGTTCGCTGACTTTCTCGACCAGGTCGAGCGACAACTCGGACCGATCGACGTCCTGATCAACAACGCCGGCATCATGCCCGTCGGTCGCATCATCGACGAGTCCGATGCAGTCACTCGGCGCATTTTGGACATCAACATCTACGCCGTGATCCTGGGCAGCAAGCTGGCGGTGCAGCGCATGCTCCCGCGCGGATCCGGACACGTCATCAACGTCGCTTCGATGGCCGGGGAGCTCTACGCCGCCGGGCTGGCCAGCTACTGCGCCAGCAAGCACGCGGTGGTCGCATTCACCGATTCGGCAAGGCTCGAGTACCGCAATGCCGGCGTGAAGTTCTCGATGGTGTTGCCGTCGTTCGTCAACACCGAACTGACCGCGGGCACCAAGGGAGCCAGAGGATTCAGGAACGCCGAGCCGTCAGAAATCGCCGACGCGATCGTCGGGCTGGTGGTTCGCCCCAAGCCGCGGGTGCGCGTCACCAAGGTGGCCGGCGCGATGGTGGTGTCGCAGAGGTTCATGCCGCGCGCACTCGCCGAAGGCCTCAACCGGCTCCTCGGCGGCGAGCATGTTTTCACCGATGACGTCGACGTCGAACAGCGCAGGGCCTACGAGGCCAGGGCGCGGGGCGAAGAGTAATACCCACGCAGGGCACCGCTCACCGGGGGCGTGGAGAATCGGCCAGATGAGCCCCGCAGCCCTTTCCGACGACGAACTGACCCACCTCGACGCGTACTGGCGCGCCGCCAACTACGTTTCCGTGGGGCAGATCTACCTGCTGGACAACCCGCTGCTGTCCGAGCCGCTGGCGGCCGAGCATGTCAAACCCCGGCTGCTGGGACATTGGGGCACCACGCCCGGGCTCAACCTCCTCTACGCGCACCTCAACCGAATCATCCGCGACCGCGACGCCAACGTCATCTACATCACCGGGCCCGGCCACGGCGGCCCCGGTTTGGTGGCCAACGCCTATCTCGAAGGGACCTACAGCGAGGTCTACACCGGGATCGAGGAAAACACCGACGGGTTGCGAAAGCTGTTCCGCCAGTTCTCCTTTCCCGGCGGCATCCCCAGCCATGTCGCCGCCCAGACTCCGGGATCCATCCATGAAGGCGGCGAACTCGGCTACGCGCTGGTGCATGCGTACGGCGCCGCCTTCGATAATCCCGACCTGGTGGTCGCCTGCGTGATCGGTGACGGCGAGGCCGAGACCGGGCCGTTGGCCGCCGGCTGGCACTCCAACAAATTCCTGAACCCGGCCGTGGACGGAGCCGTGCTCCCGATCCTGCATCTCAACGGATACAAGATTGCCAATCCGACTGTGCTGGCGCGTATTCCGCACACCGAGCTGGAATCGTTGTTGCGCGGCTACGGGTATCGGCCGATCACTGTCTCCGGCGAGCAACCCGTCGAGGTGCACCGGCAATTGGCGGCCGCGTTGGACGACGCGTTCGACGACATCGCGACCATTCAGCGCGCGGCCCGCAGCGGTGAGCGGACCGACCGGCCGGTGTGGCCGATGATCGTGCTGCGCACCCCGAAAGGCTGGACCGGGCCCAAGCTGGTGGACGGCGAGAAGGTGGAGGGGACCTGGCGGTCACACCAGGTTCCGCTGGCGGCAACGCACGAAAACCCCGAGCACCGCGCGCAACTCGAAGAGTGGCTGCGCAGTTACCACCCCGAGGAGTTGTTCGACGCGCACGGCTCGCTGCGAGCCGAACTGCGCGCGCTGGCGCCGAAAGGCCAGCGCCGGATGAGTGACAACCCGCACGCCAACGGCGGGCTGTTGCTGCGCGACCTGGATTTGCCCGACTTCCGTGACTATGCGGTCGAGGTCACCCAGCCGGCGGCCAAAACCCATGAGGCCACCCGCGTGCTGGGAACTTTTCTGCGCGACGTCATCACCCGCAACCTCGACCGCTTCCGGCTCATGGGCCCCGACGAGACCGCCTCCAACAGGCTGTCCGCGGTCTTCGAGTCGACCGACAAGGTCTGGCTTTCCGAAACCGGACCCGACGATGACCACCTGGCCCCGGACGGCCGAGTGATGGAGGTGCTGTCCGAACACCTGTGCCAGGGCTGGCTGGAGGGCTATCTGCTGACCGGCCGCCACGGTCTGTTCAACTGTTACGAGGCGTTCGTGCACATCGTCGACTCGATGTTCAACCAGCACGCGAAATGGCTCTCCACCAGCCGCGAGCTGCCGTGGCGGCAGCCCATCGCGTCGCTGAACTACCTGCTGAGCTCGCACGTGTGGCGCCAAGACCACAATGGGGCGTCGCATCAGGACCCCGGATTCATCGACCTGGTGGCCAACAAGCGCGCCGAAGTGGTACGGGTCTATCTGCCTCCGGACGGCAACACGCTGCTGTCCGTGGCCGACCACTGCCTGCGCAGCCGGGACTACGTCAACGTCATCGTCGCCGGCAAACAGCCGGCGTTGTCGTACCTGTCGATGGACGAAGCGATCCTGCACTGCACCCGCGGGCTGGGGATCTGGGAGTGGGCCAGCAGCCCGGGATGTGCGGGGTCTGAGCCTTCGGTGGTGTTGGCCTGCGCCGGGGACGTCCCCACCCTGGAGACGCTGGCGGCCGCCGACATCCTGCGACGGGAGCTGCCCGATCTCAGGGTGCGGGTGGTCAACGTCGTCGACCTGATGCGCCTGCAGCCGGATTCCGAACACCCACATGGGTTGCCCGACAAGGAGTTTGACGCGTTATTCACCAGCGACAAGCCGGTCATCTTCGCCTATCACGGCTATCCGTGGCTGATCCACCGCCTCACCTACAGCCGGACCAATCACGGGCACATGCATGTGCGCGGGTTCAAGGAGCGCGGCACCACGACGACGCCGTTCGACATGGTGATGCTCAATGACCTGGACCGCTTCCACTTGGTCATGGACGTCATCGACCGCGTCGAAGGGCTGGCCAGCCGGGCCGCGGTGCTGCGCCAGCGGATGGCCGATGCCCGCCTGGCCGCGCGTCGGTACACGCGTGAGCACGGCGAGGACGACCCGCAGATTGCAAACTGGACCTGGGAGTTGAGCGAGCGGAACGAACGGCAGTGAGAGACGGGAGCGACGGGAATGTGTTGGCGGTCAACGTCGCTCGAGTACGAGCGAATCCCGATCCGCGCGCGCACTCGAAAATCACCGGCATCGACAAGGTGCCGGTGACACACGCGGTCATGGTGCGGGCACCGGGGCCGATGCACGGTGGCCTTGGCAGCGGACTGGTCGGCGACACGATCGGTAATCCAAAGCTCCACGGCGGTGACGACCAGGCGGTCTACGCGTACGCGCGCGAAGACCTCGACCACTGGGAAGCTCAACTCCAGCGCACGCTCAGCGACGGAATCTTCGGCGAGAACCTGACCACCTCGGGAATCGATGTGACAGGAGCGCGCATCGGTGAACGCTGGCGCGTTGGCACCGACGGCTTGGTATTGGAGGTCTCCGCCCCCCGGACACCGTGCCGCACGTTCGTGGCATTCCTGGGTCTGAATCACTGGATCAAGACGTTCACGCAGGCAGCAAAGCCCGGCGCCTACTTTCGCGTCATCTCGCCCGGGACGGTGCGTGCCGGCGACGCGATCGCCATCGATTACCGTCCCGACCACGACGTGACCATCGGCCTGGCATTTCGCGCCCGCATGACCCAGCCACAGCTTCTTCCCCGGCTGCTGCTGGCAGACGGGTTGTCGGCCGAGCTCAAGGACTATGCCCGTCGGCGGTTGGCGGCCAGCGGCGGTTGAGTGGCGATCGCAAGCGGGTCGCCACCATAAAGCCGCCTGAGCCGGCCGGACCCGAAGGTAGACTCGGCCGGACGATGTCCGAGCACGAATCCCCCGCAATGGTCGAGCCGTTCCGGCTCTACGCGGATGTGGCCGTCGTGGTCGCAGTGCTGGTGGTGACCAACCTGCTCGCGCACTTCACCACGCCATGGGCGAGTGTGGCTACCGTCCCGGTCGCCGCCGCCGGGTTG
>NZ_JAFBAR010000039.1 GCF_019247635.1 Mycobacterium sp.
CCATGACCGACTGGACAGCCGCAGATCTGCCGTCATTCGCCGGGCGCACGGTGATCATCACCGGCGCCAACAGCGGGCTGGGCGCGGTGACCGCCCGCGAATTGGCCCGCAACGGCGCCACGATCGTCATGGCCGTCCGCAACACCGGCAAGGGTGAGGCCGCCGCTAAGCAGATAAGCGGCCCCGGAACCGGCGCGGTCGAGGTACGTCGCCTCGACCTGCAGGACCTGTCCTCGGTCCGGCAGTTCGCCGACGAAGTGGACAAGGCCGACATCCTGATCAACAACGCCGGCATCATGGCCGCCCCATACGCGTTGACGGCCGATGGCTTCGAGAGCCAGATCGGCACCAACCACCTCGGTCACTTCGCGCTGACCAACCTACTGCTGCCCAAGCTCACCGACCGGGTGGTGTCGGTGTCGTCCATGGGACATTTCGCCGGACGCATCGGACTCGACGACCTCAACTACCAGACTCGGCGGTATTCGCCGTGGCTGGCCTACAGCCAGTCCAAGCTGGCCAACCTGCTGTTCACCAGCGAGCTACAGCACCGGCTCGACGCGGCCGGTTCGCCGTTGCGGGCGCTGGCGGCCCATCCCGGCTATTCGCGCACCAACCTGCAGGGCGCCTCCGGACGCAAGGTTGGCGACGCGCTGATGTCGGCCGTCACCCGGGTGGTGGCCACCGACGCCGACTTCGGTGCCCGGCAAACGCTGTACGCGGTGTCGCAGGACCTGCCGGGCGATACGTTCGTGGGCCCCAGGTTTGGCTACCTCGGCCGCACCCAACCCGTCGGCCGCAGCCGGGCCGCGCGCGACGCATCGACCGCGGCCGCGCTCTGGGAGCTATCCGAGCAGCTCACCGGCACCAAGTTCCCGTTCTGAGGCGGTGCATTGCCCGCTGTGTCTGATGTGGCGCCAGAGCACTAGATTTCCGCCCGGAACCGGCGATGCGCTAACCTGACCGGGCGTCACGGCGAGGGTGTCTGGCTTCCGCAAGCCTGTACAAGCACCGTTATCGACGGAGACCGACGAGTTGTCGCGCTCCTGCCGTGCCTGAACCCTGAACCTAGGCCCCGAGCACATTAGGAGCGACACGATGGCTAAATCCGCGGTCAACCAGCTGAGCGTCACGGTCCGTGACAAGACCGGCAAGGGCGCGTCCCGGCGAGCTCGCCGCGACGGCAACATCCCCGCGGTGCTCTACGGTCACGGCAGCGACCCTCAGCACCTCGAGCTGCCCGGCCACGACTTCGCGGCCGTGCTCCGGCACTCCGGCACCAACGCGGTGCTGACCCTCGACATCGCCGGCAAGGAACAGCTGGCGCTGACCAAGGCGATCGACATCCACCCCATCCGCCGCACCATCCAGCACGCCGACCTGCTGGTCGTGCGTCGCGGCGAGAAGGTCGTCGTCGAGGTCACCGTCGTCATCCAGGGCGAGGCCGGCCCCGACACACTGGTCACCCAGGAGACCAACGCCATCGAGATCGAGGCCGAGGCGCTGTCGATTCCCGAGCAGCTGACCGTGTCCGTCGAGGGCGCCGGGCCCGGCACCCAGCTCACCGCGGGCCAGATCACCCTGCCGGCGGGCGTCAATCTGATCTCGGACCCCGAACTGTTGGTGGTCAACGTAGTCAACGCGCCGACCGCTGAGGATCTGGCCGAAGAGGGCGCCGGCGAGGCTGTCGAAGGCGTAGAAGAAGGCGCGGCGGGCGAAGCCGACGAAGAAGAGGGCGGCGAGGCGGAGGCTGCCGCCGACGAGTCCGAGTAGGCGACTCGCAACGTGGTCGAACCACTACTGCTGGTCGGCCTTGGCAACCTGGGGGAAACCTACGCGCGCACCCGGCACAACCTCGGCTTCCTGGTCGCCGACCTGCTCGCCGCGCGGCTGGGCTCGAAGTTCAAGGCGCACAAGCGTTCCGGTGCCGAGGTCGTCACCGGCCGACTCGCGGGGCGGTCCGTCGTGTTGGCCAAGCCGCGTTGCTACATGAACGAGTCGGGCCGCCAGTTGGGGCCGTTGGCGAAGTTCTACTCGGTGCCGCCGGCCGACGTCATCGTCATCCACGACGATCTTGACCTGGAGTTCGGTCGCATCCGGCTCAAGATCGGCGGCGGTGAAGGCGGCCACAACGGGCTCCGCTCGGTGGCGAACGCATTGGGCACCAAGGACTTTCAGCGGGTCCGCATCGGGATCGGCCGCCCGCCCGGCCGCAAAGACCCGGCCGCGTTCGTGCTGGAGAACTTCACCGCCGCCGAGCGGCCCGAGGTGCCGACGATCTGCGAGCAGGCGGCCGATGCCACCGAGCTGCTCATCGAGCTGGGGCTGGAGCCGGCGCAAAACCGCGTCCACGCCTGGTAACTCGCACTGGTCACCTCCCCGCGAGCGTGCGTGTCTGTGCAGCGGCACGCCGCAAACTGTGACAGTTTGCGCACGCTCGCGCCCAAGAATTCCCCGCGCCCAAGAATTCCCCGCGCCCAAGAATTGCCCGCGCCCAAGAATTCCCCGGAACTAGGTGACCAGGGTGAGCGAGGTGGCGCGGCGCAGCTTGCCCGACGGCGTCTTGGGGATGGTCCCGGGTCCGAGGACCACGACGTTGCGGGGCCGCACGTCGACCTCTTTGACCACCTCGTGGGCCACCTGATGCTCGATGCGGCGCACTTCGGCGGGATCCTCGAAGGCGTTCGATTCGACGGCGACGGCGAAGGACTCGCGCGAATGCCCGGCATCGAGCCGAACGGCCACCGCGCAGCCCGGACGCACACCCTCGACGCGGCCCGCGGCCCGCTCGATGTCGGTCGGGTAAATGTTCCGGCCGGCCATGATGATGACGTCCTTGACCCGGCCGCACACCACGACGTGACCGTTGTCCATCTGGTAGCCCAGGTCACCGGTGTCGTACCAGCCGTGCTCATCCAGGGCCGGAATGAACCCGCCCATCGTGATGTAGCCCGGCGTCAGCGGCTCACCACGCAGCTCGATGACCCCGACCCCGCGGCGCGGCAGGATGGTGCCGTCCGCCCCGACGATGCGGATCTCCAGGCCCTGCAGCAGCGGCCCCAACGACGCCAGGCGGCGGGTGTTGCCGCGACTGGCGGGGACGGCGCGGTGCAGGGCCGTCATCAGGTCGGCATCCACCTCGTCGACCACCAGGCCGGCGTTGCATTCGGAGAATGAGACCGCCAGCGTGGTCTCGGCCATGCCGTAGGCGGGCAGGATCGCGCTGGGCTTGAGCCCGAACGGCTTGCCGGCATCGATCAGATCCTCGACGTCGGCGGGCTCCACCGGCTCGGCGCCCGACAGCGCGAAGCGCAGCGTCGACAGGTCGAATTGGCCGGGCTTGGCCTGCTTGCGCAGCCGCTTGGCAAACAGCGAATAGGCGAAGTTGGGGGCAGCCGTCATCGTCCCCTTGTACTTGTCGATCAGCTTGGCCCACAGCAGCGTGTCGCGCAGGAAGTCCAGTGGGGTGACCTTGACCAGCTCGGCGCCGAAGTACATTGGCACCGTCAAAAAGCCGATCATCCCCATGTCGTGGAAGCACGGCAGCCAGCTGACCATCACATCTTTCTCGACGTCGTACTGGGCGCCGACGAACATCGCCTCGGCATTGGAGTAGACGTTGCGGTGAGTGATCTGGACCGCTTTAGGGGACCCCGTCGACCCGGACGTCAACTGCATCAACGCCAGGTCGTCCTCACCGGTCTCGATGGGGTCGATCGGGTCGGCGGCCAGCAGCTGCTCGACGGTCAACACCCTGACGCCGCGCTCCTCGAGCACGGGCTTGGCGGGCATGAACGGATCAGAGATGACGACCGCCCTGGCCTCGATCATGTCGATGACGGTCGTGGTGTCCTCGGCCCACAGGGCCAGATCGGTGCGCGGGGTGGGCTGATGCAGCATGGTCAGGCTGGCACCGCGCATCCACAGCCCCTGCGCGGTCGGCGCGATCTCCACCGGCGCGCCGGCCAGCACACCGACCGCGTCGCCGTGGCCGACACCGGCAGCGGCCAGCCCACCGGCTATCTGACGGGCCCGCTCGTGCACCTGGCGCCAGGTGTGACGGACCGGGGTATACGGCTCACCGGTGACCATGCCCTTGGTGCTCTCATGGGCATTGCGGAACATCGTCTCGGTAAACCGACTCACACAAACCTCCTCGGTTCGTTCCTTCCCCATGGTGCGGAATTTCATATTCCGCCTGCTTGGTGGCACTGCGGGACAGGCGCGCGCACCAATTGGGGAGCGGTTAGGTCTCAAAGCGGTGTTGAGCCCACGGGGCCAAGAGACTCGTCACCGCCGATCATCTTAAGCAACTCTTAAGTAACTGCCAAACTATGGCGGGTTTTCGGGCCCGTTTGAGCTCCACGTCACATCCGCTAGACCTCGGGGGGCGCCGGGACGACCCGGGCACCGGGCACCGGCCCGCTGGCAACACGCACGGTACGGCACACCCCCGCCCCCGACAGCTGTGTACCGACGTCGACCGCCGAGGTCGACGACTCGCACAGGAAGGCGCACGTCGGACCGGAGCCGGACACGATGCCCGCCAAGGCCCCCGCGTCCACACCGGCGCGCAGAGCGCGCCGCAGCGTCGGATCCAGGCTGACCGCGGCCGCTTGCAGTTCGTTGCCCAGCAACGGCGCCAGCTGCCCGGGATCCCCCGCCGCCAGGGCCGCCAGCACCGGTCCGGCCTCATCGAGCCGCGGCGGGTCCCCGGTGTCCCTCAGCCGATCCAGCTCCGAGAACACCGCCGGGGTGGACAAACCCGATTCGGCGAATGCCAGCACCCAGTGAAAGGTGTTGCGGGACAACACGGTAGCCAGCTCCTCGCCGCGACCCGTGCCCAGCGCGGTACCGCCGTGCAGGGCGAACGGCACGTCGCTGCCGAGCTGCGCGGCCAGCATGCGCAGGTCTCGGCGCGGCAGGTTGAGCTCCCACAGCGAGTTCATCGCGACCAGCACGGCCGCCGCGTCGGCACTGCCCCCCGCCATGCCACCGGCCACCGGAATGGATTTGTCGACGATGATCGAGACATCCGGCGCCCGGCCGACGTGCTCGGCCAGCCGTTCGGCCGCCTGCCAGGCGAGGTTGCGTTCATCGGTGGGCACGTGGTCGGCCCCCTCGCCGACGAGCTCGAGTGACAATACGTCGGCGTTGCGAACCGTCACCTCGTCGAGTAGCGACACGGCGTGAAACACCGTCGTCAGCTCGTGGTAGCCGTCCTCGCGGCGGTCACCGACCGCCAGATACAGGTTGACCTTTCCGGGCACCCGAACGGTGACGGACCCGGTGGGCACCCACAGCTCGGCGGTGTTGCCGTCAGACATGCCAGCCACCGCAGCAGACTATCGCTGCAGCCGCCGAACCACACGCAACGACGCCGCGACACCGGCCATCAGCCGGCCCTCAACTGACCGAAGTCTGCGCCGCGTCCTGAGCAGCGGAGGCGCCGGAACGTCGCAGCAGCCGCACGAAGTCTTCGATTCTCAATGTCTCACCCCGACGGGCGGGGTCGATGCTGGCCGCGAGCAGTCGATTCGCCGACTCGTTGCCCGATCCCGCCCACTCCGCAAACGCATTACGAGATGTCTTGCGCCGCTGGGCAAATGCGATATCCACCAGTTCGAACACCCCCTGACGGAAGGTCTGGTCCGTCGGCCACGGCGAGGTCGCATACCGGTCGATGCGCACCAATCCGGAATAGACCCGCGGAACCGGCCAGAAGACCGTCGGCGACACCAGGCCACAGCGGCGAACGCGTCCGTAGAAGCGCACCTTGACGCTGGGCACGCCATACTCCTTGCCACCGGGTTCGGCGGCGAGCCGTTCGGCGACCTCGGCCTGCACCATCACGGTCACGGTCTGGATGGATGGAAATTCGGCCAGCAGATGCAGCAGCGCCGGAACCGCGACGTTGTAGGGCAGATTGGCGACTACGGCCGTCGGGCCCGCCGGCGCCGGGCCAAACTCAGGGACCAGTTCGTCGCGCGTGAGGGTCAGCACGTCCCGGTTCAGCACGGTGAGGCGGTTGATTTCGCGGTGCGAATGCTCCGCAACGGTCTGGGGCAGCCGCGCTGCCAACACCGGGTCGATCTCGACCGCGGTGACGCTGGCACCGCGATCCAGTAATGCCAACGTGAGCGACCCCAGGCCGGGGCCGACTTCCAGGACTCGGTCAGAGCGGGTCACCCCGGCGGCCGTAACGACCCGACGCACGGTGTTGGCATCGTGGACGAAATTCTGCCCGAGCGACTTTCGCGGCCGAAAGTCGAGCTCCTGGGCCAGCCGCCGGATCTCGGTGCGGCCGAGGAACCGGATGGTCAGTTCGCACCCGCTCGTCCGCTGCACACCGGCCAGGCACCCCAGCCCTGCCGCTGCCGCGTCACCTCTGCCACCGCGATCTGCTCTTCGCGGCTGGCCAGGTCGGCCCGGGCGGCGTAGCGCAGTCCGCCGTTGGCTTCCCAGGTGCCCTGGTCGAACTGGACACCGCCGTAATAGCCATTGCCGGTGTTGATCGCCCAGTTCCCGCCCGCCTCGCAGCCCGCAATGGCGTCCCAGATGGCGCCGTCGATCACTGCGGGCACGTCCGTGCCGGGCTTGGTGCCCACCCGCACCACCGCCTCGCGGGCGGGGGAGATCACCACATTGGCGACGGGCAGCCGACCGGTTTCGACGCCGTTGACGGTGGCCACCGCGAATGTCACATCCTGCTCGCCGGGCGCGCCCGGGTCTTCGACGACCTGGCGGCTGATGTTCATGTCCGCATCCTCGATGCGACGCGCGTTGGGCGGCAGCGGCAGCCGTTCGGTGACTCGCTCGATGCGGTTGCGCGTCACCTCGATCTGCATGCCGTCGACGATCGGCGTCGACGCGGCGGGCACCGCCTGGTCGCTCTCCTGCAGCGGCGCGCCCGCGGCGGCCAGCAGCGCCCCGACGGTGGGCGCGGGCAGGTGCACCGAGCGCCACACGCCGCCGTCGTTGATCTGCACCGTCTTGGCGCTGACGACGGGCAGCGCCATCCCCGCAAGCGGAACGCGGCTGCCGCGGGAAGCCGCCGCGGGCGCCGTATCGGTCATGGCGAGCTGGGCCAGCGCCTCGTCCACGGTGGCGGCCGTCGTCCATACCTGCTTGACGTCGTGGCCGTCCAGCGAGATCTCCAGGGGCCGGCTGCGCCGCAACACGATGCTGTCCGCGTCGTGCACCTTCACGTCGGCGGCCGGGTACAGGTCGTCGCGTTCGTCGACGGCGAACCCGTTCTCCTGGATGATGTCGATGACCCGAGACTTCATGGTGGTCACCCGCATCGCGGTTCCGTCGACCGTCAAGGTCACCGTCTTGCAGGCAGAGACCGCGTAGCCGCCGGCCGCGGCCAGCGCCACCAGCAGCGCGCCGACGAGCAACCGCAATGCCGGCGACGGAGCCTGCTCAAGTCTTGCAATTAGATTCGCCGAGCGCCTGGCGCTCACTTCTTGAACAGCCCCGACCTCATCCACCACTGCCAACCACTCTCAAGACCCTTACAGCTGTAAATGACAAAAAGGGCCGTCAGGCCCAACCGTTCGATCACAAGACGGTAACGAACCGGTCAATGCTGAGCAACTCAGGGGCCAAGGTGTTACAAGCTGCCCTCCGCCCGGTAGACCCGCTGGGCATTGCTCGTTGTGATCCGAGCCAGTTCTTCCGGACGGAGATCCACCAGTTCAGCGAGGGCCCGCACAGTGTACGGAAGGCAATAGGGTTCGTTCGCTGAGCCGCGATAAGGATGCGGCGTCAAAAACGGGGCATCCGTTTCGACCAGAAGCTGTTGCAGGGGTATCAGCGTCACGGCTTCGCGCAGGGCGCGGGCGTTGCGGAAGCTGACCGTCCCGGACAGGCTCAGCACCCACCCCTCGGCCACGCAACGGCGCGCCATCACGCTGTCGGACGAAAAGCAGTGAAAGATCACGGTGTCGGGAGCGCCCTCGGCGGCCAACACGTCGAGCACCTGCGCGTCGGCCTCGCGATTGTGGATCATCAACGGCTTGCCGATCCGCTTGGCCAGGTCGATATGCCATGCGAAGGCTTCGCGCTGTGCGTCCGGTTGGGCGCAGCCGGCCAACCGGCCGGGCCAGTACATGTCCATCCCGGTCTCGCCGACGGCCACCACCCTGGGATGGGCCGCCAACCGTTCGATCTCGGTCCGGGCGGCGTCGGTCAGCGCGTCGGCCCGCGTCGGGTGCAACGCGACCGCGGCATAGACCCGCGGATCCCAGTCGGCGGCGCGCGTCACCCAGCGCGCCGAGTCCAGGTCGTCGGCGATTGTGACCACCGCGCTGACCCCCACGGCCGCGGCGCGGTCGACAATGGCGCGGACGTCCGCCGCCTCCCGGGCGCCGCACGCATCGAGGTGAGTGTGGGCGTCGATCAGCGGCGCCAACGGCTCCGGCGCGGGCGGGGCTTCTCGTTGGCGGTGTTCTCGTGGGTAAGAGCTCACGCGCACACAATAAGGTGGACTCTCGATGAGGCCCTACTACGTCACCACCGCGATCACCTACCCCAACGCCGCGCCGCATTTGGGCCACGCGTACGAGTACATCGCCACCGATGCGGTTGCGCGGTTCCGCCGGCTCGACGGCTTTGACGTGCGTTTCCTGACCGGGACCGACGAACACGGCCTCAAGGTCGCCCAGGCCGCCGCGGCCGAAGGGCTGCCCACCGCCGAACTGGCCCGCCGCAACTCCGACGTGTTCCAGCGCCTGCAGGAGAGGTTGAATATCTCCTTTGACCGGTTCATCCGAACCACCGACGCCGACCACCACGAGGCGTCCAAGGAGATCTGGCGCCGGATGGCGGCCACCGGCGATATCTACCTGGACAGCTACTCGGGCTGGTACTCGGTGCGCGATGAACGGTTCTTCGTCGAATCGGAGACCGCGGAGGTGGACGGAACCCGGATCGCGGTCGAAACCGGCACCCCGGTGACCTGGACCGAGGAGCAGACGTATTTCTTCCGGCTGTCGGCGTATGCCGACAAGCTGCTGGCCCACTACGAGGCCAACCCGGACTTCATCGCTCCCGAGGTGCGGCGCAACGAGGTGGTCAGTTTCGTCTCCGGCGGGCTGCGCGACCTGTCCATCTCGCGGACCTCGTTCGATTGGGGAGTGCAGGTCCCCGAGCACCCCGATCACGTCATGTACGTCTGGGTCGACGCGTTGACCAACTACCTGACCGGGGCCGGTTATCCCGACACCGATTCCGAGCTGTTCCGGCGCTACTGGCCCGCCGACCTGCACATGATCGGCAAGGACATCATCCGATTCCACGCCGTCTACTGGCCGGCGTTCTTGATGTCGGCCGGAATCGAATTACCGCGAAGGGTTTTCGCGCACGGGTTTTTGCTCAACCGCGGCGAGAAGATGAGCAAGTCGGTGGGCAACATCGTCGCCCCGGACACTCTGGTCGACACCTTCGGCGTCGACCAGGTGCGCTACTTCCTGTTGCGCGAGGTCCCGTTCGGCCAGGACGGCAGCTACAGCGAGGACGCGATCATCACCCGGATCAACACCGACCTGGCCAACGAGCTGGGCAACCTGGCGCAGCGCTCGCTGTCGATGGTGGCCAAGAATCTGGGCGGGGTGGTGCCCGAGCCCGGCGAGTTCACCGAGGCCGACGCCGAGCTGCTGACCACAGCCGATGGCCTGCTGGAGCGGGTGCGCGCGCATTTCGACGCACAGGCGATGCATCTGGCGCTGGAAGCGATCTGGCTGATGCTGGGCGATGCGAACAAATACTTCTCCGCGCAGCAACCGTGGGTTTTGCGCAAGAACGAGTCCGAGGACGGCCAGGCCCGATTCCGCACCGTGCTGTACACCACCTGCGAGGTAGTCCGTGTCGCGGCGCTGTTGGTGCAGCCGGTGATGCCCGATTCGGGCGCCAAGCTGCTGCACCTACTCGGCCAGACCGATGACCATCGGTCATTTGCCGCCGTCGGGGCACGGCTGGTGCCGGGCACCGCGCTGCCGCCACCCACCGGCGTGTTTCCCCGTTATCAACCCGATTACAGCAGTTCCGCTGCGCCGCAAGCTAATTGATGCGCGGGAAGGGCGAAAAGATGGCGGCGGCGACCCCTCGACAGCCCCTTCGCAGAGTGTCTGTCAGGCGCACCCCCTGGCATAGGACATAATTTGCCTGTGGAGCGACGACGGAATCGGCAACCCAGCCAATCGCCAATGACCACCTTGAAGCAGCTGCCCGCGCTGGTGGTGCTGGAACGGATCCCGGTTCCCGTGCTCGCCATCGCCCACGACGGCAGCATCCTGTTCACCAACACCGCGTTCGCCAAGATGGTGGGCTGCGATCCCGAAGAGGTCCTGGCGCTGAGGTTTCACGAGATCTTCCATCACGCCCCGGCCTCGGACGCACAGGTGAACTCGGACTCCCTGTTGTCGGTCGTGCATGCGCTGGCGAACATGGTCGTGGAGTTGGCGCACAAGGATGGCTCGGTCGTGCGGGCGTTGATGAGCCGGTCCGCGGTGATGCGCGCCGACGACGAGTTCGCGCTCGCGGCGTTCCAGGACCTGACCGAGCAACTCTGGGAAGAGGAGCGCTAGCCCGCGCTAGCCCATGAAGAGGGCAAAACGACCGGCTGAGTCGGGTGGAAAAAGCGGGGCCGACGTCCGATTCTGCGCCGAAGCTGATACCCGCCGCCCCGGCCAGATCGCCGCGGCCGCCACTGACGGGAACACAACCGCTGCGCAAAACTCACAACAAACCATAAGTATGGAAACTTTAAAGAATACTCGACGAGGAGTATGGTTCGATTTGTGATCGAGAGTCGCGCGGACCTGCGGGCCTACCTGGCCGCGGACCTGAACGCGTGCGGCATCCAACGCTGGCGACTCCGCGATCGGGTTCTGCAGCGCCCGGCTCATTTCCAGCGTCTGCTGCGCAGATCCGAGTATTGGACCAACACGGCGCGGACACCGTTCGGGCGAATGGTGGCGGGCTACTTTCGGCTGCGGACCAGGTTCTTGGGCGAACGGCTCGGATACCACATACCGCGCAACGTGTTCGGTCCGGGCCTGTCCATCGCCCACATCGGGCCGGTCCACGTGCACATCAAGGCCAAAGTGGGCGCCAATTGCCGCATCCACCAGGGAGTGACGCTTGCGGAGGGACGTCCCGGGTGCTACCCGACCGTCGGCGACGACGTCTTTCTCGCACCGTCCGCGCTGGTCATGGGCGTCGAGATCGGCAGTCGGGTCAGCGTTCGCGCGGGCGCGGTCGTCACCAAGGCCGTGCCTGACGATGTCGAGGTCGCCGGCGTGCCAGCTCGCATTGTCAAGGATCGGCGCCTGAGCGCTGCTCGCGCCGGGGGCCTAGTCGGGTTCTGACACCGCGACCGGCTCATTGCCGGCCGGGCGGCTGCGGCGCATCGCCTCGCGCGCGAGGAATTGGCGAAGGTACGGCAGCGACGCTTCCGATGCAATGCCAGGCAGCACCAGCTCCCACATCTGACGCAACCGTCCGGTGATATCGCCGGCACGGCCGTTGGTCCCGCTCGGCGTCATCGCGTTGGACAGCAACCGCAGTCCGAACATGGCGCCGACCAGTGACTCGCTGATCATCTGGGGATCGAGGTCTTCCCGCAGGTCTCCTTCGACGATCGCCCGTTGGGCCTGGGCGGCCATCTCGGCCAACCAACTGGTAAAGAAGTGGGCGGCCGCGTCGTTGAACCCGCTCAAGGCATCCGTCAACCTCTCGGCGGCACGAGCCATCTTGTCCGAATGGAGTACGTTCGCGACCGCGAACGTGCCGTGGATCATGTTCTCGAAAGCGGGCGAGGCCGAACCAGAGACGTTGCGAAAGGCGGCGAGCAGAGCGTCGGAACCTTCTTCGATGATCGCGGACGCCAGCGCTTCCTTCGAATCGAAGTGATGGTAGAGCGCCCCCTTCGTCATGCCGGTCCGCTCGATGATCGTGCCCCAGCCGGCCGAGGCGTATCCGACCTCGCCGAACACGTCCACGGCGGCGTCGAGAATCTTTCGCCGGGTCGCCTCGGATCGCACTTGGCGCGCCATCGCTGTGTACCTCCGAAGTCCCGTCGATCCGCTTACAAATCCAACCCTCGACGCCCCATTGATCCTGGTCAGGGGCTACAGCGTAGCAGCCCTAGCGGAGGCCGAAGCGGATCCTCCGCGGGGTTCGTTCAAGGCCAGATTCATATGTGGCATAGGTTTGCGACAGTCAATCTGAATTCGCGCCGGCCAAAGCTGCGCTGATCGCAAGCGCCGTGCGCCGTCGGATGAATTGCCTGAAGTACTCGTGCCGGTCCGGCTGCAGGATCCCGGTCAGCACCAGAACCCAGCTTTTTTCCAGGTCGAGCAGAAACCGCTCTGGATTGTCCAGGTCGCTGGTCTGCCGGAGTCCCATGTACAGGGAGACGATGAGCCGCCCGATGTCCTGCGGATCGAATCCTTCGGCGACATCGCCCTCGTCGATCGCCCGCCGAGCAACCTGGCCGAGGGCCTCGATCCAGCCGCCCAGCAGCTTGCCGTGCAACCCTTCCGTCGGCCCGACGCTTTGGAGCAAATGCATCGCCGCCCGGGAGGTGTCCTGCCCGATGTCCTCAACGGCGATCAGGTAGCAGAAGTCGATCAGGGTTTCCAAACCCGACAACCGCCGCGCGAGCAGGTCCCGGACGGCGACTTCCGCCTGCGCGGAGTGCTGTTCGATGATCGCGACCGCCAGCGCATGCTTCGACCGGAAGTGGAAATACATTGCGCCCTTGGTCAATTCGGCTTCGGCGAGGATATCGTCGAGACCGACGTCGTGGTAGGGCCGGGACGCGAACTGGTGGGACGCCGCACGCAGTATCTGCTGGCGGGTGGTATCGGCTCGTCCGTCGTGTGAGTCTGCTGTCATCGAACCCGACGGCCTCATCTGCGCCCAGGCGGACGGTCGCGGGCAACGTCGGCGACCAAGGTCGTCAACGGCTGGGCGACGGCACCGCTCGACAAGGTAATCGCGTTCAACGTTGGCGATGCCTTCCTGCAGCTAGCCCCCACCGCGCCCACCGCGGGCACTCGTCGTTGTATCGGAGGCGACGTTGCTGCCGCTCTTGAGGTTATCAGTCTGTCGTCGACCTGCAGTGTTCCACGCCGGGTCGACCTTCCGTGGATCGAAATACTTCAAGTTGGTT
>NZ_JAFBAR010000113.1 GCF_019247635.1 Mycobacterium sp.
GGCGATGCAACAGCGCGAGATCGACGCAGTGTCCACCGACGACTCGATTCTGGCCGGGCTGGTCGAAGAAGACCCGTACCTGCACATCGTCGGCCCGAACATGGCCACCCAGCCCTACGGCATCGGGGTCAACCTGAACAACACCGGACTGGTCCGGTTCGTTAACGGCACGCTGGAACGCATCCGTCGCGACGGCACGTGGAACACGTTGTACCGCAAGTGGTTGACGGTTTTGGGTCCCGCGCCCGCCCCTCCTGTACCTAGGTACGTGGACTGATGACCGAAGCTATCGACCCGCGCGACAGCGAAGACACTGACGACCCGGGCCCCGGCACTCAGCCGCCGGACGAGCAGTCGGGCCCGCTGTTGGAGTCGCGGCCGCAAGCCACTCAGGCGCTGTTCCGCCCCGATTTCGACGATGACGACGACGACCTAGCCCCGCTCTCCGGCGGCGGCATTGAAACCGACGCGCAGGAGCGGATGACGGCGGCCACCCGGGTGCTCCCGCCGGTACGACAGCTCGGCGGCGGGCTGGTCGAAATCCCCCGCGTGCGGGATATCGATCCGCTCGAGGCCCTGATGACCAATCCCGTGGTGCCGGAGTCCAAGCGCTTCTGCTGGAACTGCGGCAAGCCGGTCGGGCGGTCCGGCGACCACGGCAAGGGTACGTCCGATGGCTGGTGCCCGTTCTGCGGTAGCCCGTATTCGTTTCTGCCCCAACTGAATCCCGGAGACACCGTCGCCGGCCAGTACGAGGTCAAGGGCTGCATCGCGCACGGCGGGTTGGGCTGGGTCTACCTGGCCGTCGACCACAACGTCAACGATCGTCCGGTGGTGCTCAAAGGCCTGGTGCACTCCGGCGACGCCGAGGCCCAGGCGATCGCGATGGCCGAACGCCAGTTCCTCGCCGAGGTGGTTCACCCGCAGATCGTGCAGATCTTCAACTTCGTCGAACACACGGATCGGCACGGGGACCCCGTCGGCTACATCGTCATGGAGTACATCGGGGGGAAGTCGCTCAAGCAAAGCCTCAAAGACCGGGAAGCCGAGAAGCTACCGGTTGCCGAGGCCATCGCCTACCTGCTGGAAATCCTTCCCGCACTGAGCTACCTGCATTCCATCGGCCTGGTCTACAACGACCTGAAGCCGGAGAACATCATGCTCACCGAAGAGCAACTCAAGCTGATCGACCTGGGCGCGGTATCACGGATCAATTCGTTCGGATACCTTTACGGCACACCGGGTTTCCAGGCGCCGGAGATCGTCCGGACCGGCCCGACGGTGGCCACCGACATCTACACCGTGGGTCGCACGCTCGCGGCACTGACGGCCAACCTGCGCACCCGCAACGGCCGCTATGTGGACGGGCTGCCCGACGACGACCCGGTGCTGACCAGATACGACTCGTTCTGCCGACTGTTGCGCCGCGCCATCGACCCCGACCCACGGCGGCGGTTCACCAGCGCCGAGGAGATGTCCGGGCAGCTGATGGGTGTCCTGCGCGAGGTGGTCGCCCAGGACACCGGGGTGCCGCGGCCGGGGTTGTCGACGATCTTTTCCCGCACCCGCTCGACGTTCGGCGTGAATCTGCTGGTCGCCCACACCGATGTCTACCTGGATGGGCAGGTGCATTCGGAGAAGCTGACGGCCAAGGAGATCGTGACCGCCCTGCAGGTGCCGCAGGTGGATCCGGCCGACGTCGCCGCCCCGGTGTTGCAGGCCACGGTGTTGTCCGAACCGGTGCAGACGCTGGATTCGCTGCGGGCCGTCCGGCACGGCGGATTGGACGCGGAGGGCATCGACGTGTCCGAGTCGGTCGAGCTGCCCTTAATGGAAGTCCGCGCGCTGCTGGACCTGGGCGACGTGGCCAAGGCGACGCGCAAGCTCGACGACCTGGCCGAGCGGGTGGGCTGGCGCTGGCGGCTGGTGTGGTACCGGGCCGTCGCCGAGCTACTGAACGGCGACTTCGACTCGGCCATCAAACACTTCACCGAGATCCTGGACACCTTCCCCGGCGAGCTGGCGCCCAAGATGGCCCTGGCGGCCACCGCCGAACTGGCCGGCAGCCCCGACGAGAACAAGTTCTATCAGGCCGTGTGGAGCACCGACGACGGCGTGATCTCGGCGGCCTTCGGATTGGCCCGAGCCCTGTCCGCCGCCGACGACCGGATCGGTGCGGTGCGCACCCTCGACGAGGTGCCGGCCACTTCCCGGCATTTCACCACCGCGCGCCTGACCAGCGCGGTGACGCTGCTATCCGGCCGGTCGGCCGACGAGATCACCGAGGAGCAGATTCGCGACGCCGCCCGCCGGGTGGAGGCGCTGCCGCCCACCGAACCGCGTGTGCTGCAGATCCGCGCCCTGGTGCTGGGCGCCGCGATGGACTGGCTGGAGAACAACCGGGACGGCCGGAAGGCCAGCACCAACCACATCCTGGGCTTTCCGTTCACCGAACACG
Organism: Mycobacterium sp.; assembly: GCF_019247635.1. Classification (GTDB taxonomy): domain Bacteria; phylum Actinomycetota; class Actinomycetes; order Mycobacteriales; family Mycobacteriaceae; genus Mycobacterium. Next base: position 2,459 of record NZ_JAFBAR010000113.1, read on the forward strand.
GGCTGCGGCTGGGCGTCGAGGCGTCGCTGCGCAGCCTGGCCCGCGTCGCGCCCACCCAGCGGCACCGCTACACGCTGGTGGACCTGGCCAACCGGGTGCGCCCCACCAGCACGTTCTGAGTTCCGCCGGGTCGGCTTGTCGGCCTTTTGCCGCGTCGCCGCGTGTGCTCGCCGCGCGTGCTCGCCGCGGCTGTCCTGCGGCCGTCCTGCCTGCACCGAGCGTGAACTCTGGGCGAAAATCGCGCCCGATTTTCGCCGTCACGTCACGCTCGGCGGGTGCTCGCGCGGCCCGTCCGCGGCCATCCGCATACCGTTCGCCGAGCGTGAACTCTGGGCGAAAATCGCGCCCGATTTTCGCCCTCACGTCACGCTCGGCGGGTGCTCGGCGGCGGCCCGTTCACCCGTCTGAGCAGGCCCGCAAGCGAATCGCAAGGAAACGCCCGCACAGTTAACTCATGCCACAGGGGGCACAGTGGATCGCCACCGCACGCATGCTGCGGCGCGCTGGGTTCGGGGTCAGCGGACCCGAGGTCGACGCGGCGGTCAAGCGCGACTGGCCGACGTACGTCGACGCCATGCTGGCCGCCGACCCCGACGCCGACCCGAGCGCGGTGGCCACCCCGATGCCGGCGCTGAGCCAGCCGAGCGCACCCGGTAAGAAGGCGACGCCGGCGGCGCGCAAGGAATATAACCAGCAGCTCACCGAGCAGGAGACGGTGCTGTCGCGCTGGTGGCTGCAGCGCATGGTCGCCGTCCAGCAGCCGGTGCATGAGAAGCTGACGCTGTTGTGGCACAACCACTTCGCCACCTCCGCGCAGAAGGTGCGGTCGGCTGCCCACATGGCGGCGCAGAACCAAAAGCTGCGCGCCCTGTCGCTCGGTGATTTCCGAACCCTGGCATACACGATGCTGACCGACGCCGCGATGTTGCGCTGGCTGGACGGGCAGGCCAATACCGCCAAGGCTCCCAACGAGAACCTCGCCCGGGAATTCATGGAGCTGTTCGCGCTGGGCCATGGCAACGGCTACACCGAGGACGACGTGCGCAACGGCGCCCGGGCGCTGACCGGGTGGGTGATCGGCCCCGGCGGTGAGACCTCGCTGACCCCCAAACGGCACGACGCGGGCGCCAAGACGCTGTTCGGCGTCACGGGCAATTTCGATGCCGGCAGTTTCTGTGACGCGGTGCTGGGTCAGCCCAAGTCGGCGGAGTATGTCGCGGGGCGCCTGTGGCAACAACTGGCTTCCGACGACCCGCCGTCATCGCAGGCACTCGACCGGGTCGTCTCGGCGTACGGGCCGCGGCGCAGCCTGCGCGCGATGACCCGGGCGATCCTCACCGATAGCGAGTTCATCGGCGATCGGGCCGCCCCAACCGGCAGGGTCAACACCCCGGTGGAGTGGCTGGTCGGGGTGCTGCGCACGCTCCAGGTGCCCTTGGATGATCCCAAACAGCTGAAGCTGGCCGAGGCGACGTTGCGAGCGTTGGGCCAGCGCCCCTTCTATCCGCCCAGCGTGGGCGGGTGGCCCAGCGGTCAGGCGTGGCTGTCTACCGCTAGCGCCGGCGCCCGACTGCGCGCCGCGACTCAGCTGGCGAGCGCCGGCGATCTGTCCGGCGTCGAAAGCGTCGGCCCCGGTGATCGCATCGACGCGGCCGGCTACCTGATCGGGGTCGGCGCGTGGTCGCAGCGCAGCGCCGAGGCGCTCAGACCTTTGGTGAACCGGCCGGCACAACTCGTCGCCGCCGCCGTCAACACGCCCGAATACCTGACGTCCTAGCGAGAGTGCCATGCCCGAAATCAATCGCCGCAAGTTCCTGCTCGCCAGCGCCGGCGTGGGCGCGGCCGGCGTGCTGTCCGGGGCCGTCGCGGTCAGCTGGCCCGACTTGATGCGGGCCGCGCAGGACCGGCCGCTGCCGGCAGGCGCCGGCGTGCTGGTCATCGTCTCGCTGTACGGCGGCAACGACGGGATCAACACCCTGATTCCCTACGCCGACAACGCATATCACGATTCTCGGTCGGACCTTGCGTACGCGGCGGCCGACGTCCTGCACCTCGATCAGCAACTCGGGCTCAACCCTGCGATGAAGGGGCTGGCGCAGTTGTGGAACCAGCACCAGCTCGCGATCGTGCGCGGTGTCGGCTATCCGCAGCCCGACCACAGCCACTTCCGGTCCATGGATATCTGGCAGACGGCTTCGCCAGCCGAACCGGTCTCGACCGGTTGGATCGGCCGCTGGCTCGACGCCACCGGCGACGACCCGCTGCGCGCTGTCAACATCGGGCCCGTCCTGCCACCGTTGGCAGTCGGCCAAAAATACACGGCCGCAGCACTTTCCACGTCTCCCGGGACAGCGGCGGGCAGATTCGACACCATCATGGACGCGCTGGGCCGTGACGACCCCGGTGACAACCCGGCGATGGCGGCCGTGGCCAAGGCCTATCGCGCCGCGCGCACCACCGACTCCACCTTCAAGTCGGTCAAACCGTCTGACAAGGCACACAATTCGCTGGCCACGCAGTTGAGCATGGTGGCCGCCGCGGTGCGGGCCCGTGTCCCCACCCGGGTATACATCGTCCAACTCGGCGGGTTCGACACCCACGCCAACGAGCGCGACACCCAGCAGCGCCTGCTGACAACTTTCGACCAGGCCGTCAGCGGGTTCCTGCAGGAGATGGCCGGCACCAAGGTCGTGTTGATGGCGTATTCGGAGTTCGGGCGCCGGGTGAAAGCCAACGCGTCCCAGGGCACCGACCACGGCACCGCGGGGCCGGTCTTCGTCGCGGGTGCACCCGGCGGACCCGTCAAAGGCGGCTTCTACGGCGACGAGCCCAGCCTCACCGACCTGGACAACGGCGACCTGAAGTACACCACCGACTTTCGCGACATCTACTACGAAGTGCTGGCGCGGACCGTCGGCACCGATCCCACGCCGTCGGTCGGCACCGGCCGCAAGGCCCTGGGCTTCCTAACCGCCTAGCACGCTGACGCAGTCACGGGCGATGGCCAGTTCCTCGTCGGTGTGGACCACGAGAATCGTGATCGGTGCATCGTCGGCGGAAATGCGGCCTTCACCACGCGCATTGCGGTCCTGGTCGAGGACCAGACCGAGCCCGGCCAGTCCGGCTAGCGCATCTCGCCGCACCGCCGCGTCGTTCTCACCGATGCCGGCCGTGAAGGTCAGCACATCGGTGTGCCCCAGCACCGCCAAATAGGCGCCGACGTATTTGCGTAATCGGTGAATGAACACGTCGTACGCCAATTGTGCTGCGCTGTCCCCAGACTCGATCAGCTGGTGCAGACGGCGGAAATCGCGCTCACCGGCCAGGCCCAGCACCCCGGACTTGTGGTTGAGCAGCGATTCGACCTCGTCCACCCCCATCCCGGCGTTGTGCCACAGATAGCCGACGACGGCCGGGTCCACGTCGCCGCTGCGGGTGCCCATCACCAGACCTTCCAGCGGGGTCAGGCCCATTGACGTGTCGACCGGGCGGCCGCGGGCGATCGCCGACGCCGACGCGCCGTTACCCAGATGCAGCACAATCTGATTCACGCTGTCCAGCGGCCTGCCCACAACCGAGGCGGCGCGCTCGCTGACGTAGCGGTGCGACGTGCCGTGGAATCCATAGCGGCGGATCTGCCACCGTTCGGCCAACTCACGGTCGATGGCGTACGTCGCGGCCGCGGCCGGCAGATCGTGAAAGAACGCCGTGTCGAACACCGCGACATGCGGCAGGTCGGGCAGCAGTTTGCGGGCCACCTCGATGCCCCGCAGTGCGGGCGGGTTATGCAACGGGGCCAGCGTCGACAACTCCCTGAGCCTGTCGATGACGGTCTCGTTCAAGACCGTCGGTCGGTGAAACTCCTTGCCGCCGTGCACTACCCGATGTCCCACCGCCAGCAGCCCGCAGGCGTGCAGGTCGATGCCGTCGTCGGACAGCATGTCGAACGCGCGCCGCAGCGCGGCTTCGTGGTCGGGGACCCCTCCCGAAGCCTCGCCGATCTGTTCGACGTGGCCGGAGGCCCGCGCCATGCCCGAGTCGGGGTCGACGAGTTGGAACTTCAGCGACGACGAGCCGGAATTGATCACCAGCACAAGGTGATTACTCATGGGCGTCCTGTGCCTGGATCGCGGTGATGGCCACGGTGTTGACGATGTCTTCGACCAACGCACCCCGGGACAGGTCGTTGACCGGCTTGCGCAAGCCTTGCAGCACCGGCCCGATCGCGATCGCCCCGGCGGTGCGCTGCACCGCCTTGTAGGTGTTGTTGCCTGTGTTCAGGTCGGGGAAGATCAGCACCGTCGCGCGACCGGCCACGGGCGAATCACCCAGCTTGGTGGCCGCGACGGACAGGTCCACCGCGGCGTCGTATTGGATTGGTCCCTCCACCAGCAGTTCAGGCTCCCGCTCGCGCACCAACTCCGTTGCCGCCCTGACCTTGTCGACGTCGGCGCCGGAGCCCGAGTCGCCGGTGGAGTAGGACAGCATGGCAACGCGGGGCTCGATGCCGAACTGGGCCGCGGTGCGCGCGGAGCTGATCGCGATATCGGCGAGCTGTTCGGTGCTGGGGTTCGGGATGATCGCGCAGTCACCGTACGCCAGCACCCGATCGGACAGGCACATCAGGAAGATGCTGGACACCGTCGAGACGCTGGGAACGGTTTTGATGATCTCCAACGCCGGCCGCACGGTGTGCGCCGTGGTGTGCACGGCTCCCGAGACCATCCCGTCAACCAACCCGTTGTACACCATCATGGTTCCGAAATATGTTGAATCGCGGATGATCTCGTGGGCCTGCTCGGTGGTGATGCCCTTGGCCTTGCGTAATTCGGCGTATTGGTCACCGAACTTGTCGAGCAGTTCGCTGGTGCGCGGGTCGGTCACGTCCGCACCATCCAGGTTGACGCTGAGTTCGGCAGCGCGCGAACGGATCTGGGCCTCGTCGCCTAGAATGGTCAGATCCGCAACGCAGCGCTGCAGCAACCGCCCGGCCGACTTGAGGATGCGGTCGTCGTCTCCTTCGGGCAGGACGATCCGCTTGCGGCGCGAACGCGCCTGCTGCTGCAGCCGCCGGGTGAACATCTGTGGCGTGGTGACGGTCGGGATCGGGATCGCCAGCTGCGCCAACAGGTCGTCGACATCGATATGGCGGTCCACGAGTTCCAGCGCGGTGTCGATCTTGCGTTGCGACGTCGCGGTGACCCGCCCGCGGGCCTTGGAGGCCGCACTGGCCGTGTCGTAGGTGCCCAGTACGGTGGTGATGATCGGCAACCGCAGACGCAGGCCCGTAACCAGCGCCGCGATGGACGGATGCAGCTCGAACCCGCCGTTGAGGACGATGCACGACAGCGACGGAAATCCTTCGGCCGCATGGGCACTCGCGACCGCGAGCACCACGTCGGAGCGGTCGCCAGGGGTGATCACGGCCATGCCGTCCCGCAACCGCTCCAGGACGTGGTCAGCGGTCATCCCGGCGACCAGCACGCCCATCACCTCGCGGTCGCGCAGCGCGACGTCGCCGCTGACCACCGTGCCACCCACGGCCTCCCGCAGTTCGGCTACCGTCGGCGCGGACAACAGGGGTTCTTCGGGCAGCACGTAGCTGCGCAGGGCGGGCGGAAGGGCCTCCGCCAGGGCACGTGAGACCGCATCAACGTCCGTGGGCTCGCACCGGTTGGCCACCACCGCGGCGGTGTGGGCCCGTTGGGCGGATAACTCCGACAGGCAGACCGCCACGACACTGGCGATCTCGGCGGGCGTGCGGTCCTTGCCGCGCACCGTCAACAGCACCGGCGCGCCGAGATTTACCGCGATCCGCGCGTTGACCGAGAGCTCCGCGGGGGTCGCCGAAATCCCCAGATCGGAGTAGTCGCTGCCGACGATCACCACCGCGTCGCACGCCTTGGCCATCGCCTGATACGAGTCGACGACGATGGCGATCGCGGCGTCAGGGTCGTCGTGCAGCTGCTGATAAGTCACGCCCACGCATTGCTCATATGGCAGCCCCGCGGTGGAGTGCTCCAGCAGCAGCTCCAGGATGTAGTCCCGCTGCCCCCCGGCGTCCTGCCGCGTAATCGGCCGAAACACACCGACTTTGGCGACGGCCGCTGCCAATCGATGCAGCAGGCCGAGCGCGATCGTCGACTTGCCCGTCTCCGGTTCGGGCGCGGCGATGTAGATCGCCGAACCCAGCACCACGGTTTCAGCCAAGTCGCCGCAACCTGGGCGCCAAGTCCTTTTCGAAGAGTTCGAGGAAGCGACGCTGGTCGTGCCCGGGTGCGTGGAACACCAGATGATTGAGACCCCACGTCACGTACTGGCCGACCTTCTCGACGGCCTCGTCGGGATCCGACGCCACGATCCAGCGCTTGGCGATCTGCTCGATCGGCAGTGCGTCGGCGGCCTTCTCCATCTCGATCGGGTCGTCGATGCTGTGCTTCTGCTCGGCGGTGAGCGACAGCGGCGCCCAGAAGCGGGTGTTGTTCAGGGCCAGCTCTGGATCGGGATCGTAGGAGATCTTGATCTCGATCATCTTGTCGATGTCGTCGGGGTTGCGGTCGGCGGCCGCCGCGCCCTCTAAGACGGCAGGCATCAGCTTTTCGGTGTAGAGCTCCTCGCCCTTCCCGGAGGTGCAGATGAACCCGTCCCCCGCGCGCCCGGCGTATTTGGCCACCGCGGGGCCGCCAGCGGCGATGTAGACCGGCACCCCGCCTTCGGGCACGTCGTAGATGGAGGCGCCCTTGAGGCGGTAGTACTCGCCGTCGAAGTCGACGCGGTCGCCGCGCCACAGCTCGCGCATCAGCCGGACCGATTCGCGCAACCGCGCGAACCGTTCCTTGAACTCGGGCCAACTGCCCTGATACCCGGTGGCGATCTCGTTCAGCGCCTCGCCGGTGCCCACCCCGAGGAAAACGCGTTGGGGGTAAAGGCAACTCATGGTCGCAAAGGCTTGCGCGATGACGGCGGGGTTGTATCGAAAGGTCGGGGTGAGCACCGAGGTGCCCAGCTGGATCCGTTCCGTGCGCTCGCCGACGGCGGTCATCCACGCCAGCGAAAACGGCGCGTGCCCGCCCTCGTGGCGCCACGGCTGGAAATGGTCGCTGACAGTGGCGCTGTCCATGCCGTGAGCTTCGGCGGCAACGGCAATTTCGACGAGCTCACGCGGTGCGAATTGTTCGGCTGATGCTTTATATCCGAGTTTCAGTTGAGCCACTCGTCATTTCTACTCCCTATGCTCGCGACCCGCCGCGCCCGGCTTCGCCGCGCTTGCGATCGCTCCTACACTCGCGGGCATGGAGACTGAACTCGTTCAGATCACCGACATTGTTCACCTCGCGCGCGGTCACGCGGTCAACTGGACATTGGTCACCGACGACACGGGTGTGGTGTTGATCGACGCCGGATATCCCGGGGACCGTGACGAGGTGCTGGCCTCGCTGCGCAAGCTGGGCTATGGGCCCCCAGACGTGCGCGCGATCCTGCTCACCCACGCGCACATCGACCACCTGGGGTCGGCGATCTGGTTCGCCCGCGAGCACGGCACCCCGGTGTACTGCCATGCCGACGAGGTGGGGCACGCCAAGCGCGAATACCTTGAGCAGGTCTCGGTTTTGGATATCGCGCTGCGCGTCTGGCGACCTCGCTGGGCCGTATGGACGGCGCACGTAGTGCGCAGCGGCGGCCTGATCCGGGACGGGATACCGACCGCCCAGGCGCTGACCGCCGACGTCGCCGCCGGCCTGCCGGGCCACCCGAGGGCCGTTTTCACTCCGGGCCACACCAACGGGCACTGCTCATATCTGGTCGACGGGGTGCTGGCCAGCGGAGACGCGCTGGTCACCGGCCATCCGCTGATGCGACAGAGCGGGCCGCAACTGCTGCCGGCGATCTTCAGCTACAGCCAGGAGCGTTGCGTCCGCAGCCTGGCCGCGCTGGCCCTGCTGGAAACCGAGATTCTGCTGCCCGGCCACGGCGACGTGTGGCGCGGTCCTATCCGCGAGGCCACCCAGGCCGCTCTGAACAAAGCGGCGTCCTAGCCCGCTAGCCCAGGTGCTCGCGCAGCGTGTGTCCGGCATACTCCGTCCGGAACGCACCCCGCTCCTGCAGCAGCGGAACCACCCGGTCGACGAACTCGTCGAGGCCGTGCGGCGCCAGGATGAAGCCGTCGCAGGCATCGGCCTGGACATAGCGGTCGATCTCCTCGGCGAGGTGCGCCGGGGTGCCCACGAACTGCTGGCGACTGGTGACGGCGATGACCAGTTCGCGGATCGACAGGTTTTGGGCCTGCGCGCGGTCGCGGTATTGGCGCACCACCGCGGCCGAGTTCGCGATCGGATCGATAGCGGGTAGCGGGCCGTCCGGGTCGTACTGCGACAGGTCTCGACCCCATACCCGCTCCAGCATCGCGATGGCTGCGGCGCGGCTCACCTGCTGATAGCGGATGTGTCGCGCCCTGTCCTCCGCGTCGTCGGTGGTGTCACCGATGACGAAGGCCGTGGCCGCAAAGACCTTGAGCCGGTTCGGGTCTCGACCGCAGTCCTTCGCGCGGCCCTTCACGTCAGCGTAGTGGTGCCGCCCGTCCTGCACCGACGCGTGCAGGGTAAACAGGGCGTCGGCGTACCGGGCGCCAAAAGCGCGACCCTCCGCGGAGTCGCCAGCGTGCAACAGCACCGGATGCCCCTGCGGTCCCGCGGGCAGTGTCGCGAAACCCCGCACGTCGAAGTGCACACCCCGGTATTCGACGGCGCGGATGCCGTTCGGGTCGACGTAGACGCCGTCTTGCGCATCCGCCAGCACCGCACCCGGCGCCCAGCCGTCCCAGAACTTTCGCGCCGCGATCAGAAACTCCTCGAGCCGCTGGTATCGGTCGGCAGGGTCGAGAAAGGCGCCGCGCCGGAAGTTGGCACCGGTGAAGGCGTCCGATGAGGCGACAATGTTCCAGCCCGAGCGGCCGTCGGACAGGTGGTCCATCGTGGCGAATTGCCTTGCGACCTCGAATGGTTCGTTGAAGGTGGTGTCGATCGTCCCGGTCAGCCCGATCCGGTCGGTGACCCCCGCCAGGGCTGCCAGCACCGTGCAGGTGTCCAGCCGGCCCACCACGTCGAGGTCGTAGATTCGGTCGCGGTATTCGCGCCCTCGCGGCCCTTCGGCTAGGAGAAAATCGAACAGGCCACGTTCGGCGGTGCGCGCCAGGTGCACGAACGACTCGAATTCGACCGGGGAACCCACGCCCGGGAAATGCGCCGCCAAGTGAATCGGCTTGCGACTCAAGGGATCAGACCCCACCTTTGCGCGATGAGTTCATGCGAGCGCAACCGGTCCTGGTGCCGGTGGGTCACCGAGGTGACGACGAGTTCGTCGGCGCGTGTCAACCGTTGCAGCGCGGACAGCCGCTCCGCGACCTCATCCGGATCACCCACAAATTGGGTTTCCAGCCTGTCTTTCACCACGGGCAGCTGTTCCTCGGTGAGCGGCGGACAATCGTCGGGATCCGGATAGGGCACGGCGCCGACGCCGGTTCGGATGGAATACACCCACTGCCCGTAGCCCGCGGCCAGACGCCGAGCGGTGGCGCTGTCGTCGGCGACGACGATGTCGGCGGACACCACAACGTAGGGGCGTTTCAGCGCGGCCGACGGGACGAACGCATCGCGGTACGCATCGATAGCCTCCAGAGCGGTCGCCGGAGTGATGTGATAGCTTGCGACGAACGGAAGCCCCTGCGCCCCAGCAAGTCTGGCGCTTTGACCCTTGGTGCTGCCGAAGATCCACGGTGTCAGTCCGGATCCCTCGCCCGGTACCGCGTGCACGTCAAAACCCTGGACTTGGTATGTACCGTCCAGCATCGCGATGATGTCGGCGAGTTGCTCGGCGAAGTCGGGCACCACCGCCTCCGGTTGCTGAAGAATCCCCATGGTTGCTTGGACCCGCTCCGTGTCGAGGAGTCCGCGCAGGTCGAACGGCAGCGGGATCACCACACCGTCGACCTCGCGCCACTGCCGCGGCGTGCGGCCCTTGACCGACGGCTGCTTCGGCTTGAAGCCGCTGTCGCGACGTTGCCCCCGGCCGACGCCCAAGTCGATCCGGCCCGGATAGAAGGCCTCGAGCATGCCGAAACTCTCGACCACCGCGGTGACCGTCGTGTAACCCAACTGCACCGCGGCCGCGCCCACGCGAATCGTGTTGGTAGCGGCCGCGATTTGGCCGATCAACACGGCCGGCGCCGAGCTGGCGACGCCGACGAAGTGGTGCTCGGCGATCCAGTAGCGACGAAAACCCCACCGCTCGGCGTGCTGGGCCAGGTCGATGGTGTTGCGCAGCGCCGTCGCAGCGTCGCCACCCGCGCTGATCGGCGCCAGGTCCAGGATCGACAGCGGGACGGTCACCGCGGCACCGCCGCGTAGCGGTTGGGAGCCACCGGTAGGCGGAGTCGCTCGCGCAGGGTTTCACCGTCCCGGTAGCCGGTCCTGAACCGACCGGCTTTCTGCAGCAGCGGCACCACCTCGTCGACGATCACCGGCAGATCGGTGGCGTTGACCGCGGGCCGCAGCCGCGCGCCGTCGATGCCGAGGCGCTGCCAATCCAGCAGCATATCGACCAAATCCGGTGCACTGGTTGATATTACGAGACAGTCGGAACGAAAATCGGCGTCACCACCGAACGACACCACCACGTCGGCGAACACCTTCAGGCCGTGCACCTCGTCGAGGATGGCGCGCAGCCCGGCGGCATCCATCGGCGTGATGAAGACGACATCCGCGGTGGCTACCGCGAATTGGTAGGCCGGGCCCGCGTGGGCCAGTGCGGCCACCACGGGCTGGCCCTGCGGTGGCCGCGGCGTGATCGACGGCCCCTTGACCGAGAAGTACTTTCCGGTGAAGTCGATGTGATGCAGCTTGTCAGTGTCGACGTGGTGTCCGGCCACGTCGGGGCGCACCTCGTCGTCCTCCCAACTGTCCCAGAGCCGGCGCACCACCTCGACGAAATCCCGGGCCTCGGGGAACAGGTCGGCGGCATCGACGGTTCGGCGGCCGAACAGCACCGCCTCGTGCGTCGTCACACTGACCCGAGGCTGCCAGCCCGCCCGGCCGCGTGACACATGGTCAAGCGTGGCAATGGATTTCGAGATATGAAAAGGCTCGGTGTGGGTGACCGTGGCCACCGGAACCAGCCCGATGTGCCGCGTCGCCGGGGCGATGCGCGCCGCCACCAGCACGGCATCGCCGCGGCCAGCCAGGCGTTTGGGATCGATGCGTTCGCGACGGCCCGGTTGCGGCATCAGGCTGTCGTCGATGGTGAGAAAGTCGAGCAACCCCCGCTCGGCGGTGACGGCCAACTCAGTCCAGTAGCGGCCGCTGAATGGCGACGGCGCCCGGGTGACCCGCCACGCCTGCGGGTTCCAGCCGTATCCGTCCAGTGCGACGGCCAGGTGAAACATCATGCCAGCCCTTTTGCCAGTTCTTTGTGGAAGGCAACCGGAAACACTGGGCCCTCCGACGGCAGCGGCTCGGGCAGCCGGATGTATCCGGCCGCCTGATACAGCTCCTCGGCCTCGGGCTGCCGGTCGCCGGTCATCAGGTAGACGTTCCGGTATCCGCGCGCGGCGATTTCGGCCTCCAGTTCGCTTAGCAGTGCCATCGCGTATCCGCGCCGTCGATGCGCGCTATCGGTCCAGATTCTCTTGAGTTCGGCGGTGTCGGCGTCCAACCGGCGGAAGCCTCCGCCGGTGACGGTCCGGCCGTCGAGCACGCCGACCAACAGTCCGCCGTCGGGCGGCGCGAACTCGTCGTCCGGGTTGTTCTGCAACCACGCCAGAACCCGATCGGGCGCGCCGCCGTACCGCTGCGCATATTCCACCGCCAGCTCCGCCAGCAGCGGCTGCGCCAGCGGCCCGTCCAACGCGGTTGGCACAAACGTCAGTTGGCCGGCTTCGGGCATCGGCTAAACCCGTGTTGCCGTGACGTACCGGGGGGTCACGGCAACGTCGCGTCCGCTGACCCAATAGCGCGAGGGGGATCCCGTGGTGGTGAACAGTTCGACGACGTTCCTGTCGACTGCGTGCCAGCCGTGAGCCGCCAGGTATTCGGGAACGTCACGGTAGTCGCCGGGGTAGGTCAGCCCGGCCAGGTCGATTTCCAGGCCGAACTCACGCCAGCGCTCGACGAACGCCTCCCCCGCCCTCAGCTGCTGCGTGGTCCAGGTCGGCATGTGGTCGGCCACGAACCGGCTGCCCGCGGCACTCACCGCGGTGACCGTATCCAGCAACCGATCCTGTCCGTCGGGCGGCAGATAGCCGATCAGCAGGTTCTCGGCGACCCACGCCGTCGGTTCAGCGGCGTCAAACCCGACCCGGCGCAGGGCGGCGAGCCAATCCTGACGGAGGTCGATACCGACCGCGCAACGATTGGCGGTCAGCTTGGCGTCCAGCTCGTGCAGCACTCGGCACTTGAAGTCGATGACGTTGGGCTGATCAATCTCGTAGACCGTAGTCCCGGCCGGCCACCACAGCCGAAACGGCCGGGCATCCAGACCGGACCCCAGAATCACCACCTGGCGGATGCCCGCCCGCCCGGCGTCTGCCAGGAATTGGTCTACAAATTGCGCATAGGTCGCAAGGATCTCGAGCATCCCCGTCACCAGCTGGTCTTCGCCGTCGTCGTCCGCGAACACCTCGTCCGTGACAATCCGGTTGAAGTACTCCAGCCCGGCGGCGCGAACCAGCGGCTCGGCGTATGGGTCGTCGAGCAGCCCTTTGTTGGTGCCCACGGCCCTGGCGGCCGCGCCAAACGTCGCGGTCATTCCGACACCGGTTGCCGGGTCCCACGTGTCGTCGTCGGTCCTCATCGGGTGGCAAACCCGACGGCCGCTCGCCAACCGAGCAACAGCACCGCAGTGACCGACGCGGCAACCGCCACAAAGCTCGCTGCCACACCCGCGGAACTGGCCCTGCGCAACAACATGCCGACCCCCACCGTGCACAGCCAGACGATCACGCCGGTGGGGGCCACGGACGTCGGCCGTCGCCACGCCCGGGCAGCCAGCCAGCCGACGAGGGTCCCACTCAGAAACGGCCACGCGGTGGATGCGACACCGGTGACGGTCAGCCCCTCGGCGTGGCTGCGGCGTCCAAGGGCGCAGAACACCAACACCCCAAGGAGGTCGGCGCCCAGCCACGCCAGCCCGCGACGTGGTTGCATGCAGCGAGACTACCGCGAATCCTTGACCCTCATGAGCACACAAGGACCACCGGCCTTCGATCCGTACGACCCGCTTGGGCTGGACGCTTCGTTGTCCGGCGACGAGATCGCGGTACGCGACACCGTCAGAAAGTTCTGCGCCGAGCACGTCATCCCATACGTCGCCGGCTGGTTCGAAGACGGTGACCTACCGGTGGCCCGCGAACTGGCGAAACAGTTCGGCGAACTCGGCCTGCTCGGCATGCACCTGACCGGCTACGGATGCGGCGGCGCCTCGGCGGTTCACTACGGCTTGGCCTGCCTGGAACTCGAGGCCGCCGATTCGGGCATCCGCTCACTGGTGTCGGTGCAGGGCTCGCTGGCCATGTTCGCGATCTGGCACAACGGGTCCGAGGAGCAGAAGCAGCAGTGGCTGCCGGGCATGGCCGCGGGTGATTTGATGGGCTGTTTCGGGCTGACCGAGCCCGATGTCGGATCCGACCCGGCCGCGATGAAAACCCGTGCGCGACGGGATGGTTCGGACTGGGTGCTGAACGGCCGCAAGATGTGGATCACCAATGGCTCCGTCGCCGATGTCGCCGTGGTGTGGGCCGTTACCGACGAGGGCATTCGGGGCTTCATCGTCCCCACCGACACCCCGGGTTTCACCGCCAACACCATCCACCACAAGCTGTCGCTGCGGGCGTCGATCACCAGCGAGTTGGTGCTGGATGACGTGCGATTGCCCGCCGACGCTCTGCTGCCCGGCGCTACTGGGTTGAAGGGACCGCTGGCGTGTCTGTCGGAGGCGCGGTACGGCATCGTCTGGGGGGCGATGGGGGCGGCCCGTTCCGCCTGGCAGGCCGCGCTCGACTATGCCACGCAGCGAACGCAATTCGGCCGTCCGATCGCGGGATTTCAACTGACCCAGGCAAAGCTCGTCGACATGGCCGTCGAACTGCACAAGGGCCAGCTGCTGTCGCTGCACCTCGGCCGCCTCAAAGATGGTGTGGGCCTGCGTCCCGAACAGGTCAGCTTCGGCAAGCTCAACAACACGCGTGAGGCGATAGAGATCTGCCGCACAGCCCGAACAATATTGGGCGGCAATGGAATATCGCTGGAGTACCCGGTTATCCGGCACATGGTCAACCTGGAATCGGTGCTGACCTACGAGGGCACGCCCGAAATGCACCAGTTGGTCCTTGGTCAGGCGTTCACCGGCTTGGCCGCGTTCCGCTGATGGTCATGCGCCGCATTGCCTGCCTGCTCTTGGCTCTCGGGATGGCGGCCGGGTGCGGGACGCCGCCCGGCGGCGGTCATTCCGAGGCGCCGTCCGGGGCGCCATCGGGCCCGTCGTCCTCCGTTGCGTCCGGGGACCCGGCCAAGGCCGACGCGGTGATGAAGGTGGTCAGTGACTTCATGGCGCAGGCTCATCTCAAGGCGGTGATCGTCCGAGTCACGTTGAACGGCAAGGAGATCGTCACGCGAGCGGTCGGCGACTCGATGACCGGCGTGCCCGCAACCACCGACATGCACTTCCGCAATGGCGCGGTCGCGATCTCCTACGTGTCGACCCTGCTGCTGAAGCTGGTCGACGAAAGGAAAGTCAGCCTGAACGACACGTTGTCGAAGTGGTTGCCCGACTTTCCGCATGCCGAGCGTGTGACGCTTGGGCAACTGGCGCAGATGACGTCCGGTTACCCCGACTACGTGCTGGGTAACGATGCGTTCTCCAACGCGTTGTACGCGGACCCGTTCCGGCAGTGGACAACTCAAGATATCCTTGGCCAGATCTCCTCGCGGCCACTGCTTTACGATCCCGGGACGAACTGGAACTACGCGCACACCAACTACGTCCTGTTGGGGCTGGCGCTGGAGAAGGCCACCGGCCAGGACATGCCGACGCTGTTGCAGAACGAGGTGCTGGGTCCGCTGGGCCTGAAGGCCACCGCCAACTCCGAAACGGCGGAGATCCCCACGCCGGTGCTGCATGCCTACAGCTCCGAACGACGCCAATTTCTCAAAATCCCCGCCGGCTCACCGTTTTACGAGGACTCGACCTACTGGAATCCGTCCTGGACCATCACCCACGGCGCCGTCCAGACCACCGACATCTTCGACATGGAGGCGACGGCGGTCGGTATCGGGTCGGGCAAGCTGCTGTCGCCGGAATCCTACCGGCGCATGGTGTCGACCGATCTGCGCGGAAAGACGCACGACCAACCCGGCTGTGGGACCTGCATGGAACAGGGCGTCGGCTACACCTATGGGCTCGGCATCATCACGTCCGGCGACTGGCTGATGCAGAACCCCATGTTCGCCGGTTATGCGGCGGTGGAGGCCTACCTGCCGTCGCAAAAGGCCGCGATCGCTGTCGCGGTTACGTATGCCCCGGATGCGTTCGACGTTCAGGGCAACTACACCAACCAGGCCGACATCCTCTTCCGCAAGATCGGCGCCGCAGTAGTCCCGGACGACGCCCCGCCCATGCCTCCGGAAGGTAGTTAGAAGGGCGGTGGGTCGTCGTCGCCCGGGTCGCCTTGGGTGGTGACCTGGGAGGTGACTTGCGTTGCGGAATAATAGTTTTGGCGGGATTGCCGATTGAGTCGACGTTCCGCCTTGACGTAGCGGGCGCGGTTCTGGGCGCGGGTGCTGGTGCGCAGCGGCATCGTCGCGGTCTTGTCGGCGCAACGCTGCCTGCCGGCCTGCTCGGGAGCAGGCAGGTCGCCGGTGGGGACGCACAGGGACGGGAACAGCAGCGCGCTGCCCGGCGTGGTCACGTAGGTGTGAGCCGAGGGTGAGGTCCAGATGACGGTGCCGTCCGGCAGCTGTTTGTCGCGCCAACCCCAGAACGTCTTGATCAAATGATGTTGGCGGCAAAGACATTTCAGGTTCGAGGCATGAGTGGCCCCACCCTGGTCGTGCGGGACGGTGTGGTCGAGGTCGCAGTTCAACGCGCTGCGGTCACAGCCGGGGAACCGGCAGGTCAAATCGCGGCACCGGATGAACTCGGCCAAACCGCGAGACGGCGTGTAGCCGCGCTCGGGACTGGCGTCGGTCGGGTGGATCAGCGGCGCCAGCTTTGCCGACGCGGCCAATTCCGCGACCAGCTCGGCGGGAAACAGCTCCTCAGTACCGACCACAAAACCCGGTGTCTGTGCGGCGCCCTCGACGGTGGCCTGCTCGGCGACCACATGAATCACCACCGCGGGCGGGGCCGAAGTCGCGCCGGCGGGGCAGGCCGGCAGCCCGCACCGGCACGCCAGCCGCTCCGCCCCGACCGCCAACGCTCCCATCGCGTCGGCCCGGCGCTGCATGCGGGTGCGCGGGTCATCGGCGCATACCGTGTCGGCCAAGGCATCCAGCCGCTTGTCCACCGCGTGCGCATCGGTACTGACCAGGCGACCAAAGATGTCGGACAGGCCATTCCCGCTGTCGGAGATGGACAGCTTCCGATCCTCCTTCGCCTTACGCCGGCGCCGCACCGCGTCGCGGTCCATGCGCTCGACGACCCGATCGATGCACGCGACCAACCGGCCGCGTGTCATCGACGCCCAGCGCCGGACCTTCGCGGCCAGTTCGGCATCCACGCTGGCCATCACCTCGGTATCGGTAATCAATTCGGTGCGGTACGCGATCGTCTGGAACGTCCAAAAGGTGATGTCACCGGCCACCAACGCGGCACCCACTCGAGGCAGGCGGTTGCGAAGAATGCGCGCGGACTCCACGTAGCTCGCGGCCAGGCCCTGGCTGATCTGCAGGGCGGCGGCCACTTCTGCCGTCACCGCATCCCAGGTGTCGGTGCAATACGTTTCGCACTCCCCGCGCTCGCGCAGCCGCAACACATCAAGCTCACCGATCGCGACCAGACGCTCCCCGGCCGCCCGGTTCTCCGCCCGCGACGCCGCGCACATCCGGTCGATCACATCGGCCGCGGACTCTGATTCGAACATGCTTGCGACTATAGCCGGGCCTACTGACATGGACGCCGCCAAAGACCCAACTTGTGGACAAAGCGGCGACTGTGGACAAGCGGCGGCTGGAGATTGCCATAGGTCGCCTCAGGGCGTTCAAGCCCGCCACGACTTCGGGCGTTCCCACCAATCGCGCCGTACGGTATAGATGCCCTGAGCGGACCAGTCGGCACTGAAGGAGGACCATGACGTCATCCAGCGAACCTGCCGCTGCTCACGGGCGCCATCACGTCGTCATCATCGGAAGCGGGTTCGGCGGCCTGAACGCTGCCAGGGCGCTCAAGCGAGCCGACGTCGACGTCACTCTCATCTCGAAGACCACCACCCACCTGTTCCAGCCACTGCTATATCAAGTGGCCACCGGGATCCTGTCCGAAGGCGACATCGCCCCGACCACCCGCCTGATCCTGCGCCGGCAAAAAAACGTGCGGGTGCTGCTGGGCGAGGTAAGCGCGGTCGACCTCAAGGCCGGGACGGTCACCTCGAAGTTGATGGACATGGAGACGGTCACGCCGTACGACAGCCTGATCGTGGCCGCCGGTGCGCAGCAGTCCTACTTCGGCAACGACGAGTTCGCCACCTACGCGCCCGGCATGAAGACCATCGACGACGCGCTGGAGCTGCGCGGCCGCATCCTCGGCGCGTTCGAGGCGGCCGAGGTCACCACCGATCCCGCTGAGCGGGACCGCCGCCTGACGTTCGTAGTGGTCGGCGCCGGCCCGACCGGTGTCGAGGTGGCCGGCCAGATCGTCGAACTCGCCGAGCGCACCCTGGCCGGGGCATTTCGAACCATCAAGCCCAGCGATTGCCGGGTGATCCTGCTCGACGCCGCACCCGCGGTCCTGCCGCCGATGGGTCCGAAGTTGGGTCTCAAGGCACAACGACGGCTGGAGAAGATGGGCGTCGAGATACAACTCAACGCCATGGTGACGGCCGTCGACTACAAGGGCATCACGATCAAGGAGAAGGACGGCGGCGAGCGTCGCATCGAATGCGCGTGCAAGGTGTGGGCGGCCGGCGTCCAGGCCAGCTCGCTGGGCGAGATGATCGCCGAGCAGTCGGACGGAACCGAGACCGACCGGGCCGGACGGGTGATCGTGGAGCCCGACCTCACCGTCAAGGGGCACCCGCACGTCTTCGTCATCGGCGACCTGATGTCGGTGCAGGGCGTGCCGGGGATGGCTCAGGGCGCCATCCAGGGTGCGCACTACGCCACCGACGTGATCAAGCAGACCGTCAAGGGTCGCGACGATCCGACAAATCGCAAGCCGTTCAAGTACTTCAACAAGGGCAGCATGGCGACCATCTCCCGGTACAGCGCCGTGGCACAGGTCGGCAAGCTAGAGTTCGGCGGCTTCCTCGCCTGGTTGGCCTGGCTGGTCCTGCACCTGTTCTACCTGGTGGGCCACCGCAACCGCATAGCCGCCATCTTCTCGTGGATGATCTCGTTCCTGGGTCGCACTCGCGGCCAGATGGCCATCACCAGCCAGATGATCTACGCGCGAGTGGTGACGAATTGGATGGAGGCCCAAACCCAAGGGCCGCTGGCGGCAGCAGAGCGAGCCGAAGAGGCCGAGCAGAAAGCCGCGGGTTAGCGCCGGCACATGTTCAACGCGCAAAACGATCTGCAGCAGGCGTTGGGCGGGACTATTGCCGCGGATCCGGCCGCGTCGGAAGGCCGCCAGAAACCCCCAAATTTTATTGGGCATGCGCGTAGTGTGAGATCGGAAAAAAGCGGGTAACCGCGCGGCGTTACCCGGGATCGCACTTAGAGGGGGATGGACATGTCGTTCGTTATCGTCGGACCGGAAGCTCTGGCCACAGCCGCCAGCAACCTGGCCAACGTCGGTACGTCGCTCGGTTCGGCCAACGCTGCGGCGGCAGCGCCGACGACTGGGGTTCTGTCCGCGGGGGCCGACGAGGTTTCAGCGGCTATCGCAAATATGTTTTCCGGATACGGGCAGGCTTACCAGGCGCTCGCCGGCCAAGTGTCGAACTTCCATGACCAGTTTGTGAATCTGCTCAACGGCGGCGGGTCACAGTACGCCAGCGCCGAGTCCCAGAACGCCGCGCAGCAAGCGCTCAACGCGATCAACGCGCCCGCGCAGTCGATCTTCGACCGCCCCCTGATCGGCAACGGCGCCGACGGCTCTTCGCCAGGTGCCGACGGCCAGGACGGCGGCATCCTGTGGGGCAACGGCGGGAACGGCGCGGCGGGTACCGTGGCCGGCCAGTCGGGTGGCCGCGGCGGCGACGCCGGCATCTTCGGCGGCAACGGCGGCAACGGCGGAGGCGTGTTGCTCGGTACCGGCGGCAACGGTGGCAACGCTGGCTTGTTCTTCGGCAACGGCGGGTCCGGCGGGATCGGAGTCAGCGGTAACGGCGGGGCCGGCGGGGCCGCGGCGTTCATCGGCGGCAACGGCGGAACCGGCGGGAGTGACTTCGGTGGCGGCGTGGGCGGTGCGGCCGGCCGGGCCGGATTCTTGTTCGGCGACGGCGGCGGCGGCGGCTTCACCAGCGGGGGCAGCGGCGTCGGCCAAGCGGGCGCCCCCGGCGGCTTCCTTTCCGGCAACGGCGGGGCCGGCGGCGGCGACAGCGTCTTGGGTGCAACCGGCGGTAACGGCGGGTCCTCCACCTTCTTCGGCAACGGTGGGGACGGTGGGTCTGGTAGCGGCGCCGGTGGCGCCGGCGGCCACGCCGGACTGTTCGGCAACGGCGGCGACGGCGGCGTCAGCAGTGCGGGAACCGGTGGCAATGGCGGCTCGGCGACGCTGGGCGGGAACGGCGGAAACGGCGGGTTCGGCCTCTTCGGAGGTGGCCAGGGGGGCACCCGCGGGCTGCTGTACGGCCAGAACGGCTCGAACGGGCTGTAAGCCGACTACTCACCAACGCACCACGTGGCGGCGAACTCGTCGCCTAAGCAACGCCCAGCCGGAGCGGCGGTCTCCATGCCGCCTCTCCGGCAACAGCGGCGACGGCCTAATGGATGCTCGTCGACCGCCGTGTCGCAGGCGTGGGCGCGAGACCGCGTGAGCTCTCGAGTCATTTCGCCCGAAATTAGGCATACTAGAGACACCGACGCCTAACATCTCTTCCAACGACTGCGCGCGTTGATGCCGAGCTGCTTTTCGATCCCCAGGGGGCCTGGATATGTCGTTTGTGAACGCGGTGCCGGAGGCGCTGGCCGCAGCGGCCGGTGACGTCGCGAATATCGGCGCGACGCTCGGCAGCGCCAACGCCGCCGCGGCGGCCCCCACCAGCGGGGTCCTGGCCGCCGGTGCCGACGAGGTTTCGGCGGTCATCGCCCAGATGTTCTCCGGCCATGCGGAGGCCTATCAGGCCCTGGCCGCCCAGGCCGCGAGCTTCCACGACCAGTTCGTGAACCTGATCAACGGCGGCGCGTCCTCCTACGCCACCGCCGAATCCCAAAATGTCGCCCAGACCGGGCTCAACGCCATCAACTCCCCCGCCCAGTCGATCTTCGACCGCCCCCTGATCGGCAACGGCGCCGACGCCACCACCCCCGGCGGCAACGGCGGCGACGGCGGCATCCTGTGGGGCAACGGCGGCAACGGCGCGACCGGCGGACTCGGTCAGAACGGCGGCAATGGCGGCTCCGGCGGGATCCTCTTCGGTAGCGGCGGCAACGGGGCGACCGCCGGACCCGGCGCGGCCGGTGGCAATGGCGGGAGCGCCGGGCTGTTGCTCGGCGACGGCGGCACGGGCGGGGCCGGACTGGGCGGCAACGGCGGCGCCGCAGGCCAGGCCGGGTTCCTGTTCGGCAACGGCGGTGGCGGCGGGTCCGGCACGAACTCGGGCGGTGCCGGCCAGGCAGGTGCCAACGGTGGGTTGCTATTCGGCAGCGGCGGGGGCGGCGGAGCCAACGAGGGCACAGGTGCGGGAAGCACCGGCGGTCAAGGCGGGTCAGCCTTCCTCTTCGGCGACGGCGGCAAGGGTGGATTCGGCGACCCGACCGGCGGCGCCGGCGGCCACGCTGGGCTCTTCGGCAACGGAGGCGACGGCGGCGTCGGCTTTGAGAACGGCGGAAACGGCGGCTCGGCGACGTTGGGTGGCAACGGCGGAAACGGCGGAGCCGGCTTAGTCCAACCCGGCGCCGGCGGCAGCCGCGGGCTGCTTTACGGCCAGGACGGGCAGCCCGGCATCTAGTCCAGCCGGGCGTCTGCACCGCGAGTCAAACCCTCACAGCGGCGCAGGTGGCAGCCCCGGGCTGCCGTACGGGCGACCAGCCAGCCCGGGGATTGGCCGAAAGCGCAAAACCGGCGCGTCCCGTCGCATACCATTCCGATCATCGCTTCAAGTTGAGCTGCAGGGGGCCTGGACATGTCGTTTGTGAACGCGGTACCGGAGGCGCTGGCCGCAGCGGCCGGCGACGTCGCGAATATCGGCGCGACGCTCGGCAGCGCCAACGCCGCCGCGGCGGCCCCCACCAGCGGGGTGCTGGCCGCCGGGGCCGACGAGGTCTCGGCCGTCATCGCCCAGATGTTCTCCGGCTACGCAGGGACCTACCAGGCGCTGGCCGCCCAGGCCGCGAGCTTCCACGACCAGTTCGTGAACCTGATCAACGGCGGCGCGTCCTCTTACGCCACCGCCGAATCCCAAAACGTCGCCCAGACCGCGCTCAACGCCATCAACTCCCCCGCTCAGTCGATCTTCGACCGCCCCCTGGTCGGCAACGGCGCCGACGCCACCACCCCCGGCGGCAACGGCGCCGACGGCGGCATCCTGTGGGGCAACGGCGGCAACGGCGCGGCCGGGCTTCCCGGCCAGGCAGGTGGCAACGGTGGTTCCGGCGGGATCTTCGTCGGCAATGGCGGTACGGGCGGGGCGGCTGGCACCAATTCGTTTGGCGGCAACGGCGGCAACGCTGCGTTCTTCTTCGGCAATGGCGGCAACGCCGGGTTGGGTGCCGGCGGAAACGGCGGGGCTGGCGGGGCCGCCGGGGCCATCGGCGGCGACGGCGGAAGGGGCGGTAACGACTTCTCCGGGGGTATCGGCGGCACTGCGGGCCGGGCCGGAGACTTCTTCGGCAACGGTGGCAGTGCCGGGTTCAGCACGAGCGGCAATGACGTGTACCACGATGGCACCAACGGCGGGCTCTTCTACGGCAACGGCGGAGATGGCGGAGGGGACTCCGCACACGGTGGTAAGGGCGGGTCAGCGTTCCTCTTCGGCAACGGCGGGGCAGGCGGTGACAGCCCCATCAACGGCGGCGAGGGCGGCCACGGCGGACTTTTCGGCGACGGTGGCAGGGGCGGCGACGGCATCCTTGGCTTCGGAGGCAACGGCGGCTCGGCGACCCTGGGGGGCAACGGCGGCAACGGCGGGCTGGGTCTGTTGCAAGGGGGTCACGGGGGCGCCCGCGGCCTGCTATTCGGCAACGACGGCCAGCCCGGCGCCTAACCCAACGCCTGCTCGATATCGGCGATCAGATCGTCGGTGCCCTCCAGACCGACGGAGATGCGAACCACGCCGTCGCCCAGCCCGATCGCGGCTCGGCCCTCAGGCCCCATCGCACGATGTGTCGTCGTCGCCGGGTGTGTGACAAGGGATTTGGCGTCGCCGAGGTTGTTGGAGATGTCGATCAGCCGCAACTTGTCCAGCACCTCGAAGGCCCGGTTCTTGGCGGCACTGTCGGGAACGTCGAGTTCGAAGGTGACAACCGTTCCCCCACCCGACATTTGGCGCTTGGCCAGGTCATGCTGCGGGTGCGACGGCAGGAACGGGTAACGCACCCATCGCACCGCCGGATGACCTTCCAGATACTCGGCGATCCGATGCGCCGAGGAGTTACCGTGCTCGATCCGAACCGCAAGCGTCTCAAGACCTTTCAGCAATATCCAGGCGTTGAAGGCGCTCAGCGCCGGACCGGTGTGACGCATCAGCTTCTGCACCGGTCCGTCGATGTACTCCCGGTCACCGAGGATCGCCCCGCCCAGCACGCGGCCCTGGCCATCGATGTGCTTGGTGCCCGAGTACACCACCACATCCACCCCGAGCGGAAAACCCTGCTGCAACAATGGAGTCGCAAATACGTTGTCCAGCACCACCTTTGCGCCTGCGCCGTGTGCCAGCTCGGTCACCGCAGCGATGTCCACCAGCGACTGCATCGGGTTCGACGGCGTCTCGAAGAACACTGCCTGGGCAGACACCGAGAGCGCCTCCTCCCACTGCGACAGGTCGTCGCCGTCGACAAAGACGGTCTCGACGCCCCAACGCGGCAGGATCTCGTTGCACACCACGAAGCACGACCCGAACAGGCTGCGCGCCGCGACCAACCGGTCGCCGGCGGCCAGCAGGGCGCCCAGCGAGGTGAACACCGCCGCCATGCCGCTGGCGGTGGCGAACGCCGCCGGGGCCCCCTCGATCAGCCGCAGCCGCTCCTCGAACATCGTCACGGTCGGGTTGCCGTAACGCGAGTAGACGAAGTGGTCCAGATCGCCGGTGAAAGATTTCTCGGCCGTGGCCGCGGACGGGTACACGTAGCCGGACGTCAAGAACATCGCTTCGGCGGTCTCATCGAAGCCGGACCGCAGCAGCCCGCCCCGCACACCGATCGTGGCCTGACTGACGCCGTCGGGCAGTTCCTTCGGAGTGCGAACCGAAGGAGGGTCGGTCACCCCTGCCTCCAGGGCAATCCGACTGCCCGCCAACCGGTTTCACCGCGGTGCCCGTGGGCGTCAAGCTGTCCCTCGAAACCGTCCAGCACGTTGTACGACGGAGCGATGCCCGCGTCGGTCGCGACCTCGGCGGCGCCGATGGACCGGTTGCCCGAACGACACAGGAACACCACCGGCCGGTCCCCCGACGCGGATGGCACCCGGTCGGCAAGTTCGGTCAGGAAGTTCTCGTTGTGCCGGCCGTCGGACGTATTCCACTCGATGAAGACCACGTCGCGGCCGAGGCTGGACAAATCGGGCACCCCCACGAAACGCCATTCGGCGTCCGTGCGCACGTCGACCAATACCGCCTCGGGGTTGTCGCTCAGCATCTTCCACGCCTCGAGCGGCGTGATATCTCCCGCGTAGCTCACCCGCGTGAGTCTCGCATATTCAGCCGGCTCGCGACTTCCCGGGCGCGATCGCGGGCGGCGGCCACATCGGGTGCGGTGGCCAACGCCATCCCCAGACCGCGCGGCGCATCCGGCTCGGACCGGGCGGCCTGGCCGAACACCTGGACGTCGCTTTCGGGGACACCCAGCGCATGGGTCAGCACGTCCGGGGCCACGATGCTGTGGTTGGCGCGGATCAGGCGAGCGGCACCCGGCGAGAGCATCATCGTGTCCACCGCCAAACCGAGGATGACCCGTGCCTGCAGCTCGAACGCTGAAAGCCGCTGCGTGCGCAGCGTCACCCAGGAGGTGTCCGGCGGGTAGGCGGTGACGTCGGCGAAGTACACCTCGTCGCCGTTGACCATCAGTTCGACACCAAACACGCCGCGCCCACCCAGCGCCTTGATGATGCGCGCCGCGATCGACTTGGCGGCGTCCAGCGCCGCGTCGCTCATCGGCTGCGGTTGCCAGGATTCGAGCGTCTGGGTCTCGTCTCGGCGATGGCCGATGGCCGAACAGAATTCGATGAACGGACCGCGCGGACCCTCGCTGCGCACCGCGAGCAGCGTGACGTGAAACTCGACTTCGACGACCGTTTCGGCCAGCACGCGCTGGGGCGCTTCCGGCCGCCCGACCGCGCGACGCCAGGCGGACTCGATGTCGGCGGGGCCCTTCACCAGCGCGCGCCCCTCGCCTGCCACGGGCATTACCAGCAGCGGGTATCCAGCGTGGGCAGCCACCGCCTGCAGCTCGCCCACCGATCCGACGAACCAGAACGGGGCGGTTGGCAGGCCGAGCTGGTCAGCGGCCAGCCGTCGCAAGCCCTCCCGGTCGCCGGTGAGCCGCACACCGCGGGCGCCGGGCACGACCTCGGTGAGGTCACCTTCGGTTTGGGCGCCGAGAGTCTCGAGAACCTCCACGGCGACAGCATGGGTGGTCGTGACCACGAAATCCGGTTGCAGTCCCTCGATGACCGTCGACAGCTCTGCCCCGTCGGTCATCGTGACCACCAGCGACTGATCGGCTACCGCGTGCGCGGGGGCATAGGCGTACCCGTCGATGGCGATGACCTCCGCGCCGAGTCGGCGCAGCGAAATCGCCAGCTCCCGGCTGAGCTCACCGGAACCCAGCAGCACCACCCGGGGCCGGACTTCGCCCTCGCTTTCGGCCGGCGTGGCGTCGGGGACCGCGGTGCGCTCGTCTGTCACAGGTCAAGGATAGGGGCCGGCGGGCGGTACTCAGGGCTGACCAGGCAGTAGCCGCACCATCAGGCCGTTGGCTTGGGCCAATACCTGGCCGCCATCGACCAATACCTGGCCGCCATCGCCACCGTCGACCAATTCCGCGCCCACAAACGCCTTGCGGCCCTCGACGCGGGTGACCCGTCCACGTACCGCCAGCGGGACATCGATCGGGGTGACGTTGCGGTAATCGACGTGCAGGAAGGCCGTGCGGCTGATCGGCCGTCCGGCGGCGTGCACGATCATGCCGAACAGGTGATCAAACAGCAGGGGCAGCACACCGCCGTGCACTGCGTGGTTGCCGCCGACGTGGAACCTGCTGAAATGCCCGGTCATCTCGACACCGTCGGGGGCATACCGCGTCAGCGTCCAGGGCGGCAGCAGCAGGCTGCCCATCCCGGGCAGGTCCGGCGTCCGCCCGGCCGGGGCCTTGCCTTCCTCGGCGGCCTGAAAGGGGCCGAGCAGCTCGACCAGCGCCGCGGCGTGCTCGGCCGCTTTGTCCCATACCCCGCCGTCCGGGTCGGCGGACACCGCCAAATCCTGCACCCGGCGCATGGTCTCGACGAATCGTCGGAAACCCGCGCCAGGCTCGGCCGGTCCATACGCCGGAAAGCCGCCGTGGTGTTCGTATTCGGGGTCGAGTTCCTTCGGATCGGATTCCTGGTTTGGGTCAGCCTCTGTCACGAGGCCGCCAATACGTCGCGGCGCACGATCGTTTGGTCCCGTCCCGGGCCCACGCCGATACACGAAACATGCGCTTCGGCAAGCTCTTCCAACCGCAGCACATAGTCGCGCGCCTTGGCGGGCAAGTCGTCGAACTCCCGCGCCGCCGAGATGTCCTCCCACCAACCGGGCAGCTCCTCGTAGACCGGTTTGGCCCGGTGTAGCTCGCTTTGGCTCATGGGCATCTCTGGGGTGCGTTTGCCGTCGATCTCGTAGGCCACGCAGACCGGCACGGTTTCGAGGCTGGAGAGCACGTCGAGCTTGGTCAGGAAGTAGTCGGTGATGCCGTTGACCCGGCTCGCGTAGCGGGCGATGACGGCGTCGAACCAGCCGCAGCGCCGGCGCCGCCCGGTGGTGACGCCGAACTCCCCACCGGTCTTGGACAGGTACTCGCCGTTCTCGTCGAACAGCTCGGTGGGGAACGGGCCCGAGCCCACGCGGGTGGTGTAGGCCTTGAGGATGCCCAGCACGGTCCCGATCCTGGTCGGGCCGATGCCGGAGCCGACGGCCGCGCCGCCCGCCGTCGGATTTGACGACGTGACATACGGATAGGTGCCGTGGTCGACGTCGAGCAGGGTTCCCTGCGAGCCCTCCAGCAGGACGGTTTCGCCGGCCTCCAGCGCGTTGTTGAGCAGCAGCCGGGTGTCGGCGATGCGATGCCGGAATCCCTCGGCCTGTTCGAGTAGGACCTGTACGACGTGCTCGGGTTCCAGCGCCTTGCGGTTGTAGATCTTGACCAGGATCTGGTTCTTGAGCTCGAGCGCGGCCTCGATCTTGTGGGTCAGCAGTTCGGGGTCGAGCACGTCGGCGACCCGGATCCCCATCCGCGCGATCTTGTCCTGATAGCACGGCCCGATACCACGGCCGGTGGTGCCGATCTTCTTGCTGCCCATGTACCGCTCGGTGACCTTGTCGATGGCCACGTGGTAGGGCATCAGCAGGTGGGCGTCGGCGGAGATCAGCAGCTTGGAGGTGTCGACGCCGCGGTCTTCCAGCCCCTTGAGTTCGCTGAGCAGCACCCCGGGATCGACCACCACGCCGTTGCCGATGACGTTGGTGACGCCGGGTGTGAGCACCCCCGACGGGATGAGGTGCAGCGCGAAGTTCTCGCCGGTGGGCAGGACGACGGTGTGCCCGGCGTTGTTGCCGCCCTGATAGCGCACCACCCATTGCGCGCGACCACCGAGCAGGTCAGTGGCCTTACCTTTGCCCTCGTCACCCCACTGGGCGCCGATGAGGACGATTGCCGGCATGACATGCTCCCTGCTCAGTCGTGGTGATCGCAGCCGGGTGCAGCGGGTCACCACCAAATTGTGGTCCAGCCGGTGAGCTACCCTATCTCAGCAGCTCGCGAGGAGGGTCTTGATTTCCAGTGTGGCGGTGCTGCCGTTCGCGGATCGGCGGGTCCCCGGCCCGCTGCAGGGCCTGCCCACCCACGCGGCCATAGACGACGCGATCGGCCCCTACCGACGGCTGCTGGTGGTCGGCGCCGACGCCGACCTGGCCGCGGTGCTCAACCGGTTGTTGCGCGCCGACCGGCTCGACGTCGAGGTCGGTTACGTGCCGCGCCGGCGCAGCGCGGCAACCCGGATCTACCGCCTGCCGGCGGGTCGGCGGGCGGCGCGGCGCGCGCGGCACGGTTCGGCCCGACGGGTGCCGCTGATCCGCGACGAGACGGGGTCGGTGATCGTGGGACGTGCCGATTGGTTGCCGCCGGACGAGCGGCCGGTCCTGCACGGCGAGGCCGTCGTGGACGACACCGTGCTGTTCGACGGCGACGTCGCCGGGGTGCGCATCGAACCCACGCGTGCCGCGCCGGGCCTGCGGGCGACGTTGCACGGCAATGGGTTTCGACGTCGTTGGGTCACCGGGCGCGCGGTCCAACTGGGCAGTACCGGTGTCCTCGTGGTGCGCGACGGCGTCCCGGCCTCGCGTTCGGCCCGCCGTTCGACGTTCTACCGCCACCTCGAGGGCTGGCTGCTGGTCCGGTAGTTTTCGACCGTGAGACCTAGCCCGATCTTCTTGGCCCTGGTTGGTGTGACGGCCACCGGCGGCGTGCTGGCCTGGCTGGCCGGCGACGAGGTGCGACCGCTGTCCTATGCCGGGGTGTTCACCTTCGTCATCGCCGGGTGGTTGGTGTCGCTGTGCCTACACGAATTCGGCCACGCGTTCACCGCGTGGCGATTCGGCGACCACGACGCGGCCGTGGGCGGCTACCTGACCCTGGACCCGAGGCGCTACAGCAATCCCGGCCTCTCGCTGCTGCTGCCGATGGTCTTCATCGCGCTGGGCGGGATCGGCCTGCCCGGCGCCGCGGTGTACCTGCGCACCTGGTTCATGACGCCGACCCGGCGCACGCTGGTCAGCCTGGCGGGCCCGGCGGCAAATCTGATACTGGCGGCGCTGCTGCTGACGCTCACCAGAC
Organism: Mycobacterium sp.; assembly: GCF_019247635.1. Taxonomy (GTDB): domain Bacteria; phylum Actinomycetota; class Actinomycetes; order Mycobacteriales; family Mycobacteriaceae; genus Mycobacterium. The sequence continues at coordinate 31,066 of NZ_JAFBAR010000113.1, forward strand.
TGTTCTTCGATCCCCGGGACCCACAGCACTGGGTGCTCTGGGCGGGAGTGGCCTTCCTCGGGTTCCTGCAGATCATGGCGGTGGTGCTGAACCTGCTGCCGATCCCCGGCCTGGACGGTTACGACGCGCTGGAGCCGCATCTGAGTGCCGAGACGCAGCGCGCGGTCGCACCGGCCAAGCAGTACGGGGTGTTCATTCTGTTCTTCCTGCTGCTGGCCCCGGTGGTGAATCAATACCTCTTCGGGTTCGTGCAGTGGCTGTTCGAGTTCTCCGGCGTGCCCCGGGTGCTGTCCAACGCCGGCTACTCGCTGACCCTGTTCTGGCGCCGCTGGTTCTGACCCTTGCAATACATGCAATAACACGCATATATTGACTGCCTATGGGCGCCGGACACAGTCACACACCCGCCGCGGCTGACGAGTCTCGGGTGATCCCCCGCATGATCATGGCCGCGGCGATCCTCGCGGCGTTCTTCGTGGTGGAACTGACCACATCGCTGCTGATCAACTCGATCGCGCTGCTGGCCGACGCGGGGCACATGCTGACCGACGTGGTCGCGGTGTTCATGGGACTGGCCGCGGTCGCGCTGGCCAAGCGCGGCAGCACCTCCCCCGAGCGCACCTACGGCTGGCATCGCGCCGAGGTGTTCACCGCCGTCGCCAATGCCGTCCTGCTCGTCGGGGTCGCGGCGTTCATCCTCTACGAGGCGATCGCACGGCTCGGTAACGCGCCGTCCATCCCCGGCGTGCCGATGGTGGTCGTGGCCCTGGCCGGGCTGGCGGCCAATTTGGTGGTGGCGCTGCTGCTGCGTTCACAATCCGGGGGCAGCCTGGCGGTCAGGGGCGCCTACATGGAGGTCGTCGCCGACACTGTCGGCAGCCTCGGCGTGCTGATCGCCGGCATCGTCACCCTCACGACGCACTGGCCCTACGCCGACGTGGTGGTCGCCGTCCTGGTGGCGTTGTGGGTGCTGCCGCGGGCGATTTCGCTGGCCCGCGCGGCGTTGCGGATCCTGTCCGAAACGTCGCCGGCCCACATCGACGTCGAGGAGCTGCGCTCGGCGTTGGGAGCGGTCGACGGCGTGACCGCGGTGCACGACCTGCATGTGTGGACGCTGTCGCCCGGCAAGGACATGTGCACCGCGCACCTGACCAGCACCGCGGATTCCGCCAAAGTGCTCAGCGCGGCGCGGGCGGTGTTGCGCGAACGCGGCCTCGACCACGCCACCGTCCAGATCGAGTGCCCCGACGAAAGCTGTTCGGAGAATTTCTAGAGCCCCAGCGCGGCGCGGGCCGCGGGGTCGCAGTCGTCGAGCAGATCCAGGCAGCGCCCGTACTCGGGGGTTTCACCGATGGTGTCGGCCGCCTGCGCCAGCGCGGCCACGCAGCGCAGGAACCCTCGGTTGGGTTCGTGCGCATACGGCACGGGGCCGAAGCCCTTCCAGCCATTGCGGCGCAACTGGTCCAGGCCGCGGTGGTAGCCAGTGCGGGCGTAGGCGTAGGCGGTGATGGCCCTGTCGTCGGCCAGCGCCTCTTCGGCCAGCGCCGCCCACGCCACCGACGCGGCCGGATGCGCCGCGGCGACGATGCCCGGATTCTCACCCGCCAGTAGCTCCGCCTCGGCCTCGCTGTCACCAGGCAGCAAGATTGGCTCAGGTCCCAGGAGATCGCCCATCCGTGTCATGGTCCCCATTCTGCCGTCGCACGGCCCCGGCGGTGGTCGCTAAGCTCCACTCATGCCCAACCCACCCGAGCCCGACCCGCGAGGCGGACCCGAGGACGCCGGCGAACACCCCACCGAGGTCTATCCCCCGGCGCCCAGCGACGCCGACACCACCGTGATCAGCACAGGCGGGCCGGTCATCGATCCCGCGGCGCCGGACAGCCAACGCGAACGCCGGTTCACCGCGCCTGGCTTCGACGCGAAGGAAACCCAGGTCATCGACACCGCGGCGGAGCCGGCGACGGAGATAATCCAAACCAGCGCAGGAGCCCCCACCACGCCGTCCGGCGCACCAACCAAAGCCGCTGTGCCGCAATCTATCCCGCCCCGCGATGGGGGCACGTCGCCGACGCAGTCCCGGCATTTCAACTGGGGCTGGGTGCTGGCGATCGTCCTGGTGGTGCTGGCGTTGGCGGCCATCGCGATCCTGGGCACCCTGCTGCTCACCCACAGCAAGCATGCGAAGGTCTCGCAGGAAGATCAGGTGCGGCACACCATCCAGAGCTTCGACGCCGCCGTGCAGACCGGCGACCTGTCCACGCTGCGCAGCATCACCTGCGGCACCACCCGCGACGGCTACGCCGACTACGACGAGCACGCGTGGCAGGAGACCTACCACCGGGTCGCGGCCGCCAAGCAATTTCCGGTGATCGCCAGCATCGACCAGGTGGTGGTCAACGGCCAACACGCCGAGGCCAATGTCACAACGTTCATGGCCTACGACCCGCAGGTCCGCTCGACCCGCAGCCTTGACCTGCAATTCCGCGACGACCAGTGGAAGATCTGCCAGTCCCCCAGCGGGTAGCCCTTAGTGCGCGCAGAGACGCGCGCAGAGACGCAAGGGTTAGACCCCCAGCGACTTGCCCGCGCAGTGCAGGTCGTTGCAGGCCTCCACGACCCGCTCGGTCATCGACGCCTCGGCCTTCTTGAGATAGCTGCGCGGGTCGTAGACCTTCTTATTGCCCACCTCGCCGTCGACTTTGAGCACGCCGTCGTAGTTGGTGAACATGTGGGCCGCCAGCGGGCGGGTGAACGCGTACTGGGTGTCGGTGTCGACGTTCATCTTCACCACGCCGTAGCGCAGGGCCTCCTCGATCTCCGACTTCAGCGAGCCCGAACCGCCGTGGAAGACGAAGTCGAACGGCTTGGCATCACCGGCCACGCCGAGTTTGGCCGCCGCCACCTGCTGCCCTTCGGCCAGCACGTCGGGCCGCAGCTTGACGTTGCCGGGTTTGTAGACGCCGTGCACGTTGCCGAACGTCGCGGCCAGGAGGTACTTGCCGTGCTCACCGGCGCCGAGGGCCTCGATGGTCTTCTCGAAGTCCTCGGCCGTGGTGTACAGCTTTTCGTTGATCTCGGCTTCCACGCCGTCCTCTTCGCCGCCAACCACGCCTATCTCGACTTCCAGGATGATCTTGGCGGCCGCCGCTTCCTTGAGCAGTTCCTGGGCGATGGCAAGGTTCTCCGCGATCGGCACCGCGGAACCGTCCCACATGTGCGAGCCGAACAGCGGATCCTTGCCCGCCGCCACCCGTTTGGCCGAGATCGCCAGCAACGGCCGCACGTAGCTGTCCAGCTTGTCCTTGGGGCAGTGGTCGGTGTGCAGCGCGACGTTGATCGGGTACCTGGCCGCGATGCTGCGGGTGAACTTGGCCAGCGCCACCGCACCGGCCACCATGTCCTTGACGCCGAGCCCCGAAGCGAATTCGGCACCGCCAGTGGAGAATTGGATGATGCCGTCGCTGCCGGCGTCGGCGAAGCCCTTGATCGCGGCGTTGACGGTCTCCGAGGACGTGCAGTTGATGGCCGGGAACGCGTACGAGTTGTCCTTCGCGCGTCCCAACATCTCGGCGTAGACCTCGGGTGTTGCGATGGGCATGAGAACTCCTCCTGGCGGCCGGGACCGGATAAGTATCGCAACCCCACGACTTCGTGTCGCGGCCAACCACGACCGGTATGTTGAAGCGTCATGAGCACCGCCGTGATGGCCTCGGGGACCATCCTCGACCCGATGTTCTGGATCGGCCCCAAGGGCCTGTTCGCCTCCGCGGTGCTGCCGACGATCCTGGTCATCGTCTACGTCGAGACGGGGTTGCTGTTCCCCCTGCTGCCCGGCGAGTCGCTGCTGTTCACCGGCGGATTGCTGGCCGCCCAGGGGACGCTGAACATCTGGGTATTGGCCCCGGCCGTCGCGGTGGTCGCCATCCTCGGGGACCAGACCGGGTACTTCATCGGCCGCCGGATCGGACCGGCACTGTTCAAGAAGGAAGACTCCCGGTTCTTCAAGCAGCACTACGTGACCGAGTCGCACGCCTTCTTCGAGAAGTACGGGTCGAGGGCCATCATCCTGGCCCGGTTCATGCCGTTCGTACGGACGTTCACGCCGGTGGTCGCCGGGGTGTCCTACATGCGGTACCCGGTGTACCTGGCATTCGACATCGTCGGCGGCGTGCTCTGGGGTGGCGGCGTGACCGTGGCCGGCTACTTCCTGGGCAACGTGCCGTTCGTGCACCAGAACCTGGAAAAGATCATCCTGGGCATCCTGTTCGTGTCGATGTTGCCGGCCTTCATCGCGGCGTGGCGCAGCTACCGGTCGCGCAGGCGGGCCCCCGCCGAGAAGGAACCCGACGCGCCCGCGCTACCCGAGTGAGTGGGCGGCCTCCATCAACATCCAGCCCGACAGCTGCACGGACAGGTCCCGCTCGGCGACCGCGGAACTGTTCACCGCGCCCTCGACGAACTTCGCCTGCTGGCCGCCCGCAGTGGGCAGCTCCGCGTCGCGGTCCCAGAACGGGCCGAACACCGGCAGTCCGTCGGTCGTCTGGCGGTACTCCCACGCCGATTTGGCCGACGTCAGCACGATTTTGCGGGCGGTCTCGCGCGCGGTGACGTCGTCGGCCGAGTCCCCGGGCAACGTGGTGGCGACCAGCGCGAGGTAGCGGGCGGTGACACCGGAGAACAGGCCCCCGTCGCCGCCCCCGGCGCCGCGCAGCACGCCTGAGGGCGCCATGTGCTCGTCGACCGCGGCGACCAGCCGGTGCACCCGCGGACCGTGCCGGTCGTCGTGGGTGCGTGCGGCCAGTTCGGTTTCCAGCCCGAGCACTACACCCTGGCAGTAGGTGTACTGCGCGCGCACCAGTGAACCGCCCTTGATGCCATCGAACACCAGGTGGGTGTCGGGGTCGATCAGGGTTTCGTCGATCCAGTCGGCCATCTGCTGGGCCCGCCGCATCCGGTCGCCGTAACGGGCCAGGAAGAGCCCGGCCGGGCCGTTGGCGGGCGCGTTGAAGAACTGGTCCTGCTTGCGCCACGGGATACCGCCGCCGTCCTCGGGTACCCACGCCGTCACGAACTGGTCGGCGAGCTTGCGTAGCGCCTTGCGGCGCTCGACGCCGGCGATGCGGGCGGCGCGTTCCAGCGCCAGCGCCAGCCACGCCATGTCGTCGTAGTAGCTGTTGATCCAGGAGAGGTTGTTCCGCAGGCGGTGCGAGCGGACCTGGCGGTTGATCCCGGCGCGGCGCTGTGGCTGCGGGTCCCGCAGTTGCGCATCGACGAGGCAATCCAGCAGATGCGCCTGCCACCAGTAGTGCCAGGTGCCGAACAGTCGGGCGTTGCGGTCCGACGGCCAGGCCACCGCGCCCAACTGCGTTCCCGGTAGTGCCCAGAGCCGTTTCAGATGCCGTTGCGCCACTGCCGTTTCAGCGCTGGCGGCCCGGTTCGCCCATACCTGCTCCATAGCACTAGATCCTGCCCTACCAGGCGCGCGTCATGTCCCCGTGCTGCCGGATCCAGGCGTGCATCGCGATCCCGGCGGCGACGCCGGCGTTGATGCTGCGCGTCGAACCGAACTGGGCGATCGACACGGTGAGCGCTGCCCCCGAACGGGTGTCGTCGGTGATGCCGGGGCCTTCCTGACCGAACACCAGCAGGCAATCCCGCGGCAGCGCGGTCTGTTCCAGCCGTGCGGCCCCTGGGACGTTGTCCACCGCGACGACGGTCAACCCGGCCCGGCCGGCGAAGTCGAACAATTCGGCCGTGCTGTCGTGATGACACAGCCGCTGGTAGCGGTCGGTCACCATGGCACCGCGGCGGTTCCAGCGCCGGCGCCCGACGATGTGCACCGTATCCACGGCGAACGCGTTGGCGGTGCGCACCACCGAACCGATGTTGGCGTCGTGGCCGAAGTTCTCGATCGCCACGTGCAGGGCGTGCCGGCGCCCGTCGATGTCGGCGATGATCGCCTCCCGGGTCCAGTACCTGTAGGCATCGACGACGTTGCGAGTATCGCCGTCGCGCAACAGGATTGGGTCATAGCGCGGGTCGTCGGGCGACTCGCCCGTCCACGGCCCGACACCGCCGGCCGGCGCACCCCATTCGGTCGGCCCCGGTTCTGTCACTTTGTGGTCCACACCGCGGCGTGGGTTCCGACTACCGCCACCGTCGCGTACAGCAACGCCTCGTTGATCTCACCCTGGGTGCACAGCGACGCACTGACCTGCACCGCGTCCAACGACGCGTCGGGCAGGATCAGCACCGACGAACCATACGTTGCGCACGCCGGGTTCAGGCCGCGGCCGGGCAGCGTCGGTGACGTGAGCAGCATCATCGGTCCGCCACGCTTGGCCGAGTCGTCGCGATAGCGCGCTGTGACCGCGCTGGCCTGCAATCCCATCAGCATGTAGCCGTTGCCGCTGAAGGCCGTCGGGTCTCCGAGCTGCGCCTGGGTCACCGGGGTCCCGTCGGCGCGCCACGCCGACAGGCTGGTGGACTTGACCACCAGGCCCGTGTCGTTGACGTTGGTCGGCATCAGACCCACCGGAAACGCCGCCGGATAGGCCGCCGAGGTATTCGAGATGCGGTCCCGCGCCGAATAGCTGTACACCCCGCGGACCTGGCTGCGGTCCGTCAGCGGGCCCAGGCAGACGGTGCCGGTGAGCCGGTCGGGCGGCGCCGAGAGCGGCTTGGCATCGTGCACTCCGGCTTGAACGGCGTCATCACAGCTGCCCAGCCCGGCGGATTCCATCGGGTGATTCAGGGCACCGTAAAGCCCGAAGCGGATGTCCTCGGCTTTGGCGTGCGCCGCCTTGGGATCGGTCGGGGCGGCGTCGACGTCGACCAGCACGTAGTCGCCGTCCCAGCGCAGATTCGACACCGCCATGTTCCAGCCCAACAGCGCCAGCGATTCGCCGACCCGCGCGCCCAGGGCGCCGTAAGGCCGGACGGGCTGGTTGGCCTTCGAGCAGCACACCAGGCAGACGGCCACGCAAAGCAGGCCAATCAGGGTGCGCACGGCTGGCAGACTAACCCAGCCCCAGTTCGGCGAGCCCCAGCACACTGCGGTAGGGCAGGCCCTCGGCTTCGATGGCCTCGGCGGCGCCGGTGGCGCGGTCCACCACTGTGGCGACACCCAGCACGTCGCCGCCCGCGTCTTGGACGGCCCGCACCGCCGTCAGCGCCGAGGCACCCGTGGTGCTGGTGTCCTCCACCACCAGCACCCGCTGCCCCGATACCTCGGATCCCTCGATAAGGCGTTGCAGCCCATGGGTTTTCGCGGATTTGCGGACTACAAAGGCGTCGATCGGGCGGCCGGGCGCGTGCATGATCGCCGTCGCGACCGGATCGGCGCCCAAGGTCAAACCGCCGACCACGGCATAGTCCCAGTCCTGAGTGAGTTCGCGCATCAGCCGACCGATGAGTGCGGACGCGCGGTGGTGCAGGGTGGCGCGGCGCAGGTCGACGTAGTAGTCGGCCTCCTTGCCCGACGACAGCGTGACGCGGCCGTGCACCACCGACAACCGGCGCACCAGGTCGGCCAGTTCCTGCTGCTCAGGCGCGGCCACGACCACCGCCGCGCAGGCGTTGAACGGCCACCCGAGCCACCCGGCGCGGTGCCCACCGCCCGGTGGCCGCCCGGACCAGCTTGCGCGGCATCGTCTGCCCGGCCGCGACCAGGTACTTGTACCGCAGGCTCGGGACGCTGATCACCTTGCCGCGGGCGATGTCGGCGATGCTCTCGTCGACCACCTCGTCGACCTCGAGCCACAGGTAGGACGGCACCTGGGCCACGTCCACGCCGGCGCGGCTGTGAAATTCGGTGCGGACGTAGCCCGGGCAGACCGCGTGCACCCCCACGCCGGTGCCGGCTAGCGACCCGGCCAGGCCCTCGGAGAACGACACGGTCCACGCTTTGGACGCCGAGTACGTCGCTCCCCTTCCCGGCAGCAGACCGGTGATGCTGGCGACGTTGACGACGGTGCCGGCCCCCGCGTCGAGCATGGCCGGTAACGCGGCCCTGGTCAGTTGCATCGTCGCGGTCACGTTGACGTCGAGCTGCGCCTGCAGCATGGCCGGGTCGGACGTCCAGAATTCACCGGACACCCCGAAGCCGGCGTTGTTCACCAGCACCCGCACCCCGTTAGACAGCCGCTGCGCGACCTTGTCACGGTCGGCGGCGTCGGCGAGGTCTGCGGGCAGAATCTCAACCTGGCCTTCGTGCTCCGTCAGCTCGTCGGCCAATTGCTGCAACCGTGCGACGTCACGGGCCACCAGCACCAGGTCGTAGCCGGCGCGCGCATAGCGGCGCGCGTAGCCGGCACCGATCCCGGAGGTGGGCCCTGTGATCAGGGCGACGGGTCGCGGCATGCGGTATCAGCGCTGGTAGTTGGACGCTTGTTGGCCGTTGCGACCGACGGGCGGAGGGCGCCGGATGACATCTGGTTTGCCACCGTCCCTGGCGTCCCTGGCTTCCCGGCGCACCGGCTCGCGGCGGCCCGCGTCGGACAGCAAGCCGGCCTCGGCCTGCGCGTGCCGCTGCGGCAACTCGGCGCGGCCCGCCGGCGCCAACGGTCGGCTCGGAGCCGCGTTGCGCGGCGCCGCTTCCTCCTGGGGTATCTCCTGCGGCAACGGCGGCAGCACCCGCAGCAGGTCGTTGAACTGTCGCACGGTGCGCAGCCCCTCGTCCCACTGCGTGCGGGTGCTGGCGATCGGCATGGCGACCAAGGTCCAGTTCTGCTCGTTCCACATGATCTCGGCGCAGGCGGGCGCGGTGTGCGCGAAGGTGACCATGCGCCGGTCGCAGGCCCGCCGCGCGGCGTCGAGGTTGGTGGAGTACACCATCCGCGGCCCGATCGCACCCAGCAGCCAGATGTCGCTCTCCCGCGGCTCTTTGAGCCCCTTGAGCCGCAGGTCGACCACCACGTTCGTGCCCACTTTGCGGTGCAACGCGATCACCGTGGCGACTTCCTCGAGATCGAAGATGTACACCGCCTCGCCACGGATCTGCCCCAGCACGACGTTGTGCGCCGGGACATCGCCCACCGTCGACATCACGCCGCGTGTCCAACGCTTCAGGATGTCGTTGGAATCGCGCTCGTAGTCGAATCCATGCGACCGCGCCCAGGACCTACGGCGCCTGCTGCGCCCGCGGCGCCGGTCGATGTCGATGTACAGCAACACCCCCGCACCGACGAAGCACAGCGCGGAGAGCGTGAACCAAAGCGGGACCATCCCGAATAGAGTATCTGCTGTCGGCCCGGAACAGGGAATGCGACCAGGTCACAAGCGAATTAAGGTTTGCTGGCCGTCCCCGTAGTGTTCCGGCCATGGCCTACGAGGACTATCAGCTGATGCGCGTCGCGGTGGCGGACGGCGTCTGTCGGGCGACGATTGACAATCCGCCGATCAATCTGCTTGATGCGCGATTGTTGACCGAGGTCGGTCGCCTTGCTCGGGAGATCGCGGCCGACGACGGGGTGCGCGTGCTGATCGTCGATTCGGCCGACCCGCAATTCTTCATCGCCCACGCCGACGTCGCGCTGCTCGACCGCCTGCGCGGCCCTGTCACCGAGGCCACCGCGCCGCCGGACGAGCTGTCCCCGTTCAACGCCACCATGGAGCTGTTCCGCACCCTGCCGAAGGCCACCATCGCGGTCATCGAGGGCGTCTGCCGCGGCGGCGGCAGCGAGTTCGCGATGGCCTTCGACATGCGCTATGCCGCCCTTGGCAAGGCGCGGTTCGGCCAGCCGGAGGTGGCGGTGGGGATCATTCCCGGCGGCGGGGCCACCCAACGGCTGCCCCGGCTGGTCGGCCGCGAACGGGCCCTCGAAGTCATCCTGGGCGGCATGGACTTCGGCGCCGCGACAGCCGAATCCTGGGGATATGTCAACCGCGCGCTACCCGCCACGGAGCTGCGGCGCTTCGTCGACAGGCTGGCCGCCCGCATCGCGTCGTACCCTCCGCCGGCCATCGCGAACGCCAAACGCGCGGTCGAGGCAGCGGCCAACCCGGATCTGGCGGCCGGGCTGCGCGTCGAGGACGACCTGCTTCGCGAGACCCTCGCGCACCCGGCCGCCCGCGCACGGCTGCAGGCGGTTATCGACGCGGGCGCCCAGACCCGAGACTTCGAGCTGGGCGCCGCGCCGAAACGCGACCAGAGTTAGCCCAGGACCAGCGCGTCGCCGTCCGCACTGACGTTGACCGGGACGACGTCGCCGTCGTGCACGTCACCGGCCAGCAGCATCTTGGCCAACTGGTCACCGATCGCCTGCTGCACCAACCGCCGCAGTGGACGCGCGCCGTACACTGGGTCGAAGCCGCGCTGCGCCAACCAGCGCTTGGCCGGCAGCGACACCTCGAGTTGCAGCCTGCGCTGCGCCAGCCGCTTGGCCAACTGCTGCAGCTGAATGTCGACGATCTGCACCAGCTCTTCGGGATTCAGCCCGTCGAAGACCAGCACGTCGTCGAGCCTGTTGATGAACTCCGGCTTGAACGCCGCGCGCACCGCCGCCATCACCTGCTCCTCGCTGCCGCCCGACCCGAGGTTGGACGTCAGGATCAGGATCGTGTTGCGGAAGTCGACGGTGCGGCCCTGGCCGTCGGTCAGCCGGCCCTCGTCGAGCACCTGCAGCAGCACGTCGAACACGTCCGGGTGGGCCTTTTCGACCTCGTCGAACAGCACCACGGCGTAGGGCCGCCGGCGCACCGCCTCGGTCAGCTGACCACCCTGGTCGTAGCCGATGTAGCCGGGCGGCGCGCCGACCAGCCGGGCCACCGAGTGCTTCTCGCCGTACTCGCTCATGTCGATGCGGACCATGGCGCGCTCGTCGTCGAACAGGAAGTCGGCGAGCGCCTTGGCCAGCTCCGTCTTGCCGACGCCGGTGGGGCCGAGGAACAGAAACGATCCGGTGGGCCGGTTGGGGTCGGCGACGCCGGCCCTGCTGCGACGCACCGCGTCGGACACGGCCTGCACGGCCTTGCGCTGCCCGACGACGCGCTTGCCCAGCTCGTCTTCCATGCGCAGCAGCTTGGCGGTCTCGCC
>NZ_JAFBAR010000087.1 GCF_019247635.1 Mycobacterium sp.
CACGCGCCGGCCTGCACCTGGCCCACCACGGCGGTGAGTTCGTTTGCGACGGAGGCATATTCGGCGCTCAGCGAGTCCCACGCCCCCGCCGCCGCCAGCAATGACCCCGGCCCCGGGCCGGCGCTGAGCAGGGCGGAGTGGACCTCGGGAGGCGAAGCCATCCAGATCGGTGCCGTCACAGCACTCCTACCCCGACGGTTTCACTGGGCTCAGAGCTTACTGGTGTTGATAATCATTTTCAATTCGAACCGCGAGTTTTGTCGTCATTCGCACCACCGTGTCCATTTCCGATGAGCTGCCCGCAGCCGCGAAGCGGCGCGCACGCGAACGAGGTCAAATCGCTGGGCTCGGTAATCGATGACGCGCTCGCCGCGAACTTGCGCCACCTGCGACCGTCGTCAGACCAAGGGCCGACCGGTCCTGATCCGCCGATCGAGATCCCACAGCATCAGGTTGAACGGGAACTGGCGCACGACGCGGGGCAGCATCCGGTTGGCCGTCCTCACTACGGCCATCAGTCGGTCGAAGCGGCGCTGCCGGACGGCGTCCCACGGCAGCCGCATCTCGTCGCGAAACCGTTGCGGCAGAAAGCCGGTAGTGATCATCAGCGCGATCCCCTCGGGCACCTTGCGCAGTGGCCGCGGCACGCGGATGCCCCGGATTCGGGACACGGCAATCGGATACAGGAATTCGCGGACGGCATCGTCGATGTGCACCCTGGCCAGCGATTCCTGCCAGTACCGGTCGAAAGCGGCCCGGTCGGCCGGCCACATTTCCGGCGGCACCTGCAACGTGGTAGCCAGCGTCATGCCTTCGCGGTAATGACGTTCGGCCTCCTCGCCGTCCAGATCGCCCACGAAGGTGCGGTAAATATCCAGCCCGCCCTTGTACAGGCAGGCCCCCACCCACAGCTGCAGGTCAACATCAAAAGCGTTATAAGGCACCGCACTTTCGGGCATCGAATAGACCTGCGCGTGCGCCCCGTTCACCGCGCGGCGGAAAGCCGCCTTCTGCTCATCGCTGCCGGCGGCGGCAACCGCGAGATAGGTGAACGTGGTGCGCGCCCTTTTGATCGGATGACGGTCGATGCGGCCGCTTTCGACCCGACTCTCCATCACGCCGTAGCCCACGCCGGGCCGCGCCAGTTGCATGATCACGTTGGCCGGACCGGCAAGCAGCGCCACGCCCATCAGGCCGTCTGCAAACTTGGCCGGCGGGCGCCGCCCAGAGCGCCGCGGTCTCGGCGGGTCCGCCGTCGGGCGCTCGACGTGCGGGACGGGCTTGTTAAGGGCGTTTCGAATCGCCATCACACGTCCTCTCGCCTGCCGGCCGCAAATTGTGCGAACGCCTGTTTCCTGATATTGTCGTCGAGTTGCTCTGCTGTCAAGGTGGATCAAAGGTGGTGAGTTCGAGCGTGCGGCCATACCGAGGGGTTGAGGCCGCCGATCGACTCGCCGAGCGCCGCCGAAGGTTATTGGCCGCCGGATTGGATCTGCTGGGAGCCGAGCGACAAGATCTTTCCGTGCTGACCGTCCGCGGCGTATGTCAACGCGCCGGGCTGGCCGCCCGCTACTTCTACGAAAGCTTCTCCGACAGAGACGAATTCGTCGGCAACGTATTCGATTGGGTGGTCGCCGAGTTGGCCACCACCACCCAGGCCGCGGTAGCGGCCGCGCCCGCCCGTGAACGGCCCCGAGCCGGGCTGGCCAATATCGTGCGGACAATCTCCAACGACACCCGCATCGGGCGCCTGTTGTTCAGTACGCAACTCGCCGACGCCATCATCATGCGTAAGCGCGCGGAGTCCAGCGCGCTGTTCGCCATCCTGTCCGGCCACTACGCGGTGGGCGCGCTGCGGAGGCCGGCAAACGACCGCCTCAAGGCGGGGACGCACTTCGCTGTGGGTGGTGTCGGACAGGCCATCAGCGCCTGGTTGGCGGGTGATGTGCGGCTCGAGCCGGATCAACTTGTCGATCAGTTGGCGTCGTTGCTCAACAAACTCGCGGACCCGAACCTGTACGGCCTCACGGGAAAAGCGGCAGCCGCCACAGCCATACCCCGGGATCCAGGCGTCTAGCGATCCGCAGTCACCGGCGGTCGCCGCTGCGCCGCGGTCTTGGGTATCGCCGGTGTGTCCGTTGTGTCGAATTCCCTTACCCAACAGGCGAATTCCAGCATGATCCCGTCGGGATCGTAGAAATAAAACGAGCGGACGTACACCCCGGGATGCACGGTCGCGGACACCTGCATCGGACTCTCGTCGTGGTTGAGCACCGGCCCCACCCGCACACCCTTGTCCTTCAACCGCTGCCGGTAGGCGTCGAACTTCTCGGCCGGCACGTGAAACGCCAGATGATTCATACTGCTCACCGCGCTGGTGATGTCCCCGATGCCCGGGAGCGCGCCCGGCGACGAGATGCCCGGCACCGGGTCGGCCGCCCCGGCGAACCAGAAGAACGCCACGCAGTCACCGTTGCCCGCGTCGAAAAAGAAGTGCTGCCCGTGGCCGCCCGGCAGATCGAGCGACTTGACCAGCGGCATGCCAAGCACGTTGCTGTAGAAGTCCACGGTGCGCGCCATGTCCGAACACACCAGCGCGACATGGTTGATACCGCCGAGTTCGAATTCGGTGTTGGTGTTGTGCGGCTTGATCATCTTGCGGCTCCCGTCGGGCCCGGTGGGTCTCGCGGGGCCCAGAGCTGGCCAAGGCTCGAATCTGAATCTAACATCAGGTTCAGTTTCGATCCAGAGGGAGAGCATGGTGTCGACTGGTCAAGCCCCGACCTTCCCGACGCACCGCGGTCGGCAGACCCAGGCCGCTATCGATGCCGCCGCACGAAAGGTCGTCGCACGCAAGGGAATTCTTGCGACCACCATCGCCGACATCGCCGCCGAGGCCGGCCGCTCGGCGGCATCGTTCTACAACTACTACGACTCCAAAGAAGCGATGATCCGGCAGTGGGCCCTGCGGTTCCGCGACGAGGCCAACGAACGGGCGCTTTCGGTGACCCGACACGGTCTGTCCAATCGCGAACGGGCGCAGGAGGCCGCCGCCGCCCATTGGCATACGTACCGCCACCGCCTCGCCGAGGTGATCAGCGTCTCGCAACTGGCGATGATCAACGACGACTTCGCACAGTACTGGGCCGAGATGTGCGCGGGGCCGATCTCGTTTATCGCCGAATCGGTCAGGCGTGCTCAGGCCGACGGCTATTGCGCCGGAGACGACCCGCAACTGATCGCCGAGGCGATCGTGGCCATGCTTAACCAGTTCTGCTACATCCAGCTCGGCCAAGGGGCCGAAGCACCCGACGACGAGGCGTGCATCCGAACACTGGCCAACATCTACTACCGGGCCATCTACAGCAAGGGGGATCGCTGAATTGGCCGGACACAGCGGGACTCCCGGCGTCGTCCGCGAGTTCGTGGGACTGCCGTCGCGCACCGCGGGACGCGCAGGGGCCGGCGGCCACCCGTGCCAGGGGCTGTACCACCGCGGCATAGGCCGCAAGCCGAAGGTCGCGATGATCGCCACCCACTACCAGATCGATTTCGCCGAGCACTACATCGCCGAATACCTTGCCAAAAGGGGTATCGGGTTTTTGGGCTGGAACACCAGGTTTCGCGGCTTTGAGACCAGCTTTGTCCTGGATCATGCGCTGGTCGACATCGGCGTGGGGGTGCGCTGGCTGCGTGAGGTGCAGGGCGTGGAAACTGTCGTCCTGCTGGGGAATTCGGGAGGCGGTTCGCTGATGGCCGCCTATCAATCGCAGGCGGTCGAGCCGAATGTGACCCCACTGGACGGGATGCGCCCGGCGGCCGGGCTGACCGACTTGTTGCCCGCCGACGGCTACGTCGCCACCGCTGCACACCCCGGGCGCCCCGATGTGCTGACCGCCTGGATGGACGCCGCTGTTGTGGACGAAAACGACCCGGTCGCAACCGATCCCGAACTCGATCTGTTCAACGAAGGCAACGGGCCACCCTATTCGGTGGAGTTCCTCGACCGCTACCGGTCGGCGCAGATCGCGCGCAACCACGCGATCACCGACTGGGTCGAGGCGGAACTCAAGCGCATTCGTGCCGCCGGGTTTTCGGATCGTCCGTTCGCCGTGTGTCGGACCTGGGCCGATCCACGCATGGTCGATCCCACTATCGAACCCACCAAACGCCAACCAAATTCGTGCTATGCGGGTGTGCCGGCCAAGGCGAACCGCTCGGCCTACGGGATCGCCGCCGCGACCACGCTGCGCAACTGGTTGGGCATGTGGAGCCTGCGGGTGTCGCAAACGCGGGCGGAGCCACACCTGGGCCGCATCACCTGCCCCGCGCTGGTGATCAACGCGGAGGCGGACACGGGCGTGTTCCCGTCGGACGCCCAGCGCATCTACGACGCGCTGGCGAGCGCCGACAAGACGCATACCTCGATCGTGACCGATCACTACTTCACCACCCCTGGCGCGCGCAGCGAACAGGCCGACACCATCGCCAAGTGGATCCACAAGCGGTGGCGCTGAGGGTATTGGGACGGTACTCAGTCCCACGGATCGACCAGGCCGACGCCTGTCGTCTCGAAATGTCGGGTATTCCGCGTGGCAAGGACGGCCCGGCGGGCAGTAGCGATACCGGCAATCTGCACGTCGCGTATCTCGACCGGCTGGCCGGCACCCCGAGCAGCCGCCGCAATGGTTCCTGCGGCGAGCGACAGCAGTAACGCTGCCGCCCGTCGCACAGACCAATGTCGGCGGCCAACCGACCGGTTGTTAGCTTGGAAGATGCCTGGCCCCAATCGGATGAGGGAATACCGGAAAAATGCCGATCGCGATCACCCCCGAACATCAAGACCTTGCCGACTCGGTGCGATCCCTGGTAACGCGCGTCGCGCCGTCGGAGGCGCTGCACGAAGCCATGGAGACGCCGCTCGAAAACCCGCCTCCGTACTGGCAGGCGGCGGCCGACCAGGGCCTGCAGGGCGTGCACCTCGCCGAATCCGTTGGCGGGCAGGGCTACGGCATCCTCGAACTGGCGATCGTGCTGGCGGAGTTCGGCTACGGCGCGGTGCCGGGGCCGTTCGTGCCGTCCGCGATCGCCAGCGCGCTGATCAACGCCCACGACCCCGACGCCAAGGTGCTCGCGGAGCTCGCATCGGGCGCGGCCATCGCCGCCTACGCGCTGGATTCCGCGCTGACCGCCACCAGGCATGGTGATGTGCTGGTGATCCGGGGCGAGGTCCGGGCGGTCCCCGCCGCGGCGCAGGCCTCCGTGCTGGTGCTTCCGGTTGCGATCGACAGCGGCGAGGAGTGGGTGGTGCTGCGCGC
This sequence comes from Mycobacterium sp., assembly GCF_019247635.1. Lineage (GTDB taxonomy): Bacteria > Actinomycetota > Actinomycetes > Mycobacteriales > Mycobacteriaceae > Mycobacterium. The sequence goes on from NZ_JAFBAR010000087.1 coordinate 5,319, forward strand.
CGACCAACTCGAGATCGAGCCCGTCAAGAGCATCGACCCGCTGCGGCCCATCGCGCATGTCCGGGCCAACGCCGTCGAGGTCGGCGACGACGTCGTGCTGAGCAACCTGAGCATGGCAACCGCACACGCGCTGATGACCACGCTACTGTCCGCCGAGGCCATCGGCGTCGCGCGCTGGGCGACGGACACCGCGTCGGCCTACGCCAAGATCCGCGAGCAGTTCGGCCGGCCCATCGGGCAGTTCCAGGCCATCAAGCACAGGTGCGCGGAGATGATCGCCGACACCGAGCGCGCCACCGCCGCGGTGTGGGACGCCGCGCGGGCCCTAGACGGACCCGACGAGGCCAGCGAGCATGTCGAGTTCGCGGCGGCCGTGGCGGCGACGCTGGCACCGGCGGCGGCCCAGCGCTGCACGCAGGACTGCATTCAGGTGCACGGCGGCATCGGCTTCACCTGGGAGCACGACGCAAACGTCTACTACCGCCGGGCGCTGTTGCTGGCCGCCAGCTTCGGCCGGGCCTCGGAATACCCACAGAAGGTCGTGGACACCGCAACCACGACCGGTTTGCGGCCCGTGGACATCGACCTGGACCCAGACACCGAAAAGCTCAGGGCCGAAATCCGTTACGAGGTGGCCGCGCTCAAGGAAATGGACCGCCAGTCGCGCAGGGTCGCGATCGCCGAGGGCGGGTGGGTGTTGCCGTATCTGCCCAAGCCGTGGGGGCGCGCGTCGAGTCCGGTCGAACAGATCATCATCGCGCAGGAGTTCACCAACGGGCGGGTGAAGCGGCCGCAGGTGGGCATCGCGGCGTGGGTCATTCCGTCGATCGTCGCGTTCGGGACCGAGGAGCAAAAGCAGCGGTTCCTGCCGCCTACCTTCCGCGGCGAAATGGTTTGGTGCCAGCTGTTTTCCGAGCCGGGCGCCGGATCCGACCTGGCCGGACTCTCGACCAAGGCCACCCGGGTCGACGGCGGCTGGCGCATCACCGGCCAGAAGATCTGGACGACGGCCGCACAGTTCTCGCAGTGCGGTGCGCTGCTGGCCCGCACGGACCCGTCGGCGCCGAAACATAATGGCATCACGTACTTTTTGCTGAACATGAAAAGCGAAGGCGTCACGGTCAAACCGCTACGTGAGCTCACCGGTGAGGAGTTTTTCAACACTGTCTACATCGACGACGTGTTTGTGCCGGACGAGAATGTGCTTGGCGAAGTGAACCGAGGCTGGGAGGTAAGTCGTAATACCCTTACGGCGGAACGGGTTTCGATCGGTGGCAGCGACGCGAACTTCTTGGCCACCCTGCCGGAGTTCGTCGAGTTCGTGCGTGACGGCCAGTTCGATCAGGTCGCCCAACACCGCGCCGGACAGCTGATCGCCGAGGGACATGCCGCCAAGGTGCTCAACTTGCGCTCCACGCTGTTGACGCTGGCCGGCGGTGACGCCATGCCGTCGGCGGCGATCTCCAAGCTGCTGTCGATGCGCACCGGCCAGGGCTATGCCGAATTCGCGGTGTCATCCTTCGGCGCCGACGCCGCGATCGGCGACCCCGACCAACCGGCGGGCAAGTGGGGCGACAACCTGCTGGGCAGCCGGGCCACCACCATCTATGGCGGCACATCCGAGGTACAGCTCAACATCATCGCCGAGCGGCTGCTCGGACTCCCCCGCGACCCGTAACGCATCGCGCCGCGCAGTCGCAAAAGCCCCCGATCCGGAAGGAATGCGGCACTTTTGCGACTCGCCCAAAAGGTCCATGCCGACCTGACTGTTGCCAGGTCGGCATGGATTCCCCCCCATGGGAGCGCGGGCGGCCAGCCTAGTTAGCTACGGCAGCCAAAAGCCGGCGCAGCCCGCGCGGGTGATGGTGAACCTCACCACCACCAGTTCCACCAGTGCCGGTGCCAGAGGAAGCCACCCGGGCCACCGCCCCAGCCCCAGCCGCGACCCAAGCCCCAGCCCGGTCCCCAGCCGCCGCCGCCCCAGCCGCCACGGCCAAGGCCACCGCCCCAGCCGCCGCGACCCCAGCCACCACGGCCCAGGCCGCCGCGACCCCAGCCGCCGCCGGGACCGCCCCAACCGCGGCCCAGTCCGCCGCCATGACCCCAGCCCCCGCCGCGGCCGAAGCCGCCGGGGCCGCCGACGCCGTGACCACCGTGACCACCGTGGCCACCGCCGCCACCCCATCCGCCGCCACCCCCGGGGCGGGTCGGGAGGCCAGGGTCGCCGTGCGGCCCGAATGTCGCAAAGCTCGTACCGGGAGCGGACGGGGCCGCCTGGGCGTCGGCCGCGCCAGCAAGCACACCACCGAACAGCAACGCTCCGGTCAGTGCGCCGGCGCCCACTGCACCGGCGGCCGAACGCCGGACCGATCGCAGTGAAATCTTCATCGAGGGGCTCCTTCCCAACGCCTTTGACGACAACTGTACGTTACCCAGAAATGGCTGAGCAAATCGTACTAAATAGCTTATATGACGCTGTCAATTTCGTCATCATGTTTTTCGTTGCGCTGGCCAGTCGTCAGTGTATGTGGTTTTAAGGACTGCCGCAGATACTGCATTCAGTATGCCGCTTGCAGCGCTGACGCAGGTGATCAGGTGCGTTTTACTGATCTACTGAGGCGCGTTGGTCAGTGGCTCAGTAGTTAATGAATTACTTATTGTGGAAAGGAGGTCGCATTGCTATTCGATTAACGGCAGGAATCAATCAGGCCACCCGCCATCTATTCTCACGGCTAATTCGTGGTTCTCCTCGGAACCGCGTCGAACCCAGTCCCGCTGAGCCCGCGAAACCCCCAGCGGTTTCCCAGACAAAGATCCCTCGCGGCTTGTATACTGAAATACTGATTTACTGATCATCACCAGCGAGGGGGTTAACCCGTGAACATGGAATCGCGCCCGGGGTCGTTCCGCCCCCGCGCGTCGTCGCGCCTGCCCGACGAGCCCACAGAGCGCCTCGCCAAGCTCGGACAACCCCGCGGCCAGCGGGCGCTCGACCAGCCAGGCATCGACCAAAGGGCCCGCGAACAACCAGCCCGAGCTCAACGAACACGGCGAACTGTCGACCTGTCGGCCAGCACGCATCGAGCTCTGGACATCTGGCAGCGGGAGGCCGCCGACCGGTTGGGCGTGGCCCGCGTGACCGGGCAGGAGGTCATCACCGCGCTCATCGACCAGCTGCTGGTCGACCCCAAGCTCACGGATCAGGTCACGCGGGCCATCCACGCACGGCGCTAACGCGCGACTAAATCTCCATCTCGCGCAGCTCGCGCTTGAGGACCTTGCCGGTGGGGTTGCGTGGCAGTTCGTCGAGGAAGACGACCTCCCGGGGCACCTTGTAGCGAGCCAGGTGGTCACGCACATAGTGCTTGACGGCGTCCTCGTCAAGGTCGGCGCTCTCCTTCTTCACCACGAACGCGCGCAGCCGATGGCCCCACTCCTTGTCCTCGACGCCGATCGCGGTGGCCTCCACCACGTCCGGATGTCCGGTGATGAGGTCCTCGACTTCGGCCGGAAACACGTTTTCACCACCGGAGACGATCATCTCGTCGTCACGCCCGCTGATGTACAGCAGATTGTTTTCATCGAAGTAGCCCACATCGCCGGAGGACAGCAGCCCGTCGATGACCTGCTTCTTACCGCCGCCGGTGTAGCCCTCGAACGGGAACGCGTTGCCAACGAAGATCCGCCCGACCTCGCCCTGCGGCAATTCCTTGCCGTTGTCGTCGAAGATCTTGACCTTCACGCCCTTGACGACCGGCCCAACGGTTGACGAATTGAATTCCAGATGCTTGGGCTCCGCGATGGTGGCGAAGGCGATCTCGGTCGAGCCGTACATGTTGTAGATCACCGGGCCCAAGTCCTTGAGCGCCCGTTCAGCCAGGTCGGCTCCCAGGGCGGAGCCGGACACGAACACGATCTTCAGGCTGGACAGATCGGGCTTCTTGTCCATTTTTTCGACCGCCTCGAGAATCCGTGACAGCATCACCGGCACGACGACCATCGCGGTCGCCTTGTACTTCTCGATGTCTTGCAGGATCAACGGCGGCTTGAACTTACGGCGCAACACCAGCGTCGACCCGAGGAACATCGCCAGGGTGCCGTGCAGATAGCCCAGCGCGTGGAACATCGGCGCGGGCAGCGAGGTCACCTCGTTGGCCTTGAATGGAACGTGCGACAGGATGCCCCCGACCGGCGCCAGGGTGGGCGGGGTGCTGCGGTTGGCCCCCTTCGGGGTGCCGGTGGTCCCGCTGGTCAGGATGATGATCGACGCGTGTTTGCTGACCTTGGGGGCGGGGTCCTTGCTGCTGCGTTCGATCAGGTCGGCGAGGGTTTCGTCCTTACTGCCCGACGGCTTGTCGCTATCCGGGTCGACGCCGAGCGCACGGAGCTTGCCCAGCTCCGGCTCTGCTTTGCTGACCGCCTTGGTGTATTCGTCGTCGTAGATGATCAGCTTCGCGCCTTCGCGCTCCGATACCTCTTTGATCTGCGGGCCGGAGAATTCGCTGTTGAGCAGAATGATGCGGGCGCCGGCCCGGGCGGCGCCGTAATTGGCGATCAAAAACCAGCGATGATTGCGGGCCAGGATGGCGACGCCGTCACCGCCGTTGACGCCCTTCTCAATCAGCCCGTTGGCCACCGCGTGGGCGGCTTCGTCGAGCTCCTTGTAGCTGAACTCCCCATCTTCATCGATGCACGCTGCGCGGTCAGGACTGCGCCTGGCATTCAGCGACGGCAGCATGCCGAACTCGCCCCACTTATAGATGTCGGCTGCCGTCGCCGCGTAGTTCTGCGGCGGCTCGATCCGGAACGCGCCCGCTTCGAAGATCTTGCGCACGTAGTGCAGTTCCGCCGAGCCGCGTTCGAGGTACTGCTGAACTTTGGACACAGCCTGGCCGGGCAGGTCTATCGGGTTGGGCATAACTTCACCATATGTGACGTCCGTCGCAATGCGGTCAGAAATTCTTGCCTAATTACCATGGACTCCCATGACCGGGCCGGTGTCGCTGGAGGTGGCCGGACACGAGGTCACCATCACCCATCCGGACAAGCTCATTTTCCCCGAATGCGGCCATACCAAGCTCGACCTGGTCCGCTATTACCTGAGCGTCGCGGACGGAGCGCTGCGCGGCGTGGCCGGGCGGCCGATGATGCTGAAGCGGTTCGTCAAGGGCATCTCCGCCGAGGCGGTGTTCCAGAAGCGCGCCCCGGCGAATCGGCCGGACTTCGTTGATGTCGCCGAATTACGTTACGCCTCAGGCACTTCCGCCGCCGAGGCCGTCATCCATGACGCCGCCGGCCTGGCGTGGGCGATCAACCTGGGCTGCATTGACCTCAACCCGCACCCGGTGCTCGCCGACGACCTGGATCGTCCCGACGAACTGCGGGTCGACCTGGACCCCATGCCGGGCGTCGAGTGGCCGCGAATCGTGGAGGTGGCGCTGGTGGCCCGCGAGGTGCTCGAAGAGCACGGCCTGGTCGCATGGCCGAAGACGTCGGGCTCGCGGGGCTTTCACGTCTATGCGCGGATCGCCCCGCGCTGGTCATTCCGCCAGGTGCGACTGGCCGCCCAGACCGTCGCGCGCGAGGTCGAGCGACGCGTCCCCGACCTGGCGACCAGTCGGTGGTGGAAGGAGGAACGCGAGGGCGTGTTCGTCGACTTCAACCAGAACGCCAAGGACCGCACGGTGGCGTCGGCCTATTCCGTGCGCGCGACCCCTGACGCCCGCGTGTCGACGCCGTTGCACTGGCACGAGGTCGCCGACTGCCGGCCCGAGGCGTTCACCCTTGCCAGCGTGCCGGCACGGTTCGCAGAGCTGGGCGACCCATGGGTGGGTATGGACTCCGGCAACAAGGTAGCCGTCGGTGGACTCGACCAACTGCTGACGCTGGCCGAGGAACTCGGTCCGCCGGAGAAGCCGCCCAAGGGGACCGGCAGGCGACAGTCGACCATGCCGCTCATCGAGATCGCCCGCACCAGAACGAAGGACGAAGCGACGGCCGCGCTGGACACCTGGCGCCGGCGCCACCCCGCGGCCGCCGGTCTGTTGCTGCCGGCCGATGTCCTGGTCGACGGCATGCGCGGACCGAGTTCGATCTGGTACCGGATCCGGATCAATCTGCAGCACGTGCCGGCCGACCAGCGGCCGCCGCAGGAGGAGCTGATCGCCGACTACAGCCCTTGGGTAAGGGCAGAGAGGTCTAAGCCCGAAGGGAGGGCCTCCTCGTGACGGTCGGTGACCAGCCCGTGGGTTTACGGGAGCGCAAGAAAATCAAGACCGGCCAGGCACCGGCGCGGGCGCCCGGGACGCGATAATCTCACGCGATGCAGCAGGCATGGAGTCGCCGGGGATTCTTGCAGGTCGCTGGGGCCGCGGGAGTGCTCGCCGCTGGGGTCTCGGGATGCTCATCGCCCAAACCCGCACCGGGCACGCCCGGCGGCGGAGCGGTGACGATCACCCACCTCTTCGGTCAAACCATCGTCAGGGAACCACCGAAGCGGGTAGTCAGCGCCGGTTACACCGAACAGGACGACCTGCTGGCCGTCGGCGTGGTGCCCATCGCGGTGACCAATTGGTTCGGCGACGAGCCGTCCGCGGTGTGGCCGTGGGCCCAGTCCAAGCTCGGCGGGGCGCAGCCGGTGGTGCTCAGCCTCGACAACGGAATTCCGGTCGACCAGATCGCCGGACTCAAGCCCGACCTGATCGTGGCCATCAACGCCGGTGTGGACGCCGATACCTACCAGAGGCTGTCGGCGATCGCCCCGACCATCCCGCAGTCGGACGGCGACGCCTTCTTCGAGCCGTGGAAGGACCAGGCCACCGCGATCGGCCAAGCGGTGTTCCAGGTCGCCCAGATGAAGTCACTGATCGACGCCGTCGACAAGAGTTTCACCGACGTCGCACAGAAGAATCCGGGCTGGAAAAACAGGAAGGTGCTGTGGCTGCAGGGCACCCTTTGGCAAGGCAGTGTGGTCGCAACCATGCCGGGCTGGCGGACCGACTTTCTGACTGACATGGGACTGGTCATCCCCGACAGCATCACGCCATACGGCAAGGGGCACAGCGCCGTCATTCCCCGCGATCACATCAAAGAGGTGCTTGACTCCGCCGATGTTCTGATCTGGTCGACGGAAAGCCCCGAAGAGCAGCAGGCGCTGCTGGCCGATTCCGAGATCGCCGGCTCGCAGGCGACCGCGCAGAACCACCACATCTTCACCACCAAGGACCAGGCCGGCGCGATCGCATTCTCGTCGGTGCTGAGCTACCCGGTGGTCGCCGATCAACTGCCCCCGCTGATCGGCAAGATCCTGGATTAGGTCCGCGCCGGGATCCGGCCTGTTTGAGCGTTTGCTAAGGCACCTCTGGCAGTGCTCGAAAATCCCTGGGCATCCCCTCGCCGGGTCCCGGTCGCGGGGTTACCGTCGAGTAATGAGCGTGATGGATGTGTCCCGGGACCTCTCAACGGACGACGTGGCCAGCACCATTCTCGACTACGGCGACCAAGCGCTGATGCTGCAATGCGGCAGTACCGCGCAGGTATTGGCGGTGACGGAGGCGCTGCGGGCGGCGGCGCTGCCCGGTGTGGTCGACCTCGTCCCGGCCGCCCGCACGGTGCTGGTGAAGCTCGCCGGGCCTTGCTACCAGGGGGTCACCCGGCAACGGGTGCGCAAGTTGCGGCTGTCCCCCGACGCGGTCGCCGCCGCCGAAAATGGCGCCGAGGTCGTGATCGACGTGGTCTACGACGGACCGGACCTCGCCGAGGTCGCCAGTCGCACCGGGCTCAGCACGGCACAAGTCATCAACGCGCACACCGCCACCCGGTGGCGGGTGGGCTTCAGCGGTTTCGCGCCCGGTTTCGCCTACCTGGTCGACGGAGATCCGCGCTTGCGGGTACCGCGACGAGCGGAACCGCGGACCGCGGTGCCGGCCGGCTCGGTCGGCCTGGCCGGCGAATTCAGCGCGATCTATCCGCGTCGGTCGCCCGGCGGTTGGCAGCTCATCGGCCACACCGACGCCGTTCTGTGGGATATCGAGCGACGCGATCCGGCGCTGCTGACGCAGGGCGTGTGGGTCCGGTTTCGAGCGGCATAAAGGAGCCGGCCATGACCACCCTGGAAATCCTGCGCACCGGACCGCTGGCGGTCGTCGAGGATCTCGGTCGAACCGGGCTGGCCCATCTCGGCGTCGGCCGGTCCGGCGCCGCCGATCGCCGTTCGCACACGCTGGCTAACCGGCTGGTCGCCAATCCCGACGACCGCGCCACCGTCGAGGTGACCTTCGGCGGTTTCTCGGCCCGGGTCCGCGGAGGCCACGTCGACATTGCGGTCACGGGTGCCGACACCAACCCGACGGTAAACGGAATCATGTTCGGCACCAACAGCATTCACCGTGTGCGAGCCGGTCAGGTGATCTCGCTGGGCACCCCGCGGGCCGGACTGCGGAGTTATCTGGCTGTGCGCGGCGGCATTTGCGTCAAGCCGGTGCTGGGTTCGCGTAGCTACGACGTCATGTCGGCGATCGGCCCGTCGCCGCTTCAGCCCGGCGACGAACTGCAAATCGGCGAGCACACCGATGACTACCCCGAGCTCGACCAGGCCCCGGTGGCGGCCATCACCGGCAATCCCGTTGAGCTGCTGGTGATTCCCGGGCCGCGCGATGATTGGTTTGTCAACCCCGACGTCCTGGTGCACACCGAGTGGGTGGCATCCGACCGCAGCGATCGGGTGGGCATGCGGTTGGTCGGGCGCCCGCTGGAGCACCGCTATCCGGACCGCCAGTTGCCGAGCGAAGGCACCACCCGCGGCGCGATCCAGGTGCCACCCAACGGATTGCCCGTCATCCTCGGGCCCGATCACCCGGTCACCGGCGGTTACCCGGTCGTGGGCGTGGTGATCGACGACGACATCGACAAAATCGCTCAGGTCCGGCCCGGGCAACGGGTGCGGCTGCACTGGGCGCGACCGCGGTCTGCGCAGGGGGCGCAGTTGACCTCGGCTGCACCTGTTTTCCCAGCTTGGCCATGAACCCTTAACAAAAGCCTGGTAAGCAAGGATGGTGCACACCCAGGTACACACCGCCCGCCTGGTTCATACCGCCGACCTCGACGCTGAGGCCCGCGAGCGTGTCCGCCGAATGGTCGCCGACGCGTACGCCGGCAATTTCACCGAGGCCGACTGGGAGCATTCGCTGGGCGGAATGCATGCGCTGATCTGCCGGCACGGCGCCATCATCGCGCACGCCGCGGTGGTGCAGCGGCGGCTGTTCTACCGGGGCAACGCGCTGCGCTGCGGCTACGTCGAGGGCGTCGCGGTTCGCGAGGACTGGCGGGGCCAGGGGCTGGTGCGGGCGCTGCTGGACGGCGTCGAACAGGTGACGCGCGGTGCCTACCAACTCGGCGCGCTGAGTTCCTCGGCCCGGGCCCGCCGGTTGTACGCGGCGCGCGGCTGGGTGCCCTGGCACGGCCCGACGTCCGTGCTGGCCCCCAGCGGTCCGACCCGCACTCCCGAAGACGACGGATCGATCTTCGTCTTGCCGGTCGGCGTCAACCTGGACACCTCCGCCGAGCTGATGTGCGACTGGCGTGCGGGTGACGTCTGGTAAGGCTGCCGCACGGCCACCCGCCAAAGCCACGGCATCACAATCAGAAATCAGCGTGACGCACACCACTCGGATTAACCAGGCCGAAATATCCGCCGCCCAAACGTATTTGCACCCTCAGCGAGCTACCAGATAACTGGGATTCAACTTTCAGGCGATATCGGCCAGCCTGAGTTGACGGAGTTGAAGACCAAGTGTGAGTATCGAAACATACGGCAGCACATGTCCCTTCGCATTGGGGACGTCTTGAGGTACCCACACCGCGCATCGGACGCTACTTCCGCTCGCGGCCAAGCAGTTTCATCGCTGGGTCTTCTCACGAACACCGTCGAGAAAGGGAAGCCCGCATGGGTCGTAACCGTCGCATTACGGACTCGAAACCGCAGAACACGGTGACGTGGGACGCGGACAACAAGAGCCTCGGCAGGCGCAACCTGTGCACGGTGGCCGGTGACCATGTCGGGTTTTCGATCTGGAACCTGCCGTCGGTGGGGTCGCTGGCATGGATCTGGCGGCAGGCAGCCCGAACTCGAACCGGCCTGGGTGTGACGTAATCCGAGCGCGGGCAATGGGTCAGCAATTGCGCGGTAACGCGACAGAAACGTCTTTGGCATACACAGGTTATATGGCCCAGCACGAGACTGCGCCGCTGACTGGCTATCGCATCGCGGTCACGTCAGCCAACCGCGCCGAGGAGTTGTGCGCCTTGTTGCGCCGCAATGGCGCCGTGGTCTGCAGCGCCCCGGCGATCAACATGATCGCGTTGCCCGAAGACGATGAATTGCAACGCAATACCGAGGCCGTCATCGCAGCGCCGCCGGACATTCTGGTCGCCCACACCGGCATCGGCTTCCGCGGCTGGGTCGCGGCAGCCGACGGCTGGGGGTTGGCCCCGCAGCTCATCGACTCCCTGTCCAGCGCCCGGATAGTGGCCCGAGGGCCCAAGGCAACCGGGGCGTTGCGCGCGGTTGGACTTCGCGAAGAATGGTCGCCGGCCTCCGAATCGTCACGCGAGGTGCTGGAATACCTACTCGAATCGGGTGTCTCGGGTCTGCGCGTCGCCGTCCAGCTGCACGGCGCCGCCGCGGGATGGGACCCGTTCCCGGATTTTCTGGACGAATTGAGCGCCGCGGGAGCCGCCGTGGTACCCATTCACGTATACCGTTGGAAGCCAACGCCAGTCGGCGGTGACTTCGATCAGCTGGTCAGCCTGGTCGCCAAGCGGCAGGTCGACGCAGTCAGCTTCACATCGGCACCGGCGGCCGCGGCGATGCTGGAGCGCGGCCGCGAGCTGGATATCGAGGACCAGCTGCTGGATGCGCTGCGCACTGACGTGCACGCGATGTGTGTGGGACCGGTCACCGCTCAGCCGCTGACCCGGATCGGGGTGCCGACCTCATCGCCGGACCGAATGCGATTGGGAGCGTTGGCCCGCCACATCACCGAAGTCCTACCGCCGCTGCGCTCCAGCACCTTCGTCGCCGCCGGCCACACCATCGAGGTCCGGGGAAACTGTGTGCTGGTAGACGGTTCAGTCAAGGCGCTGTCCGGCGCCGGCATGGCGACCATGCGCGCGCTGGCCAAAAATCCCGGCGCCGTCGTCGCCCGCGGCGAGTTGTTACGGGTGCTGCCGGGCAACAGCGACGACACCCACGCTGTGGACACCGCCGTGCTGCGGCTGCGAACAGCCCTGGGCGACAAGAACATTGTCCTGACGGTGGTCAAACGCGGGTACCGGCTCGCTATCGACGAACCCCTGGCCTCATGAGCATGATCCTGGTGGCACACGGCACCCGCAGACCGGCGGGGGTCGCGATGATCGGAGACCTCGCCGCTCAGGTGAGGGTGCTGATCGACCAGCCCGTGCAGGTCGCGTTCGTCGACGTGCTGGGGCCCACGCCCAGCGAGGTGCTCAGAACGCTGTCCCCGGGTCGGCCAGCCGTCATCGTGCCGGCCTTCCTGTGCCGCGGATATCACGTCCGCGCCGACCTGCCGGCTCACGTAGCTGCCAGCGGACACCCGAATGTTGTCGTGACCCCCGCGCTGGGCCCGAACCGCGAGATCGCACGGATGGTTGCCCAACAGTTACGGCAATCCGGCTGGCGTCCTAACGATTCGGTCATCCTCGCGGCGGCGGGCACCTCGGATCCGACGGCACGCGCCGACTTGCACGCCGCCACGGCGCTGCTTTCCTCGCTAATCCGATCACGGGTGGACCTGGCTTTCGCCGCCACCGGTCAGCCCGACGTTGGCACGGCGGTTGCCGACGCACGCCGGCGTGGCGCCCGTCGCGTCGCGGTCGCCTCATATCTGCTGGCCGACGGCCTGTTTCAGGATCGGCTGCGTACCTGTGGCGCCGACGTGGTCACCGAACCGCTGGGCACCAATCCTGGCCTGGCAAAAGCGATCGCGAATCGATTCCGTAGGGCCATCACTCCGGTCACAGCCGAATTCCATGTCGGACACCGACGCCAGCAAAGCTTGATCTTTGATCGTATCCGGACCATCCTGACACCATGAGCCGTCGCGGAGAACCATCGCGTGGGCTCCTCGATCCCGTCGCCAAGATGCTTCGCTTGCCATTCGGCACACCGGAGTTCATCGACCGTATCGTCACCGGCAGCGTGAACCAGGTCGGCCGCCGCACCCTGCGCGTGCTGATCACTACGTGGGACGCCGCCGGTGGCGGCCCGTTTGCCGCCAGCGCCATCGCATCCACCGGACTGGCCAAAACGGCCGAGATCGTGCAGAGCATGTTCATCGGGCCGGTGTTCAACCCCGTGCTCAAAATGCTGGGGGCCGACAAGGTCGCCGTCCGCGCGTCCTTATGCGCGTCCCAGCTGGTGGGCCTGGGCATCATGCGCTACGGGGTGCGTTCCGAACCGCTGCATTCAATGTCGGTGGACGCGCTGGTCGATGCCATCGGACCGACGATGCAGCGTTACCTGGTCGGTGATATCGACTAGCGCACTTCGGTCGCGTGCCGCATTGCGGTAGCCTGCTTGATTTTTCGCAGTGGAGCTGGGCTGGTGGACTGATGCGAAGGGTCAGACCGTCGCGACTAGCGCCCGATCTGGATTCGGCCCTCGGGCGTGACGCGCGCCGGGTACACCGGTACCGACACTCGTGGATCGTCAAGGCAGCAACCGTCTTCGAGAGCGAAGGCCTGCTTCATGATCGGCGACTGAACGGTGGCGCGACCTCCGCGGTCGCCGACGATCCCCCGCGAGATGACCGCCGCTCCGGAAAACGGGTCGATGTTGCCGACCGCGTGCACCGACCCATCGTCCAACCGGAACAGCGCCGCCTGACTCCCGTCGTCGAGCAGCACACCGACGCCACGGCCCGGAATGAGGTGGTCGTAGTCGCAGGCGGTCGTCCACACCTGAATGTCGTTGAGTACCGTCACGATGCCTCCTCTGAGCGATCCCTTGGAATACTCGGAATACCAATGGGGACAGGAACTTTGCGTCCCGCACGTTCGGTAAACGTCACAGTGGAGTCGACGGCATCAGGTGCGTTGACGAAGGACACGAACCGCGACAGCTTGTCCGGGTCCTCCAGCACGCCTTTCCACTCACACTGGTAGTTCTGCACGTGCCGCTCGATCGCGGCCTCGAATTCCTCGGCGAGCCCGAGCGAGTCGTCACACACCACCTCGCGCACATGGTCCAATCCGCCCGGCAGCGATTCGACCCAGGGCGCGGTGCGCTGCAGGCGTTCGGCGGTTCGGATGTAATACATCAGGAACCGGTCGACGTACCGCACCAACGTCTCGGTGTCGAGGTCGCCGGCGAGCAACTGGGCATGCCTTGGCGTCATCCCGCCGTTTCCGCCGACGTAGAGGTTCCAGCCCTTTTCGGTGGCGATGACGCCCACATCCTTGCTGCGCGCCTCCGCGCACTCCCGCGCGCAACCCGAGACGCCCAGCTTGATCTTGTGCGGTGCCCGCAGTCCGCGATAGCGCAGCTCCAGGTCGATGGCCAACTGCACCGAATCCTGTTGTCCGTAGCGACACCAGTCGCTGCCCACGCAGCTCTTCACGGTGCGTAACGCCTTGCCGTAGGCGTGGCCGGATTCCATGCCGCCGTCGACCAATCGCCTCCAGATCTGCGGCAGCTGGTCCACGCGGGCACCGAACAGGTCGATCCGCTGGCCGCCGGTGATCTTGGTGTACAGCCCGAAGTCCTGCGCGATCTGGCCGATCAAGATCAGATGCTCCGGCTTGATGTCCCCACCTGGGACCCGCGGCACCACCGAATAGCTGCCGTTCTTCTGGATGTTGGCCAGGAAGTGGTCGTTGGAGTCCTGCAGCGACGCCTGTTCGCCGTCCAGGATGTGCTCCGAACCGGTGGAAGCCAGGATCGACGCGACCACGGGTTTGCAGATGTCGCAACCCTTTCCGCGGCCGAAACGCGCGAGCAGCCCGGAGAATGTCCTGATTTCGGTGGCAGAGACGATCTCGAAGAGTTCCGCCCGCGACTGGCTGAAGTGCTCGCACAGCGCCTTGGACTGTTCGACACCCTCGGCTTCCAGGAGCTGTTTGAGCAGGGGCACGCAGGACCCGCACGACGTGCCGGCCGCGGTACACGATTTGAGCGCGGGCACGTCGCCGCAGCCACCGGCGATCGCGCCCTTCAGATCACCCTTGGTGACGTTGTTGCACGAACAGATCTGCGCTGAATCGGGCAGCGCCCCAATACCCAGACCCGTAGCGCCGTCGCCGGATTGGGCCGGAGCGATCAGAGCCAGCGGATCCCCGGGTAGCTCGCTGCCCACCATGGGGCGCAGCACCCCGTACGACGAGGCGTCGCCGACAAGTACCCCACCGAGCAGAGTCTTTGCGTCATCGGAGAGCACAAGTTTGGCGTAGGTTTGCTTTACCGCGTCGTTGATCGCGACCTCGAGGCAGTTCTCGGTGCTGCCCATCGCGTCGCCGAAGCTGGCCACGTCGACACCGAGCAATTTGAGCTTGGTCGACAGGTCGGCCTCGCCGAACTGTGCGGCGCCACCCAGCAATCGGTCGGCCACCACCTCGGCGCTGGTGTACCCGGGCCCGACCAGGCCGTAGCACCGCCCCTCGATCGCCGCGACTTCGCCGACGGCGAAGATCTCGGGATCGCTTGTCTGACAAGATAAGTCGGTCATAACGCCGCCACGGTCGGCGACGGTCAGGCCCGCCGACCGGGCCAACTCGTCGCGCGGCCGGACCCCGGCGGCGAAGATCACCACACCGGCCTCGATCACATCGCCGTTGGTCAGGCGCACCCGAGCACCCGAATCCCCGTCGGTTTCGATCGATTCGGTGCCCACGCCGACATGCACGGCGATCCCGAGGTCGCTGATCATCCTGGCCAGCAGCGCCCCGCCGGCCTCGTCGATCTGCTGGGCCATCAACCGCGGCATCATCTCGACGACATGCGTCTGTAACCCGAACTGGCGCAGCGCGTTAGCGGCTTCCAAACCCAACAGACCACCGCCGATTACCACCCCCGTGGTGGAGCGCTTGGCATCGGCGCGGATGGCGTCCAGGTCGTCCAGCGTGCGGTAAACGTGGCACACGGGCAGGTCGTGCCCGGGCACCGGCGGGACGAAGGCATAAGACCCGGTGGCCAGCACCAGGGCGTCGTACTCGTGGCGCTGGCCGCCGGCGACAACCACCGATTTTGTCGCGCGGTCGATTTCGACGACGCGCGTGCCCAGCACCAACCGGACCCGATCGTCGCCGGCGTAGTCGTTCCCTGGCAGGGCCAACAGCTCGCGATCCCAGGTGTCGGTGTAGGCGGTCAGGCCGACGCGGTCATACGCCGCGTCGGCTTCCTCGGCCAGCACGGTGACCCGCCACGACCCCTCAGCGTCGCGGGCACGCAGCGCCTCCACCAGCCGATGGCCCACCATGCCGTGCCCGACCACGACGACGTGGCGGCACGCATCGTGGGCGCGCGAATTCTCGGCTGCTGCCATCGCCATGGGAGTCAGGTTAGGGGCGGGAAATTAACCTAACTTCACCCAATGTGACACCCCCATGACGTCGTGCTCACAGCTGCCAGTCGCCTGTGTGAAAGCGTTCGGCCCAAGCGAACAACCTGGTGGAACCTAAGTGTCATCGGCTCAAGTGTGTCCAAGTAGCCGACCGGTCAGCCGCCGGTCACAGCTAACTCACACCCACAAAACAGGAAGCAAACCAAAGCCAACGGGAGAAATTCAGCGCATCACGATGACGAAGTGGCTCCCCCGGGATCGATCTGTCTACACCCCGAAAGCCTTGCCGGCGTCCACCCCGATGAGACGCAACAAGTTGACCACCTTGCGGTCCAACCCCTCGCCGACCGCGGTCACCTCCGCGATACCCAGGCTGCCGAACGCCGCGCTGGGCTGGTCCATCGAGAACATCGCGTTGCCGCCGGCGTCGCTGTAGATCAGCAGCCGCAACGGGGCATACAGCAGCGCCCTGGGATCGTGGCGAAACATGCTCTCGGCGATCACGTGGTTACCCACAAGGTACTCAACGGCTTTCGTCTGGTGGCCGGCCACGGCGAACAGCGGGGCCGCGTCGATGGCGGCGTACACCATCAGTTCGTTGGGCGCGTTCACCGCCACCGCGGCCCGGACGTCGTCCCAGCTGCCGCCGTCGGCGACGATCCGCTCCGCCGCCGCTCGATCGAACGGCGGCGCCGCCTTCTCGAAGGCAGCCCGAAACTCGTCGAAGAATATACCGGTGGAGATGTCGATGCGGTTCATGGTGTGCGGCAGCACTGTAGCAGTCATGGCAGTCCTCAAGATTCAGCCGTTGGGTTCCGGAACATCCAGATACTCAAGCACTTCCGGGCCACGGAGGCCGTCATGACGGACGACCCTGATGGCGGCTCGCACCCAATGGTTCGGTGAACGAACTTACAGCACCGAAGTCTACGGTTCGGTGAACGAACCTGCAACGGGTAATGTTCAAAAGGTGGCTCTGCCCCGCGAATACCCCGCCGAAAGCTGCCCCATCGCGCGATCGCTGGAGATCGTCGGCGAACGGTGGACGCTGCTGATAGTGCGCGACGCTTTCTACGGTGTGCGACGGTTCAGCGACTTCCGCACTCACCTCGAGATCCCCAAAGCGGTGCTGGCCGAGCGGCTGACGCTGCTGGTGGACGAGGGGGTGTTGAACAAGGTTGCCGGTGGATATGAGTTGACCGCCAAGGGCCGCCGGTTGTGGCCGCTCATCTGGTCGTTGATCGGTTGGGGTAACGAGAACTACGTGGCGAAACCCGCCCGACGCAGCTTCCGGCACGCCGAATGCGGCGGCGCAATCGATTACGGGCGGGTCTGCCAGCGCTGCGGAGAGCTGCCCGACGCCGCAGACCTCGTCCTGCATCCGCCGCGCCGGCCCGCCAATCCGGGTCGCGACGACCCGGTCAGCAGGGCCCTGCGGCAACCGCACCGGCTACTCGAGCGGATCTAGCCCAGGCCGGGTGCACCGTGACCTGCCTCACGTCCGGCCCGCGCCGAGGATAGTATCGAGACGTACTGTGATCCGTAACACCATCAGCCCAGGGAGATCGGTTGTCCACCAGCACTGAACTCGCCGAACTGCACGACCTTATCGGCGGTCTGCGGCGGTGCGTGAACTCGTTGAAGTCCCGATACGGCGACAGTCCCGCGATGCGTCGCATCGTCATCGACGCCGAGCGCATCCTTTCCGACGTGCAATTGCTCGATACCGACGTCGCGGAATTGGACCTGGCCCGCGCGACCCAGCAGCATTCTGGCGAAAAGATCACCATCCCCGACACCCAGTACGACAGCGATTTCTGGCGCGATGTCGACGACGAGGGTGTCGGAGGTCACAACCGGTCCTGACAACCAAGCCCCCCGGTTATTCGGGGGGTCTGTCTGTGTACCCTTCGACCAACAGCCCGTTCGAAGAGGAACACCAGATGAGCGCACCCACGGCGAGCCGTGCTGAGTCCGGCGTCTTTTCACCCACCCGCGCCCGAATAGCGCAAAAGACGCTCCGCACCGACAAGTGGTGGCTGCCGCCGCTGATCACCGACCTCGGCCTGTCCGCGTTCATCCTGTACGCGGGCACCCGATCGCTGTTGCAGAGCAACTACTGGGTGGACAAATACCACTACCTGACACCCTTCTACTCGCCATGCGTCAGCGAGTCGTGCGTGCCCGGCTCCAGTCACTTCGGTCAGTGGTTGCCCCACTTTCCGTGGTGGATTCCCTTGGGAGGGCTGGTTTTACCGTTCCTGCTCGGGTTCCGGCTGACCTGCTACTACTATCGCAAGGCCTACTACCGGTCCGTGTGGCAGTCGCCGAGTGCCTGTGCCGTGGCCGAACCGCGGGTCCACTACACCGGAGAAACCCGACTCCCGCTGATCCTGCAGAACAGTCACCGGTACTTCTTCTACGTCGCACTGGTGGTCTCGCTGATCAACACTTACGACGCAATCATGGCGTTTCACTCCGACACCGGCCCGCACGGCTTCGGATTCGGTTTGGGCAACCTGATTTTGACCACCAACGTCGTGCTGTTGTGGGCCTACACCCTGTCATGCCACTCCTGCCGGCACGTCACCGGTGGACGGCTCAAGCACTTCTCCAAACACCCGGTGCGGTACTGGATCTGGACCCAGGTGAGCAAGCTGAACACCCGGCACATGCTCTTCGCGTGGGTGACGCTGGGGACGCTGGCGCTCACCGACCTCTACGTTGCGCTGGTTTCTAGCGGCGCCATCACTGACCCGAGATTTGTTGGCTGACAAGCCGTTTCAGTAATAGAAAAAGTTGAGTGAGGTTTCATGGCTGAGGTCGAGCGGCGCTCCTACGACGTAGTAGTGATCGGTGCCGGCGGCGCGGGGTTACGTGCGGTCATCGAAGCGCGCGAACGCGGTCTCAAGGTCGCGGTGGTGTGCAAATCCCTGTTCGGCAAGGCCCATACGGTGATGGCCGAGGGCGGCTGCGCGGCCTCGATGGGCAACACCAACCCGAAGGACAACTGGAAAACCCACTTCGGCGACACGATGCGCGGTGGGAAATTTCTGAATAACTGGCGGATGGCCGAACTGCACGCCAAGGAAGCTCCGGACCGGGTGTGGGAACTGGAGACCTACGGCGCGCTGTTCGACCGCACCAAAGACGGCAAGATCAGCCAGCGCAACTTCGGTGGCCACACCTACCCCCGGCTGGCGCACGTCGGTGACCGCACCGGCCTGGAGCTGATCCGCACGATGCAGCAGAAGATCGTCTCGCTGCAGCAGGAGGACTTCGCCGAACTCGGCGATTACGAGGCGCGGATCAAGGTGTTCGCCGAATGCACCATCACCGAGCTGCTCAAGGACGGCTCCGGAAACGAGGGACGGATCGCGGGAGCCTTCGGCTACTGGCGGGAAAGCGGACGGTTCATCCTGTTCGAGGCCCCCGCAGTGGTGCTGGCCACCGGGGGCATCGGCAAATCGTTCAAAGTCACGTCGAACTCCTGGGAGTACACCGGCGACGGGCACGCGTTGGCGCTGCGGGCCGGCGCGACGTTGATCAACATGGAGTTCGTCCAGTTCCACCCGACGGGCATGGTCTGGCCGCCCAGCGTGAAAGGGATCCTGGTCACCGAGGGTGTGCGCGGTGACGGCGGAGTGCTGAAGAACTCCGACGACACCCGATTCATGTTCGGCTACATCCCGGCGGTGTTCAAAGGCCAGTACGCCGAGACGGAGCAAGAGGCCGACCAGTGGCTCAAGGACAACGACTCGGCCCGTCGCACCCCGGACCTGTTGCCCCGCGACGAGGTCGCGCGCGCGATCAACTCCGAGGTCAAGGCCGGTCGCGGCACCCCACACGGCGGGGTCTACCTCGACATCGCGTCCCGGCTGACACCCGAGGAGATCAAACGGCGCCTGCCGTCCATGCACCACCAGTTCATGGAGCTGGCGGGGGTGGACATCACCAAGGAGCCCATGGAAGTCGGACCCACCTGCCACTACGTGATGGGCGGCGTCGAGGTCGACGCGGATACCGGCGCCGCCACCGTGCCGGGACTCTTCGCGGCCGGCGAATGCTCCGGGGGCATGCACGGCTCCAACCGGCTCGGCGGCAATTCGCTGTCCGACCTACTGGTCTTCGGCCGGCGCGCCGGTCTGGGCGCTGCCGACTACGTGCGCGCACTCAGCAGCCGCCCGGCGGTCTCGGAAGAAGCCGTCGACGCCGCCGCCAAGCAGGCGGTCAAGCCGTTCGAAGGACCGACCGACGGCTCGGCGCCGGAGAACCCGTACGCGCTGCAGATCGACTTGCAGCACGTGATGAACGACCTGGTCGGCATCATCCGTAAAGAGGAAGAGATCACCCGGGCGCTGAAGCTGCTGGACGAACTTTGGGCCCGCTACCAGCACGTGCAGGTCGAGGGGCAGCGCCCGTACAACCCTGGCTGGAACCTGGCCATCGACTTGCGCAACATGCTGCTGGTCAGCGAATGCGTGGCCAGAGCCGCGCTGGAGCGCACCGAGAGTCGCGGCGGCCACACCCGCGACGATCACCCCGGCATGGACCCCAATTGGCGCAACACCCTGTTGGTGTGCCGCGTCAACGACGGTGGGGCGGGCGGTCCGCACATCAACCTGACCCGCCAGCAACAGGTGCCGATGAGGCAAGACCTGCTCGAAGTGTTCGAGATCTCCGAGCTGGAGAAGTACTACACCGACGAAGAGCTGGCCAATCACCCAGGACGGAGCGCCTAATGGGCTACAACGCAAGCTTGCGAGTCTGGCGCGGCGACGACGACGGTGGGGCGCTCGCGGACTTCAACGTCGAGGTCAACGAGGGTGAGGTGGTACTCGACGTCATCCATCGTCTGCAGCAGACCCAGACGCCCGACCTGGCGGTGCGGTGGAACTGCAAGGCCGGCAAGTGCGGATCCTGCTCGGCGGAGATCAACGGCCAGCCGCGTCTGATGTGCATGACCCGGATGTCCACGTTCGCCGAGGACGAGGTCGTGACCGTGACGCCGCTGCGGACCTTCCCCGTGATCCGCGACCTGGTCACCGACGTCTCGTTCAACTACGAGAAGGCACGCGAGATCCCGTCTTTCGCGCCGCCCAAGGAACTGCAACCCGGCGAATACCGGATGGCGCAAGTGGACGTCCAGCGCTCGCAGGAGTTCCGCAAGTGCATCGAGTGCTTTCTGTGCCAGAACGTCTGCCATGTGGTCCGCGACCACGAGGAGAACAAGAAGGCGTTCGCCGGGCCACGTTTCCTGATGCGCATCGCCGAGCTGGAAATGCACCCGCTGGACACGCTGGACCGGCGCGACCAGGCGCAGGAAGAGCACGGCCTGGGCTACTGCAACATCACCAAGTGCTGCACCGAGGTCTGCCCCGAGCACATCAAGATCACCGACAACGCGCTGATCCCGATGAAAGAGCGGGTCGCCGATCGCAAATACGATCCCGTTGTGTGGCTGGGTAACAAGCTCTTCCGGCGCTAAGGCACCCGTTAGACAACTGTCGCATCGGGTACCCGACGCTCATGCGAGAACCAATCAGCATCAACGACATTCGTACCGCGATCCGGGAATTATCGGCCCGCGCCGAACTCGCACATAAAGAAGGCCGTCACGACGACGCCGCCGAAATCGAACGCCGCATCCAGCACTATCGAGTGGAACTCGGCGCTCGGCCCTAAGTAGGAGACCGGATCGGCCGGTCGGTTCAGACGCCAAGCCGACGGAACGCGCTGCGGTGGAACACGATCGGCGCCACCCCGGCGTCCACCGTGACCTCGCTGACCCGCAGCACGACGATCGTGTGGTCGCCGGCCGGGATCATCTGCTCGATGGCGCTCTCCAACCACAGCCCGGTGCCCTTGATGAAGACCGCGCCGGTCTCGCGGGACACCGTCTCCAACCCGGCGAACCGGTCCCCTGTCTTGGCGGCCAGGGTGCGCGCGGCCTCGTCGTGGGCCTCGCCGAGCACGCTGATGCCGAGCTTGGGCACGTCTTTGAGTTTGGGCCAGGTCGTCGAAGTGTTCTGCACGCAGAACGACACCAGCGGCGGCTCCAGCGAGACGGGCACAAACGTGCTGGCCGCCAAGCCTTCCCGGACTCCCGCGATTTCGGCCGCGATGGCTACCACGCCGGACGGGAAATGGCCGAACGCCTCACGCAGCGATGACGGTGTCAGATTGTTGTTCGGGTTCACCGGACTTCATTCGCCCCTCGGGCCGAGGACGGACATCTCGGAGCCGACCCTACTCGCCGAATATCCGTGCGCTGAAGCCACATCCGGATGAGCGCGCAATCTGCTTTTCCAGGCGTTGCGCCCGTACACGGCGAAGATCGGATTGGCCGGGTCTGGGCGCATTCCGGCCCGTGCCGCCAACTCGTCGGGCAACGCCAGCATCGGTATCTGCGCGTCCAGCCGCGGATTGAAAAAGTACGGCACCGAAATGCGGTCGGCCGGCTGCTCGTGCAGGTTCACCCGGTGCTCGGTGGCCCGCAGGTAGCCGCCGGTGGCGACCTCGAGCAACTCGCCGATGTTGACGACGAACGCGCCATCCACCGGCGGCACGTCGATCCACCCGTCCTCGCCGACCGAGGCCCCACCCGGCCGCCGCACTTGCAGGCCCCGGCTGCCCGGCTCGGGCAATAGCAGGGTGAGCACGCCGGAGTCCTTGTGCGCGCCCACGCCCTGCGGCGAGGCCGCGCGCCGCGGGTACCGCACGATCTTGATCAGCGTGGCGGGCGCGTCGCTGAAGGCGGCGTCGAACACGTCCGGCGGGCTGCCCAGCGAGGCGGCCCAATGCCGGAGCAGGGTGCGGGCCACTCGCGACAGGGCGGCGTCCCATTCGTCGATGAGCCCGGGCAGCTCGGGCAGCGCGGGCGGCCACTGGTTGGGACCCTGCAACCACAGGTAGTCGGGTTGGCCGGGCCCACCGATCGGTGGGCGTTCGGGTCCGATGTCGATCTGCTCGCGCCAATCCACCTCGCCTTGGGTCAGCTCGCCGCCGAGCCGGGTGTAGCCGCGAAAATGCGGGCTGCGCACCATGGCGACGGCGTCTTTGTCCTGTTGCGGGAGCTCGAAGAGTCGTCGGGCCACCTCGAGCAGCCTCGCGATCAGTGTCGCCGGGACGTCGTGACCTGTCAGGTAGAAGAATCCGACTTCGTGGGCCGCTTCGCGGAGGCTGTTACGCAGCTGCCCGCGGTCGGCCCGCAGGTCCACCATCGGCAACGCCGTGACGTGTCGCACATCCGCCATTGTTCACCATCGCCGCAGGTCGAACGCAAATCGGGTCGGCTCCCAACCGGTTGGTTACTTAGCCAGTGCAATTTAGCTCACACTGTGTTGCGCTTAAGTTACTGATCGGTATAGGTTGGGCCTGTTACTGGTGGGTAACTTAGCCCTAGTACCCAACCACAAGTGGCATTCTCAACGAGGAGGAAAGTAGTGAGCCACTACAAGAGCAACGTCCGGGACCAGGAATTCAACCTGTTCGAGGTGCTGGGTGTGGAAAAGGCTCTCGGTCAAGGCGACTACGCCGACTTGGACGTCGATACCGTCCGCGAAATGCTTACCGAGATGAGCCGACTGGCCGAGGGGCCGGTCGCCGAGTCTTTTGTGGAGGGTGACCGTAACCCGCCGGTGTTCGACCCGAAGACCCACTCGGTGGCGCTGCCCGAGTCCTTCAAGAAATCAGTCAACGCGGTGATCGAGGCCGGCTGGGACAAGGCCGGTATCGACGAGGCGCTCGGCGGCATGCCGATGCCCAAAGCGCTGGTGTGGGCCCTGCACGAGCACCTGCTCGGCGCCAACCCGGCCGTGTGGATGTACGGCGGCGGCGCAGGCTTCGCCAACATCTTCTACAAGCTAGGCACCGAAGAGCAGAAGAAGTGGGCGATCATGGCCGCCGAGCGCGGCTGGGGCGCCACCATGGTGCTCACCGAGCCGGACGCCGGCTCCGACGTCGGCGCGGGCCGGACCAAGGCGATCAAACAGGAGGACGGCTCCTGGCACATCGACGGCGTCAAGCGGTTCATTACCTCGGGTGACTCCGACGACATGTTCGAGAACATCTTCCACCTGGTGCTGGCCCGTCCGGAGGGCGCAGGCCCCGGCACCAAGGGACTGTCACTGTTCTTCGTGCCCAAGTTCCTGTTCGACTTCGAGACCGGTGAGCTGGGCGAGCGTAACGGCGTCTTCGTCACCAACGTCGAGCACAAGATGGGCCTTAAGGTCTCGGCGACTTGTGAGCTGTCCTTCGGCCAGCACGACGTACCCGCCAAGGGCTGGTTGATCGGCGAAGTACACAACGGCATCGCGCAGATGTTCGATGTCATCGAGCAGGCCCGCATGATGGTCGGCACCAAGGCGATCGCGACCCTGTCGACCGGCTACCTCAACGCACTCGAGTACGCCAAGTCCCGGGTGCAGGGTGCCGATCTGACCCAAATGACCGACAAGACCGCCCCGCGGGTGACCATCACGCACCACCCCGACGTGCGGCGGTCGCTGATGACCCAGAAGGCCTACGCCGAGGGGCTGCGCGCGCTCTACCTCTACACCGCGACCTTCCAGGACGCGGTCGTCGCCGAGGCGGTGCACGGCGTGGACGCCAAGCTGGCGGTCAAGATCAACGACCTGATGCTGCCCGTGGTCAAGGGGGTCGGCTCCGAGCAGGCCTACGCGAAGCTCACCGAGAGCCTGCAGACCTTTGGTGGTTCCGGCTTCTTGCAGGACTACCCGATCGAGCAGTACATCCGGGACGCCAAAATCGACTCGCTGTACGAAGGCACCACCGCCATCCAGGCGCAAGACTTCTTCTTCCGCAAGATCGTCCGCGACAAGGGTGTTGCCCTGGCCCACGTGTCGGGTGAGATACAGAAGTTTGTCGACAGCGAGTCCGGGAACGGCCGGCTGAAGTCCGAGCGGGCGCTGCTGGGCAAGGCCCTGGAAGACGTTCAGGCGATGGCCGCCACACTGACCGGCTACCTGATGGCCGCTCAGCAGGACGTGTCCAGCCTCTACAAGGTGGGCTTGGGCTCGGTGCGCTTCCTGATGAGCGTCGGCGACCTGGTCATCGGCTGGCTGCTGCAGCGTCAGGCCGCGGTGGCCCTCGAGGCCCTCGACGCGGGTGCCACCGGGACCGAGCGGTCCTTCTACGAGGGCAAGATCGCGGTGGCATCGTTCTTCGCGAAGAACTTCCTGCCGCTGTTGACCAGCACCCGCGAGGTGATCGACACGCTGGACAACGACATCATGGAACTCGACGAGGCTGCCTTCTAAAGGCATTAAACACAGGATCCCCGCTCCGCATGGAACGGGGATCTTGCGTTTCGGCGGTTTTTAGACCACCGTGTCAAAAAGACCGCCGCTGGATCCCCTCACTCCAGCGGCGGCCCTCTTCGCACGCCGTCATCCCCCTGCTTTGAACGGCGGGCCGATCCAGGGATGCCCCGTGTTGCCGTCGGGGTCGGGGGGTCAGACCACAACACGGGGCTATCCGAGGCAGTGGGTACCCAACCGGTTACGTTCTAACCCTCACAAAAACAAAAAAATCTGCGGGTGTCAGGCCTCCAGAATCGCGGCCACACCCTGACCGCCGGCGGCACAGATCGAGATCAGCGCGCGGACCGTGCCCTTGCTGCCCTTGTCCGTCTTCTTCTCGGCCAGCTGCTTGGCCGCCTGCGCCAGGATCCGGCCACCGGTGGCCGCGAAGGGATGGCCCGCCGCCAGCGACGAGCCGTTGACGTTGAGCTTGGACCGGTCGATAGAACCCAGCGCCGCGTTCAGGCCGAGGCGCTGCTTGCAGTACTCCTCGGATTCCCAGGCCTGCAGGTGTGCCAGCACCACCGAGGCGAACGCCTCGTGGATTTCGTAGAAGTCGAAATCCTGCAGGCTAAGCCCGTTTCGGGCCAGCAGCCGGGGCACCGCGTAGGTCGGTGCCATGAGCAGGCCGTCGTTTCCGTTCACGTAATCGACGGCGGCGGTCTCGGCGTCCACGAAGTAGGCCAGCGGCGACAACGAATGGTCGGCGGCCCACTGCTCGGTGGCCAGCAACGCGACCGAAGCGCCATCGGTCAGCGGGGTGGAATTGCCCGCCGTCATCGTGGCGTCACCGGCCTTCACGCCGAACACCGGGCGAAGCGTGGCCAACTTCTCGACGCTGGAGTTGGCCCGCAGATTGTCGTCGCGATACAGCCCGAGGAACGGCGTGACCAGGTCGTCGAAGAAGCCGCGGTCGTAGGCGTCGGCCATGTTGCGGTGGCTGGCGACGGCCAGTTCGTCCTGGTCGACGCGTTTGATCCCCAGCTGCTTGGCCGTGATGGCAGCGTGCTCCCCCATCGACAGCCCGGTGCGCGGCTCGCTGTTGGCGGGGATCTCCACCCCGAGACTGGCGGGCAGCGCGCCCACCAGCTTCAACCGCTGCACGTTGGACTTGGATCTGCGCAGCCTGAGCAGGTTGCGACGCAGGTCGTCACCGAAGCCGATGGGTGGGTCGGAGGTGGTGTCCACCCCGCCGGCCGCGGCGGCGTCATAGCGGCCCGCGGCGATGCCGTCGGCCGCGGCGATCGCCGCCTGCAACCCGGTGCCGCACGCTTGTTGCACGTCGAAAGCGGGTGTGTACGGCGACAACTCGGAGCCCAGCACGCACTCGCGCATCAGGTTGAAGTCGCGGCTGTGCTTGAGCACGGCACCGCCGACCACCATGCCGAGCCGTTCGCCGGCAAGCCCGAAACGGTCCACCAATCCGCCCAGAGCCGCGGTGAACATGTCTTGGTTGGATGCCTCCGCGTAGGGGCCATCCGATCTGGCGAACGGGATGCGATTGCCGCCCAGCACGGCGACGCGGCGCTTGGTCTCGGAACTTGTAGTGGCCACGTTTGTCTCCATACGTCGATTTTGGGAGGTTTGGGGATTCGGCCGGCGAGGGCCATACTACCCACTGATCTTACTCTGAAGTAAGTTCGTCTTTCGATACGGTTGGTCTATTGGCAGACACCCGACCCAGAAAGAAACGGAAGGCAGCTCAGTGGCTCCCAAAGGCTCGTCCGACCTGTACTCACAGGTCGTCAATTCCGGCCCCGGCTCGTTTTTGGCCAAACGACTCGGGGTCCCCCAACCCGAGACCCTTCGCCGCTACCGCCCGGGTGAGCCGCCCCTGTCCGGAGCGTTGCTGATCGGCGGCGAGGGCCGAGTGGTGGAGCCGCTGCGCAGCGCCTTGGACGGCGACTACGACCTGGTGGGCAACAACCTAGGCGGCCGCTGGGCCGACTCGTTCGGCGGGCTGGTCTACGACGCCACCGGGATCACGACGCCGGCCGGACTCAAAGGGTTGCACGAGTTCTTCACCCCGCTGCTGCGCAACCTGGGCCGCTGCGCGCGCGTGGTGGTCGTCGGCACCACGCCGGAGGCGGCCGCCGGCGCCGACGAACGGATCGCGCAGCGCGCGCTGGAGGGCTTCACCCGCTCGCTGGGCAAGGAGGTGCGCCGCGGCGCCACCGTGGCGCTGGTGTACCTGTCGCCGGACGCCAAACCGGCCGCGACGGGCCTGGAGTCCACTTTGCGGTTCCTGCTGTCGGGGAAGTCGGCCTACGTCGACGGCCAGGTTTTCTACGTGGGTGCGGCCGACTCCACGCCGCCGGCCGACTGGGACCGGCCGCTGGACGGCAAGGTCGCAATCGTGACCGGCGCCGCGCGGGGCATCGGCGCGACCATCGCCGAGGTGTTCGCGCGCGACGGCGCCCGAGTGGTCTCGATCGACATGGAATCCGCGGCCGAGGCGCTGGCCGAGACGGCCAGCAAGGTCGGCGGCACCCCGCTGTGGCTGGACGTCACGGCCGACGATGCCGTCGAGAAGATCACCGAGCACCTGCGCGATCACCACGGCGGACGGGCCGACATTTTGGTCAACAACGCCGGTATCACGCGCGACAAGCTGCTCGCCAACATGGACGACGCCCGCTGGGACGCTGTGCTGGCGGTTAATCTGCTTGCCCCCCAACGGCTTACCGAGGGGCTGGTCGGCAACGGCACGATCGGCGAAGGCGGCCGGGTGATCGGCCTGTCGTCGATGGCCGGCATCGCGGGCAACCGCGGGCAGACCAACTACGCCACCACCAAGGCAGGGATGATCGGCCTCACGCAGGCGCTGGCGCCGGAACTGGCCGACAAAGGCATCACGATCAACGCCGTCGCGCCGGGATTCATCGAAACCCAGATGACGGCCGCGATCCCGTTGGCCACCCGCGAGGTGGGGCGCCGGCTCAACTCTCTGCTGCAAGGCGGCCAGCCCGTCGACGTGGCCGAGACTATCGCCTACTTCGCCAGCCCGGCTTCAAACGCCGTGACCGGCAACGTCATTCGCGTCTGCGGCCAGGCGATGCTGGGAGCATGACGATCATGAACCAACCGAGTGGCTTGCGAAACATGCTGCGCGCGGCGGCCGGCGCGCTGCCCGTGGTGCCCCGCGGCAACCAACTGCCCGACCGCACGGTGAGCGTCGAGGAGCTGGCGATCGACCGCACCAACGTGGCCGCCTATGCGGCGGTCACCGGTCTGCGCTACGGCAACAACGTTCCGCTCACCTACCCCTTCGCGTTGACGTTCCCGTCGGTGATGTCCCTGGTAACCGGGTTCGACTTCCCGTTCGCGGCAATGGGTGCGGTGCACACCGAGAACCGCATCACGCAATACCGACCGATCGCGGTCACCGACACGGTCAGCGTCCGGGTGCACGCGGAGAACCTGCGCGAGCATCGGAAGGGTCTGCTGGTGGATCTGGTGACCGACGTCAGCGTCGGCAACGAGACCGCCTGGAGCCAGGTGACCACGTTCCTGCACCAACAACGCACCAGCTTGTCCGACGAACCCAAGCCGCCGCCGCAGAAACAGGCCAAGTTGCCGCCGCCCGGGATCTTGCTGCGCGTCTCACCCGGCCAGATTCGTCGCTACGCCGCCGTCGGCGGTGACCACAACCCGATACACACCAACCCGATCGCGGCCAAGTTGTTCGGCTTTCCCACCGTCATCGCGCACGGAATGTTCAGCGCCGCATCGGTATTGGCCAACATCGAGGCGCGGCTTCCCGACGCGGTGCGGTATTCGGTGCGGTTCGGCAAGCCGCTGATCCTGCCGGGCACCGCGGGGCTCTATATCGAGGAGGCCGACAAGGGTCCGCGGGGCTGGGATCTCGCGTTGCGCAATGTCGCCAAGGGATACCCCTACCTGACCGGCAAGGTCGAGTCCCTATAGCACCTTCTTCAGTCCGTAAGCACCGACTGAGGTGGTCAGGAAGATACCGAGCAGCCACCACGGCGGGTGTGCGAGTTCCCAGACGAAGATCGCGGCCCAGATCGGTGAGTCCTGGGTGACCGCGAGCACCCCGGCGGCGCCGGCCAGCGAGGTGGACGGCAGCTGCAGGTATGTGCCGGTGGCCCAGTTGAGCGTCAGCACCAGCAGCGAACCGGCCGCGGCACCGGTGGCCAGTGCGGGCGTGAGCATCCCGCCGGCTGCGCCAGCGCGCAGAAACAAAGCGGTCAACAGCGGTTTCAACAGTAGGATCGCTGCCGCCGACGCCAAAGTCATTCCGCCGGCGAGGCTGACGGTCAGGATGCTCCTGCCGTTGCCGGGCAACTCGGGCCACCATTGCGAGCAGAGGCCCATGACCAGCCCAGCCCCAGCGAGCGCGGGAACCAGCACCCACGACTTCTGCATGCGTGCCGGCCGCGCCGCGGCCATGAGGCGGTTGAACGCCAACCCGACCACCAATGTCAGCGGCGCCAGCGTCAGTGCGTGCGCGGTCAGCAGGTACGACGACTGCGCGCTGGGCCAGGTCAGATTCGGCTGGTCGTGGGTGGCCGCCGACCCGATCGCGACGGCCAGGCTGGACGTGAGCAGGGCTGCGCCCAGCGCGCGCGGATGCCAGGTCTTGAGGATGATGCGCACCGCGAACAGCGCTCCGGCGAGCGGGACGGCGTAGACCGCGCCGAGCCCGGCCCCGGCGGCGCAGGCCAGCAGGATCTCACGGTCCCGCTTCGTCAACCGGTTCAGCCAGCTCGTGCCCACATCGCTTAGGGCAGCTGCGAATTGGCGAGGAGCTCCTTCCCGGCCAAGGGACGCCCCGGAGCCGACGAGCAACACCTGCAACACGGCGTCGATGCTCCACACCAGCCGCGGGATCCGGTCACCGCGGGTGATCGTGCGCTCGAGCGGGGGCACCTGCGCTCTGCGGCGCAGCATCCACCAGCCGAGCCCCGCCAGCGCTCCGCCGGCCACCGGTCCCACGGCACGGCGGACCGGACTGCTGCCGGTGATCCCGTCGAGCAGCGTGCCGAACGTGTAGGCGTAGGTGACGTGCTGGACGAAGCGCAGCACATGCGTTGTCGCCAAACCGGCGATCCCGGCCAGCAGGCCGACAATGATTACGGCGCAGAAGAAGTCGACGTTGCGGCGCCTGCGCTGCGGACCAGCCGGTGGCCTACCCGGTGACTGACCCGGTCGCCTACCCGGTGGCTTACCCGGTGGCGAGGTTGGGGCCGACATGATTATCCACGGTCCCCGTCGGGCGCCCCTTGAGTCCGCGCCAGAACAATTCGATCATCAGCCCGGCCGCCTCGTCGACTTCGGTGTCGCCGGTGCTCAGCCGATTGGCGATTGCCTCGCCCGCACCCACCAGGGCCACGGCCATCGTGTCGATTTCGGCGTCCGCCCGTGGGCTGCGCGTACCCGACCGCACCAACCCGGCCACCAGTTCGATGATCTGCTCGCGTCCCTCCCGCACCTTGTGGGCGAAGGCCTGCGAGCTGGTGGCCTGGGTGTACATCACGATCCACGAGGCGCGGTTGGCGTCGATGTAGCGCAGGAACGAAACAATGGTGTTGCGCAACATGTCTTTCGGGCTCTGCTTGAAGTCGATGTCGGCGCGCACCGCGTCGATGAACCGGCTCATCTCGCGATCCAGGCAGGCTCCGAACAGGTCCTCCTTGGAGCCGTAGTACAGGTACAACATCGGTTTGGAGATCTGCGCCTCGGCGGCGATGGCATCCATCGAAGTCTCGTGGTAGCCGTTGACCGAGAACATCTGCACGGCGGCGTCGAGCATCTGCTGCTCGCGGACAGCACGCGGCAACCTCTTGGTACCACCTGCCATTGCTCAACCCCTTTATCCCGGACTCAAGCCTAAGGGCTAGGACCGCACTTCGGGCTGTGGCCCTTGAACCCGGCGACCCGCAGGACCGACGCGTTGATGTCGTCCATCTTGAGTTGGCCCGCGGCCAGCGCCTTGTCCAGCTTGTCCAGAACGGCGGGCACCTCATCGGTGGTGACCCAGAGCGCGACGTCGATACCGGCCTGCAGTGCTTTCAGCACCGCGTCCGAGACGCCGTACCGGTCGGAGATCGCGGCCATGCTGGACAGGTCGTCGCTGAACACCGGGCCGTCGAAGGGCGGGGCGTTGTAGCCGGTGCCGGTGCGCAGCAGGTCTACCGCGGCCTTGCTCAGGCTGGCCGGGTCGTTGCCGGTCAGGTCGGGGACCTGCAGGTGCCCGACCATCACCGCGACCGGCCGTTGAGCCACCAGGGTCCGGTAGGGCACCAGGTCGTTCGTTTGCAGCTGGCTCAGCGACGGCGTGGTGACGAATCCGGTGTGCGAATCCCCCGAGCCGTGGCCGTGGCCGGGGAAGTGCTTGAGCACGGGCAGCACCGCGGCGTCCCGCAGACCGCGCGCGTACGCCTCCGCGTATCTGGTGACCGTCGCCGGGTCGGAGCCGAACGACCGGTCGCCGATTACCGCGTCGTCCGGCTCGTCGGTGACGTCGACCACCGGGGCGAAGTCGACGGTGATGCCCAGGTTCTTCATGGCCTGGCCGCGCTGCCGCGCCAAGTCGTAGACCTGGTCGGGTGTCTGGGTCTGGGCCAGCTGTTTGGGCGACGGCGCGGTACCGATCCGCGATTTGAGTCGCGACACGCGTCCGCCCTCTTCGTCGACGCTGACCGCCAGCGGCAGCAGCCCGGGGTTGGCCGTGATCTCTTTCAGCGGCCCGTCGAAAATCGACAGGTCCGTCCAGCTGCCGATGAAGATGCCCCCGACGTGGTAGTTCGCGACGACGGCGCGGGCGTCGTCGGCGTTCTTGACGCCAACCATCAGCAGTTGCGCGAGTTTGTCGCGGGTTGCCAGTGTGGTCGGGTCGCCGCAGTTCGGCGTCGGGGGCACGGCCGTCGGCGCGGTGACGTTGGCGGCGTTGGGCTTTGCAGCGTGCTGGCTGCAGCCGGCCAGCAGGGCCGATACGGCGGCAAGCACGGCGAGTGTGCGCGCAACAGCCATCGGGCCATGGTGTCATGGCCCGTTTCGTCCGCGGCGCAGCAGGGCGAGCCCGCGGGTGCCCTTCTGCTAGGTTGTCGCATATGAACCGGATCATCGCGCCTGCCGCCGCCAGTGTGGTGGTCGGTCTGTTGCTGGGCGCGGTGGCGATCTTCGGGATCACCCTGATGGTGCAGCAGGACACGAAACCGCCACTGCCCGGGGGCGATCCGTCCTCGTCGGTGCTCAACCGGGTCGAGTACGGCAACCGCAGCTAGCCCGTCGGCAGCGCCAGCGCTGCGGCGTCGCTGGTTGCTGCTGGTCGGGGCGACCGCACTCGCCCTGACGTTCGCGCAATCCCCGGGACAAGTCTCACCCGACACCAAACTCGACCTCACCGCCAACCCGCTGCGCTTCCTAGTCCGCGCCACCAACCTGTGGAACAGTGAGCTGCCCTTCGGCCAGGCGCAGAACCAGGCCTACGGCTACCTGTTTCCGCACGGCACCTTCTTCCTGCTCGGCCACGCGCTCGGAATGCCCGGATGGGTCACCCAACGGCTGTGGTGGGCGCTGCTGCTGACGGTCGGCTTCTGGGGGCTGTTGCGGGTTGCCGAGGCGTTGGAGATCGGTAGCCCGACGTCACGCGTGCTCGGCGCGGCGGCGTTCGCGCTGTCGCCGCGGGTGTTGACCACGCTCGGGTCGCTCTCGTCGGAAACCCTGCCGATGATGCTGGCACCGTGGGTGTTGTTGCCCACAATCCTGGCCCTGCGTGGGTCTCCGGGTCGTTCGGTCCGGGCGCTGGCGGGCCAGGCCGGCCTCGCGGTAGCGCTGATGGGCGCGGTGAACGCGATCGCGACCCTGGCCGGGTGTCTGCCCGCGGTGATTTGGTGGGCCTGCCACCGACCGAATCGGCTGTGGTGGCG
The DNA here is from genome assembly GCF_019247635.1 of Mycobacterium sp. GTDB lineage: Bacteria > Actinomycetota > Actinomycetes > Mycobacteriales > Mycobacteriaceae > Mycobacterium. The sequence continues at coordinate 38,115 of NZ_JAFBAR010000087.1, forward strand.
CTACACCGCGTGGTGGCTGGTGTCGCTGGTCTTGGCGATGTCGTGGTGGGTGGTTGCGATCGTGCAGCTGCGCCGCATCAGCCCGCCGTTTTTGGACTTCATCGAATCCTCCGGGGTCACGACGCAATGGTCGTCGCTGGTGGAGATGCTGCGTGGCACCGACAGCTGGACCCCGTTCGTGGCGCCGACCGCCACCGCGGGCGCACCGCTGGTCACCGGGTCGGCGGCCATTCTCGCGACGTGTCTGGTCGCCGCGGTCGGACTGGCCGGCCTGGCCGGCTCGGGTATGCCGGCACGGGGACGGCTGGTGACGATGCTGCTGGTCGGTGTGGTGTTGCTGGCCCTCGGCTACAGCGGCGGCCTGGGTTCGCCGGTGGCCCACCAGGTGCAGGCTTTCCTGGACGCCGGGGGCACTCCGCTGCGCAACGTGCACAAGCTGGGGCCGGTGATCCGGATCCCGCTGGTGCTGGGCTTTGCGCAGGTGCTGGGCCGGATACCGCTACCCGGCAGCGCGCCCAGGTCGCAGTGGCTGGGCGCCCTCGCCCATCCGGAACGCGACAAACGGGTGGCCGTCGGACTCGTCGCGCTGACCGCGCTGATGGTGAGCACTTCGCTTGCGTGGACCGGTCGGCTCACCCCACCCGGTGCGTTCAGCGCCATACCCGACTACTGGCATGAGGCCGCCGGCTGGCTCGACCAACACAACACCGGGTCTCCGGTTCCCGGCCGCGTGTTGGTGGTTCCCGGCGCGCCGTTCGCCACCCAGGTGTGGGGAGCCAGTCACGACGAGCCGCTGCAGGTACTCGGCAGCAGTCCGTGGGGCGTGCGCGACTCCATCCCGCTCACGCCGCCCCAGACCATCCGCGCGCTGGATTCGGTGCAACGCCTGTTCGCCGCCGGGCGCCCCTCCATGGGTCTGGCCGATACCCTTGCCCGCCAAGGCATCTCGTATCTGGTGCTGCGCAACGACCTGGATCCCGACACGTCGCGCTCGGCGCGCCCGATCCTGGTTCATCGCGTCATCGCGGGGTCACCGGGGCTGGTCAAGGTGGCCGAGTTCGGTGCGGCCGTGGGGCCCGGCATGCTGGCCGGCTTTGTCACCGACAGCGGACTGCGGCCGCGCTACCCGGCGTTGGAGATCTACCGCGTGGGCACCGGTGATCCCGGCGCGCCGTACCTCGTCGACACCGACGCGCTGGCCCGCGTCGACGGCGGACCCGAGGTGCTGCTGCGCCTCGACGAACGGCGCCGACTGCTGGGTCAGCCCGCGTTGGGTCCGGTGCTGATGACGGCCGACGCCAGCGGCGCCGGGCTTGCGACGCCCCTGGTGACCGTGACCGACACCCCGCTCGCCAGGGAGACCGACTACGGCCGGGTGGATCAGCACTCGTCGGCCATCCGGGCTCCCGGCGACGCCCGGCGTACCTACAACCGTGTCCCTGACTACCCGGTCCCGGGCGCCGAGACGGTATTCGGCGGGTGGAACGGCGGCCGGGTCACGGTGTCGAGCGCGTCGTCGGATTCCACCGCGATGCCCGACGTGGCGCCCGCCACCTCGGCCGCCGCGGCGATCGACGGCGACCCCGCCACCGCGTGGGTGTCCAACGCCCTGCAGTCCGCGGTCGGACAGTGGCTGCAGGTGGATTTCGATCACCCGGTCAGCAACGCGGCCATCACCCTGACCCCCAGCGCGACCGCCGTCGGCGCCCAGGTCCGCCGCATCCAGATCGAGACCACGACGGGTACCACCACACTGCGATTCGAGGAGGCGGGCAAGCCGCTCACCGCGGCCCTGCCCTACGGCGAATCCCCGTGGGTGCGGATCACCGCGGTTGGCACCGACGACGGTTCCGCCGGCGTGCAGTTCGGCATCACCGACCTGGCGATCACCCAGTACGACGCGTCCGGATTCGCCCACCCGATTCCCTTGCACCACACCGTTTTTGTTCCCGGACCGCCGCAAGGGGCCGCGATCGCCGGGTGGGACCTGGGATCCGAACTGCTCGGCAGACCCGGTTGCGCCCAGGCGCCCGACGGCATGCGTTGCGCGTCGTCGATGGCACTGGCACCCGAGGAACCGGTCAATTTCAGCCGCACGCTGACCGTGCCCAGTCCGGTCTCGGTAACGCCGACCGTATGGGTGCGGCCCCGCCAGGGCCCCAAGCTGGCCGACCTGATCGCCGAACCCGGCACCACCCAGGCCCACGGCGATTCCGACGCGCTCGAGGTGCTGGGCTCTGCTTACGCCGCCACGGACGGCGACCCCGCCACCGCGTGGACGGCGCCGCAGCGGGTGGTGCAATACAAGACCCCTCCGACAATCACCCTCACGCTGCCGCATCCCACCGAGGTCAGCGGCCTGCGGGTGACGCCCGGCCAATCGACGCTGCCCGCCCACCCCACCATGGTCGCCGTCGACCTCGGCGACGGGCCGCAAGCACGCGAGTTGCGTGACGGGGTGCAGACCCTGTCGTTACAGCCACGGGTGACCGACACCGTCGTCGTCAGCCTGCTCGGCTGGCGGGACATCATCGACCGCAACGCGCTGGGCTTCGACCAGCTCAAGCCGCCGGGGCTGGCCGAAATCGCGGTGCTCGGCGCCGACGGCAACCCCATCGCGCCCGCCGACGCCGCCCGCAACCGGGCGCGTTCGGTCACTGTCGACTGCGACCAGGGGCCGGTGATCGCGGTCGCCGGCAGGTTCGTGCACACCTCGGTCCGCACCACGGTGGGTGCGCTGCTGGACGGCGAGCCCGTCGCGGCGACGCCGTGTGACCGCGAACCGATCGCGCTGCCGGCCGGGCAGCAGGAGTTGCTGATCAGCCCCGGCGCGACGTTCGTGGTGGACGGAGCCAGGTTGTCGGTGCTGGGGGCACCCGAGTTTGCCAGCGCGACAACCACTTCCGTCGGCACCGGGGCTTGGGGTCCGGCTCGCCGCGAAGTGCGTGTGGCGCCGTCGAGCATCTCGCGGGTGCTGGTTATCCCGGAGAGCATCAACCCCGGCTGGGTGGCTCGCACCGGGACCGGGGTCCGCTTTACGCCGGTCGCCGTCAACGGATGGCAGCAGGGCTGGGTGGTGCCCGCGGGCGATCCCGGAACCATCACGCTGACCTTCGCGTCCAATTCGCTGTACCGGGCCGGGCTGGCGGTGGGGTTGGCGTTGCTGCCGCTGCTGGTCGTGCTCGCGCTGTGCAGACGCAGGCGTGCCGCTTCGGCGGTGGCGGCACGGCCGTGGGCGCCTGGGCCGTGGGCGGCGGTCGCGGTGTTGGGGGCCGGGGCGGTGATCGCCGGTGTGGCCGGGTTCGTCATCGTCGGTTCAGCGTTGGGTCTGCGATATCTGTTGCGGCAACGGGAGCGGTTGTGCTTTCGCTTGACCGTCGGGCTCAGCGCGGGCGGGTTGATCCTGGCCGGCGCGGTGCTGTCCCGGCATCCCTGGCGGTCCGTTGACGGCTACGCCGGGCATTCGGCGAACGTGCAACTGCTGGCTCTGATTTCGGTCGCCATGGTGGCGGCGTCGGCGGTGCGGTTGCCCGGTGGACCACGGGACGGATAATCTGGTCGACGGGATACGCGGGTTGGTGTGAGCGTGGCATGGTTTTCGGCGCCCGAATACTGGCTGGGCAGAACGGTGCTCGAGCGGGGTGCCGCCGCGGTCTATCTGATCGCGTTCGTCGCGGCGGCAAGGCAATTCCGCGCACTGCTCGGTGAACACGGGATCTTGCCGGTGCCGGCGTTTTTGGCGGCGCAGTCCTTCTGGAGCGCCCCGAGCCTTTTTCACTTTCGCTATTCCGATCGGCTGTTCGCGGGTGTCTCCTGGTTCGGTGCTGCGCTATCGGCGGTGATCGTCTTGGGTCTTGCGGACCTGGCGCCACTATGGGCGGCGATGCTGATGTGGCTGACGCTGTGGGTGCTCTACCTGTCGATCGTGAATGTCGGACAGACGTGGTACGGGTTCGGTTGGGAATCATTGCTGCTGGAGACCGGGTTCCTGATGATCTTTCTGGGCAACGACCGGGTGGCGCCGCCGGTGCTGACGCTGTGGCTGGTGCGTTGGCTGCTGTTCCGGGTCGAATTCGGCGCCGGCCTGATCAAGATGCGTGGCGACCCGTGCTGGCGCGATCTGACATGTCTGTACTACCACCACGAGACACAGCCGATGCCGGGACCGTTGAGTTGGTTCTTCCATCACCTGCCCAAGCGGCTGCACCGGATCGAGGTGGCGGGCAACCATTTTGCCCAACTGGTGGTGCCGTTCGGGCTGTTTGCACCGCAGCCGGTGGCCGGCGTGGCCGCGGCGATCATCATCGTCACCCAGCTGTGGCTGGTGCTGTCGGGCAACTTCGCGTGGCTTAACTGGGTGACGATCCTGTTGGCGTGCAGCGCGATTGCCGTGCCCGGACCTCCTGCGATGGCCGCGCCGCCAGGCTGGTTCGTCATCCTCGTCGTCGCGTTCGCCGCGGCGGAACTGTTCCTCAGCTACTGGCCGGCCCGGAACATGCTGTCGTCAGGTCAGCGAATGAACATGTCGTTCAACCACTTTCACTTGGTCAACACCTATGGAGCCTTCGGCAGCATCGGCCGCGTCCGCCGCGAGGTGGTGATCGAAGGGACCGGCGAGGCGCTGATCACCTTGCAGACGGTATGGCAGGAGTACGACTTCAAGGGCAAGCCCGGTGCGTTGCGACGATTGCCGCGGCAATGGGCGCCTTACCATCTGCGGCTGGACTGGATGATGTGGTTTGCCGCCATCTCGCCGGGCTACGCACACCAGTGGATGCGTCCGCTGCTGGAACGGCTGCTGCGCAACGACGCGGCGACGCTGCGGCTGTTGCGGCACAACCCTTTTCCGAACACACCGCCCCGGTACGTGCGGGCGCAGTTGTACGAATACCGGTTCACCACCCCGGCCGAGCTGCGACGTTATCACGCCTGGTGGTGTCGAACGTTGTTGAGCGGCTACGTGCTACCGATGTCGCTGCAGAAGATCAGGCAGGGTTGAGCGCTCGAGTCACGTCTGCCCCCGGTGCCCCGGGAAGGGGAGGGCAGGCTTGTCCGCGAGCCAGACGAAGTGGATCCCATTGACCGCGGCAAGGGTCTAACCATCGCGGTAGATACGAAGGCCGTTTGCGTCGCCGCGGGATGGGAACCCGGCTGCGATGGAAACTTCGAATTTGGTTGCCTCGGTATTCAAGGTCGGCTCTGCGGTGCGGCGGCGGCGGATCTTCCACCCGGTGGGCGTGCATGCGACAGGATCGATCGAGCGCGTCGCGCCGGCCAGCGAGGGGCTACCGATACCGTCGTCGGGTGTTGTCGCGCGGCTGTCCAAGGCCGTCGGCACACCCGGCGCGTGGCCCGACGCGATCGGCCTGGCCGTCAGGGTCACAACGCACGACGCCGCGGCGTGGGACATCCTGCTCGTGTCCGCGGGCTCCGGCGTCTTGACCCGCGCCATCGGGCTGCGACCGGTCACCTCGTGGACGGACCACGCGCTGACGACGTTGATGCCGCTGCGTTACCGCGGAGAAAACTGGTGGCTGCGGGCACGAATCAGCACCGCCATCGGCGGCTCCGGTTTGGCGGTGGACAACCTGCGCGAGCACATCGCTGGGCAACCCATCGACGTCGTTGTTGATCAAGCGTGCGGCGCTTCACCTTTCAGCCCGTTGGCTCGACTGACGTTGACGGAGGCGGTCGATCCCCGACCCGGCGACCTATCGTTCGATCCCACGCTCAATACGGCAGCGGGGGTGGAGCTGTACCCGAGGTGGCTCACGCGCCTGCGTTCAAGCGCCTACGACGGCAGCCGCGAGGGCAGGCCGCCCAACTGACCGTAACTACAGCGTCTCGTCCAGCTCACCGAGCCGGTCGGTCAGGCGCAGGTTCTCTGAGTAGTCGACCGGGCAAGCTATCACCGACACGCCGTCGTCGTCGAGCGCGGCGCGCAGCGTCGGCAGCAACTCTGTGGCGCTGGTGATCCGATACCCCTTGGCGCCGAAGCTCTCCGCATATTTGACGACATCGGGATTACCGAACTTCACGTAGTAGTGCTCGCCGAGTTCGAGGTCCATCTTCCATTCGATGAGGCCGTATCCGCCGTCCTCCCAAATCAACACCACCAGCGGTATCTTTTCCCGAACCGCGGTCTCGATCTCCTGCGAGTTCATCAAGAAGGCGCCGTCGCCCACGACCGCGAGCACCTTCGACTCGGGCTGGGCAAGCTTGACCCCCAGTGCCCCCGGCAACGCGAAACCCATGGTGGACAACCCGTTTGACACGAGACAGGTGTTGGGCTCGTAGGTCGGATACAGGCGGGCCATCCACATCTTGGTGGCACCGGTGTCGACCAGCACGACGTCGCTACGGCCCAGTGCCGCCCGGGTGTCGGCGACTATTCGCTGCGGCGCCAGCGGATAACGTGAATCTTGTTGCCCCCGAGCGTATTCCTCGGCCAGCAATCCCGATCCGGGTACATCGGTGTCGTTGTCGAACCGCTGGCCGTTCAGCGCGCCGGCGACCGCATCGAGGGAGGCACTGATGTCGCCGATGATCCCGACGTCAACCGAATAGTGTGTGTCGACCTCGGCCGGGAAGCGGTGGATGTGGATGATGCTCTTGTCGGCCTGCGGGTTGATCCGCACCGGGTCGAACTCCTGCAACTCGTACCCAACCGCAACGACGACGTCGGCGTTGTCGAATCCGAAGTTGACGTAGTCGTGCCGCATGAACCCAAGGGTTCCGAGGCTGTTCGGGTGGTCGTCAGGCATGACGCCCTTGCCGTGGAAGGTGTTGGCCACCTGGACTCCGAGCTGCTCGGCAAAGCGGATCAGCGCCGCGGTCGCATGGGAACGGGCGGCGCCGTGCCCGGCAAGGACCACCGGCCGCTTAGCCCCGCGCAGGATGTCGACGGCGCGTTCCACCTGGCCGGGCGCCGGCGCGTCGGCGCGAACCACGTTGCGCGGCAAGGGGTTCAGGTCGTAGTCGGTGTCGTCTCCGTCTATGTGTTCGGGCACGGCCAGATACACCGCGGCCGGGCGTTCGGTTTCGGCGAGCTTGAACGCCTTGCGGAAGATCTCCGGGATGGCGCGAGCGGTGGGGATGCCGTCGGACCAGCGGGTGATCGGCGCGAACATCCGGACCAGGTCGACGTACTGGTGCGACTCCTTGTACTGGCGATCCTGACCGACCTGCGCGGAGATCGCGACCACGGGTGTGCTGTTGGTGCTCGCGTCGGCGACGCCGAGCTGCATGTTGATCGCGCCAGGTCCCAGCGTGGCGGAAACCACCCCGGCCCGGCCGGTGACGCGGCCATACATCTCGGCCATGAACGCGGCCCCCTGCTCATGCCGGGTGAGCACGTAGCGGATCTCCGAGCCGGCCAGCGCCTGCACGAAGCGGATGTTCTCCTCGCCCGGCAGTCCGAACACGACAGAAACGCCCTCGTTTTCCAGGCACTTAACAATCAGCTCGGCGGCTGTGGTCATCCGGCACCTCCCTGTGGCCACGATAGTGGCAGGCTAGATAGCGGAAGTTCCCACAACCCCGAAGGACGTCACCGTGCCCATCGCCACGATCAACCCGGCCACCGGCGAGACAGTCAAGACCTTCACTCCCGCAACCGACGACGAAGTCGACGCCGCGATCGCGCGCGCCCACGAGCGATTCCTCGACTACCGCCACAACACCACCTTCGCGCAGCGCGCCGAATGGGCGAACGCCACGGCAGACCTGCTGGAGAAGGAGGCCGACGAAACCGCGGCGATGATGACCCTCGAAATGGGCAAGACGCTGAAATCGGCCAAGGCGGAAGCGCTCAAGTGCGCCAAGGGTTTTCGCTATTACGCCGAGAACGCCGAGAAGCTGCTGGCGGACGAGCCGGCAGAGGCGTCAAAGGTCGGCGCGAAGCAGGCATACACCCGCTACCAACCGCTCGGCGTGGTGTTGGCCGTCATGCCGTGGAACTTTCCACTTTGGCAGGCCGTCCGCTTCGCCGCGCCGGCGCTGATGGCCGGCAACGTCGGCCTGCTCAAGCACGCGTCCAACGTGCCGCAGTCCGCGCTCTATCTCTCCGACGTCATTGCCCGCGGCGGCTTCCCGGACGGCTGCTTCCAGACGCTGCTGGTGTCCTCCAGCGCGGTCGAGCGCATCCTGCGCGATCCCCGTGTCGTAGCGGCGACCCTCACCGGCAGCGAACCGGCCGGCCAGTCGGTCGCCGCCATTTGCGGCGACGAGATCAAACCCACCGTACTAGAGCTTGGCGGCAGTGACCCGTTCATCGTGATGCCATCCGCCGAGTTAGACGAGGCGGTCAAGACGGCTGTCACCAGCCGCGTGCAGAACAACGGCCAGTCCTGCATCGCCGCAAAGCGATTCATCGTTCACGCCGACATCTACGACGCCTTCGTCGACAAGTTCGTCGAGCGCGTGCAAGCACTCAACGTCGGCGATCCGACCGACCCGGACACCGACGTGGGTCCGTTGGCCACCGAGTCTGGCCGTGACGAAATCGCGAAGCAGGTCGACGACGCCGTCGCGGCAGGCGCGAAGGTCCGTTGCGGCGGCAAGACGCCCGATGGGCCGGGCTGGTTCTACCCGCCGACGGTGATCACCGACATCAGCAAGGACATGGCGCTGTACACCGAGGAGGTCTTCGGTCCGGTTGCGTCGATGTACCGGGCCGCCGGCATCGACGAAGCCATCGAGATCGCCAACGCCACGACTTTCGGCCTGGGGTCGAATGCCTGGACCAATGACGAGGCCGAGCAGCAGCGCTTCATCGACGACATCGAGGCCGGCCAGGTCTTCATCAACGGGATGGTCGTGTCCTACCCGGA
>NZ_JAFBAR010000121.1 GCF_019247635.1 Mycobacterium sp.
TACGTGTTCGCCCGTGAGATCATCGACCGCATACCGCGGGGCCGCGAGGTATCGGTCGAGCGTGAAGTGTTCCCGGCCTTGCTGTCCGACGGGGACGTCAGGGTCTGCGGCTACGTCGATGCCAGCTACTGGCGGGACATGGGCACCCCGGCAGACTTTGTGCGCGGGTCGGCGGATCTGGTGCGCCGCATCGCTCCCTCGCCGGCGTTGGGCGGGCATCGCGGTGAGCAATTGGTGCACGACGGCGCGGCGGTGTCGCCGGGCGCGTTGCTGATCGGAGGCACGGTGGTCGGGCGCGGCGCGGAGATCGGTCCGGGTGCACGGCTGGACGGCGCGGTCGTTTTCGACGGAGTGCGGATCGAGGCGGGCAGCGTGGTCGAGCGCTCGATCATCGGCTTCGGTGCTCGCATCGGTCCGCGGGCGTTGATCCGCGACGGCGTGATCGGCGACGGCGCCGACATCGGCGCGCGCTGCGAGCTGCTGCGCGGTGCCCGGGTATGGCCCGGCATCTCCATTCCCGACGGCGGGATCCGCTACTCGTCCGACGTCTGACGCGCGCTCAGCGTGCGGCTCGGCGCGCCAACGCCCGGGTGACCAGCTGGGCCAGCGCGTGGTCCGTCCCGGGCGGCAACGCCTCGGCCGGCCACCAGCGCAGATCGGTGGATTCGTCGCTGATCGCGATCTGCGCGCCGGCGGGGGCGTCGGCCACGAACTGCATGTCCAGATGCCGGGTCGGCACGCCCAGCGAGCAGGTGACGGCGTGGACGTGCAGGGCGACCAGTTCGGGTTCGATACACAGACCGCTCACACCGGACTCCTCAGTGGCCTCCCGCAGGGCGGCGGCGACGATGTCGGCGTCGTCGTCCTCGCAGTGCCCGCCCAACTGCACCCACCGGCCCAGGCGCGGGTGCAGAGTCAACAGGACCTGGGTACCGCTGTGGTCGACAACCAGCGCCGACGCGGTGATGTGGCCCGGCACGCAGTCGCGACGGCAGGCGTCGTCGCGGGCGAGCACGAAGCCGAGTACGGCCTGGCGCAACGAGTCCTGGGCCGGGTCGGGTGCCTGCCAGTCGGTCAGGACGCCGATCACCGACTGGCGCAGGCTCATCGCGAACCCCGCTTGGTGCGGCGGTCGCGCAGCGCAGCCCACGCCGACCGGCAACCGGTCACGACGTCGGGTGCCAAACCGAGCCCCTCGATCAGCACCCGGCGATCGACGAGGTCCAGCGCCTTCTCGGTCTCGTTGGCCTTCAACAGCAAATCGACGTCGGCGGCAAGCGCCGGGGTGGCGCGCGACGGCGGGGGAATGGGCAGCCGCTCGGCCTCGGCGGGCTCCAGCTCCAAGATGCCGCCGCCGTAACTGCGGCCCATGATTTCGGCGAAGGCAAATGTCGCGCTGTTGTGGAACACCGCGGCAAGCGCGGTCGGGTCGACCTCCGGATTGACCCGCACCCGGTGCACGGTGTCGGTGCTGGTGGCAGCCGCGGTGTTGACGGTCAGGCGCGGCGCCCGGTGGATCTGGCGCAGCATGAACAGGTCGGGGATCCACAGCGACGGTGTGCTCCACCACGGCTTGCGCAGCGAGCACTTGTAGCCCAGATGGACGCCGGCCGCTTCACCGGCCTTTATGTGCGCGACCAGGGCGGGATCGGTGGGGCGGTGTTCCGCGGCGAGCAGCCAGGTCCGATGCGTGGTAGCGACATCGCTTGTGCGACAGTCGATGTCGTATATCAGGCCGGTCAACTGGGCGCTACGGGACACCAGCGGGACGCAATGCCCGGTCAAACCGAGCGCGTTGGCTTCGGCGTCGGTGAAGGTGAAGAAGCTGTTGCGCCCCGTCACGATGCCCACGTCCACTCCGGCCAGACGGCCCAGCCGGGTCAGGGCGTCGGATTGGTCGAGCGCGCGCAGTAGCCGAATCGCGGCGGGTTCCAGAAAGTACTTGGTCCACTTCTCCTTGTCGTGCAGCAGCGCGGGCGCCGAAGGGACGTCGAGATCCGCGTCTGTCATCGAGGCCAGCGCTTCGGGGTCGGCCAGCTGGACCGTCCGGATCCGCGCCGGGCCCGCGCCCGCGATGCCGCAGAACAACACGACCTCCTGGAGGACCCCGTCGAACACCAACCGGTCGAACGTCAGCAGCGTGATCTCCCGGAAGCGGGTGAGCAGAAAGTCGCGCAACTGAGCGGCGTAGCCGACTTGAAGCAACTCGGCGGGGAGCACCAGGCCAACCCGCCCACCATCGCGCACCAGCGCCGTGCTGGCCACGACGAAAGGGACCCAGGCGTTGGTCAGCCGGGTGGGGCGCAGGCCAGCGCGCCTCATCAATTCCAAGGCCGGGTCGCGCTGTGCGGCCGGCCAGTTCCCGAAGCGGATGTACGGCGGGTTGCCCGCCACCCCATCCCAAACACCGGACGTACCGAGCCAGCTGAAAAAGTCCGTGGTGTCCACAGGCGCGAACCGCCGCGCCTTGGCCGCCTCGTCCGCGACGAGTTCCACACCGTGCACGTCGCTGCCGACCGCGGCGAGTTCGCGCAGGATCCGGCCGTCACCGCAGGAGGGCTCCAGGATCCGCGGGCCCGCGTGCGCGACCCAGCCGGCCAGAAATCGTGCTACGGGCCCCGGCGTGTAGTAGCCACCGCGTACCTTGTCGGCTGAGGCGGCGGCTTTGCCCGAGAACGTCTTCATTTGCGGATCAACAGGTCTGCGACCACCGCCGGGTCGCGCAGCCCGGCAGGCCCGGAGCCCGCGGAGTAGCCGATTGCGATCGCGCCCAACGGCTCCCAGTCAGCCGGTAGCTCCAGCTCGTCGCGGACCAGGTCGGCCGCGAAGATCGTCGAGCCGATCCAGCAACTGCCCACTCCGCGCACCGCCAGGGCGACCAGCAGTGCCTGCACGGCCGCTCCGACCGCGACCGTGAACATGGTGTGCTCAGCGTCGGTGCGGACCGCGTCCGGGTAGCTGTGCGCCCCGTCGGGCACCAGCATCGGGATCACGACTTCGGGTGCGTCGTAGAGGATCTGGCCGCGCGCCACCCGACGTTCCACCGACTCGGCGGGCCTGCCGTCGCCGGTGAGATCCACGCGCCATTTGTCTTTCATCCGGTCCAGCAGCAAGGTCCGCATGGCCCGAGTCCGCAGCCAGACGAACCGCACCGGGCGGGTGTGGTGCGGGGCCGGCGCGGTGAGCGCCTCGGCGACGGCCGCCTCGACGAGCTCCGGGGGCACCGGTTCGTCGCTGAAGCTGCGCACCGACCGGCGCAACAACTGCGCCTGCCGGCGCCCCAGGTCGATGGCTTCGGCGGTGCCGAGCCAGAACAGGTCCTCCTCGCCGGGGCGCAGCAGTTGCCGGGCCGTTGAACCGTCGTCGCTGACGGGCAGGCCGCGGACCACCGCGACCGGCATCGCCGTCAGCTTGCCTTTGACCAAATCGGCGGCCGCCGCGAGTTCGTCGGCCACCGCGATCTCGGTGACGACGAGTTCGTTGCCGTGCGCGTCGACGGCACCCGAATAGCTGTGCAGCACGGCCAGACCCGCCGCGCCGACCGCGGCGTCGATCTGGCCGTTGCGCCAGGCGCGGCCCATCGTGTCAGTGATGACCACCGCGACGGTCACCCCCAGCCGGTCCCGTAGCCCGGTGCGCAGGGTCGCGGCGCTGGCATCGGGATCGACGGGCAGCAGCGCCAGTTCGGCCCGGCCGACGTTGGATCCGTCCACGCCGGCGGCGGCCTGGACCAGCCCGCTCCGGTTCTCGGTGATCAAAGTCTTGCCCTTGCGTGCCAGTACTCGGACCGCCTCGTCGTCGACCAGCTTGCGCCGCAGCCGATCTCGCGCCTCCTCGTCTTCGGGTGCCGGAACCAGCCGGCCTTCGCATTTGGACACCACCTTGCTCGTGACGACCACGACGTCGCTGTCGCGCAACCACGGCGCGGCGGCCGCGATGGCGGCGCAAAGGTCGTCACCGGGCCGGAATTCGGGAAGCCCTGCGACAGGCAGGATCTCGACGGCGGCGGCGGCTCCGTGCTCGGTCACAGGACCACGCCCGCGAGATCCAGCCCGGCCCTTACCATCTCCGCGGTGGCCTTCGGGTCGGTCATCAACAGCGGCACCGATCGCACCGCGACACCGTCGATCTCGGCGAAATCGGTCTCGTCGCCGTCGTGCACCAGCCAGCAGTCGAGTATCCCGGTGCCCCGCCGCGCGCCGTAGTGCCGGCCGACCGCCTCGGCGGTGGAGGCCACCCCGATCACCTTCAGGCATTCATCGGCCATGCCGCGCACGGGTTTTCCGCCGATGATCGGTGAGTAGCCCACCACTGGCGCGGCGGCCGCGCGCAACGCCGCGCGGATGCCCGGGACGGCCAGGATGGCGCCGATGCTGACCACCGGGTTGGACGGCGCCAGTAGGATCACGTCGGCAGCCGCGAGGGACCCAACGACTTCGGCTGCAGCACTGGCCTTTTCGGCTCCGATGAATGCGAAGCTGTGTGTCGGCACCTTGGCCCGGTAGCGCACCCACCACTCCTGGAAGTGGATCGCGCGCTGTTTCTGGTCGGCCGGATCGGTGATCACGACGTGGGTTTCGCAACGATCGTCGGTGACGGGCAGCAGCCGGGCGTCCGGTTGCCAGCGGTCGCATAAAGCCGCCGTGATCTGTGACAGCGGGTAGCCGGCGTTCAGCATCTGGGTGCGGACCAGATGGGTGGCCAGATCGCGATCGCCGAGTTCGAACCAGTCGGGTTGCACGCCGTACCGCGCCAGTTCCTCTTTGGCATGCCAGGTTTCGTCGCGGTGCCCCCACCCCCGCTGCGGATCCACCCCACCGCCCAGGGTGTACATGCAAGTGTCCAGGTCGGGGCAGACCCGCACGCCGTGGATCCACGCGTCGTCACCGACGTTGACGACGGCGGTTAGCTGGTGGCCGGACTCAGGTCCGTCCGCCCGGCTGAACTGCCCCAAGCCCAGCAGCTGCTGCACCCCCAGCAGGAACCGGGCGCCGCCGACCCCGCCGACCAGAACGGTGACCTTCACAGCGCACGACAGTACCCGCGCCATAGCCGCCAAACACGGGCGCGACGAGGTGCCGGAGTGGGTCGTGTGACCGGTTGCACCCGACACGCCGAATGGGCCCCTACAACAGAAACGCCGAAATTTGGTCACGAGATGATATGGAAATGCGCGGAAACGCTTGACCAGGCAGGTCCACACGTGTCTAATCACATCAGTGTCATTTCCCGGTTGGCCGGCCGGTTCCGGTGTCGCAGACCGAGATTCGATCACTTGTTCGAATTGTCTGTACATCACAACAGTGGCAAACGAATTCACTCTCTAGCAAGAGGAGGCGGGGCTATGTCCTATGAGCACCTTCGGGGCGTAATGGGAACCACGTCGCACGCCGCTGCCGGCTCGGTTCCCGTGGTACCAATGGCAATTGCGCGACCGCATTTGAGTTTGGTACCCGTGCCCGAGGCGCCCGTGGCATTTGAACCCGAGCCCGAGCCGGCACCCGCCGATCAATGGCAGGACCGGGCCCTGTGCGCCCAAACGGATCCGGAGGCGTTCTTCCCGGAGAAGGGTGGCTCCACTCGGGAGGCCAAGAAGATCTGCCTGGGCTGCGAGGTGCGTCACGAGTGCCTGGAGTACGCGCTGGCCCACGATGAGCGCTTCGGCATCTGGGGCGGTCTCTCCGAGCGGGAGCGGCGGCGCCTCAAGCGCGGCATCATCTAGCGCGCCCTGACCGGCTCAGGTTCCGTGAGATCACTCGTCGTCGATCGTCGGGTCGATGACGGAGGGCTCGACGTCCAGATAGATGGCCACCTGAGCCACCAGGATCTCGTGCAGTAAGTCGCCAAGTTCGACGGTGTCCTTTACTCGTCGCTCGATTGGCTTGCGGAACAGGACAATTCGCGCCCGGGTGGAGTTGCCCCGGACATCAACGCCCGCGGGGATCAACCGGGCGAGCGCGATGGGGCCGTCGGCGATCACCTCCGGCGGCCACTGCACGCTGTCGGGGTCCTTGGCCGAGATGCGGGGAATCTCGTCCACCGCCACGTCGAGCTCCGCCAGCCGATCCTGCCACCGCCGCTCGATCGGCTCGTAGGCCTCCAGTACCGCCATGTCGAATCGCTCGGCCCGGCTGCGCCATCCGGGCACCGTCGGCGGCAGCAATGGACCGCGCATATCGCGGCCGCGGCGCGACGCCCGCTGCGACGCCGATCTGTCCCACGACCCGCTCCCCGGCGAGCCGAAGCGCCGGGGACCGTGCCACTCGCTCACGCGCTGATGGTAACGGGTGACCGCGGTGAGTAACGGTTGAGCATGCGCGCCGAACAGATGCGCGTGTCCGGCGCTTCGGCAGCGTTTCCGCACGATAGCCTTTCGAGCGTGAACGTTCCCCGTCGCTGCTGCCGGCCCGGGTGTCCGCATTATGCGGTCGCGACGTTGACGTTCGTCTACTCGGACTCTACGGCCGTGGTTGGCCCACTGGCCACCGCACGCGAACCGCATTCGTGGGACCTGTGCGTCGGCCATGCCGGTCGCATCACCGCACCACGTGGATGGGAGCTGGTGCGCCACGCCGGCCCGCTCAACTCTGAGCCCACCAACCCCGATGAGGACGACCTGGTCGCGCTCGCCGACGCGGTCCGCGAGGGTCAGGCCGGCAAGCACCACCTGGGCGGCACCGGCGCGCCACTCATCGGGTTCACCGAGGGCCCCCTTGCGGGTGCGCAGGCCACGGCGCCCAGCGGCGTACTCGCGCCGCCCGAGCATCGTTCCGGACGCCGCCGCGGTCATCTGCGAGTGCTGCCCGACCCTGCTGATTAAGGCGCGGCCATTAGGCTGACGGCGAAGAGTCGAAACAAGTCAACGTCGTCAGGAGCCCTATGTCTCGGCCCGCCGCGGCTATCCATCGTGTCGTCAAGGCATACGACGTGCGTGGGCTGGTGGGCGCGGAGCTCGACGAGTCGTTGGTCGCCGACATCGGCGCCGCGTTCGCCCGGCTGATGCGGGCCGAAGGCGCGCGACGGGCGGTGATCGGCCACGACATGCGGGACAGTTCGCCGTCGCTGGCCGCCGCTTTCGCCACCGGGGTGACCGGACAGGGCCTCGACGTGGTGCGCATCGGCCTGGCGTCCACCGACCAGCTGTACTTCGCCTCGGGACTGCTGGGTTGCCCCGGCGCGATGTTCACCGCGAGTCACAACCCGGCGGCCTACAACGGCATCAAGCTGTGCCGCGCCGGCGCCAAACCCGTCGGCGCCGATACCGGACTGGCCGTCATCAGCGACGAATTGATCAACGGCGTGCCGCCCTACGACGGGCAGCCCGGGACGGGCACCGACCAGGATGTGCTTAACGACTACGGGGTGTTCCTGCGCTCGCTGGTCAACACCGAAGGGCTGCGTCCGCTGCGGGTGGCGGTGGACGCCGGCAACGGGATGGCCGGTCACACGGCGCCTGCCGTTCTCGCGGCGATCGACTCAATGACCTTGCTGCCGTTGTACTTTGAGCTCGACGGCGCGTTCCCCAACCACGAGGCCAACCCGCTGGACCCGGCGAACCTGGTGGACTTGCAGGCCCACGTGCGGGAAACCGGCGCCGATATCGGTCTGGCTTTCGACGGCGACGCCGACCGGTGCTTCGTGGTCGACGAACGCGGCGAACTGGTCTCGCCGTCGACGGTGACCGGCTTGGTTGCCGCGCGCGAGCTCACCCGGGAGATCGGCGCGACCATCATCCACAACGCCATCACGTCCCGCGCGGTACCCGAACTGGTCATCGAGCGGGGTGGCACGCCGCTGCGCTCGCGGGTCGGGCACTCCTATATCAAGGCGCTGATGGCCGATACGGGCGCGATCTTCGGCGGTGAACATTCGGCGCACTATTACTTCCGCGACTTCTGGGGCGCGGATTCCGGGATGCTGGCCGCGCTGCACGTACTGGGCGCCCTCGGCGAGCAGGACCGGCCGCTGTCGGAGCTGACCGCCGACTACCAGCGCTACGAATCATCCGGCGAGATCAACTTCAAAGTCGACGACGCGGCGGGATGTGTAGACGCGGTCCTGCGAGCCTTCGGCGGCCGGATCCAGTCCATCGACCATCTGGACGGGGTGACCGTGGATCTGGGCGACGGCAGCTGGTTCAACCTGCGTAGCTCCAATACCGAGCCGCTGCTGCGACTCAACGTGGAGGGGCGCAGCGCAGAGGATGTCGACGCGGTGGTGGGCGAGGTCAGCGATCACATCGTGGCCCACGCCGGGCGGGAGAAGGCGGGGCCGTGAACGCCACCCGGGCCGTCGATCTCGAGGACACCGAGGGCTTGATCGCCGCCGACCGCGAAGGTCTGCTGCGCGCGGCGGCAATGGCAGGCGCCCAGGTGCGCGCGGTGGCGGCCGCTGCGGAGGAAGGCGCGCTGGAGCCGCTGAGCGGTTCGGCTGACCGCGCGCGCAGCGTGATCTGGGTGGCCGGCCGCGGAACCGCAGAGACCGCCGGCGCCATCCTGGCCGCGACCCTGGGCCCCGCGGCGGCCGAGCCGATCACGCTGACCAGCGAGGCTCCGCCGTGGGTCGGCCCACTTGATGTGCTGATCGTCGCCGGCGACGATCCCGGCGATCCCGCATTGGTCAGCGCGGCCGCGACCGGGGTGCGGCGGGGTGCGCGGGTTGTCGTGGTCGCGCCGTTCGAGGGACCGCTGCGCGATGCGACCGCGGGACGGGTCGCCGTGCTCGCGCCGCGACTCGGGGTTCCCGACGAGTTCGGACTGTCTCGCTACCTGGCCGCGGGCCTGGCCGCCGCGCAGACCGTGGACCCCAGGCTGCGCATGGATCTGGCGTTGCTCGCCGACGAACTGGACGCCGAGGCGCTGCGCAACAGCGCGGGACGCGAGGTGTTCACCAACCCGGCCAAGACACTCGCCGAGCGCATCTTTAGCCGCCGGGTGGCGCTGGCCGGCGACGGCGCCGCCACGCTGGCGCTGGCCCGGCACGGCAGCTCGGTGCTGTTCCGGATCGCCAACCAGGTGGCGGCGGCCACCGCGTTGGCGGATGCGGTGGTGGCCCTGCGTTCGGGACCGGCCGCCGAATCTTCGGTGGACGCGCTCTTTCACGACGAAGAGATCGACGGCCCGCTGCCGGAACGGTTGCGGGTGCTCGCGCTCACGTTGGCCGACGAGCGCACCGTGGTCGCCGCCAGGGTCGCCGGGCTCGACGGCGTCGATCTGGTCGCCGCCGAGGATGTGCCGGAGCCGCCCGATGCGCCGGGGGAGGCGCGGCCGGCGGGGGCAGCGGCAGCCAGCAACGCTAGGCGCGGCGAGCAGCAACTGGCAGTATTGGCCGTTCGGCTAGAGATGGCCGCGGTTTACTTGCGATTGGTACGGGGATAGATAGAAGGTGCAACTTCTACGCGGAGCGTTACGGACGTACGCCTGGGGATCGCGCACCGCTCTCGCTGAATTCACCGGACGGCCGGTCCCGGCCGCACATCCCGAAGCCGAACTCTGGTTCGGTGCACACCCCGCCGACCCGGCCTGGCTGGAATCGGCCGACGGTGAAACCTCCCTGCTGGACGCGTTAGGGGCCGATCCGGAGGGCCAGCTCGGAGCGGCATCTCGCTCGCGGTTCGGTGACGTGCTGCCGTTCCTGGTCAAGGTGCTGGCGGCCGACGAGCCGTTGTCGCTGCAGGCCCATCCCAGCGGCGAGCAGGCGGTGGAGGGCTATCTGCGCGAGGAGCGGCTCGGCATTCCGGTGACGTCGCCCGTCCGCAACTACCGCGACACCAGCCACAAGCCGGAGCTGCTGGTGGCGCTGCAGCCGTTCGAGGCGCTCGCCGGATTCCGGCATCCGGCCCGCACCACAGAGCTGCTGCAGGCGCTCGCCGTCTCCGACCTGGACCCGTTCATCGATTTGCTGGGCGACCAGTCCGACGCCGACGGCCTGCGCGCGCTGTTCACCACCTGGATCACCGCCCCGCAGCCCGACATCGATGTGTTGGTGTCCGCGGTGCTGGACGGGGCCATCCAGTACGTGAGCTCCGGCGCGACCGAATTCGCACCGGAAGCCAAGACGGTGCTGGAGCTCGGCGAACGCTATCCCGGCGATGCCGGTGTGCTGGCGGCGCTGTTGCTCAACCGCATCGACCTGGCCCCGGGAGAGGCGATCTTCCTGCCGGCGGGCAACCTGCACACTTATCTGCGCGGCTTCGCGCTGGAGGTGATGGCCAACTCGGACAACGTGTTACGCGGGGGCCTGACCCCCAAGCACGTCGACGTGCCGGAACTGTTGCGGGTGCTCGATTTCGCGCCCACCCCGGAATCCCAGCTTCGGCCACCGATTCGTCCAGAGGGGCTGGGCCTCGTCTACGACACCCCGGCCGACGAGTTCGCGGTCGCGCTGCTCAAGCTCGACGGCGAGCATCTGGGCCATCAGGTCGACGCGGCCGCGCGCCATGAGGGTCCGCAGATCCTGCTGTGCGCGGAGGGTTCGACGACGGTGCACGGCAAGTCCGGATCGCTCACGCTAGACCGCGGAATGGCTGCCTGGGTGGCGGCCGATGACGGCCCGATCCGGCTGCTGGCCCAACGGCCGGCCAAGCTGTTCAGGGCGACTATCGGCTTGTGAGCCGCCCCCGGCGCTCGTCCAGCCACAGCCGCATGTTGTGCCCCATGGCACGCCCGACGATCGCCGGCGGCGGGACCATGTACAGGCTGTCCAGCAGATTGAACCGACGTAGAAACCATTCGGCGAGAACGGAATCCGTCTCCGCCGCGCCGAGGAACTGATCGAACAGCGCGCCCACCGGCCGCCACCAGCGAGGTTGTGGCTCCGCGTCGGCATGGTGAAAGGCGACGTCGCCGATGGCGTTCATCGTCCACACCGGGAACGTCGTCTTGGCGGTGGCCCTATTGAGTTCGTGGGCAAGTTCGACCTCCGGAGCTTCCAGGGCCCGTCGTAAGTGACCGGCCTGCAGGGAGGTCATCGTCATGCCCTGCCCGAAGGTGGGGTTGAAGCTGGCCACCGCATCCCCGAACGGGACGATCCCGCCGGGGAAGCGGTCCAGTTTGTGGTAGCGGCGCCACCTGCTGACCGGGAAGGCGTGGAAGGCCGGATCCCCGATGGGTTCCGCCCGGGCCAGCGCGGCGGTGAAATGATCCGGCAGCAGATCTTCGGCGAGTGCCAGCATCTCCGGAAAGGTCCGCGGGGGCTGCACTCGGGCCACCCCGAACGTGGTCATGGCCCACGTGCCGTCTTCGTAGAACAGCATGCCCAGGCCCACCGACTTGTCGTGGGACGCCCCGGCGACCACCACCTTCTCCTGGATCAGGCCGTCCGGGATGCGCAGTTGATGGGTGGCGTAGCTGATGCCGAGGTCGATGGTGGCCTCCGGTGCCCGCTGGTAGCCCCACTGCTCCAACCACACGGGTAGGCGGGTGCCCCGGCCGGCGGCGTCCACGACGAGGTCGGCGGGCAGGTAATCGGCGTGCCCGGCGTCCTTGGCGCCGTCGGCGTCCTGGGGACCCAGGACCACCCCCGTGACCCGCTGCCGTGCCGGGTCGAAGCGCGGCTCGGCGACCGCGCGCCGCACGATCTCGATGTTGTCGATGTCGAGAACCCGTTGCCGCAGCTGCCATTCCAGATGCGGTCGGCTGGGCACGTAGGCGGTGAACTGCTGGCGCAGGGTCCGTCCCGTCCCGAGGACGTGGCCGGCGGCGCCCAGGTAGATGCAGTCCGGCCGGTTCTGAAGCCTGGCCACCCCCGCGTCCACCATGTCGTCCAGCAGGCCGGGGAACAGGACCTCGAATTCGTTTGCCCCACGCGCCATCAGCAGGTGTACGTGTCGGTCCTGGGGCACCGTCGCGCGATTGGCCGGGGTTGGGGGTAACTCGTCGCGCTCGAAGAGGGTCACCCGGCCGTAGAAGTCGCAGAGCACTCGCGCGGCGCACAACCCGGCGATGCTGGCCCCGATGACTATTGCATGGTCCCTGGTCTGGCCCCTGCCGTTTGCTCCGCTGTCAAGCATCCCCGCAGGGTACCCACTACGCTCCCGGTGAGCGGGGGCACGGAAGGGCGGGGATCACATGGCAGGTCGATGGCGGACAAAATCAGTCGAGCAGTCGATCGCCGACACCGACGAGCCGGGCACCCGGCTCCGCAAGGACCTCACCTGGCGCGACCTGGTGGTATTCGGTGTCTCGGTGGTGATCGGCGCCGGCATTTTCACGGTGACCGCGTCCACGGCCGGCGACGTCACCGGCCCGGCGATCTGGATATCGTTCGTGATCGCGGCTGCGACCTGCGCGCTGGCCGCATTGTGTTACGCCGAATTCGCGTCGACCCTGCCCGTGGCGGGCAGCGCCTACACCTTTTCCTATGCCACCTTCGGCGAGTTCCTGGCCTGGGTCATTGGCTGGAACCTGCTGCTGGAGTTGGCAATTGGCGCGGCCGTGGTGTCCAAAGGCTGGTCGAGCTACCTCGGTACGGTGTTCGGATTCGCCGGTGGTACGGCCCGCCTGGGTTCGTTCGAACTCGACTGGGGCGCGCTGCTGATTGTGACCGTGGTGGCGACCCTGTGTGCGCTGGGCACCAAGTTGTCGTCGCGGTTTTCCGCGGTGGTCACCGGGATCAAGGTTTCGGTGGTGATCCTGGTCGTCATCGTGGGCGCGTTCTACATCAAGGCCGCCAACTACACACCGTTCATTCCGCGGCCCGAAACCGGCCGCGGCGAACACGGGCTCGACCAGTCGGTGCTGTCGATGCTCACCGGGGCGCACGGCAGTCACTACGGCTGGTACGGCGTGCTGGCGGGGGCCTCGATCGTGTTTTTCGCGTTCATCGGATTCGACATCGTCGCCACCATGGCCGAGGAGACCAAGAACCCGCAGCGCGACGTCCCCAAGGGCATCCTGGCGTCGCTGGCCATCGTGACCGTGCTGTACGTCGCCGTCTCAATCGTGTTGTCCGGCATGGTTTCCTATACCCAGCTGAAGACCCTGCCGGGAGGCCAACCGGCGAACCTGGCCACCGCGTTCCGGGCCAACGGGGTGCACTGGGCCAGCGGCATTATCTCCGTCGGCGCGCTTGCGGGACTGACCACCGTGGTGATGGTGCTCATGCTCGGGCAGTGTCGGGTCCTGTTCGCCATGGCGCGCGACGGGCTGCTGCCCAGGGCCTTGGCCAAGACCGGTTCGCGCGGCACCCCGGTACGGATCACGGTGCTGGTCGCGGTGGTGGTCGCGCTGACGGCCTCGGTGTTCCCGATCACCAAGCTCGAAGAGATGGTCAACATCGGCACTTTGTTCGCGTTCATTCTGGTCTCCGCCGGCGTGATCGTGCTGCGCCGGACCAGACCGGACTTACCGCGGGGATTTCAGGCCCCCTGGGTGCCGGTGCTTCCGATCGCCTCGGTGTGCGCGTGTTTGTGGCTCGTCGTGAACCTGACCGCGCTCACCTGGGTCCGATTCGCCGTTTGGATGGCGGTGGGGACCGCGATCTACCTCGGCTACGGCCGCCGGCATTCGGTACAGGGTCGCAGGGAAGCGCAGGGAGAATTCGTAGACAACTAGACCCCCTTTGAGCATTTCGTTTACAAATCATAGTATTTGTCTAGACAGCAGACTTTGCTAGCGGTATTGTCAAACCTCATCGTGGTGTGACTCACAAGGAGGTTTGGCATATGACCACACAACTCAGTTCGCGCGGGCCCGAAGTGCTCGAAACGCAGTGGCGCGACAAGAAGCGCTACCTGTGGCTGATGGGGCTGATCGCGCCGACGGCGTTGTTCGTGATGTTGCCGCTCGTCTGGGGGATGAACCAGCTGGGCTGGCACGCCGCCGCGCAGGCCCCGCTTTGGATCGGGCCGATACTGCTCTACGTCCTGCTGCCCCTGCTTGACCGGTTCTTCGGGCCCGACGGGCAGAACCCGCCCGACGAGGTAATGGATTGGCTGGAGAACGACAAGTACTACCGGTACTGCACCTACATCTACATACCGTTCCAGTACCTCAGCGTGATCCTGGGTGCCTATCTGTTCGCGGCATCGGACCTGAGCTGGCTCGGCTTCCCGGCTGCCCAAGGCGGGTTGGGCTGGGCAGGAAAGGTCGGCGTCGCGCTGTCGATCGGTGTGCTCGGCGGGGTCGGCATCAACACCGCGCACGAGATGGGGCACAAGAAGGACTCGCTGGAGCGCTGGCTGTCCAAGATCACCCTGGCGCAGACCTGCTACGGCCACTTCTACATCGAGCACAACCGCGGCCACCATGTTCGGGTTGCCACGCCCGAGGACCCGGCGTCGGCCCGCTTCGGCGAGACATTCTGGGAGTTCCTGCCGCGCAGCGTGATCGGCGGCCTGCGCTCGGCCCTCCGGCTCGAGGCGCAGCGGATCCGCCGGCTCGGGGGCAACCCCTGGAACCCCAAGACGTACCTGTCCAACGACGTGCTCAACGCATGGGCGATGTCGGTGGTGCTGTTCGGCGCGCTGATCGCCGTCTTCGGCCCCGCGCTGATCCCCTTTGTCATCATCCAGGCGGTCTTCGGCTTCAGCCTGCTGGAAGCCGTCAACTACCTCGAGCACTACGGGTTGCTGCGGCAGAAGAACGACAGCCCTTCCGGAAAAGGCCGCTACGAGCGCTGCGCGCCGGTGCACAGCTGGAACTCCGACCACATCGTCACCAACCTGTTCCTGTACCACCTGCAGCGGCACAGCGACCACCACGCCAACCCCACCCGGCGCTATCAGACGCTGCGCAGCATGGCTGGCTCGCCCAACCTGCCCAGCGGATACGCCTCGATGATCTCGCTGACCTACTTCCCAGCGCTGTGGCGCAAGGTGATGGACCACCGGGTGCTCGAGCACTACGACGGCGACATCACCAGGGTCAAC
>NZ_JAFBAR010000082.1 GCF_019247635.1 Mycobacterium sp.
CCTGGTCGGCGCTGCTCAGGTCTTGAGCGCCGCGGCCAGTAGGTGCGATGCGGTGATCACGCCGAGCAATTCGCCGTCCTTGACCACTGCCATCAGCGGGCTGCGCAGCCGGGCCATCACCGCGGCCACCTCGATGATGGTGTCGTCCGCGTGTGCCGCCGGCACGTTGGTCAGGTGGTCGGGCAGCACGTCGCGGACCTTCTTGCCGCCCAGCTTTTCGGCGGCGCGGTCGGCCATGGATTCGTTGAGCACCCCGGCCAGGGAGGGATCGTCTTGCACGTAGCGGGGCACGATGAACCGAACCACCTGGGAGGCGGGCAGCACAGCAAACGGCTTTCCGGAGGCGTCGGTCACCAGGATTCCGGGCAGGCGGTGCTCGGCGAGCAGGCGGGCGGCGGCCATGGCGTCGGAGTCGACGGTCACCACCGGAAACTCTTCGGCGAGTGCTTCCGCGCGCATAAGGGAGACAATACGGTCCTTTCCGGGGCCGCCGCTTGCGTAGACTGACGGGATGCTGGAACAGATCCGCGGGCCCGCTGATCTCCAGCGCCTCTCCCAGCAGCAGTTACGCGATCTGGCCGCCGAGATTCGGGAATTTCTGATCCACAAGGTTGCCGCCACCGGCGGCCATCTGGGGCCGAACCTGGGCGTCGTCGAGCTCACGCTGGCGCTGCACCGCGTGTTCGATTCGCCCCACGATCCGATCATCTTCGACACCGGCCACCAGGCCTACGTCCACAAGATGTTGACCGGACGCTGCCACGACTTCGAAACCCTGCGCAAAAAGGGCGGGTTATCGGGGTATCCGTCGCGCGCCGAGAGCGAGCACGACTGGGTGGAGTCCAGCCACGCCAGCGCGGCGCTGTCGTATGCCGACGGCCTGGCCAAAGCGTTCGAGCTGACCGGACACCGCAACCGGCATGTCGTCGCGGTGGTTGGCGACGGCGCGTTGACCGGCGGCATGTGCTGGGAGGCGCTCAACAACATCGCGTCGACCCGGCGCCCGGTGATCATCGTCGTCAACGACAACGGCCGCAGCTACGCACCTACCATCGGTGGCGTCGCCGACCACCTGGCCACGCTGCGGCTGCAGCCGGCATACGAGCAAATGCTGGAGAAGGGCCGCGACGTGGTGCGCTCGGTGCCGGTTGTCGGCGAGGCCTGCTACCACTTCGTACACAGCATCAAGGCCGGCATCAAGGATTCGCTGTCCCCGCAATTGTTGTTCACCGACCTCGGGCTGAAATACGTCGGCCCGGTCGACGGCCACGACGAACGCGCGGTGGAGATCGCGTTGCGCCACGCCCGCGGCTTCGGGCGCCCCGTGATCGTGCACGTCGTCACCCGCAAGGGCATGGGTTACCCGCCCGCGGAGGCGGACGAGGCCGAGCAGATGCACTCCACCGTCCCGATCAACCCGGTGACCGGGTTGGCCACCACGGTGGCGGGCCCGGGCTGGACCGCGACCTTCTCCGACGCGCTCATCGGCTACGGCACGAAGCGCCGCGACATCGTGGCGATCACCGCGGCCATGCCCGGACCCACCGGGCTGACGGCTTTCGGGCAGCGTTTTCCGGACCGCTTGTTCGACGTCGGCATCGCCGAGCAGCACGCAATGACGTCGGCCGCCGGTCTGGCGATGGGTGGGATGCACCCAGTGGTGGCCATCTATTCGACCTTCCTCAACCGGGCGTTCGACCAGATCATGATGGACGTGGCGCTGCACAGGCTGCCGGTCACCATGGTCCTGGACCGGGCGGGCATCACGGGTAACGACGGCGCCAGCCACAACGGCATGTGGGACCTGTCGATGTTGGGAATCGTGCCCGGCATGCGGGTGGCCGCCCCCCGCGATGCCACCCGGCTGCGCGAGGAACTCGGCGAGGCGCTGGACGTCGACGATGGTCCAACGGCGTTGCGATTCCCCAAAGGTGATGTGGGCGAGGACATTCCGGCGCTGGAGCGCCGGTCGGGTATCGATGTGCTCGCGGTGCCGGCCGGTGGACTCAACCACGACGTGCTGCTGGTGGCGGTCGGCCCGTTCGCAACCATGGCGCTGGCGGTGGCCAAGCGGCTGCACAAGCAGGGGATCGGTGTGACCGTCGTCGACCCGCGTTGGGTGTTGCCGGTGCCCGACGGGATGCAGGAGTTGGCGGTGCAGCACAAGCTGTTGGTCACGCTGGAGGACAACGGGGTCAATGGCGGGGTGGGTTCGGCGGTGTCCGCCGCCCTGCGGCGTGCCGAGATCGACGTGCCCTGCCGGGACGTCGGATTGCCGCAGACCTTCTACGAGCACGCATCGCGGCCAGAGTTGTTGGCCGATCGGGGCCTCACCGACCAGGACGTGGCCCGCCGGATCACCGGTTGGGTTGCCGCCCTGGGCACGTCGGTGGAGCAGCCCGCGATCAGCGAGCGCCTCGACTAACTTTCGCGCACCCGGGTCACGGCTGTAACGGCCAAGGCCAGTACCGGGACCACCAGTTCGCGTTGCCACGGCCGCGCCTGACCGGCGCGCAGGTATTCGTCGACGGCGGAGGCGTCCGGGGTGCCTGGAGCGCCTTTCCACTCCCAGCACAGCCGTCGAACCAGATCGGGTGCGATCAGATTCTCCGTCGGTACGCCCACCCGTTGCGACACGTCCGCCAGCCCGGCGCGGGCAGCATCCAGCCGTGTGGCGGCATCGGGTTTGCGCTTAGTCCACCGCGCCGGCGGCGGCGGCCCGTTGGCCGCATCCGCCGAGTCGGGCTGGTGGCGGTCCTCGCGGGCCGTGTCCAGCGCCGCCAGCCACATCGCGGCGTTGCGTCGCTGATTGCGTCCACCGAACACGGGCAACGCGACGAGGTCGTCGACCGTCTTAGGGTCTGCGACGGCGGCGTCGATGATGGCCGAATCGGGCAGAATGCGGCGCGGTGCGATGTCGCGGCGCTGGGCGATGCGGTCACGCACCGTCCACAGTTCGCGGATGGCGGCCAGGCTGCGTCGGTCACGCACCCGGTGGATGCCGGAGGTCCGTCGCCATCGGTCCGGCCGCGACGGTGGCGGTTGGGCCGTGCGCAGATGCTCGAATTCCTGTGCGGCCCAATCGGTTTTGCCTTGTTCGGCCAGCACCTGCGAGATCGCCGCGCGCAGTTCGATGAGGAGTTCGACGTCCAGTGCCGCGTAGTTGAGCCACTCCGGGGGCAGCGGGCGCCGAGACCAGTCGGCCGCGCCGTGGCCCTTGGCCAGCCCGAAACCCAGCAGCCGCTCGGCCATGGCCGCCAGGTTCACTCGCTCGAATCCGGCCAACCGGCAGGCGAGCTCGGTGTCGTACAGCGCCGGCGGCCGCATGCCCACCTCGGCTAGGCAGGGCAGGTCCTGATCGGCGGAGTGCAGGATCCATTCGTCGCGGCTGAGCACCTCGGCGACGGGCCGCAGCGCGGTCAGTGGGTCAGCGCCGTGGCTGACGGGGTCGATGAGCACTGTGCCGGCCTCGGCACGCCGGATCTGAATCAGGTAGGCGCGGTTGGAGTAGCGGAAACCCGACGCCCGCTCGGCATCGACCGCGAACGGTCCGCGCCCGCCGGCCAGAAGTTCGCCGGCCGCCTCGATCTCGCCGACGGTGACCGAGAGTCGCGGCACGCCGCCTGCCGGGTGCAGCAGCGGGGTGGGGTCGGGCTCGGCGCCGGCCTGTTCGTTGGCCGCCGGTTCGCACATTTCAGGCGCGTGACCGCGAGCCCAGGTCGATGACCCCGGCCGGCGGCAGGCCCGCGGCGTGCTCCAACACATCGCAGAACGCCTGGACGTGGACCCCGAGCTCGGGGGTGGTGGCCGTCCACGACGCCCGTAGTTCCAGCTGGTGGGCGCGCGGTGGGCCGGAGATATCGCCGTAGCGCACCGACGTGGTGGCGGTTACCGTGCCGCCCAAGGCGGTGACCTGCTCGGTTCGTGACTCCAGCGCCTCGGCCAGCCAGCTCCAGGCCACCTCCGGCAGCAGTGGATCGATCGCCTCGTGCGAGTCCAGATCGGCCTGGATGTAGGCGACCAGGCGGATCGTGCCGTCCCACGCGTCGGCGCCGTCCGGGTCGTACAGCAGGATCAGGCGCCCGAACGCGTCACCCTCGGACCGCTCCGGGACGATCTCGTGTTCGGGATGCTTGACCTCGGCC
This sequence comes from Mycobacterium sp., assembly GCF_019247635.1. Lineage (GTDB taxonomy): Bacteria > Actinomycetota > Actinomycetes > Mycobacteriales > Mycobacteriaceae > Mycobacterium. The sequence continues at coordinate 4,146 of NZ_JAFBAR010000082.1, forward strand.
CCCAGCGCGTAGCTGTAGGGCGCCAGCCGCTGTGGCGGCCGGATGGGGCCCAGCTCGATTTCCGGCCGCACGGTGACGGCATTCATCGCCGCTACCGCCTCGCGGAAAGGGCTGGGTTCGGCTGACGTCACGGGCGCCGCTCCTTCTCATCGCTCCGCTCTGCATCGTCGGCGCGTGTCACAGAATTCGACGGTAGACCTATAGCCCGACACGCCGCGACAGGCGCGCCGCTTCGTGCTATTGGGGCGGGGTGCTACCTCCGAAGCGCGCCGGGCGCTTCTCGCGGTGCGCGGCCAGGCCCTCCCGGGGGTCGGGCCCGGTGAAACCGATGAATTCCAGGCCTAGAGAGGATTCGAAGGCCGGCGCAAACATGCGGTACCAGTGATTCAGGCTGTGTTTGGTCCAACGGATCGCGTGTTGTGCGCCCTGCGCCAGGTTCTCGGCCAGGCGTGCCGCCGTCGGCAGCACCTCGTCGTCGTCGACGCAGGTCGAGACCAGGCCGATGCGCTCGGCCTCCTCGCCGGACAGGGTCTCGCAGGTGAGCAGGTAGTACTTGGCCTTGGCCATGCCGACCAGCAGCGGCCAGCAGATCGCGGCGTGGTCGCCGGCGGCGACCCCGAGCTTGGTATGCCCGTCGATGATCTTCGCGGTCCGGCCGGCCACCGAGATGTCGGCGAGCACCGCCACCACCAGGCCCGCGCCCACGGCCGGCCCCCTGATCGCCGACACGACCGGCTTGTCGAAGTTGATCAGGTTGAGCACCAGGTCACGCGCCTCGCGCATGATGCGGACCCGCCCCTCGAAGTCGCCCATGGTCTCCTCGATCAGGTCGAAGCTCCCGCCGGAGGAAAACGCCCTGCCTGCACCGCGGACCAGGACCACGCGTACGGCCGGGTCGCGGTCGATCACCGGCCAGATGTCGGCGAGGTCGCGATGCATCTGGGGCCCCACCGAATTGAGGCCGGGTGCATCGAGTACCAGATTCAGCACACCGTTCTCGCCGGGTTCGCAGCGCAGGCTGGGGAAGTCGTCGTAGGCGGCTGGCATCTTTGACATCGACGTGATGTTACGCAACCTGCCCGTGGCAGCATTGGAGCCGATGAGTATTCGTCGCGACCTTCCACAGTCGCCCTATTTGGCCGCGGTCGCCGGCCGCAAACCCCGCCGAGTTCCGGTGTGGTTCATGCGGCAGGCCGGGCGCTCGCTGCCCGAATACCGGGCTTTGCGCGAGCGGCACAGCATGCTGGCCGCCTGCCTGGAGCCGGACGTGGCCTGCGAGATCACGCTGCAGCCGATCCGTCGCTACGATGTCGACGCCGCGATCCTGTTCTCCGACATCGTGGTGCCGTTGCGCGCCGCCGGTGTCGACCTGGACATCGTCGCCGACGTCGGACCGGTGATCGCTCACCCGGTGCGCACCCCCGCCGACGTTGACGCCATGAAACCCCTTGACCCGCAGGCGATTCAGCCGGTAATGCAGACGGTCGGGCTGTTGGTTGCCGCCCTTGGCGATGTCCCGCTGATCGGATTCGCCGGCGCGCCGTTCACGCTGGCGTCCTATTTGGTCGAGGGCGGCCCCAGTCGCAACCACGCCCGGACCAAGGCGATGATGCACGCAGAGCCGGCGAGCTGGCACGCACTGATGACCAAGCTGACCGACCTGACCATCGCATTCCTGCGTGGTCAGCTCGACGCCGGGGTGGACGCCATCCAGGTGTTCGACTCGTGGGCGGGCACCTTGTCGCTGGCCGACTACCGCCAGTACGTGCTGCCGCACAGCACGCGGGTTTTCGGCACGCTGGCCGAACACGGCGTACCGATGACCCACTTCGGGGTGGGGACCGCCGAGCTGCTAGGCGCGATGTCGGAGGCCCTCAAACCGGCGACGGCGACGGTCATCGGCGTCGATTGGCGCACCTCGCTCACTGACGCCGCCGGCCGGGTACAGCCTGGCACCGCGTTGCAGGGCAACCTCGATCCGGTCGTGGTGCTCGCGGGCTGGCCGGTGGTGGAACGTGCCGCGCGCGCCGTGGTCGACGACGGACGTCGGGCCGTGGACGCGGGCGCGACCGGCCACGTCTTCAATCTCGGCCACGGAGTGCTGCCGGAGACCGACCCCGGCGTCCTCACCGACTTGGTGGCGCTGGTCCACTCGCTATGACCTACTCGTATTGCGTTGTGGGCGGCGGAGTCTCGGGCTTGACCGCGGCCTACCGGCTGCGTGCGGCCGTCGGCGACGACGCGACCATCACGCTGTTCGATCCGGCCGACCGGCTGGGCGGTGTGCTGCGCACCGAGCGGGTCGGCGGCCAGCCGATGGACCTGGGCGCCGAGGCTTTCGTGCTGCGCCGACCCGAGATGCCCGCGCTGCTGGCCGAATTGGGTCTGGCGGACCGCCAAAGGACGACCACGGGCGCGCGACCGTTGCTCTACAGCGGAGCGCGGCTGCACCCGCTGCCGTCGGACACGGTGGTCGGAATCCCGTCGTCGGCCGACTCGGTGGCGGGGCTTGTCGACGCCGCCACGATCGCGCGCATCGAGACCGAACCCGGCCGTCCCTTCAGCTGGCGCCCGGGCGCCGATCCCGCGGTGGCCGAGTTGGTGGCGGACCGGTTCGGCGAGCAGGTCGTGGCCAGATCGGTGGACCCGCTGCTGGGCGGGGTGTACGCGGGCTCGGCGGCGACGATCGGGCTGCGCGCGGCGGCCCCGAGTGTCGCGGCGGCCCTCGACCGCGGCGCCACCAGCCTGACCGACGCCGTTCGACAAGGGTTGCCGCCGCCCTCCGGCGCGCCGGTGTTCGGGACGTTGGACGGCGGGTATCGGGTGCTGCTCGACGAGCTGGCCCGGCGCAGCCGGGTGCGGTGGGTGCGGGCCGGCATTGTGCGACTCGAAAGCGGTTGGGAGCTAACCGATGACAGCGGCACCGGCTGGCGCTTCGATGCGGTGATTCTGGCGGTCCCGGCGCCGCAGTTGGCGCGTCTTGTCGGCGGTGTGGCGCCGCGGGCGGCGACGGCCGCCGGCCGGATCACCAGCGCCTCCTCGGTGGTGGTAGCGCTGGCGGTGCCGCGCGACACCCCGTTCCCGCAGCAGTCCGGGGTACTGGTGGCCACCGGCGAGCGCTTGCGCGCCAAAGCGATCACGTTGTCGTCCCGCAAGTGGGGCCAGCACGCAGACACGCAACTACTGCGGTTGTCGTTCGGGCGATTCGGTGAAGACTTGGCGGCCAGCGCCTCCGACGCGGACCTGCTGACCTGGGCGCTGGACGACCTGGCGACGGTGTTCGGTCTGCGCGTCCAACCGCTCGACGTCCGGTTGCAACGCTGGATCGACGCCATGCCGCAGTACGGCCCCGGTCACGCCGATCTGGTCGCCCAGGTGCGTGCCGAACTGCCCCCGACACTGGGCGTGGCGGGCAGCTACCTGGACGGAATCGGCGTGCCCGCGTGCATAGCGGCGGCCGGCAAGGCCGTCACCAGGGTCATCGAGTCCCTGGACGCGCAAGTGGCACGATAGGTTTCATGTCTCGCCTCGACTACGACGCCCTCAACTCGACGCTGCGCTACCTGATGTTCTCGGTGTTCTCGGTGCGGCCCGGGGAGCTCGGCCAGGAGCAAAGCGACGCGAGGAATGAAGCAATCGAGGACGCGTCCCGGTTTTTCAAACAGCAGGAGGAGCGCGGGGTCGTGGTCCGCGGGCTCTACGACGTCGCGGGCCTGCGGGCCGACGCCGACTTCATGATCTGGACCCACGCCGAGCGGGTCGAGGCGCTGCAAGCCACCTACGCCGACTTCCGGCGGACGACCGCGCTCGGACGGGTGAGCGCGCCGGTGTGGAGCAGCGTCGCGCTGCACCGGCCCGCGGAGTTCAACAAGAGCCACATCCCGGCGTTTCTGGCGGGCGAGGACGCCGGCGCCTACATCTGCGTGTATCCCTTTGTGCGGTCCTACGAGTGGTACTTGCTGCCCGACGAGGAACGCCGCCGCATGCTCGCCGAGCACGGCATGGCCGCGCGCGAGTACAAGGACGTCCGCGCCAACACGGTGCCGGCGTTCGCTCTCGGCGACTACGAATGGATCCTCGCCTTCGAGGCGCCCGAACTGCACCGCATCGTCGACCTGATGCGGGAGTTGCGTGCCACCGATGCCCGTCGACACACCCGCGAGGAGACTCCGTTTTTCACCGGGCCGCGCGTGCCCGTCGAGCAGTTGGTGAACTCTCTGCCCTAACCCGAAAGAGGACTGCATGAGCCATCCCGATGTGACCGATCCCGCCCGCTTCGAGGAGATGTACCGCGACGACCGGACGTCGAACGGGCTGCCCGCCGCCACACCGTGGGACATCGGCGGTCCGCAGCCGGTGGTCCAGCAACTGGTCGCGCTGGGCGCGATCAAGGGGGAGGTGCTCGACCCGGGCACCGGCCCGGGGCACCACGCGATCTACTACGCCTCGAAGGGCTACTCGGCGACCGGCATCGACGGGTCGGAAGGGGCCGTCGAGCGGGCCCGGGCCAACGCCCAAAAGGCCGGTGTAACAGTCAATTTCGAGTTGGCCGACGCGACCAAGCTGGACGGGCTGGAGGGGCGGTTCGACACGGTCGTCGACTGCGCGTTCTACCACACCTTCAGCACCGACCCCGACCTACAGAGGTCCTATGCCGAGGCGCTGCACCGGGCCACCAAGCCGGGCGCGCGGCTGTACATGTTCGAGTTCGGCCAGCAAGACGTCAACGGCTTCAAGATGATGCGGTCGTTGTCGGAGGCCGACTTTCGCGATGTGCTGCCGCCCGCCGGTTGGGGGATCACCTATCTCGGGCCGACCACGTATCAGGTCAACATGAGCGTCGAGCAGATCGAGATGATGGCCGCGCGCAATCCCGATATGGCCGAGCAGTCTCAGGACCTGCTGGCGAGGTTCAAGGCGATGGAGCCCTGGCTACAGGGCGGCCGCGTGCACGCCCCGTTCTGGGAAGTGCACGCCACCCGCGTCGACTGAGGCGCTAGGGGTGCGAGGTCGCGCTCAGCGCCACTGGTAGGCGCCGAACACCGCCGCAGTGACGACGCCCGGGGGTGCTTGTAGCACGTAGGAAATGGCCCGCACCGCGGTCATAGCAACCGCGAGTATGCCTCCGGGGGTGGCGGATTCGTCGATCGGATTATTGTCGATGATCAGGTCCAGCCGCATGGGCGGTGCGCCCTCGACGCGAACGCGTACCAGGAACCGTTCGTCGGGAAGATCGGGCCAGTCGACGACGTCACGGGTGACGGTCCAGTATTCCTCTGCGACGAGTACCGGTGCGCCGCGGGAATAGCCTGTCCACGAAAGCCTTTGGGCGACAACGGTGCCAGCCGCCAAGTGGCCGAATGCGACCGGAACGTCGTGGTCGGCGGTCGCGGTTTCGATGCTCTGGCGAACCTCGTCGATCGCCAGGTGCAGGACGTCGGCCGCCGACGCCAGGGCCTGCTCGTACTGGATCGAGACCGCCCGAAACATCGGTGCGTCGACGTTGATGTCCGCGGGCTCCTTACCCATGCCCATGAGGTCGACGAGCATGCCCTTTTCCGTCACCGCCGAGCAATCGACGAATTCCGAAACGGTGATCCGGTCCACGCGCTGCGACAGCCCGGTAAGGGTCGTGGCGAGGCGTTCGAACATGAAGCCGGGATGCTCACCTGCCGCGTGAAACCTGGCCCCTGATTGCTTGCAGGCGTTGATGATTCGCTGCTCGGCCTCCGGCCCATAGGTGGGCAGGTGGCTGTAGCTGGTGGTGGTGATGACGCTCTTCCCGCTTGTCAGCAACGCGACGATGTCATCGGTGTTGGTGTTGTCTCGCACGGCTTTCGATGCGGCGTGCAGCACCACGTCGGCGTCGAGCGCCAGGATCGTGGACTTGTCGCCGGTGACAGTGACGTTCGTCGGCGGGCGGCCGACGAGCGTGCCGGCATCCGCTCCCACTTTCGTCGGGTTGTAGGCGAAGACGCCGGCCAGTTCGAGGTCCGCACTGTCGATGATCTCGCGCAGCTGTGCAGACCCCACCGGACCGGTCGCCCACTGGATTACCCGTACCGTCATGCCGGACCGTCCGGAAACTTCAACAACGCGCCCGCATCCACCCGGATCTGCTGTCCGGTGATGTAGCGCGACTCGTCGCTGGCGAGGAACACGGCGAGATTGGCGATGTCCTCGGGTTCGACGTAGGGGATCGGCATCGCCTGGAAGTGGGTGAAGGC
>NZ_JAFBAR010000111.1 GCF_019247635.1 Mycobacterium sp.
ACCGACACAGAGCCGACCGAAGCACTGATGATCGCGACCGCTGAAATGCTGAACGCCATCATCAATGGGCGCGGCGTCATGACGCGTGAGCGAATGCTTGCGATGGGCTTAATCGTCACTTCAAACCTGGATTTGCAAAAGCAGGCATCGGCGGCCCGCAAGCAGTTGCTGACAGCAGGGCTCGCCAAACGCATGCGCGTCGATCCGCAGAATCACCGTGTGCAGCACGCCGTAACGATGTGGTCAGCGATCGCGGCCGGCGTCTACATCAACCGCCGGTATCTGCCACCCGACTACGACCCGCAGCATGATGAGCAGTTGCCCGAGCGGACGCTCGCGCGCCTGGCCGAGACCTTTGATCAAGTCATGGGCCAGGCGCCTCACAAGAACGACTGACCGCACTCTCAGCAACGCCGCAAGCGCTAACAGGAGCCTCCCGCAGCCGCGGGGTCCGCCGGCGATACACGGTGTCTCGCACGACTTCGAAAGCCTTCGAGCGTGTCGCCGCCGACCAAAACCGCCTTCCTCGACAAGCACTTAGCGGCCGCTGATCGCTAACGCATAACAGGTTGGGCAAAATGCCGAACTTCCCGCCGCGACCGCTCTAGTCTCTGATCAATACCCGCGGTCTCGGGTCGATCGCGGGTCGGTCCTGGGGGGACGGGCGGGGAAGGACGGGGAGATGTCGAACCTAATCACGACGCCGGAAATGCTGGCGACGGCTGCCACCGATATCGACGGGATCAGGTCGGCGATCACCACCGCGAGTTCGACGGCTGCGGGGCCGACGACCGGCGTGCTCGCGGCGGCCGAGGACGAGGTATCGACGGCGATCGCAGAGCTGTTCGGCTCCTATGGCCAGGAGTACCAAGGGTTGGTCGCACAGGCCGCCGCGTTCCACACCGAATTCACCCAGGCCCTGGCCGGCGCGGGAAACGTCTATGCCGAAGCCGAGTCCGCAAACGCGGCTCTGACATCCGCCACGTCGAACGCCGTCAATGGACCCATCCAGGCGCTGGTTGGGGCGACACCCGCACAAACCCCGGCCCCCGCCCAGCAAATCGCACTGATCATGGGCGGCACCGGTAATCCGTTGCCAGACCTCGATTACGTGATAGCGATCGACAAGTCGTACATCCAGCAGTTATTTCCCGGGGCGAACTCGCAGGGGCTGTTCACTCCCGAGCAGTTCTGGCCAGTGACTCCGGCGCTCGGCAATCTGACGTTCGACCAATCCGTCGGCCAGGGCGTCACCCTGCTGGATGCCGCGATCAAGTCGCACATCGTGGGAAACAACGTCAACGTGTTCGGGTACTCGCAAAGCGCCACGGTGGCCACCCATGAAATCCAGGCGCTGATGGCGGCGGGCTCGCCGTACTCAAACAGCCTGTCGTTCACCCTCGTCGGCGATCCCAATAACCCAAACGGCGGCATCCTCACCCGCTTCCCGGGCTTCTACCTCCCGTTCCTGGACGTCGCGTTCGGTGGCGCGACCCCGCCGGACTCGCCGTACCACACCGTCATTTTCACGGCGCAGTACGACGGCATCGCCGACGCCCCGCAATACCCGCTCAACGTCCTGTCGGACGTCAACGCAGTCATGGGCTACTTCTACGTGCACAACACGTATCCTCTGTTGACTCCCGACCAGGTGGCCCACGCCGTGCCGTTGCCGACCTCGCCGGGCTACACCGGCAAAACCCAGTACTACATGCTGATGACTCAGCACCTGCCGCTGGTCGAGCCCATCCGCGACATCCCCTACGCCGGCCCCCCGATCGCGGACCTGTTCCAGCCCGACCTGCGGGTGCTCGTCGACATGGGTTACTCCGACTACGGACCGAACGGCGGCTATGCCAACATCACCACGCCCTCGGCGCTTTTCGCGCTGCCCAACCCGTTTGTGATCATCCCCGATCTGGTCATCGGTATCCCGCAGGGTATCCAGGCCGCGATAGTGGACATCCCGGTGGAGGCCGGAGCCTTGCCGACGGATACGTCGTATTATCCGCAGACCTACCCTTACGTCCCGTCCATCAATCCGGGCCTGCACTTCTACACCGGCCAGCCGCAGTCGACGCTGCTCGGCTCGATCACCGGCGGCCTGGGCAACATCCTGGACCTGATCCCGGCGCCGGTGTTCCCTGAGCCGCCGCCGACTACGACATAGGCGACATAGGCGACCTTGGGGCCCTTGAGGGTCTGGGGGACTAAGGAAGACCTAGGGGCCGAGCGGTGAGTGCGTCCGGATCGACTCGTCGCGAATCAGTCCCCGCAGCAGCGCGGTGCTGAACTCGGCTGCGATTTCTCTGGCCGTGCGCCGCCCGCTCGGCCGCAACCAGCGATAGCTGCCCAGCGTCATCCCGATGTAGCCCAAGGCGACCACGTGCGAGTCGCACTGATAGAACTCGCCGCGGGCAATCCCGCGGTCGATCAGCCCGTGCACGTGCTCGTAAACCTGAGCCTCCTTCTCGCGGACCTCGACGACCTGTTCGGCGGTGAACCACTCCGTGATGTAGGGCTGCTCCTGGAAGTACACGGCGGCCCGCTCCGGGTTGGCCGCAATCCCGGTGAGCAACCGGACGGTGTATTGGTAGAGCGCTTCGCGGGCGGTCCAGGAGGGATCGTCGTGGACGGCGGCCAGCGTGCCTTCGGCGGCCTGGCGGTAGATGTCGAACAGAATCAGCGACTTGCTGGCGTAATAGTGGTACACCGTCGCTTTGTTCAGCCCGATCACATCGGCGACATCGTCCATCCGGGTGCCGTGGTAGCCGCGGGCCGCGAACAGTTTGGTGGCGACCGCCAACAACTCCTCACGGCGCGAAAGGGCGGTTTCGGATGGCATCTAGTCTCACTCACTGTCGTCGCTGACGGCGGGCCCGGGCTGCTACGAGCTAATTATCAATCAACTGGTTGGACAGTGTAGGCAACCCCGCGCGCCTGTCGCACCGACGCGGTTGGGATTAGACTGTGCCAGACAAGTCGCGAGTCGAGAGGGTGGAGCGATGGATCCGAGTCCGGACTACGACATGAGCGACGAGATCGAATACTTCTTCAATTATCTGACCTGGGGATTGCGGGGAGTCGAGTCCGGCAACGGATACCCCCCACCCGCCTACCCGCCGGTCTAACCGTCTATAGAGCCTTGAGTTCCTCGGCGACCTCCGTCACCGATTTCTTCGCGTCGCCGAACAGCATGGTGGTGCCTTCCCCGTAGAACAGCGGGTTGTCGATGCCCGCGAATCCCGAGTTCATCGAGCGCTTGAGCACGATCACCGACCTGGCTCTGTCGACGTTGAGGATCGGCATGCCATAGATCGGGCTGGACGTCTCGTTGCGGGCCGCCGGGTTGGTGACGTCGTTGGCGCCGATGACGATCGCGACGTCGGTCCGCGCGAACTCGTCGTTGATGTCGTCCATGTCCTTCATGGCGTCGTAGTCGACCTCGGCCTCGGCCAGCAGCACGTTCATGTGACCGGGCATGCGGCCGGCCACCGGGTGGATCGCGTACTTCACCGGCACGCCCTTGTCCTCCAGCAACGACGCCATATCCTTGACGGCGTGCTGGGCTTGCGCGACGGCCAGGCCGTAGCCCGGCACCACGATCACCTGATTGGCGTAGGCCATCTGAATCGCCGCGTCAGCGGCCGACGTGGACTTGACGTGCTTGTCGCCGCCACCGTCACCGCTGGGAGCCACACCGCCGCCGCCGAAACCGCCGGCGACGATGGCCGGGATGGAGCGGTTCATCGCCTTGGCCATCAGATTTGTCAGGATCGAACCGGACGCGCCGACGATCATCCCGGCCACGATCATCGCGGTGTTGTTCAGCGCCAAACCCGCCGCAGCGGCCGACAGACCGGTCATGGCGTTGAGCAGTGAGATGACCACCGGCATGTCGGCGCCACCGATGGGCAGCACCACCATCAGGCCCAGCACACCGGCGGCGACCAGCAGGCCGATCATCCACCACAACGGAGCCCCGCCAGTGCCGGGCTGCGCGTGCAGGCCGATGACCACCGCGGCGGTGACGGCCGCGGCCAGCAACAGCAGGTTGACCGGCTGTTGCGCCTTGCCAAAGCCGATCGGCGCTCCGGAGATGAGCTCCTGCAGCTTGCCGAACGCGATGATCGATCCCCAGAACGAGATCGACCCGATGATCGCGGCGAACAGCGACGCCACCACGATGTGCACGGTCGGTGATTCGCCGTGCTGGAACGCGGAAAAGCCGCTGGTCTCGATGAACTCCGAAAGCGCGATCAGCGCGACCGTTCCGCCGCCGACGCCGTTAAAGAACGCCACCAACTGCGGCATGGCCGTCATCTTGGTCAGCCGCGCGGGCGGCACCCCGAGCACGACGCCCACCACCAGGCCGGCAATGATCAGCACCCATTGGTCGGTGTGCCGGATCTTGATCAGCGTCGCCGTCACGGCCAAGGCCATGCCCACCGCAGCGATCAGGTTGCCGCGCACCGCGGTCTTCGGCCCGGTCAGCCCCATCAGGCCATAGATGAACAGCGAGAACGAGATGATGTAGAGGACGACTACCAAGTAGTTCATTTGGCGGCCGGCTCCTCTGCCTTTTCGGCCTTCGAGGAAACCGGCTTTTTGCCCTTGAACATCCCCAGCATCCGGTCGGTCACGATGAAGCCGCCGATGACGTTCAGCGTCCCGAACACCACCGCTACGAACAGGATGATTTGCACGGCGAGCGTCGGATGGTCGACCTCGCCGAACACCACGAGCGCGCCGAGCACCACGATGCCGTGGATGGCGTTGGTCCCCGACATCAGCGGGGTGTGCAGCGTGTTGGGCACCTTGGAGATCACCGCGAAGCCGACGAATCCCGATAACACCAGGATCGCCAGATTGGCCAGCAGTTCGTCATACATGCCGTGCATCAGGAGTCCTCTCGATGTTCATTGGCGCCGCTCCTCAGCATCACTTCGTTCTGCACGAGCGCGCGTCACACACGATTCCGAGATGACCTCGTCATCAAAGTCGGGATCCAGCTTGCCGTCCTTGATCAACAGGTCGAGCAACGCGGTGATGTTCTTGCTATACAGCTCGCTGGCGTGCTCGGGCATGGTCGCCGGAAGGTTCAGCGGCGAGGCGATCGTGACGCCGTGCTTAACCACTGTCCGGCCCG
>NZ_JAFBAR010000047.1 GCF_019247635.1 Mycobacterium sp.
CAATGGTGATCACAAGGTCTGACGACCCGACCGCGCCGGAGGTTCCCTCACCTCGGTGCGACCCGCCGAGTTTGTGACGCGCGGCCGTCCGGCACTCCGACCACGGTCAGCACCCGCCCGAGAGGCATTGCAGCCCAGGTCATTTGCTCGACCAGCCGGTACGGAACCGACTGGTGCGTCACGCACAACCGGTCACCGTGGGGGTCCACGGCAAAACGAAACAGCGGGTAACGCCCAGCTGACCGGTTCGGGCACGGTCCGTGGTTCGCCCGCCCGCTAAGGATCGATCTCCTGTTGCGCTATCCCCGATTCGCCGGGCAAGGTACAAGGCGCCGGGGCGAATCGAGACAGCCGAGGAGTGGTCAATGCCCGTATTGCCTACGCGCGGGGTCCCCTTCGACAGCACGCAGGTCAGCCGGCGCGGCTTTCTCGTCGCCGGTATCGCCGGCGGCTTCGCGCTCACCGGTTGCGGGCCCTCCGACCCGAAGCCGGCCGCTAATGCGGCGCTGGACTCGGCCATCGCGGCGGCCGAGGCGGCACGCCCCCACAGTGGGCGCACCGTGAACCTGAGCCTGACTCCGCAGCCCGCGACGATCGACCTGGGAGGAGTGATCGCCCAGACGCAGGCCTTCGGCGATGCGATCCCGGGGCCGTTGATCCGCGCCAGCATCGGCGACGAACTGGTAATCAAGGTCACCAACCGGTTGGACCAACCCACCTCCGTCCATTGGCACGGCATCACCCTGCGCAACGACATGGACGGAGCCGAGCCCGCAACCCCGAACATCCCCGCCGGTCAGGAGTTCACCTACCGGTTCTCGGTCCCGGACCCGGGCACGTATTGGGCCCACCCGCACGTCGGACTCCAGGATGACTTGGGCCTGTACCTGCCGATCGTGATCGACGATCCGACGGAGTCGGTCGACTATGACGCGGAATGGATTGTCGTCCTTGATGATTGGACTGACGGAGTCGGCAAGAGTCCGCAGCAGCTTTTAGACGAGCTCACATCACCGAACAAGCCCAGCATGCCGATGCAGACGTCTACACCGACGACTTCGGGGACGACGACGACCACCAGCCCGACCACAATCACGGTGACCCCGGGCACTGGAACCTCGCCTGCGACCGCGACCCCCGCGGCGGCGGAAGCCGAAGTCGGCAAGAGCGACCTGCTCGGCGGCGATGCTGGAGACATCGACTACCCCTACTACCTGATCAACGGCCGAATCCCAGCCGCTCCCACCACCTTCGACGCGAAGTCGGGCCAACGGATCCGGATCCGGTTCATCAACGCCGGTGCGGACACCGCATTCCGGGTAGCGTTGGCGGGCCATTCGATGACCGTCACCCACACCGACGGTTACCCCGTGGTTCCCACGCAGGTCGATGCGCTGCTGATCGGCATGGCGGAACGCTACGACGTCATCGTCACCGCCGCGGACGGCATCTTCCCGCTCGTGGCCGCGGCCGAAGGCAAGAACGCCGTGGCGCGTGCGTTGCTTTCCACCGGGACGGGCAGCGTGCCCGACCCGAACTTCCGGCCCGCGGAACTCACCCGAAGAGTGGGTACCGTCGAGATGTTCACCGCCACAGCGCCGGCCGACTTAGGGCGGGCCGATGCCAGCCTCACCCTGCCGGTGGTATTGGGCGGAAACATGATGAAGTACGACTGGACGATCAACGGCCAGCCCTACAGCAGGACCGATCCGCTGCACGTGCGCGAGGGCCAACGCCCCACTCTGGCATTCGACAACCAGACGATGATGTTTCACCCGATGCACTTGCACGGCCACACTTTCCAGATCGTCAATCCCGACGGCAGTCCGGGCGCCCGCAAGGACACCGTCATAGTGCTGCCGAACCAAAAACTCAATGCCGTCCTGGTCGCCGACAATCCCGGGGTGTGGATGTTTCACTGCCACAACAAGTATCACCAGGACGCCGGCATGCAGACACGAATTGACTACCTCTTCTGACCGGCGAGGGTGCGTGTTTGTACGCCGACACGCCGTCGCAGGCGAACAACTGCGCACGCTCGGCGCTCAGGATCCGAAGAACTCCAGCAGCAACTCGTTGACCGTCGACGCCTGCTCGATCTGTGGGCAGTGACCCGCGTCGTCGACCACCGTCCAGCGGCCACCCTCGATCTGCTCGGCAATTTCTGCGGCCCAGCCCGCCGGCAGCAGCTTGTCGGCTCCGCCCTCGATCACCAGGGTGGGCACTTTGATCCGGTCGTACGCCCGCGCGGTGGACGGGGTTTGCGGCGGCGAACCGCCGGGACGGCGAAAACGCGCCGCGGCGATGGCCTCCCAGGCTCCCGGTGCCGTGCTTGATTCGTAACGCCGTCGGACGTAGTCCCCATCGGTCGGGTAGGCAGCGTCGTAGAACAGCGCCCCGACGATGCTGCGCATCGCCGGCAGGGTCGCGTCGTATTGTTGCAGCGCCTCAAAGTGCTTGTTCTGCTGGATCTCTCCGCCACCGCAGATGATCGCCAGGCTCCGGATCGGCAGCCGGGGCGCCGCGGACGTGGCGTCGTTGAGCAGATTGATGGCACCCATCGAGTTGCCGACGAAATGGGCCGAGTCGATGCCTTGTTCCTCGCAGAAGCGTGCCACGTGCCGAATCCGCATCCCGCGGCCGTCGACGAAGTCGACAACCTTCGCCGACCCGCCGTAACCCAACATGTCGGGCGCCAGCACGTGATATCGAGCGGCCAGGGCGGCGATGTTGCGCTCCCAACCCAATTCGGCGCTGGCGCCGAACTCGCCGCCGTGCAGCAACACCATCGGTTCGCCCTGGCCGGCCTCGAGGTAGCCGGTGACCAGGCCGTCGACGAATGTCGTCCTGCGCTGAATCTGCGTCACTTGATCGCTATCGGATTCACCGGAGAGCCCACGGCGCCAACGAATCTCAGCGGCGGCGCAACAAGCTGGAACTCATAGACGCCGTCAGTCGCACAGTCGGCCGCCAGCGCGGCGAGGTCCCAGTACTCGCCGAGCATCAGCCCCATGTCGCGCAGGCAGAGCAGGTGGAAGGGCAGAAACACGCCCTCGACGCCGGACACCGGATCCTCGACCTGCAGATTGTCGGCCGCCACGGCCGCGATCTCGTGATCGTGCAGCCACTGCGCGCAGCGCCAGTCCAGGCCGGAATACGGCTCGGTCTTGTTGCCGGTCATCAGAAACCTTGTCCACCAACCGGTTCTGATCAAAATGATGTCGCCGCGCCCGATCGTCACGCCCTGGGCGCGTACCACGTCATCCAGTTCCTCGGGGGCGATCGGGTTACCGTGCTGCAGGAAGACTTCGGCGCCGCGGTGCCGCACCAGATCCAGCAGCACGCCGCGCGACGTGATGCCCTTGCCGTCGACCTTTTCGATACCAAGGTGCACGGCTCCCAGGCTGGTCACCGAGCCCGCCGGGAAGTCGTTGTAGAGCCTGTCGTCGTAGTACACGTGGGACAGCGCATCCCACTGAGTCGCCGCCTGCAGCGGCATGATGATCATGTCGTCGTTGAAGCGGAACAGACTGTCGCTGAAGTACGGGCCCATCTGCGCCGCCGTGGGGTTGCGTGCCCACCCGGGCCCGTACTGGCCCAGCGTGCTCGCGTCCCCACCGTCGACAGTCATCACATGGATCGGGTTGTGCCGGAATCCGAAGGCGCCCTGGGGACCTGAGGAGCCGAAGTCAACGCCGAGCGGGAACACCTTTCCGTGCCGGACCAGACTCGCGGCTTGTTGGACCTTCTCGGCGGTGATGAAGTTGAGCGTGCCGAGCTCGTCGGCGTCTCCCCACCGCCCCCAGTTGCTGAGATCGCTTGCGGTCCGGCGAAAGTCGGTCACGCTGGCCATGGGGCCCGTCCTTCCTCGAGTTCGCGGGCGATCGCGGCGCCAACGTTTCCGCCGTCGACCCACACGACCTGGCCCGAAATATAGCTGGCCGCGCGGCTGTTCAGAAACAGCAGCACGGCGGCCTGCTCGGCGGGATCGGAAACGCGGCCCAACGGCTTGGGGATGTCGTCGAGGAACCCCTGTCCGTAGGCGGTTCGCAGCTGGTCGAGGATCGGGGTCTCGGTGACACCCGGACCGGTGCAGTTGATCCGGATTCCCCGCGCCCCAAGCGGAGTCGCCTGCCGCATCGTGTAGAGGATGACGGCCTCCTTGGACAACTGGTAACCGGTGCCCAGCGCGTCGGGGTGGCGTCGGCACCAATCGATACCTTCGGGCATGGTTGCGGTGTTCAGCAGCGGCGCCACCTGATGCAGATGCTCCCGATAGGCCGCGGCGGCCAGCGACGACACGCTCACGATGGACGATCCCGCCGTCATCCGCGGGGCCAGCGCCTCGGTGACATGCCGCAGGCCCAAAAAGTTGACCGTGACGACCAGCAACGGGTCACCGATCCCCGAGGACACGCCGGCGACGTTAAACAGCGCGTCGACTTCGCCGTCGATAGCCGCGACGGCACCGTCGATGGATCCCGGATCGGCGAGGTCAACCTCGTGAAAGTCGTTGATTGCGAACCCAGGCCGGCACTTGTCCAACCCGACGACCTGCGCCCCGAGTTCGGCGAGCCGGCGCGCCACCTGTTCGCCGATGCCTGACGCGCACCCGACGACCACCGCGCGGCGGCCGTCGTAACGCCACAGCTCGTCGATCTGGCCCAAATCAGGGGCCTTCCAGTGTCACTTGGCCTGCTGCTCCTTCGCACGCTGCGCCGCCTGGACGCGGCCCTCGTTGATCTCCGCCATGGCTTCGGGGATCTCGCTGGCGGTGAACTTACCGCCGCGACCGGTCGGCAGGCCCCCGAACGAATAGTTTTCATCGAAAGCCGGCGCGGTCGACTCGGGCCGACGCGCCTCGACCTTTTCGATGACGGGTGCCAACCGGGTAGCCTTGTCGGCCAACGCCTTCGCGTCGCGCTCGATGAATTCGGGCAGCACCTCCTTGCCCATCAGCTCGATGGACTCCATGGTGCCCTCGTGGCTGCGCGGGTTGAGCAGCAGGATGATTTCGTCGACACCGCTCTCCTCGTAGCCACGCAGGAACTCGCGCACGGTGGCAGGGGAACCGATGGCGCCGCGTCCGGGACCATAGGCCAGCGTCGGGTCCTTCTCCACCTCCTCGAGGTAGCGCTGCCACACCCCGGTCCGCCCGGGGGTGTGCACTCCGGTCATGTAGTAGTGCATGATGCCGAACGAGAAAAAGCCACCGCCCTGCCCGAGACGGTCCAGTGCCTGTTCGTCGGTCTTAGCGACCATCATCGACAGGTCGCCGCCGATGGCCAGGATGTTCGGGTTGATCGCGGGCGTGACCGGGACGCCGTTCTCCTCGAACTCCTTGTAGTAGCCGTTGACCCGCTCGGTCAGCGGCCCAGGACCGGTGTAGGCGAAACTCAAAGCACCGATGGCCTTTTGGGCCGCCATCTGCACACTGGCGGGACGGGTGCAGGCGACCCACACCGGCGGGTGCGGCTTTTGCATTGGCTTCGGGATGACGTTGCGGGCGGGCATCTCGATGTGCTGGCCTTTGAATCCGGAGAAGGGCTCCTCGATCATGCAGCGGATCGCGACTTCGAGGGCCTCTTCCCACTGCGCCCGCTTGTCGGCGGGATCGATGTTGAATCCGCCGAGTTCACCGACCGATGACGATTCCCCGGTGCCGAATTCGACTCTCCCGTTGGACACCAGGTCGAGGGTGGCGATGCGTTCGGCCACGCGGGCGGGATGGTTGACCGCGGGCGGTAAGTGCATGATGCCGAACCCCAACCGGATGTTCTTGGTCCGCTGGCTGGCCGCGGCCAAAAACATCTCCGGCGCGGTGGAATGGCAATACTCCTCGAGGAAGTGGTGCTCGGTCAGCCAGACGGTGGAAAAGCCGGCCTTGTCGGCGGCCTCGACCTCGTCGAGACAGTCCTGCAACAGGATCCATTCGTCGTCCGGGGCCCACGGGCGCGGCAGCGCGAATTCGTAGAACAGTGAAATTTTCATTCGTTACCTCCTATGAGAGTTAAGGGTCTGTGCGGCTTTCTGTTCCGCGATGTGCTTCGCCGCGATATAGCCGAAGGTCATGGCGGGCCCGATGGTCGCCCCGGCGCCGGCATAGCTGCGACCCATCACCGGCGCGGAGGTGTTGCCCACGGCATAGAGCCCAGGCACCACGGTGTCATCCGGGCGCAGGACACGTGCGTACTCGTCGGTGCGCAGACCGCCCGAGGTTCCCAGGTCGCCGAGAACAATTCGGAAGGCGTAGTAGGGCGGGTCACCCAGCGGATACAGGTTGGGGTTTGGCAGGGTGGGGTCGCCGTAGTAGTTGTCGTAAACGCTGTCGCCGCGGTTGAAGTCATCGTCGTGGCCCCTGCGCGCGAGTTCGTTGAAACGCGCCGCCGTCGCCCGGAGTTGTTCCGCCGGGACGCAGATCTTGGAAGCCATTTCGTCCCACGTCGTCGCGGCCTTGACGACGCCGGACTCCAGCCACGCAGCCGGCACCTTGCGGCCGGTGGGCACCGGAGCCCCCGGGATCTTCGGAATCGGCAGATGACCCGCGACGACGTAGCGGTTGAACGAGCGGTGATCGGTGATGAGCCAGCACGGGATGTGCGTAATCCCGGACTTCTGTCCGTCGATCATGGCGTGGCCGAAGTCCATGTAGGGCGCGGCCTCGTTGATAAACCGCTTACCGGCGCCGTTGACGATGAACTGGGCCGGCATCATCCGTTCGTTCAACATGAATTGCATTCGACCGTCGGGCCATTGGATCGCGGGAAACCACCAGGCCTCGTCGAGCAGATCCGTCGCCGCACCCACCTTCTGACCCGCCCGAATGCCGTCGCCCATGGCCGCGGGATTCCCAAAGCTCCAGTCTTGATCCACGACGGGCAGCAGCTCTTTGCGCCAGGCCAGGTCGTGGTCGAAACCCCCGGCGGCCAGGATCACCCCGCGCCGCGCACCGATCCGCTGCGTCGTGCCCAGCCTCTCCAGTAGGACCCCGGTCACCGTTCCGTCAAGGTCAGTGACCAGTTCGGTCATCGCAGAGTCCAGCCACAGCGGAATGCCGTGGTCCCTCATCGCGAGCCGCAACCGCGCCGTCAGCGACTGTCCGATCGCGGCCATCCGTTCGTTGAGCACCCGTGCTCGGACCATACGCGAGATCAGCTTGACCAGAACGCCTTTCCCGGCCCACGACTGACGGATCCGGTAAAAGGACCGCAATTCCTTGGGGCCCAGCCAGATTCCTTTGGGAGCCAGCGCCAGCGGCTGCAGCATTTTCTGCTCGTCGGCACCCAGCTTGCGCAGATCGATGGGCGGAACGTTGATCGTGCTGCCGAGTTCGGAGCCGCCGGAGAGTTGGGGATAGTAGTCGGCATAGCCCGGCTTCCAGACGAATTCGAGCCAGGTGCTGTGCCCTTCGAGGAATGCGAGCATTTTCGGTGCCGATTCGACGTATTGCCGCAGCCGCGCCTCACTGACCAGACCGTCGGTGATCTGCCGCAGATAGTCGACGACACCGTCGGGGTCAGGGGCATAGCCTTCTCGGCGCTGCGCGGGTGCGCCCGGTACCCAGATGCCGCCACCGGAAAGTGCGGTGGAACCGCCGAAGTGGCTGGACTTCTCCACGACCAAGGCGTCGAGTCCCACCGCGGCGGCCGTCAACGCCGCAGTCATGCCGCCACCGCCGGACCCGACGATGACCACGTCGACAACGTGATCGAATGCGGGTGAATTCGCCGATGTCATGCCGTCGGCACCGCCGTTCTGATGGCGAAGCCGGCGATCAGTTCGGCAGCGGGCTTGTAGTACCGCAACTTAGTCTGGAACGGACCCCTCGTTGCCAGCGCCGCGAAAGCCGCTACCCACGTCCGTATTTCGTGCGCGGAGGTACCGCCCTGGTTTACCACGAACGAGTTCGACCACTGATCGAGTTGGTCAAGGCGTCCACCATCGAGGATCGCCAGGAAGCGCTGATCCCAGGTCGGGTTGAGGGCCTGCAGGTCGCTGTCTCCACCGGCGAAGCTCCTGGCGGCCTCCATCACGACGGCCTGGCGTGCTTGGCGCTGTTCGGGCGTCATCGCTTCGCCGTGCACGATCCGCTGCAGCACCGGTGGAGACGCACTGGCCAGGGTCGGCACCGGCGGACTGTGGGAGAGCCCACCGGATCCGATCACCAGGACCCGCTTGTCCAGGGTTGACAGGTAGCTGCCGACCGCGGCACCGAGCGCCCGACATCGATGCATGGGGCCCAGCGGCACGGCGATCGCATTGATGAAGATCGGGATCACCGGATGCGACAACGCGTCACCGAAGAGCTTCTCCAGCGGTTGGACGGTCCCGTGATCCACGTCCATGCTCGCCGACACCGCGATGTCTACGCCCGAGTCGAGAATGGCCTTGGCGCAGTCACCCGCCACGTCTTCAGGGACGTCTAGCGGACCGGCATGGGTCCCGTAGTCGCCAACTCCACTGGCGCTCATACCGATACAGAACGGCGGCATTACCTTGTAGAAGAACCCGTTGTAGTGATCCGGGGAAAAGATGACAACCAGCTCGGGGTCGTAGTCTTCGACGAATGTCCGCGCCTGCGCGATCGCGGCCCCGACGTCGTCAAGCAGGTCCCGAGACGGCCCCGGTAGATTCAGCAGCGGGCTGTGGGACATACAGCACAGAGCCAGCGGCACTTGGCAATTCACCCCCTCCCGGAATGAGGGTGAGGGTATCCAGCAGCGACGCGCTGAGCTCGGGTGCGAGCTGAGCGATGCACGCGCCCGCGATGCACCGATCGGGGCGAAGGAACAACACCGATTCCTGGTGTGCGTCGAACCAGGCCTTGAGCTCTCCGCTGCGGTCGCCGACGACGACCACTTCGGGGTCTTCACCGGGGTCTTCAGCGCGGTCTGCGAGGCGGTCTGCAGAGGTCGCGGTGCCGGTCCAGTGCAGCTGCGTCAGTGGCCGCAGGGCGATAAACCGCGCACCCATGGCCTTCCAGTTCGCGAACGCCTCCCCACCCAGGATCTTGCGCGGGTCGTTGTTCCAACACAACACCGCGAACCAGGCGCCTAGCACGTCGTCCAACAACACACCCTGCTGCGTGCGGGTATCGACCCGGGGCTGAATGAACAGGGTCCCGACGGGTGATTGGCCCCGCCGCGGCTCTCGCGGGTCTGGGTGTACCACGGCCCCTTGCTCGTAGCGCGGCATCGGCTTGAACCGCATCTCCAGCACATATCGCTTGAGCGACGGCACAATTGACGCCGAACGCACCAGGACGTCCCGCGCGGTGGCGATCCGGCGGTTGGTGGGCGAAATCACCCGACCCACCATCGTGGAGAGGTCAATCATCGCCCGCGCGTGCTTGCGTCGCTCGACGTCGTAGCTGTCCAGCAGCTTGTCATCGGCCAGGCCATTGACCACCGCGGCCAGCTTCCACCCAAGGTTGGCCGCATCCCGGATGCCGCTGTTGTAGCCCTGTCCCTGCCACACCGGCATCAGGTGCGCGGCATCGCCGGCCAGTAGCAGCCGGTCGCTGCGGAAGGCTCCGGCGATTCGGGAGTGGTGGGTGTAGACCCGACGCCGGATCACGTCGACGCGATCGGGGTGCGGCACCAGGCGGGCCAGCATCTGCCTCAGGAACGCGGGATCCTGCGCCTGCTCGTCGGACTCGTCGGCGTGAATCATGAACTCGAACCGGCGAATCCCGTGTGCGATCGAGATCGAGGCATAGGGTCGTTCGGGGTCGGCACCCACCTCGCTGTTCGGGTGACCCAGCGGATCGTTGGCGATATCGACGACCAGCCACCGCGTGGAAGACGTGGTGCCGTCGAAGGAGACCCCCATCATTCTGCGGGTCATGCTGCGCCCCCCGTCGCAGCCCACCACGTAACGCGCACGCACACTCGCCGTGTCGCCGAGTTGGACAGTCACCGCGTCGGCGGTCTGCAGGCACGAGGTCATTGGGCTGTCCCACCGCACCTCGACATGCTCGAATCTCTCTAGGCCGCGCAACAATTCGGCATCGACGAGCGGCTGAACGAAGCCATTGCGCCTCGGCCAACCAAAACGCGCGTCCGGGGGGGCCATTTCGGCGAGCACCCGCCGGTCGGCATCTAAGAACCGCAGGATCTGATTGGGTACCGTGTGCGGCAGGACGCGGTCGACCAGGCCGATCGACTGGAAGGTCCGCAGCGCCTCGTCGTCCAGTCCGACCCCGCGCGGGTAGTCGATCAGCGAACCGCGCTCCTCGACCACCAGCGTCCGAACACCCTGCAGGCCAAGGATATTGGCCAGCGTCAGCCCAACCGGACCGGCGCCCACCACCAAGACGAGGACGTCTCTATCCTGCCCATCGGCCGCCATCAGCGTCCCAGCAGGAAGTCGAGATGCAGTTGGTTGAAGGTCTTGGCGTCCTCGTACTGCGGCCAGTGACCGCAGCCCTGCATCACCTCAAACCGCGCGCCGGGAATCATCGCGGCCATGCGGCGGCCCTCGGTCACGTCGGCGGTAGGGTCATCGCTGGTCCACAGCACCAGCGTGGGCGAGGTGATGGAACCGTATTCGACCGGACCGAGAGTGTTGCGGGCCCGTATTTCCGGATCCTGCAGCGCCATGATGTCGCGCATCGCCGCGACGAAACCCGGTTGGCGATAGATCCGCTGCCGACTGGCAACCAGGTCGTCGTAATCCTTTGACTTGTCCGCCATCAGCCACTTGATGCGGGCCTGGACCGTCTCCCATGTCGGATTCTCCGCGGCCGCCATCGACAGGGTGATAATCCGTTGCATCACAACCGGATCGGCCTGGGAACCGCCGGCGGTGTTCAGCACCAGCCGGTCGATCACGTCGGGATGATCGACGGCGGCACGGGCGGCCACCCAGCCGCCCAGTGACTCCCCGCTGACGTGGGCACGTGTCGCCCCGATGGTGCCCAACACGGTCATCAGATGGTCGACGTAGTGGCGCACTTCCAGCGGGTGCCCCGGCTTGTCGGTGTAACCGTGCCCCAGCATGTCGATGGACCAGGTCCAAAAGTGCTCGGCGTGGGCGGCCAAATTGCGGATGTAAGCCTCGGCGTGTCCGCCCGAGCCGTGCAGCAGCATCAGCACCGGTGCGCCCGGCCTGCCGGCCCGTAGATAGCGGGTGCGGACTCCCCCGGCGTCCAGGTAGCCCTGCTCAAACGCGACACCCTGCAGGTCGCTCCAGACGCTCTCGAACTCCGCCACGGTTCCTCTGTGAATTCGGACTGTTTCTGCTCGAGTTGTTGTGCTAACATCGCACGCTGATGTGCGTTATATATGTAGCTTCGCCCTCACGGCCGGGTCTGTCAAGAGCATGACGACCTCAGGGGCCGGGTCGCGAGCGGGATCGCAGACTCTGGCCAGGGGCCTGACCGCGCTACAACTGGTGGCCGCGTCGGGGACCGGTTTGACCGTGCAAGAACTCGCGGACAAAGTCGGAGTGCATCGGACCATCGCGTATCGGTTGTTGTTGACCCTGGCCCAATTCCGGTTGGTCGCCAAAGGGGAAGACGGGCGCTACCGGCCGGCGTCCGGCCTTGCCGTCCTCGGCGCGTCCTTCGACCACAACGTTCGTCAGCTCAGCCTGCCGCTCCTGCGCACGCTGGCCGACGAGCTGGGCACTACCGTGTCGCTGCTGATCGCCGAGGGTGACCAGCAGGTGGCAATCGCGGTGATCGTGCCGACCCACGTCGCCTATCAGCTCTCGTTCCACGAGGGCAGCCGGTACCCACTCGATCGCGGCGCCGCCGGCATCGCGCTGCTTGCGAGCCTGCCCCCCCGACCGGGGGAACGCGAGCTGGTTGCGCAAGCGCGCGACCGCGGTTGGGTGATGACGCATGGGGAGATCGAACCGAATACATACGGCCTGGCCGTCGCGGTCCACCGCCGGGCGCCCTCCCCGCCAACGTGCATCAACCTGATCTCCCACCGCGAAGACGTCGTGCTGCGCGGAAAGGACGCGGTACTCGAAGCCGCACGCCAGCTGTCCGAGCTCTTGAGCTGAGCAGATAACTGACAAAGCTGAAAGGACCGGCCATGTCGTGGGACCACGAAGTCGATGTCGTCGTGCTAGGCAGCGGCGGCGCCGGGCTGACGGCGGCACTGACGTCGGCGGTTGCCGGCGCGTCGGTGGCGGTGTTCGAAAAGGCCCCGACCGCCGGTGGGACCACCGCGGTGTCGGGCGGCATCGTCTGGATTCCGGCCCATAACCGTTGTCCTGAAAGGGAATTGACAGTGCCCGACGCGCTGCAGTACCTGCGCGCCCAGTCGTACGGTTCGATGGACGACGCGCTGGTCGAAACCTTCGTGCAGACGGGTCCGGCGATGCTCGACTTCGTCGAGGCCCACAGCGCGTTGCGCTTCGAGATCGCCGAGGGTTTTCCCGACTACCAGCCGGAACTGCCGGGCGGACAACCGGCCGGTGGTCGATCGCTCAGCGCGGTCGGATTCGACCTGCGCCAGCTCGGCGAGTGGGCCGACCGGATCACCTCGTTCCCGGCCGATTGGTCCAACGTCGGTTTCGACGCTGAGACCAGGGCGCGTCTGCACGCGGCGGTGGACCAACAATCCGAGGAGCTTTGCGTGGCCGGCGCGGCGCTGATCGCCGGTCTGCTCAAGGGTCTGCTGGAGGCAGGGGTGACGCCGCAAACGAATGCGCGCGCCGAGGAGCTGATTACCGACGGTGCGGAAGTGGTCGGGGTCCGGATCGCCGACGGGACCAGGGTGCGGGCCCGGCACGGGGTGGTGCTGGGCACCGGCGGCTTCGAGTGGAATCCCGTTCTGGCGCAGGCCTTTCTGCGCGGCCCGATGCACGGCGCCGTGTCCCCACCGAACAACGTCGGCGACGGACTGCGGATGGCGATGGCGTGCGGCGCCGATCTGGCCAACATGGGCGAAGCGTGGTGGGTGCCGATCGTACGGATCCCCGGCGACACGATCGACGGCAGACAACGCAGCCGCAGCGTGCGACTGGAACGAACCCGCCCGCGCAGCATCATGGTCAATCAGGCGGGGCGGCGGTTCGTCAACGAGGCCTGCGACTACAACTCGATGGCGGGGGCATTCCACTACCTGGACCCCCGGGGCGGCTACGTCAACGACCGCGCCTGGATGGTATTCGACTCGATTCACCTGCAGCGCTACGGCTTCCTGGGTATCGCGCCGGGCGAACCGGTCCCGGACTGGTTCAGTGAATCGGCCGATCTGACCGAGCTGGGCGCCAAGACGGGCATCGACGCCGACGGCCTGATCCGCACGATCGAGGACTGGAACCGCCATGTCGGTGCTGGTGCCGACCCTGAATTCGGCCGCGGCTCAAGCGCTTACGACGGTTACTGGGGCGACGACACCGCGACCACACTGGCCGGGAAGACGCTTGGGCCGATCGACACCGCGCCCTTCTACGCGGTGCCGGTCTGCGTGGGCGCGATGGGCACCAAGGGCGGACCTCGGACCGACCGCGACGGGCGCGTGCTTCATGTCAGCGGCGAGCCCATTCCGGGGCTGTTTGCCGCCGGCAACGCGATGGCGGGCCCGACCGGCCGGGCCTACGGCGGCGCGGGCGGGACCATTGGTCCGGCAATGGTATTCGGCTATCGGGCGGGCCATGCCGCCGCGGCCGGAAAGTCGGTTGACCCCGCTTAGTTGGAGCGAGATGACGCGCAGGTGGCGTCCGCGAGCGATCGCGATCACCTTGTGCACCTCACGTTGGCGGTCCCTCGCTCAGCAGCCGTTCGGCCGCCCCATACGGATCGTCCTGGCCATCGACCACCGATTCGGCGAGCCGCTCGAGGTCAGCACGAGTGCGCAACCGGGTCTGCGCCAGGGACAGGATCAGGGCGCGGGCGCGCGCCAGCCGGCGTTCGCGGCTGTCGGCGCGGTGATGCGCCTCGATCGCGGCCACTAAGTCTGTGACGCCTTCGCCTCTGGCGGCGATGAGACTGACGATCGGCGCGGAGGTTTCCGCACGCAGGTCCCGCACGGTCTGCTCGGCACCGTCACGGTCGGCCTTGTTGACGACGACGATGTCGGCGACCTCCAACAGACCCGCCTTGGCCGCCTGCACCGCATCGCCCGCACCGGGATTGAGTATGACCACGGTCGGGTCGGCGACGGCGGCGATCTCGATCTCGGACTGCCCCACCCCGACTGTTTCCAACAGGATCACGCCGTACCCGATCGCGCCCAGCAGCCGGATAGCCGCGGGAACCGCCGCGGCCAGACCGCCGAGGTGACCGCGGGCGGCAACCGAACGGATCAGCACTTCGGAATCGTTGATATGAACCGCCATTCGGATCCGATCGCCC
>NZ_JAFBAR010000065.1 GCF_019247635.1 Mycobacterium sp.
CACCGGGACACTGATCCGCAAACTCGTCTTAGACCCCACCCGCGACTACCAACCACGCGGCGTCAAATGCGGAAACAGCCCCGAAAACCGGCTAGAGGTGTAAACCATGTCTCGGGACACCCGTCAACGATGTCCCGAGACATGACAGTGTCGGGCTGACAGGATTTGAACCTGCGACCACTTGACCCCCAGTCAAGTGCGCTACCAAACTGCGCCACAGCCCGGTGCCTCCGGCACGTCACCGGCGGCAGGTCGACAGCCTACCGCAGACGAAGCGCAGACCCGGAAGGCCTACGCGCGTTGCCACACTCCGCGACCCTTCACAAGCGTGAACTGAGGGCGAAAATCGGCAAAGATTTTCGCCCTCAGTACACGTTGGACGAAACGCAGCTAGATGCTGGCGAAGTCGCCGACGATCGATTCGGCCGCAGACACGAGGACTATCGCTTCAAAGCCGCCTGCGATGGTGAACAGCGCGGTATCGGCCGCGATCGGATCGCCAACGGCATTGATCACCCCGGCCGGGTCACCGTTGACCGCTTGCAGGATCCCGTTTAGGAACAGATTGGCGTCATAGGACGGAACAGAAACGAGGGCGGCATTCCCGAAGTCTGTTGTCGGAAGCAGAACAGAGTAACCCGTCGAAAGCGCACTCGAAATGGCATTGGTGACACTGGTGTTCGTTGCCTGGAGCGACCCGATGACGCCGGGGATCGACGGTGGTGCGCTCAGCGACGGCGGCTGAATCACCGACAACGGCTGTGAGACCCCGGACAGCGACAGACCCGATCCCTGCGCGCCGACGTCGCTGACGAAAGCCCCGATGCCCTGCTGGGTGCCGGTGGCCAGATCGCCCAGGACTTCGCCCGCGTTGATCGGTGGGAACAGACCGAACGAGGTGGGCACGTTTGGCGGCCCGGTCGACCAGCCCTGGTCGGGGCTGCCGTAACCCAGGTTGACCAGGATCCGCATGTCCGGCTCGAGCAGGTCCGCCACCGGATTCCCGACGACCGGGATGGCGCGCAGCGGCTCTAACAACGGCAGATGCGGGTTGGGAATCATGTAGTAGTGGGTCAGGGTGGGCCCCACCGTGTTCGTCAACGGGATGGCCGAATTGATCTGTCCGGGTGTGAGATCCGCATAGGTGCCGTGCACGTAGTAGATGCCGGCCAGGGCGTTGAGGTCGGCGAGGACATTGATCGGGTACTGCGGAAAGTCGGCGAAACCGTCGTACTCGATCGTGTAGATGTTCGTCGGGAAGTCGTTGTCCGGCGTCGCGCCGTAGAACGTGAAACCCAGACTAGGCATAGTCAGGCCCGGGAAGCGCGCCAGGAGACCACCATTGGGATTCATCGGGTCACCGAGCAGTGTGAAGACGACGGGCAGCGAGCTTGGCGTACCGCTGGGGTCGAGGTTCTCCATTTCCAGCGACGCGATGATGGAACTCTGTGAAAACCCCAACACGGCAACGTGATTGCCGAGACTGAGTTGCTGCTGGATTGCGTTGTCGAGAATCGTGACGCCCCGGGCCACCGACACATTCGGAACCAGGTCCTTGATGCCGGTGAGCGGATAAAACGCCTCGGGCGTGAACAGTGCCTGCGCGTCGGCCACGGTGAAACCCGGGAAATTGGGCGTAATGTACTTCGCGACAACGGCGTTCACGTAGCTCAGTGGCGGTATCGGATTGCCGCTGCCGCCCATCACCAAAGTTACGTTCGCGGCGGCGTTGGCGGCCTCGGTCTCGGTGTAGCCGCCGAACGCGGATGACAACGCCTGGGCGAACTTGTCACGAAAAGCGCTGGCCTGCTTGATCATCGCCTGAAAGTCCTGGGCGTATGCGCCAAACAGCGTCGAGGTGGCCGTTGACACCTCGTCGCTAGCCGCGGGCACCACACCGGTGGTCGGTTCCGCCGCGGCCACGGCGGCGTCGTTAATCACCGAACCGATGCCCGTGACATCCGCGGCCGCCGCCACCAGCAGGTGCGGCGGGACGGTCACGAACGTCATTGGCAGAGCCTAAAGCGATCCCGGCCGCGGCGTCCGACATTTGCGCTCTTAGCGCCGCCGGGTTCCCCGCTTCTCGCGCGTACGGACGTTGATCCGGATGGGGCTGCTCTCGAAACCGAATGTCTCACGCAGCCGTCGTTCCAGGAACCGTCGGTAGCCGGCTTCGAGGAACCCGGTGGTAAACAGCACAAACGTGGGCGGACGCGCGGTGGCCTGGGTGGCGAATAGGATGCGTGGCTGCTTGCCGCCGCGCACCGGGGGCGGCGTGGCCGCCACGACCTCTTTGACCCAAGTGTTCAACGGGCCGGTCGCGATCCTGGTGTCCCACGACGCCAGCGCGTTCTCGAGCGCCGGGACCAGCTTCTGCACCGCGCGCCCCGTCCTGGCCGAGATGTTCACCCGCTGGGCCCAGCGCACCTGCGCGAGCTCGCGCTCCACCTCACGCTCCAGCAGATCGCGGCGGTCCTCGTCGACCAGGTCCCACTTGTTGAACGCCAGCACCAGCGCCCGCCCGGCTTCGATGACCATGGTCAGCACCCGCTGATCCTGTTCGGTGATCGGCTGCGACGAGTCGATCAGCACGATCACCACCTCCGCGGCATCGATCGCGCCGTGCGTGCGCACCGACGCGTAGAACTCGTGCCCACTGGCCTGGCCGACCTTGCGACGCAACCCCGCGGTATCGACGAAACGCCAGACTCTGTCGCCCATTTCGATGAGTGAGTCAACGGGATCAACTGTCGTCCCGGCCACGTCGTGCACTACCGATCGTTGGTCACCAGCCAACTTGTTGAGCAGAGAACTCTTGCCCACGTTGGGTTTTCCGACGAGGGCGACGCGTCGCGGGCCACCGGAGGCCGACGCCGACTCGGACACCTCGGGCAGCGCGGCAAGCACGTCGTCGAGCAGGTCGGCCACGCCGCGGCCGTGCATCGCGCTGATCGCGTAGGGCTCACCCAACCCGAGCGACCACAATGCCGCCGCGTCGGATTCGCTCCTTTCAGTGTCAACCTTGTTGGCGGCCAGGAAAACTGGCTTGCCCGAGCGGAGCAGGATGCGGGCCGCGGCCTCGTCGGCGGTGGTGGCGCCGACGGTGGCATCGACCGTCAGGATTATCGCGTCGGCGGTACGCATCGCCACCGAGGCCTGCTCGGCGACCAGTTGCTGCAGGCCTTTCGCGTCGGGTTCCCATCCCCCGGTGTCCTGCACGACGAATCGGCGTCCGGTCCACAGCGCGTCGTAGGAGACCCGGTCGCGGGTGACGCCCGGGACGTCCTGCACGACCGCCTCGCGGCGCCCCAGGATCCGGTTCACCAGCGTTGACTTCCCGACATTGGGCCGGCCGACGACCGCCACCACCGGCGCGGGTGCCGATTCGGCGACGTCGTTCGGATCGGAACCTTCGAACTCCCAATCACTTTCGTCGGTCCAGGTGCCGTCCTGGCTCATCGCACCGCCCCGCTTCGTCGCCGTATCAGCTCTAACAGGTGGGCGATGACCTCGGCCTCGGTCATGGCGCTGGTGTCGACGACCACCGCGTCCGACGCCGCGCGCAGCGGCGACACGGCCCGGGTGGAATCGAGGTGATCGCGGCGGCGGACGTCGGCCAACACGCCGTCGTAGTCGTCGGCCAGTCCCGCCGCGACATTCTGGTCGTTGCGACGCCGGGCGCGGGTTTCGGCCGACGCGGTCAGAAAGATCTTTACCGGTGCGTCGGGCAACACCACGGTTCCGATGTCACGGCCCTCCACGACGACGCTGCCCGGACCGTCGGCCATCAGGCGTTGCAGGTCCACCAACCGCGCGCGCACCGCCGGAACCGCCGATACCGCCGACACCGCACGGGTCACTTCATCTCCCCGGATATCAGGCGAAACGTCCTGTCCCGCAAGGTAACAACGATCACTTTCCGGGTCGTAGCTCACCGACAGCTGCGCGGTCGAGGCAACCGACTCGACGGCGTCGGCGTCCGCGGGGTCGACTTCGGCGCGCAACACCGCCAGCGTCACCATCCGGTACATCGCGCCGGTATCCAGGTATCGGGCGCCCAGCTCGCGGGCCAAACCCCGTGATACCGAGGACTTTCCGGTCCCAGCCGGGCCGTCGATGGCAACGACGACGTCGCTCACAGGTCAACCGCTTTGTACAGTTGGCCGACCTCGTCGCGCCGCAGCGCGCGAATGCTGCCCGGCCGCTGATTGCCAAGCGAGACCGCGCCGATATCGGTGCGCACCAACGCTTCCACCGGAAATCCCACTGCCGCCAGCAGCCGTCGCACAATCCGGTTGCGTCCCTCATGCAGCGTCAACCGCACCAACGTTTTTCCCGGAATCGCATCCATCACCGCAAAATCGTCGACGCGCGCCGGTCCGTCATCCAATTCGACCCCCGCGCGCAGCGTCTTGCCAAGGCCGCGCGGCACCGACCCGGATACCGTCGCCAAATACGTCTTGGGCACCTCGTGGGCGGGATGCATCAGCCGGTGGGCCAGCTCACCGTCGTTGGTCAGCAGGATCAGCCCTTCGGTGTCGGCGTCGAGGCGCCCGACGTGAAACAGGTTCTTGTTGCCCCGCACCTTTCGCTCGATCAGGTCGCCGATGCAGGGTCGCCCGCGGTCGTCGGACATGGTCGACTGCATCCCACGGGGTTTGTTCAGCGCCAGGTACACCAGCGAATCGTCGATGACCACCCTGGCCCCGTCGACGCGGATCACCGAGGCGTCCGGTCGGACGCGGGTGCCCAACTCGGTCACCACGTGCCCGTCCACCTCGACGCGGCCGTCGATGATCAACTTCTCGGCGGCGCGCCGCGAGGCAATTCCAGCCTGGGACAACACTTTCTGCAGCCGGATACCCTGGGGCTCGTCCGGATCGTGAGTCTGAGCCATCAATCCTGGTCCACGTCGAACGACAGTGCTCGCTCAGCCGATTGGCCGCGGTCCAGTTTGATGAAACGTGGCTCACTGTCCAGGGATTCGGTCAGATCGTCGATTGTGTCGACGTCGGGAAGCAGCGGCGCGATGTCGGGAAGGTCGGTTAACGACGTCAATCCCAAGCGCTCGAGGAACAGCTCGGTGGTGGCGAAAGTGACCGCACCGCTGTCCTCGTCGGTGCCGACCTCGGTGATCAGGCCGCGGGCCAGCAAGGTGCGCATCACGGCATCGACGTTGACCCCGCGCACCGCGCTCACGCGCGCACGGGTGACGGGCTGGCGATAGGCCACCACCGCCAGCGTCTCCAGCGCGGCGCGGGTGAGCTTGGAGCGCGCGCCATCCAACAGCAGCTTCTCGACGTAGGGCGCGAACCGGGCGCGCGTGTACATCCGCCAGCCCGCATCGGTGTTGCGTAGATCGATGCCGCTGTCGCGGTCGGTGAGATCGTCGGCCATCGCCTGAAGCCTGGCGGCGATCCGGTAGACAGGTTGTTCGGTGGCTGCGGCCAGCGCTTCGACGGTAACGGGGGTATCGACCACCAGCAGCAGGGCTTCGAGCACCGAGCCGAGCTCGTCAGGATCGAGTTCCACGGGCTCGGCGATGTCCGGGATGCCGCCCGCCACGTCGGGTTCCGGGAAATCTGCAGTCACTACTGGTCTCGCACTTCGCTGGTCGGCCGTTTCCCGGTCCATGAGATCTGGAGCACGCCAAGCGGCTCTGATTGCTCGAATGCTACCGCCCGCCCCCGATACAGTTCGAGCAGCGCAAGGAAGCGCCCGACGACCTCCATCGACGCCTGACAGTCGGCGACCAGCTCGGAAAATGTGGCCCACTGGCCAACGCCCCGCGTCTCCAGAATCGCGAGCAGCAGCCTGGCCTGCTCGGGAACCGAGACCTGCGGGTCATGCAGGTGCCCGGTGGCCACCGTCGGCACCGGCCGGGGTGTGAACGCGACCGCGGCGATCTCGGCGAACCGCGCGGCGTCGACACCGAGCATCACCTCCGGCAACAGCCCGGCGAACCGCTCCTCCAGCGACACCGAGCGCGGATAGCTGCGCAGCGCGGTGGCCTCAAGCTCGGCGAACATCTCCGCGACGTGCTTGAACGCGCGGTACTGCAACAACCGGGCGAACAGCAGATCACGCACTTCGAGCAGCGCCAGGTCCTCCTCGTCGTCCACCTGCCCGGCCGGCAGCAGACGGGCGGCTTTGAGGTCGAGCAGAGTGGCGGCAACCACCAGGAACGCCGTGGTCTCCTCGAGGCCCAGCTGGGGACCGATCTCGCGGGTATAGGCGATGAAGTCGTCGGTGACCTGGTGCAGCGCCACCTCGGTGACATCGAGCCGGTGGGCGAAGATCAGCTGCAGCAGCAGATCGAACGGCCCTTCGAAGTTGGACAGCCGGACCTGAAAGCCGGCCGAGTGACTATCCGAGAAGCCGTTCTTCGGTGCCTTCCGGCCGTGCTCGGTATCGTGCTGAGAGCCGTTCGTGGTGCCGGTCACGCGCCGAATCGGTCGATGAATTCGCGGGCCAGCGAACGGTAGGCGAGGGCGCCGCCCGATTTCGGCGCCCAGGTGGTGATGGGTTCGCCGGCCACGCTGGTTTCCGGGAAGCGGACCGTGCGGGTGATCACGGTGTCGAACACCAGATCCCCGAACCGCTCCACGACGCGCGCCATGACCTCGCGTGAGTTGACCGTCCGCGGGTCATAGCGGGTGATCAGGATGCCGCTGATGTCCAGTTTGGGGTTGAGCCGGTCGCGCACCTTGTCGACGGTGTCGGTCAACAACGCCAGGCCGCGCAGCGAGAAGAACTCACACTCGGTCGGGATGATCACGCCGTCGGCGCATGCCAGGCCGTTGACGGTGAGCAGGCCCAGCGAGGGTTGGCAATCGATCAGCACA
Source organism: Mycobacterium sp. (assembly GCF_019247635.1). Lineage (GTDB taxonomy): Bacteria > Actinomycetota > Actinomycetes > Mycobacteriales > Mycobacteriaceae > Mycobacterium. Next base: position 6,846 of record NZ_JAFBAR010000065.1, read on the forward strand.
TAGTCGTAGCGGTCGAGCACCGGGTGCAGCGCCCGCGCCACGGTCTGCTCCCGGCCCACCTCGTTGACGAGCTGGATCTCGGCCGCCGACAGGTCGATGTTGCTGGGCACCAGATCCATGTGCTTGACGCGGGTGTGCAGCAGCACCTCGTCGATCGACACCCGTGGCTCCACGAGCAGGTTGTGGATGGTCTTGTCCAGCTCGTAGTGGGGCACGCCCAGGCCCGCGGACAGCGCACCCTGTGGATCCAGATCCACCAACAGCACACGGCGGCCGTACTCGGCGAGCGCGGCACCCAGATTGATCGTCGACGTGGTCTTGCCGACGCCACCCTTCTGGTTGCACATCGCGACGACCTTGGCAGGGCCGTGCGAGGTGCGCGGCCCGGGCTCGGGAATCGCCCGCGGCGGCCGTCCGGTCAGACCGATTTCGACTACGTCGTCGGAGGGGTCGGTCATGCCCGGTCGCGGCTGGAGGTGACGGGCGTCAGGGTGGACATCGCAGGAAAGTCTAACGGTTGGCTCCGCGCCAACCGGGTTGTCAGCGCAGTGTCGCGCGGGCGATTAGCGCTGGTTGCATGGGCCGAACCGTCTCACGTCACACCCGTCACACCCGTATCGGAAGTGGGTGTCTCGACCAATCGCGGACGTGCAAGCGCCGGCGATATCTGCGACGCATATCGTGGATTTCCATGAACCTCAAGCGAAGGATTCCGCTGCTCCGCTGGTCGGCCTGGCGGATGGCGCCCGGAATTCGCAACATCAACAGGACGGGTCAGATCGGTGACGGCCGCGAAGCCGCCGCGGTCGACTATGTGCTGAACAACGCGCGTCCCGGTGACATCGACGACGTGCTGGCCACCATCGACAAGTTCGGCTACGAGAAGTCGATCCTGATCAACATTGGCGACGAGAAAGGGTTGATCCTCGACGCCGCGGTACAACGCGCCAACGCCGCGTTGGCCCTGGAGCTGGGCACCTACTGCGGCTACGGCGCGCTGCGGATCGCGCGCGCGGCCCCCAACGCGAAGGTGTATTCCGTCGAACTCGCCGAGGCCAACGCCGCCAATGCCCGCCAGATCTGGGCCCACGCCGGCGTCGCCGACCGCGTGACGTGCGTGGTCGGCACCATCGGCGACGCGGGGCGAACCCTGGACCGGCTTGCCAACGATTATGGATTCAGCTCTGGCGCACTGGATTTCATCTTCCTCGATCACGACAAGGACGCCTACCTGGATGATCTGCAGAGCATTATGGCGCGGGGCTGGCTGCATACGGGGTCGGTCGTGGTGGCCGACAACGTGAGGGTTCCGGGCGCCCCGAAGTACCGCAAGTACATGCGCGACCAGCAGGGCCAGCACTGGAGCACCACCGAGCACAAGACCCACCTGGAATACCAGAGCCTGGTCAGCGACCTGGTGCTGGAATCGCAATACCTGGGCTGAGTCCTGGAGAGCGTGCGGCTGGAAACGCTAGGTGGCTCGCGGGTGGGCCCCGGCCCACACTTCACGCAGCGCATGCACGGTGACCAGGGTGTAGATCTGCGTCGTGGTCACCGAGGCGTGGCCCAGCAACTCCTGGACCACGCGGACGTCGGCGCCGCCTTCGAGCAGGTGGGTGGCGAACGAATGGCGCAGCATATGCGGCGAGACGCCGGAGGTGATGCCGGCGCGGTCGGCGGCGTCCTGCAGCACCTGCCACGCGCTTTGCCGCGACAGCCGACCGCCGCGCGCATTGAGGAAGATGGCGGCCGTTCCGCGGCCGCGACGGGCCAGGTCGGGGCGCCCACGCACCAGATAGGCGTCCAGCGCCTGCACGGCGGGCCGCCCGACCGGCACCAGCCGCTGCTTGCCGCCTTTGCCGCGCAGCAGCGCCGACCTGGCCTCGGTGTCGATGTCGTCGACGTCGAGGCCGACCGCCTCGGAGATCCGAGACCCGGTCGAGTACAGCAGCTCCAGCAGCGCCCGATTGCGCAGTGTGAGCGGGCCGTCGGCCGGGCCATCGCCACCCGCGGCCTCGAGCAGCGCGAGCACCTCGTCGATCGTCAGGCTTTTGGGCAGCCGCCGTCCCGGTGTCGGCGGCCGCACGGCCCGCGCCACGTCGGCTTCGGCCAGCCCCTCCGCGGCGGCGAAGCGGTGCAGTCCGCGGACCGCGATCAGCGCGCGGGCCGCCGACACCGCCGACAGCGCCACCGCCCCGGAATCGGGATCCCCGCGCCGCAGCGCCACCAGGAAATCGCTCACATCGTTTTCCGCGACCCTGGCGAGGTCGTGGATACCGCGGTCCTCCAGATGCTTGGAGTACCGGCGCAGGTCTCGGCGATAGGAGCTCAACGTGTTGGCCGCCACGCCGCGCTCGATGGTGAGGTGGTCGAGATAGCCCTGGAGTTGCGTCTCGAGCACGACCGTCATCGCGCGGTCTTCCGCGTTATGAACGCCGTCGGCTTGTCGATCCATGGGGTGTCCAAGGGGCGCGCCTCGGCGAACCCGTTCGTCACCGCGTGGGCTGCCAGAATGCCGCCAACGGCAATGGAATTGACGATCTCGCCATGCAGCACCCGATGCGCGGCCTCGGCGATGGCGACCCACTGCATCGTCATGTCGGCTTCTTCGTCCTGGGCCTCCGGCCGGCCGACTTGGGTCAGCCCGGTAGCCAAATACACCCGCACCGATTCATCGCTGTAGCCCGGCGCGGTGTTGATGTCGATGAGCACCTGCCAGGTGTCGGCTTGCAGGCCGGCTTCCTCCTCGAGTTCACGCACGCCGGTGAGGTGCGGCGGTTCCCCCGGGACGTCGAGCAGACCAGCGGGCAGCTCCCATATGCGTCTGCCGTAGGTGTGGCGGTACTGGTAAACCAGCGGGATGTTGCCGTCGTCGTCCATCGCCACGACGGCAACCGCACCGTAGTGCTCGACGACTTCACGTTTCGCGATGGTGCCGCCAGGCATCCGTACCTCATCCCGGCGTAACGCGAAAATGGCTCCCTGATGCAGGGTTTCGGACGCTACGGTCTCGAAGACATGGTCACCCACGAGATGCGGGTTCGGGTAGCGGCTGCCCGACGCTATCCCGGTGCGGGCTGCCGTTCGGCGCTTGCTCAGCAACTTCGGGAATCTCGACGGGCAGCAGCTCGACGTCCTTGTATTCGATGGCCGCCTTGACGAATGCGACAAACAGCGGATGCGGGCGGGTAGGCCGGCTCTTCAACTCGGGATGTGCCTGGGTGCCGACGATGAAGGGATGGATGTCGGGCGGATATTCGACGAACTCCACCAGATGACCGTCGGGCGACGTCCCCGAGATCCTGAGACCGCCTTCGGTGAGCTTGTCACGGTAGGCGTTGTTGACCTCGTAGCGATGCCGGTGCCGCTCGGACACCTGCGTCGTCTGATACGCCTGGGCCACAATCGAATCCGGCTCCAAAACGGCCGGGTAGGCGCCCAGCCGCATCGTGCCGCCGAGGTCGGCCGCGCCGGCCACGATCTGTTCCTGGTCGGCCATCGTGGAGATGACGGGATCGGGTGTCTCCGGATCGAATTCGGCCGAACTGGCGTCGCTGAGACCCACCGATCGCGCGGCCTCGATCACGATGCACTGCAGACCCAGGCACAGTCCCAACACGGGCAGCCCGTTGGCGCGTGCGTGCCGGATGGCACCGATCTTGCCCTCAATGCCGCGGATGCCGAAGCCGCCTGGGACCAACACGCCGTGCACTTCGGCCAACGCCGCCGCCGCGCCAGCGGGGGTCTGACAGCCATCGGAGGCCACCCAGATGATCTCGACCTTCGCGTGGTGCTTGAACCCGCCCGCGCGCAGCGCTTCGCCCACCGACAGGTAGGCGTCGGACAGTTCAACATACTTGCCTACCAACGCGATTCGCACCGTCTCGTGGGGCTCGTGCACCCGGCGCAACAGGTCGTCCCATTCGGTCCAGTCGACGTCGCGAAACGGCAGATTGAGCCGCCGGACCACGTATGCGTCTAGTTCTTCGCGGTGCAGCACCTTGGGGATGTCGTAGATCGAGGGCGCGTCCGGGGTGGAGATGACGCCGTCGATGTCGACGTCACACATCAGCGCGATCTTGTCCTTCAGGGCCTCGGGAACGTTGCGGTCGCTGCGCAGGATCAGCGCGTCCGGCGTGATACCGATGCTGCGCAGCGCGGCCACCGAGTGCTGCGTCGGTTTGGTCTTCAGCTCGCCGGACGGGGCCAGGTACGGCACCAGCGACACGTGCAGAAAGAACACGTTCTCCCGGCCGAGGTCGTGGCGGACCTGCCGCGCCGCCTCCAGGAAGGGCTGCGACTCGATGTCGCCGACGGTGCCGCCGATTTCGGTGATCACCACGTCCGGGCGGTTGCCGTCGGTGTCCGGTTCGGCCATGGCCAGGATGCGGCCTTTGATTTCGTCGGTGATATGCGGGATGACCTGGACGGTGTCGCCGAGATATTCACCGCGCCGCTCCTTGGCGATGACGGTCGAATACACTTGTCCGGTAGTGACATTCGCCGAACCGGACAGATCGCGGTCGAGGAATCGCTCGTAGTGCCCGACGTCGAGATCAGTCTCCGCGCCGTCCTCGGTAACAAAGACTTCACCGTGCTGGAACGGGTTCATGGTGCCCGGGTCGACGTTGAGATAGGGATCGAGCTTTTGCATCGTCACATGCAACCCGCGAGCGGTCAGTAGCTGTCCGAGACTGCTGGCGGTCAAACCCTTGCCGAGCGAAGAAGCGACGCCACCGCTGACGAAGAGGTGCTTGGTGGTGGTTTGCGGATGCTTACGCACTTGAAGCGACCTCCGTGAAGACGGGCAGGGCTGTTATGGGCCTGCCAACCCACGGGAATCCACCCTAACATCCGGCGCGCCGGGCCGCCGGTAACACGCCCTAGGTGTGACCTACTACGACCGCTACTGCGGCACGGTGAGCGAGGTGGCCCCTTTGCCGGCGCCGTACTGCGCGCTATGGCCGCCGTTGACCAGATCGTGCAGGCCCAGGATCGCGGTGATCCGTCCGGCCTCGGCGTCGACGTTGTCGACGGTGCTAATGGTCGCGGCCATGCCGCCGTCGGCGCGGGTCACGGCAACTGCGGCGGAGCCGGTCGCCGAGCCGTCGCGGCCGGCCAGCAGGGTGCCCGACCCATGCGGCGCCAGCGCCGCCGCGAACCGGGCCACCGTGGCCCCCCGGTTGCCAGCGTCGGTGGCCACCCCCCCGCCGGTGATCACCAGCGCGGCGTTTGCTGCGCCGAAGTGGTCAATGGGCTGATAGGTGATAAAGCCGGTGTCCCGCAGGGCGGCCAACACCGTGTCCCGCTGGGTGTCGTCAACTGAGGGGGCGCCTGGGGTGGCGTTGATCAACAACGCGATCCCGAGTAGGTCTCCGGCCTGCGAACCCTGATCCACCAGCTTGGTGCTCAACTGGGTGCCGGCCGGCAGGACGGACGAATTCACCACGGTGCGCAACTTTTCGGCGGAGTTGGCCTCGACGAACTCCTGTGTCAGCGTCACCGTCCCGGTGACCGAACCGCCGGCCTGGCCGACGATCTTCGACACGGCGGCCACGTCGTCGTCCTTGGCGTCCGGGGTGCGGAAGACCACCACCGTCTTGCCCGTCAACGCGTCGTGCACGATCCGGCCCAGCACCTGAGCGTCGAAATTGTTTGCCGCGCTGAGCTTCTCGCTCAGCGCATTCTTCTGGTCGGTGAGTCCGCTGATCTGCGCGTAAAGGTCGCGTTTCTCGTTACGCAGGCTGGACAGCAGGGTGTCGGAGAAAAAGCCGGAACCCAGCACCACTCCCACGGCCAGCGCAAGGAAGACCGCGGCCAGCGAAATCGCATGTTGGCGTAACGAGATCATGTGGACCACCGTCCTCGAAGGTTTAGGACACCAGGTGCTGCACCCAGAGGGAGAACCGGTTCCAGTAGTCGACGACCCAGTGCAGGACCGTGGCGTCCGTCCGCGACACCCACAACGCGACGATGACCGCGATTAGCATGGTCATCGCCAGCAGCGCGATGGCGCCGGCCGAGATGTGGTTGCGGTACAGGGTGGCAACGGCCTTGGAGTCCACCAGCTTCTCCCCCACTCGTAGCCGGGTGAGGAAGGTCGAGGGGTTGCTCTGCGCGCGTGTCCGGTCGAAGAAGGTTTCGATATTGGCGGTATGGCCGGCCGTGACCAGCAGCGCCGCCCCGTGATGATCGGCCAGCAGCAGGGCCAGGTCTGTCGCCGAGCCGGCCGCGGGGAACGTCATCGCCCCGACCCCGAGGTCTTGGATCCGCTCCAGGCCGGGCGCATGGCCGTCGGCGTCGGCGGGCAGTACCACCTGCGCGCCGCACTTGAGGACCTCGGTGCTGATCTGGTCGGGGTCGCCGACGATGAGTTGCGGGCGGTAACCCGCCTTGCGCAACACATCGGCGCCGCTGCCCACCCCGACCAGCACCGGCTGGTACTCCTTGATGAATGGCTTGAGGGATCGCAGATCCTCGGCCGCGCCGGGCTCGTCGGAAACGATCACCACATGCCGGCGGCGCATGTCGACGTCGATGTCGGGGATGCCGATACCGTCGATCAGCAATGGGCTTTCGCTGCGGATGAACTCAATTGTGTTGCCGGCGAACGCTTCCAGATGGGCGGCCAGGCCGCTTTTGGCCTCGCGCATGAGATCGGCGATGTCGTGGTCGGTGCGCTCGGTACCGCGGATCAGCCGGCGGTCACCCGAATACACGCCGCCCTCGTGCAGCCGAATCTTGGCGCCGTCCTTGATCTTCTTGAAGACGTCGGGGCCGGTCTCATCGATAAGCGTGACCCCGTTGTTGACCAGCACCTCCGGGCCCAGATTGGGGTAACGGCCCGAGACAGACGGCGACGCGTTGACGACGGCCGCGATGTCGGCTTCCACCAGCGCGTCGGCGGTGATGCGGTCCAGGTCCAACACATCGAGGACCACGATGTCGCCTGGGCACACCCGTCGCAGCAATCGGTCGATGTTGCGATCGACCCGTGCGGTGCCGATCAAACCCGGCCGGGAGGCGTTACGGGACAGAAGCGTTGTCATCCTCATGGGGGCCGATTCTGGCCGCCGCCGATGGCAGTCGCGGGGAGGCGCGCCGTAACTTCTGCCCCAGAAGTTAAATCGTGTCACATCTGTATCAGGGTCGAGTTTGACTTTTCGGCGCGGGCCAGCTTGCGCGAAGGTGCACAGTTGTACGCCCGGCACGGCGTGTCCCTGTACCAACACGCACGGTCGCGGGTGGGAAGGGGAGTTGGGTTTTAGTTGCGGTCGTTCTGGGCGGTCTCGAGCAACTCCCGGGCGTGCGCGCGCCCGCTGTCGGACTCGCCGAGCCCCGCCAGCATCCGGGCCAGCTCGGCCACCCGGTCGTTGTCGGCGACCCTCCGCACCCCGCTGGCACCGTCGACGCTGTGCACCACGAGGTGGACGTCGGCGTACGCCGCGACCTGGGGCAGATGCGTGACCACGATGACCTGGTGAGTGCGCGCCAGCCTCGCCAGCCGCCGTCCGATCTGGACCGCCGCCCAACCGCCGACGCCGGCATCCACCTCGTCGAACACCATGGTCGTGCCCGCTGAGATCTTTCGAGACGCCGCCAGCACCACTTCCAGAGCCAGCATCACCCGGGACAGCTCACCCCCCGACGCGCTCTTGGCCAGCGGCAGTACCGTCATGCCGCGATGGGCCGCGAAGCCGAACTCGACCTCATCGATGCCGTCAGCTCCGACCCGAGCCAGCTCACCGGACGGCAACTGCAGCCCGGCGGGATCCTCGTGGCCGGCCAGGTCGGTGCTTACCCCGATGGTGAATTCGGCATCGGCCATCGCCAGGGCGGACAACTCCGCGGTGACCTCTTTGGCCATCCGCTTGGCCGCTTTGCGCCGGATTTTGCTGAGATCGACTGCGGCTAGGCATAATTCGCGTGCCAGCTCGTCGGTACGGCGTTCCAGCGCCGCCAGACTCTCTTCGGAGACGTCGAGTTGGGTCAGCCGGTCGCGCGATTGCTGCGCCCATTGCATAACCCCGTCGATGTCCGCGGCATACTTGCGGGTCAACGTGCGCAGCTGGGCCTGACGTGCCAGTTTGGCTTCCAAGGCGCTGGCGTCGGTCGGCAGCGCTTCGAGATAGTCGCCGAGTTCGCGGGCCGCGTCGACGACCACCGTCAAGGCCTCGTCGAGCTGTGCGGCCAAGGTGCGCAGCGCGGCGTCATCGGTCGATTCCAGTGCCGCCCTTGCCCTTCCCAAACCATTGGTGGCGCCGAATTCGTCGACGTCATCGGCTGACAGCGCGGCGCGTGCCGTCGCGGCGGCCTCACGCAGCGTGTCGAGTTCGGAGAGCCGGACAATGTCGGCGACGAGCGCGTCGTCCTCCCCCGGTTGCGGGTCGACGGCGTCGATCTCGTTGAGCGCGAACTTCAGTCGGTCGGCCTCCTGAGCGAGTTCGCGTGCGCGGTCGCGACGGTCGATGAGGTCGCGGCGCGCCGTTAGCCAGGCGTCGCGCAGCTTGCGATACCGCTCCAACGCGGGGCCGGTCGCCGCGAAACGGTCCAGCGCGTTGCGTTGTTCCTCTGGGCGCATCAGCCTGAGCTGATCGTTCTGACCGTGCAGCGTGAGCAGTTCGGCGGTGAAACCGCTCAGCGACTTGGCCGGCACGCTGCGCCCGCCCAGGTAGGCGCGTGATGGCCCGTCGCGGCTGACCGATCGCAGCGCGATCACTGAGCCGTCCTCGTCGCGCTCTGCTCCCGACGCGTCCAGCATCGCGTCCAGTTGCGCGACCGCATGGCCATCGAAATCGGTTGTGGTGAAACGACCTTCGACGACAGCGCGCTCGGCGCCGGACCGGACCCGGGTGGCGTCGGCTCGAGCGCCGCCGAGCAGGTGCAGGCTGGTCACCACCATGGTCTTGCCGGTGCCCGTCTCGCCGGTGAGAACGGTCAGGCCGCGATCGAACTCGGCGGTCGCGACGCTGATCGCACCCAACGATTCGATGCGTATCTCAGATAGCACAAGTTACTTCCCGCGCCAACCCGTCACCGGCAACCGGAACTTGCGCACCAGCCGGTCGGTGAACGGCGCGCTGTCCAGCCGTGCCCACTCCACCGGGGTACCACAACGGATCACCTCGAGCCGGCTGCCGGCCGGTACCACCATTTCGCGGCGACCGTCGCAGAAAACGAGGGCGTCGTGACCGTCCGCCTCGATCTCGATGGCGATGGTGGCATCGGGACTGGTGACCATCGGGCGGCCGAACAGCGCGTGAGCGTTGTTGGGTACCACCAGGATCGCTTCCAGATCCGGCCACAGCACGGGGCCGCCCGCGGAGAAGGCGTAGGCGGTGGATCCAGTCGGCGTGGACACCAGCACCCCGTCGCAGCCGAACGCGGACACCGGCCGTCCGTCGATTTCGACGACCACCCCGAGCACGCCGAGTCGCGGGCCCTTCTCCAGGCTGACTTCGTTGAGCGCCCATCCCTGCGCGATCACCCGGCCCTTAACGCGTAGCACGACGTCCAGCGTCAGGCGTTGCTCGACCCGATAGTCATGCGCGACAACGTGTTCGAGCACCAGGTCGATGGCCTCAGCCTCGGCCTCGGCCAGAAACCCGATCCGGCCCAGGTTCACCCCGAGCACCGGAATGCCGGCGTTGCGGGCCAGTTCGGCCGCGCGCAGGAAGGTGCCGTCGCCGCCCAGCACGAGCACCAGTTCACAACCGTCGGCGGCGTGTGGGTCGGCGTCGACCACCTCGATTCCGACGCCCATCGCACGCACGTCGCCGGGCGAGAGGTGCAAGGATCCCCTGTCGACCGCTTCGGCAGAGAGCACCCGCAGCGCAATTCCGTTGTCGCTGAGGACCTTCTGTACACGGCGTGCGGTTTCGGTAGCTTCGTCTCGGCCGGTGTGCACGACCAACAGGATGGTGCGCTCGGCGTTCATCGCGGGCCCTCGCTAACGGCCCGCTGGACGGCAGCCTGCAGCGTGCTACCGGTCATTGGCTGATTTGCCCGGGCGCGCAGCCAGAGGAAGTACTCGACGTTGCCCGACGGGCCCGGCAGTGGGCTGGCCGTCACCCCCACGGTGTGCCAACCCAGCTCGCCGGCGCGGCGGGCGACGGCGAGCACCGCGTCGCCGCGCAGCCGCGGGTCATGCACCACCCCGCCGGCGCCGACGTGGCCCCTGCCTACCTCAAACTGCGGCTTCACCATGGGAACGATATCCGCGTCCCGCGAAGCGCACGCAATCAGCGCGGGCAACACCGTTGCCAGCGAGATGAACGACAGGTCGGCGACCACCAGGTCGACGGGGCCGCCGGTCGCCTCGGGCGACAGGTCCCGCACGTTGGTCCGTTCGACGACAATGACCCGCGGATCGCAGCGCAGCGACCAGGCCAGCTGGCCGTAGCCCACATCGGCGGCCACCACTTCGAGCGCTCCGCGGTCCAGTAGCACTTCGGTGAAGCCGCCCGTCGACGCGCCGGCGTCCAGGCAGCGACGGCCCAGGACGGGGATCCCGAAGGCGTCCAGCGCGCCGATGAGTTTGTGCGCGCCGCGTGACACCCAGGCACGCTCGGCGTCGGCGGCGACCGTCAGGGCGGCGGTGACGGCGACGGCGGTGCTCGGCTTGGCCGCGGGCATGCCGTCGATGCTCACTTTTCCCGCTCCGATCAGCTCCGCGGCCTGCTGGCGGGATCGCGCCAGGCCGCGCCGGACCAGTTCGACGTCAACGCGGGCACGCCGTGCCACTGCGCTCAGCCCTTCTCCGCCGACTCCAGGGCCTGCAAAAGCACGTCATGCGCCTCAGAAAGACGGCGTGCTATCTCTTCGAGCTCGGCGAGAGACGGTCCCTTCCCGGCGTCGACCGGATGGGCCGGATCCGGCAGCTGGGCCAGCAGCGCGTCGATTTCGGCACGAATTTGGACGGGATCAATAGTCATTGAGTCCATACGGTAGTCACCCGCTAGTCGTCATGCAGCAGCGACCAGCGGTCCAGCGCGTCACGGGCCCGCTCGTCGCCGGCCTCGATCCGCGGGGGCCGGCCGTCGGCCCCGGCGTCCCACACCGCGCTGGCAACGGCGCGGACGACAGAAAGCCCATCTCCTTGCGCACCTTGGCCGCGCACTCGCACAGCGTCGGCACTGACGTCAACCTGCCAGTCGTCCTGTGAGCCCACCGCGAGCAGCGCGCCGTCCTGGTGCAGTGCACGCAAATCGTGGCCGATATATGTGGGCCGCCGAGCAGGCTCGGCGTACACGGCCTCGCGCGCAGTGCTGACGCCGGTGAGCACCATCAGGCTGGGCAACCCCGCGGCGTTGGCCCCTTCGATATCGGTGTCCAGGCGGTCACCGATGACCAGTGGCGCCTGGAAGTCGCCGCGGGCCACCGCATCGGCCAGCAGCTGCGGGCCGGGTTTGCCGGCTACCTGAGGCTCGGCACCGGTAGCGGCGCGCAACGCCGCCACCAGGGAACCGTTGCCTGGCAACAGACCGCGCTCGGTGGGCAACGTCGGGTCGATGTTGGCCGCCACCCAGACGGCGCCGGCGCGGATCGCCAACGCGGCCTCGGCAAGCTCCGGCCAGCCGACGGTCAGCGAAAGGCCTTGGACCACCGCGTCGGGCTGGTCGTCAAAGCGCCGCACCGGTCGCAGCCCGACCGCGCTGATTTCGTCGGCCAGCGCTTCGGTGCCTACGACCAGCACCTTGGAACCGGGCGCCAGCCGATCGGCCAGCAGATGCGCCGCGCTCTGCGCGCTGGTGACGACGTCCTCGTCGGCCGCGGTGAAGCCGAGTTCGCGCAGGTGCGCGGCGACCTGGTCGGCGCTGCGCGACGCGTTGTTGGTGACGAACAGCTTGCGGCTGTCGACGCGGGCCAACGACTGGATCGCGCCGTCGGTGGGCTCACGGCCGCGAAAGACCGTGCCGTCCAGGTCGATCAGCAAGCAGTCATATTGCTGCGCAAGCGTTTTCATTCAGCCCAGCTCGCTGACGCGATCTTCGGCGTCGGTGACGCCTTCGACGTCCGCGGCGGCCGACCGCAGAAACCACCGCAGCGCCTCCTCGTCGCGGCCCAGCGCCAGCAGCGTGTCGGCGTAGGCATAGAACAACCGCGCCGCTGTCGAGCCGGTGCGGTGCGGATCAAGCTGCGGCGTCGACAACACGATCAGAGCCTGTTCCAGCTGGCCAAGATCCGCGCGCGCGCCGGCGGCGACAATGCGTAACTCGTCGGCATCGTCGCCGGTGAGCTGGGCCGCCTCGGGGCCGCGGGCAAGTTCGATCGCCCGCTGCGGACGGCCCAGACCACGTTCGCAATCGGCGATCAGCGCCAGCAACTCAGACTTGCTACCCATCCTGCGGGCCGCCCGCAATTCGGAGAGTGCCTGACCCCAATCACCGCACTGATAGGCCGCGATCCCGACGGCCTCCCTGATCGCTGCGATCCGGCTGGCGCGCGCCCGGGCCGCACGCGCATGATCCAGCGCGGCTTGCGGGTCGTCGTCGATCAGCTGGCCCGCGGCCACCAGGTGGCGCGCGACCGCGTCGGCGGTGACACGGTCCAGGGTGCTCAGTTCGCGCCGAACCTCCGGCGCCAATTGCCTGGCGTCAATATCCGCTGGTATCCGGGGTCCCGCGTCGGGTGGATCGTCGCCGTTGGCCGCCGCGTTTTTCGGTTGGACTGGCCGCGCGCGGCCCGGACCGGACCAGGGAATGTCGCGTCGGGAGCGCGATCGTCGCTCAGCACCGCGATCCTGCCTGTCATCGACCACTCGTTAGAGGGTACGGCCTCCCTCGTGTGCCCTCAGCCCCTATGCCTGCAGCCGGTTGGGCAACAACGGCGCAATGATCGCCGGACAGTAGGTCGCAATCGCGATGATGGTAAACACTTTCGCCTTGTCGCGGGACAGTCCATTGCCCTCGGCCATTTTGGACGCGACCCCGTCGAATGATGCTCCCGGCTGGACCACCATAGGGCACACCGATTGACCCAACGCGGTGGCGCTGGTCGCTTGGTTGTACGAGATGCCGGCATTGGTCAGGGCGGTGAGAAACGCATTGCCCATCATGTCGGCCTGTATCGGCGGCGCCGCCAACATCGCGGCGGTCGCCGCCACACTCACGCTCACCGTCAGGAAGCCCACCGCGACCATCCGCTTGCCCCCCGGCATTATTCGCCAGTCACCGAACCGAACCAAGTGCGCTGTCATCTACCATTTCTCATCCGTTGGCCGCTGCAGACGCGGGCGTTTCAGGCGCTGTGACAACAGTGCTCAACGCGGGTCACATCGACAACACGGGGCGGTAAATGTTTGCGCACTAACGCGTTTTGTGACAGTACCGCGCGGCCAAGCGGTAGTAACGCCGGTTGTCCTCCGATCGGAGGAATTCCTACCGCACCTACCCGTCCAGGGGATAGCGGGCCGGCCCGCCCTTGCCGCGACTAGAGCGCATCGCACATACAGACGTCAGCGGGAGCCTCGTCGGCCCTCCCCCACGACATGCGTCCCGCTGAGCTTTGCCGGACCTTCGACATCACGTTAAACCCGCTGTATCCCAGCGATATTGCGCTTGCCACGCCGCAGCACCAGCCAACGGCCGTGCAGATAATCCGAAGGCCTGGGCGCCCACTCTTCGTTTTCGATGCGGGCGTTGTTGACGTAGGCGCCACCTTCGCCGATGGTGCGCCGCGCGGCTTTCCGGCTCTCGGACAGGCCGCTGGCCACCAGCAGGTCGACGATCCCGTCGGGTTCGCCGGGTTTCAGTTCGGCGACCGCCGTCTCGCGCAGTGCCGCCCCGAGCGTCGCGTCGTCGAGGCGGGACAACTCTCCCTGTCCGAACAGCGCCCGGCTGGCATGTTCGACGGCTTCGGTGGCCGCCTCACCGTGCACCAGGGTGGTGAGCTCGGCGGCGAGCCGCCGTTGCGCGGCACGCTGCTGCGGGCGTTCGGCCGTCGCCCGCTCGAGCTCGGCCAGGTCGTCGGCGGACAGGAAGGTGAACCACCGTAGATAGCGGATCACGTCGGCGTCGGCGGTGTTGACGAAGTACTGGTACCAGGCGTACGGGCTGGTCAGCTGCGGATCCAGCCAGAGGCTGCCACCGCCGGTGGACTTGCCGAACTTGGTGCCATCGGCGGCCGTCACCAGCGGCACGGTGAGCGCATGCACTGTGGCGCCGAGCTTTTGGCGCACCAGGCGCACCCCGGCGATGATGTTGCCCCACTGGTCCGAGCCGCCGATCTGCAGTGTGCAGCCGTGCCGTTTGTGCAATTCAACGTAATCGTTGGCCTGCAGCAGCATGTAACTGAATTCGGTGTAGGAGATGCCCTCGCCCTCCAGCCGGCGGCGGACGGTGTCGCGGTCGAGCATCACGTTGACCGAGAAGTGCTTACCGACGTCGCGCAGGAATTCGATGGTGGACATGCCGCGGGTCCAATCGAGGTTGTTCTCGATGATGGCTCCGGTGGGCGAGGCCCCAGATTCCGAGAAGTCGACGAAGCGCTTCAGCTGACCGCGGATGCGATCCGTCCAGTCGGCGACGGTGTCGGCCTCGTTGAGACTGCGCTCGCCGATTTCGCGCGGGTCACCGATCATGCCGGTGGCCCCGCCCGCGAGCACGATCGGCCGGTGGCCGGCCTGCTGGAAACGGCGCAATCCCAACAGCGGCACCAGGTGTCCGGCGTGCAGGCTTGGCGCGGTGGGGTCGAAGCCGGCGTACACGGTCATCGGTCCCCGCTGCGCCTCGGCGGCCAGCGCATCGAGATCGGTGGACTGCGCGATCAACCCGCGCCAGCGCAGCTCGTCGAGGATTCGAGAAGACATCGCGCACGACTCTAGTCGCAGCGCCCCGGCGATTCGTTCACGATGATCCTGGATGGCTTGCGCGCGGCCGGCGCAGCCGTAAACTAGCGTTGCTGTTATATTAAGACAAGCTAATTACCAGGCGCATCGGCGCGCCATCTGCGCACCCAAGACCGTGGAGCGTTATGCAAAACCAATTCTTTCCTCTCGTCGTCGTGGCGGTCATGCTGGCGCTGGGTTTGACGCTCACAATTGCCGACTTCCGGCGCGCCGCTACCCTGCGCCGCCCACTGCTGGTGGCGCTGATCTGTCAATCTTTGCTGCTGCCGGCCTTATGCCTGCTGATCGCCGAAGCCCTCCACCTCGCCCCGAATCTGGCGGTTGGGTTGATGCTGATGGCCGCCACCCCGGGCGGAATGCTGGCGAACGTGCTCAGTCATCTGGTTAACGGGGACCTGGCGCTCAATCTCACGCTGACAGCGATCAACGCCGTGCTGTCGATCTTCGCCATACCCGCGATATTGGCGGTTTCGCTGACTTGGTTCGTCGGCGAAGGCCGGTTCATCCCATTGCAATTCGACAAATTCTTCGCGGTGTTCGCACTTGTGCTGATCCCTACCGCGGTCGGCGTCGCCGTACGCCACCGCTTTCCCGAGCTGGCCCGGCGATTGCAAAACCCGATCAGAATCGCCGCGGCGGTGCTGATGGTGATCGCCGTCGTCGCCGGGTTCGCCGGAGGCCAGGCGACGGTATGGAAGAACTTCGGCGTGCTGAGCGCGGCGGTCATCTCCTTCTGCACGGTCAGCCTGACGGTGGGCTATCTCGTGCCACGCCGGATGCATCTCGCGCCACGTCAGGCCATCGCCGTCAGCCTGGAGATCGGACTGCACAACGCCGTGGTGGCCGTGGGGCTCGCCCTGAGTCCACAACTGCTGAACAACACCGAAATGGCGACCCCCGCCGCGGTCTACGGCGTCCTGGCACCCTTTATTGCCTTGACGTTCGTGTTCGCTGTGCGCCGCCTAGACCCCGGGTATCGGAACCTCTCCCGCTCGGCCGTCTAGCGGCGATCGCAAGAGCGGCGAAGCCGGTCGCAAGAGCGGCGAAGCCGGTCGCAGCGGGTCGCCGCCATCAGCCCCGCGGCGATCGCAAGAGCGGCAAAGCCGCTCGCAGCGGGAAGTCACGGCGAGATCCAGGCGCGATTTTCGCCCAGAGAACACGCTCGGCGAGGGGCGCGCAGATGGCCGCACCGTGGGCACGCCGAGCGTGAAGTGAGGGCGAAAATCGGGCCCGATTTTCGCCCAGAGAACACGCTCGGCGAGGGCGCGCGGCCGGCCGCCCAGGGGGCGCGCGGCTGTCCGCCCCGTGGCCGCCCCTGGCCGTGCGGATGGCCGCCCCGTGGCCGCCCCCTGGCCGCGCGGCCGGCCGCCCCCCTGGCCGCACCGTGGGCGCACAGAGCGGACCTAGTCGCTGGCGCCGGGTGCGGGTGCCCGCGGACTGCGCCGGTACCCAGACACCTCGGGGCGGCCGGCCAGCCACAGTCGCCAGGGCCGATCGGCGGCCTGGCTGATCCCGACGCGCGGGCCCGCTACCGCGCCGTGAGCCTCGTTGAGCCGCAATCGCAGCCTTACCGGGCTGCGTCGACCAAACAGGTCAATCCCGTTGTCGTCCATGGTGATTCCGAGTGCCGAACACAGGTTTCCCGGGCCACGCGCCAGCGCGACGGGACGGATCGCCGCACCGCGCCTGGTCTGCGCGAGGTCGATGCCCTCCTCGATGACGGCCGCGCGCAGCAACACGGCGGCGGCAACGCCGTCGGGCCCGCAGACGACGTTGGCGCACACGTGGATCCCATGGCTGCGATAGACGTAGAGCCGTCCGGGGGGACCGAACATCACCGCGTTGCGGCCACCGAGACCGCGGTAGGAATGCGCGGCGGCGTCGGGCCAGGGGCCGTCCGGGACCCCGCCGTACGCCTCGACCTCGACAACCATGGCGCTCACGCCACGCCCCGTGAGGGTGGCGCCCAGCAGTCGACGCGCGGCCGAAATCGGATCAGCTGTCAATTGCTCGGCGCCCACCGCACAGATTCTGCACTCCGGCTCTTGACAATCCTTCGCCAGGGGCAGATATTCATCACATGATGACTTCATCATCGGATGAATTACGGTCGGGCGACGGCGAGCCGGCCGTCAGCATCACCAACTTGCGGGTGATTCGCGGTAAACGGCCAGCGCTGCAGGACTTTTCGGTGGACATCGGCCGGGGCGCCATCACTGGCCTGCTGGGGCCCTCCGGTTGCGGCAAGAGCACGTTGATCCGCTGCATCGTCGGCACGCAGATCGTTACATCCGGCAAGGTCACGGTGCTCGGCCGGCCTGCCGGCTGCGCGGCCTTGCGCCACCGCGTGGGATACCTCCCCCAGGACCCGACCATTTACAACGATTTGCGGATCATCGACAACGTCCGCTACTTCGCCTCGCTCTACGGTTTCGACGCCGCCGCCGCCGACAGTGCCATCCAGCGAGTCGGCCTGACCGAGCACCGAACCGCCTACTGCGGCAACCTGTCCGGCGGCCAGCGCACGCGGGTCTCGCTGGCGTGCGCACTGGTTTGCCAACCCGAGCTGCTGGTGCTCGACGAACCCACGGTGGGTCTGGATCCCGTTCTGCGAGTAGACCTTTGGCAACAGTTTACCGAGCTGGCCCGCGCCGGGACCACGCTGCTGGTCTCCAGCCACGTGATGGACGAGGCCGACCACTGTGGTGATCTGCTGCTGCTGCGGGAAGGCCATCTGGTTGCCCACACCACCCCGTCCCAACTACGAGAGGACACCGGATGCACGTCGCTGGAGGAAGCGTTCCTGTCCATCATCAAACGCACCATAGAGCGCCGAGCCGGGTAGGGCTGCAGGGGTCGCTGAAGCCGTACGTCGCCAGCACCGCGCGGATTCTGCGGCAGCTCGCCGCGGATCACCGCAGTGTCGCGATGATCCTGCTGGTGCCGGTGCTGGTCATCACGCTGATGTATTTCATGTTTGAAAACGCCCCACATCGCCCCGGTACGCCGACGCCGTTCAACAACACCTGCCTGATCCTGCTGGGGCTGTTTCCGCTGTTTCTGATGTTCATCATCACGTCGATAACGATGCAGCGCGAGCGCGCCTCGGGCACGTTGGAGCGGATCTTGACCACTCCGCTGCGGCGACTCGATCTGCTACTCGCCTATGGAACCGCGTTCTCGGCTGCCGCGGCCACCCAAGCTGTCCTGGCTTGCATCGTGTCGTTTTGGTTGCTCGGCTTCGACACCGCGGGCAGCCCGGTCTGGGTTTTCGTGATCGCGATCGTCAACGCGGTGTTGGGCGTTGGGCTGGGCTTGCTGTGTAGTGCGTTCGCGCGCACCGAGTTTCAGGCCGTTCAGTTCATCCCGTTGGTGATGGTGCCGCAGTTGCTGCTGGCCGGCATCATCGTGCCTCGGGCCGCGATGCCGCACTGGTTGCAACTGATCAGCGATGCGCTGCCGGCCAGCTACGCGCTCGAGGCCTTGCAGCAGGTCAATACTCACCCGGAGCTGACCGGCACGGCAGTGCGCGACATCGTCGTCGTGCTGGGTTTCGCCCTCGCGTCGTTGTGTTTGGCCGCAGCCACGCTGCGGCGACGGACACCGTAGCGTGTCCGGTACCAAGGTCGCGCGCCGGCGCCCCGGCCGGCCCGCGGGATCCTCCGACAGCCGCGATCGCATCCTGGCCAGCGCGCGAGAACTGTTTGCGCGCAACGGGATTGACCGGACCTCAGTGCGGGCTGTGGCCGCTGGAGCGGGTGTGGACGCCGCCCTTGTGCACCACTACTTCGGCACCAAGCAGCAGCTTTTCGCGGCCGCAATCCACATCCCGATCAATCCGATGGACGTTCTGGTGCCCCTGCGGCAGATACCGGTCGAGCAGCTGGGCTACACGCTGCCGTCGGTGTTGCTGTCGCTGTGGGATTCCGAGATGGGCGCGGGGTTGATTGCCACGCTGCGGTCCCTACTGGTCGGCGACGAAGTGAACTTCGTGCGGTCCTTCATCCAGGAGATCATCGTGGCCGAGGTGGGTCCGCGTGTCGACACACCGCCAGGGACTGGCGCGCTGCGCATCCAATTCGTCGCGTCGCAGATCATCGGCTTGGTGTTGGCGCGCTACATCGTGAAGATTGAGCCGTTCGCCTCGCTACCGGCCGAACAGGTCGCGCGGACCATCGCACCAAACCTGCAGCGCTACCTCACGGGGAAGCTGCCGGAGGGGCTTGTGCCATGAGCTTGGCGTGCTCGTCGTCGTCGACGTCGCGGGCCTCGTCGACGAGCAGCACCGGGATGTCGTCGTCGATGCGATAGGCGCGGCGCAATCGCGGGTTGTAGAGCAAGTTGCCGATCAGCAGCAGCGGACCTCGGTCGGCCGGACACACCAGGATGTTCAGCAGTGCCTCGTCAACCATTGGTGGGCTCGCCGGTCAGCTCGCCGTATACCGCGGGGGTCAGCTTGCGAAACTCGTTGCTGGTTGGGTCCAAAGACCAGCTGTGCCGCCCGGGTTTGGGAATGCCCGCCGCTCGCAGCGCACTGACCGTGGGCCGGCAGGTCGCGCTGAGCGTCAAGTCCGAGACCACGTGGACGACGTCGGGCCCCAACCCCACGGGCATGGCGGCCACCGCTTCGGTCAGGTCGGCGGCGGTGATGCTGGCTCCCGGCAGCAGCGTCAGCGCCGACACCGCGACCTGACGGTCACCCACCGACACCCCGTAGGTCACCGCGAGGTCGACGCCGTTGATCAGGCCGAGCGCGTCGCTGACCGGCTCGGCGTAGACCATGCCGCGTGCTGTATGCACCTCCGAACCGCGCCGGCCCGCCAGCCAGTAGTCGCCGTCGTGGTCACGCCAGAACAGGTACTCGGTCGATATCCAGGTGTCCGCCGGCGCGAACACCCCACGTTTCACCGCCGCGGTCGGGTCGATCGGACCGCTGGACTGCGCCAGCAGCACCCCGATCTGGTCGACGTCGGCAACGTCGACGAAGCCGCGGTCGTTCTCCAGGATCAGGTCGTGCTCGGCGTCGTAGGCAGCCAGCTCCACCCGTCCCGCGCCGGGCAGCGGCCGGCCCTTGCTGCCGACCTTGGCCCCTGCCACGTTGGCCAGCACCGCCTGCCCGTCGGTGGTGGCGAAGAACTCGACGACGTGGGCGGGGGCGAACGCCTCGACCACCCGTCCCCACAAGCCGGTCGGCATACCCGAGCCGATGAACAACCGCACCGGATGGTTTCCGTGCAGCACGAAGGCCGGATCGTCGACGACTTCGCGCAGCATGGCCCAGGTGTAGGACACCACGGTCACGCCGTATTGCCGTACCTCCTGGACGAACCGGTCCGGGCGCAGGCCGCGCGACAATGCGATGCGGGTTCCGCCGACGACCGCACCGCCCAGGCTGACCAGTAACGCGGACTCGTGGTACAGCGGCGTTAGGCAGTACACCGTGTCTTTGCGGTCCAGACCCGCCGCCGACGCGGTGCCGAACGCGGAGACCGCCCAGCGGTAGTTGGTGATCTGCTTGGCGGTCAGCTCGCCGCCGACCGCGCTGAACGCGATGAACGCCAGGTCACGCGCCAGTCCCGGGTTTCGCCGATACCACGCCGGCAGCGCGACGGCCTCCGGGTCGATCTGTTCCATGTCGATCACTTGGTTTTGTTGCAAGGCGTCGTCGGGCAGATGCAGATCGCGCGTCTCCCCGCCGCCCAGCACCAAGACGTGCCCGGGCAGCTGCCGCGCGGCGTCGAGGTGGGTGGGGTCGGTGATGATCTCACTGACTCCCCCGAGCCGCACCTGCGCCGCCAGGTCGGCGTCGGGCCGCGTCACCACCGCGATCGCGCCAAGCCGGGACAGCGCGGCGATTGCGACCAGCGCGCTGGGCCGGGTCTCCATCAGGACGCCCACCCGGTCGCCCTGCCGGACCCCGACCTCGATCAGGCCGCGAACGACGTTGTCGATGCGCCGGTTGACCGCCTCGTAGGTGTGCACCCGCCCGTCGAACAAGAGGAATTCGCCCTTCGGGGCGTCGTGGGCCTGCTCCTCGATGATGCGGCCCAGCGATATCCGGGTGTGGTCGTTGAGCTGTCCCAAGCGGACCAGTCGCGGCAGGGTACGGACCGTCTCGACGGCCATGGTGCGCATCGACTTGTTGGCCGTGACGACGGCCCCGGCCGCGCCGCGCGCCAGCGCCAGCGCCGCTTCGGAAACCTCCCCAATGCTGTGGACGATCCGGGAGCTGAACGCGACGCCGCTGTCGGTGTGCTGCTCGGGCTGATCGGCCATCAGGTCGATGCTGTTGGGCTTGTCGCCCCCGGCAGAAATCCAGCTCACCCATTCGGCGACCGTGGGCCAGCTCTCGTGGGCAGCCTTGGTGCCGACCACCAGACCGAAATGACCTGCCCGGATGGGGCGTTCGTAGACCTCGGCGTTGGGCGCCGCGCGCCGGATGCCGCGCACGGATGCGGGCTGGCCGATGTCGTCGACCTCGCCGACGAACGCCAGGACGGGGCAGGTGATGTCGGTGAGCGTCACCATCTGCCCGTTGATGGCAAAACCGCCGGTCATCATTCGGTTGTGTGCGATGAACTGTTTGAGCAGCTCGGAGATGGCCGGGCCGGACCAGGCGATCCAGCCTTCGGACTCGAGGAATCGGCGCTGCTGTTCGCGCGGCAGCAGCGCCTCGCGGTCGTGTAGTTGTCGCACGAAGTCCACCCTGGCCTTCGCGGTTTTGAGCGGGTCCAGCATCTGAAAACCGGTGCGCGCCAACCAACTTGGCACGTTCAACCGATTGAAGACGTGATCGGCCATGAAATCGGCCATGGCGGGAGCCAGGTTCGCCGGCAGGCCCATGGGCAGCGCGGCCAGGGTGTCCACCGGGGAACCGAACGTCACGATGCTCGCGAGGTTCTTCGAGCGCCGATACGCCGCGACCTGATAGCACCACATCCCGCCCTGCGAGTAGCCGACCAGGTGCACGTCGTGGCCCGTGGCGTCCTTCACCGTGTCGATCGCCTGATCGAGCGCGACGATGTGGTCGGCCAGGGTGCGCTGCATGCCGCCCTCGACCTTGTCGGGTGAGCCGAAGTCGATAACCCACGGATCCAGGCCGCTGGCGTGCAGGATGCCCACCGCGCCGTCCCCGCGGGTGACATCCCACATATCCGCCGACATCATCATCGGGTGCACCATCAGCACCGGCTGACCCGCTTTTGCCTGCCCGGACCGGCCGCCCGGCGGGAAGTACCGTCGCAGCTTGTACATCGGTACGCTCTCGACGACCTGCGACGGCGAGGGCACGCTTTCGGTTTCCAGGCCCCCCAGTCGCAGGACTTCCAGTCCGTTCTGCGCCGTGGCCACCAGGCGCTCCACCGGCCGCGTGACCATCGAAAAGTTCAGCTCCACCGCCACTCCTGACGCGCACACCTTGACAGCCTGGCAATCATGGCACACCGGCGTTTCGCCCGGTTTTGATCAGGCGATTGCCGGCGCGACGGGCGCTCACCGCCACCGCGTCGAGATTGCCGTGAGGGCTGTGATTTCGGCCGGATCACGACCGTGGCGGCAATCTCGCTGACTGTTGATCGGTAGCTTTGGCCGGGTGGCGCACCTCCTCGGGGCCGAGGCCGTCCACCTGGCATATCCGACCCAGGTGGTGTTCGAGTCGGTCTCCCTCGGCGTCAACGACGGCGCGCGCATCGGCATCGTGGGCCGTAATGGGGACGGCAAGTCCACGCTGCTGGGCCTGCTCATCGGTCAAGTGCGACCGGACTCCGGACGGGTCACTCGGCGCAGCGGGTTGCGGGTCAGCGCGCTGAGCCAGGCCGACACCCTGGACCCCGGCCGCACCGTGGGCTGGACGCTCGTCGGCGACCAACCCGAGCACCAGTGGGCCGGCGACCCGCGGGTGCGTGACGTGGTGGCCGGCCTGGTATCCGATATCGATTGGGGTGCAACGGTTTCCACGCTCAGCGGGGGTCAGCGGCGACGGGTGCAGCTGGCTCAACTGCTGATGGGCGAATGGGACGTGATCGCTCTCGACGAGCCGACCAACCACCTCGACATCGAGGGCATCACCTGGCTGGCCGGGCACCTGCGAGAGCGCTGGGCCCGTAACACCGGCGGCCTGTTGCTGGTCACCCACGACCGGTGGTTCCTCGACGAGGTCGTCACCACCACCTGGGAGGTGCACGACGGGATCGTCGAACCATTCGAAGGCGGCTATGCGGCATACGTGCTGCAGCGCGTCGAGCGCGACCGGCAGGCCGCGACGGCCGAGGCCAAGCGGCAAAACCTGATGCGCAAGGAGCTGGCCTGGCTGCGCCGGGGTGCACCGGCCCGGACGTCGAAACCCAGGTTCCGCATCGAGGCCGCCAACCAACTGATCGCCGACGTGCCACCGCTGCGCAATGGCGTGGAGTTGGCCAAGCTCGCGACCGCGCGGCTGGGCAAGGACGTCATCGACCTGCTCGACGTGTCGGTCTCATTCGAGGGGCGCCCGGTGCTGCGCGACGTCGAATGGCGGATCGCCCCGGGCGAACGCACCGGCATCGTCGGGGCCAACGGCGCCGGCAAGTCGACGCTGCTGGGACTGATCGCCGGCACGGTGCAGCCGGATACCGGGCGCGTGAAGCGCGGCAAGACCGTCCGGCTGGCGGTGCTCGACCAGCTGGGCGACGAGCTGGCGGCGATGTCCGGCGACCGGATAGCCGACGTGCTGGGCAGGCTGCCGGGCGACTATGAGGTCGAGGGCCGCGAGGTCACCCCCGCCCAGCTGCTGGAGCGCCTCGGCTTCGCCCGTGGCCAGCTGTCCGCGCGGGTCGGTGAACTCTCCGGCGGTCAGCGGCGACGGTTGCAGCTGATGCTCGCGCTGCTGTCCGAGCCGAACGTGCTGCTGCTCGACGAGCCGACCAACGACGTGGACACCGACATGTTGACCGCAACGGAGGACCTGCTCGACTGGTGGGCGGGCACGTTGATCGTCGTCTCACACGACCGGTATCTGCTCGAACGTGTCACCGACCAGCAGTACGCGATCCTCGATGCCACGCTGCGACACCTGCCCGGCGGCATTGACGAATACCTGCGGCTGGCCGCCCGGCCGGTGCGCACGGCCGAGACGGGTCGACAATTAGCGCCCGCCGAGCCGCCAGCGATGTCCGGCGCGCGGCGGCGGGCAGCGGAAAAGGAGTTGGCCTCCATCGATCGTCAGCTCGCGCGCCTCGCCGACCGGATCGCAGCCAAGCACACCGAACTCGCCGGCGAGAGTGAGTCTGGGGATCACGTTGCCCTGACCCGGCTGACCGAAGAGTTGCGGGCCCTGGAAGACGAGGTCGCCATAACGGAGAGCCGGTGGTTGGAACTGTCGGAAATACTCGAGTAGGCAACTGTCACATCGACCGATCCGACGCAGCACACGCAACAGAGTGAAACGTGTGGCCGGCGTGGGTTCGAGCGCCACCGCGGCGAAAGGCACCTACCCGCAGGTCACCGAGTTGGCTGAGCCGACGGCAAGACCGCCGGTTCGGTTCGTCGCCTGCCGCGCAACACGCCTGAACCGTTTAAAGCGTGGCCTCGCGCGCGGGCTGAGTGCCGAGGCCGGGCTCACAGACCCGCCGCGCCTTGCGCAGCGTGTCCAGCAACTCCCGGTACGGGCCCACCAGATAGGCGGTGTCCCCGGCGCGCAGGTGTGTGTCTCGGCGTGGGTGCAGCGTGACCGGTTCATCCTGCCGGGTAATGGCGATCACGCGGGTTTGGGTGGACATTTCGAACATGCGCAGCCCGTCGAGTTCGCTGCCCGCCTCCACATGCATCGCGCCGACCATGAACGACCTCTGCCCAATCGAAAACGTCCCCAGGACGTCCAGACCCATGGCGGCGCCGATGAACCACGGCGCGGCCAGGTCGACGGTCGAGCGAACGTTTTCGAAACCGAACCGCTGTGCCACCGCAAACCCTAGTTCGCGGTCGTAGATCCGCAGAACGAATGGAGCCCCGGGCCCGTCGAGCGTCATCGCGGGACCGTACATTTCGTGCAGCACGATCCCGGTCTCGATGTTGACCATGTCGTCCTGGGTCAGTACCGCCACACCGCGGGCCCGCTCGATGCCAGCCGATTCGAGCGTCTGCTCCATGGTGGCGTCCCCGAAGATCACCGGCACGCCGAGTTCGGCCGCGACCGGCAGGAAGGGGTTTTCGTCGTCCTGCTCGATGACAGCGACGTCATACCCGGCGGCGGTCAGCTCACTGACCACCCGAATCCCGACGGAGCCCAGTCCCACGACCACGACGTGATCGCGGAGATGGCGCACCCGCCGCATTCCCGACGAGTGCACAAAACGCCGCGACAGCAGCAGGTCAGCGATGAACGCAATGAGGACCGCGGTGGTGGTCATGCCGGCGAACATCAACACGACACTGAACATTCGCAACCAGGTGGGCTGTTGAGCGAAGCTGAAGTCGCCGTAACCCACCGTCGTGATCGTCTCGGCGCTGAAATACATCGCGTCGAGCCACGTCATCCCCGGGGGACGCTGGTAGCTGAAGCGCAACATGATCGTCGAGCCGATCATTAGCGCCATCCCGATCGCCGACGCGGGATAAAACGCCGGGTTGACGTCATCACGCGCGGTGCGCACCGCGTCGAGCACACGCCGCAGCAGGTGCCAGCGCGATCGCGTCAGACTCGGACCGGGGCCCTTGATGCCGTTGGCCGTCAGCTCTTCGGCAGTGCCGATCATCGCCGTCCAATCACCGGCATGCACCGTCAGGTCGCGGCCGGGGCAGACCACGATTTCGCCGGAGGCCGGAGAGTTCTCGCCGCGGATCACCGCCACCGGGGCCAGGTCGCCGTGCAGTTCGCGCAGAGTCGCCTCACGCGGCACCTCGCTGCCCCAAACGGAGAATTTGATGCCGGCGGCTTCGAAGGGGTGGGTAGCGCTCGACAGGCACGCCTCGACGACGGACGGCGCCGCCAGATCCGCGACATCCAGGATCGCCCCTTGCCCGTTGTTGGCGGCCATCGCACCCCGCACCACATCGTTGTCCAGCCTCACTACGACGCGCACGTCAGGATTGGCTCTCCTTGCCAACAGGGCGATTTCGAGATTCGTCGCGTCGTCGTCCCCGGCGCAGACCACGGCGAAGGCCTTGGCAATCCCGGCGCCGGCAAGCTCGGTGGCGGCGAGCTTGACCACCCGCGCACCCGCGTTCTTCAGCTCCTCGACGATCGTCGTCGCCAACGCGTCGTCGCCGCTGACGATGACATGGCGATCCAGGCGGAAATCGGCGTCGTCGAGGTCGTCGAACGCTTCGACTTCGTCCAGGTCGTCGAAGCCGACGTCGCGAACGCTCCACCAGGGTTTTGCTACATGCATGATAAACACCCATTCCTGCTGCACTGATGTCGAATCGGGGATCGACCCTGCGCGCCTGGCGGTATCTGAGGTAGCTAGCGCGAAACGGCGGCGCGGGGGACCGATTTGCGGCAAACGGTTTTCGGATGAGGACTGTCGCTTGGACTGTTCGCGCCCATCGGGCCCTCACCTCCTTGCCGCCGGGACACGCGCGGGTGTCGTCGTTTGTGCCGCAGGCACGGGTGTGAGGACTTACACCTCTCTCGTCAGAGCTTCGGCACTGCACGACGTATCCGGAAGCCCGGAAGCCACTTTGGCTCAACCCTTAAGCCGGGAAGAGCTGTCCTGACCCGGGGCGTCTTTCGACGTTCGGGGTCAGTGGCCTTTGTTCGCGCAGACGCCTCACCTAGCGAGGTGCTTGCTGTGCCCCATAATGACTGTCCAAGCGTTGCAAGTCAATCCGATCGGTGGGCGGTGCCACCGGGTGGCCGTCGGGTAGTGTCGGAGCCGAAACGCCATGAGCAAACACCCATATCGGACGGTGGCTTACCGACCCGGCGAAGCGCTGCTCGGGCTGTACCGCCGGCGGGGAGCGGTGATCAACTCCGGCATCGGCCGCTACGGCTACACCTATCTGCTCGGCGCCGAGGCGAACAAGTTCGTGTTCGCTAACGCCGACGCGTTCAGTTGGCAAGAGACGTTTGACACCCTCGCTCTGGTCGACGGGCCGACCGCGTTGATCGTCAGTGACGGTGACGATCATCGGCGCCGGCGCAGCGTGGTGGCCCCCGGCCTGCGGCACCGACAGATCCAGGATTACGTCCAGACCATGGTGGCGAAGGTCGACGCCGTGATCGACGGCTGGCAGCCCGGCCAGCGGCTGGATGTCTACCGACAGCTCCGCTCCGCGGTGCGGCGCAGCACCGCGGAAAGTTTGTTCGGCTCGCGCCTGGCCGCCTATTCCGACCTCCTTGGCGAACAGCTGCAACCCCTGCTGGACCTGACCCATCAGCTCCCCCCGCTGGTCCACCTGCAGCGCCGGCTCAACGCTCCCGGTTGGCGGCGGGCGATGGCCGCCCGCCGGCGCATCGACGACCTCGTCGACGCCCAGATCGCCGACGCGCGCGCCCATCCGAGACCCGACGACCACCTGCTGACCATGCTGATCGACGGCCGCGGTGAGGAGGGTTATGCGCTCAGTGACAACGAGATTCGCGACCAGATCGTTTCGCTGATCACCGCCGGTTACGAGACCACCAGCGGCGCGCTGGCGTGGGCCGTCTATACGTTGCTGACGCTTCCCGGCGCGTGGGAGACGGCGGCCGGCGAGGTAGATCGAGTGCTAGGTGGCCGGGCGCCGGTCGCGGCGGACCTCGACGCGCTCACCTATCTGAATGGCGTTGTGCACGAGACACTTCGGCTGTATTCGCCGGGTGTGGTCTCGGCTCGCCGCGTGATGCGCGACCTGCGGTTCGACGGCCACCGGATCCGGGCGGGACGACTGCTGGTGTTCAGCGCGTACGTAACCCACCGGCTCCCCGAACTCTGGCCCGAGCCAACCGAATTCCGCCCGCAGCGCTGGGACCCCGACGCGCCGGGCTACCGGAAACCGGCCCCGCATGAATTCATCCCGTTCAGCGGGGGTTTGCATCGCTGCATCGGGGCGGTGATGGCCACCGTCGAGATGACCGTCATGCTCACCCGGCTGCTCACCCGGACCACGCTGCGCTTGCCGCCTCAGCGCCTGCGGGCCGGAAATTTCGCCGCGCTGTCCCCGCGGCCGGGTCTGACGGTCGAAGTCAGACGGTTAGCGCCAACTCAGTAGCACCAGTTCCGAACAGAATCCGGGACCCATCGCGAGCATCAGCCCGGCACTCCCGGCGGGCGGCTTCTTGGCGATCGTGTCCCGCAGGATATGCAGCACCGACGCCGAGGAGAGGTTGGCGATCTCGCCCAGCGAGCGCCACGTCAGCTCGAGTGCGTCCGAGGGCAGCTCGAGGCTGTCGCTGATCGCGGTGATGACCTTGGGTCCGCCGGGGTGGCTCACCCAGGCGGCGATGTCGTCCTTGGTCAGACCGTGGGTGCTCAGGAACGAGTTGACGTCGTCGGGCAGGTAGCGCTCAATGAGTGTGGTCAGCTCCGGAGAAAGGCGCAACTGAAGGCCGTGCGAACCTACGTCCCAGCCCATGATGTGCAGCGATTCGGGATAGAGCCGGCTACACGAGTCGATGATGTCGGGCCCGCTGGCGCGAACCTGTTCGGCGCGGTTGGCGCCGACGGCCACCACCGCGGCCGCGCCGTCGCCGAACAACGCGGTGCCGATCAGGCCTGACACCGTGGGCTTGACCGCCGGGTAAGTCAGCGAGCAAAGCTCGACCGACAGCAGCACCGCGACGTCGTTCGGCGCTCCGCGCAGGTAGTCGTGCAACCGGGCTACCCCTGCCGCCCCGGCCACGCAGCCCAGGCCGAACAGCGGCATCCGGCGCACGTCGGGACGCAGGCCGACGCGCTCGGCGATTCGGGCGTCCAACGACGGCACCGCCACGCCGGTGACCGTGGTGGTGGCGATCATATCGATGTCCTGAGGCTGCAAGCCGGCTTCCTCGAGCGCACCCGTCAGCGCCTCAATGCCAAGCTCGACGGCCTTCTCGATAAAGATCTCGTTGGCTTCGCCGAAGTCGGTCAGCGACGGATACCGCTCCAACGGCAGGACAAAGTGACGACTGTTGACCTTGGCGGCCTTGTGCAGGCGCCGAACGATCTGTTCGTGCTCCTTCAAGCCGGGGAACTCGACGAACTGGTCGGTGACCTCGCTCTGGGTATAGCGATGCGGTGGCAGCGCACCGAACACACCTGCGATGACGCTCATGCCCCTGCCTCTGTGGTTCTGCTGTGTAGTTTGTGCTGGTACGGAATCCCCTTGGGTAAAAGCTTATGCGGCACGGCGCGGTCCCGCAAAGTCCCAGTTATTCAACACCTGTCGTATTTTCTTCTTACTGATGTAGCCGTAATTGAGTCTGCCAGATCGGGTTTCATGACTCATCTTCCCCGTCGGCCGGGTTGAGCGCCAACGCGATCAGCGCTTCGGGGTCCAGCGAGTCGATAACGTCGTCGCTGACAGTTGTGCCGTGAGACGTTTCGCGCTCACCGGCGAGCAGCAGCAGTTTGTCGAGCAATCCGGTTCTGCGCAATTCGTGGATAGGTATCTTGCGCAACATAGCCCAGATCTTCTCGTCGTCGTCTGCGGTATGACCGGTGTGCAGTTGTCGGCTCAAATGGTCGACCAACGCTATCGGGGTGGGGTAATCGAAGATGAGGGTGCGCGACAAGACCAAGCCAGTATCGGCTTTGAGGCGGTTGCGAAGTTCGACTCCCGTCAACGAGTCGAACCCGAGCTCTTGAAAGGCACTTTCGGCATCGATGTCGTGGCTGCTGGAGTGCCCAAGCACGGCGGCCGCGTGCGAGCACACCAACCGC
This sequence comes from Mycobacterium sp., assembly GCF_019247635.1. Taxonomy (GTDB): domain Bacteria; phylum Actinomycetota; class Actinomycetes; order Mycobacteriales; family Mycobacteriaceae; genus Mycobacterium. The sequence goes on from NZ_JAFBAR010000065.1 coordinate 36,516, forward strand.
ATCAGGTGTGGGCGTAGTTCGTTCGGGCTCAATCCTTTCAGGTGCTCGGCGCGGCCTTCTCCGACTGGTGGAGCGGGCGGCTCTTCTCCCGTCAGCCAATAATGTTGTTGGACAAAGCCGTAGGTGGGGAGCTCGACCCGCCGAGCGCCGGGAAAGGCCATCCGCCAATCAACCGATATGCCGTTACAGAACAAGTGTCCGGCCGCGTTCAACACCGAATCCGCCTCGGGGCGGTCCTTGGTGATCGATACCAGGGGCAACGCCTGCTCGATGACCGCATTCAGATTGCCGCCGGGTCCGACCTCCACGAACAGCCCCGCACCCAACTCCTCGGCGGCCCGAACGCTCTGGGCGAAACGCACCGGCTTGCGCACGTGTTCAACCCAGTACGCCGCCGACCCGTATCCCGGACCGGCGAGTTTTCCAGTTACACTGGACACCAACGTAATCCGTGGGTGGTGGAAAGAGATGTCGGCGAGCTCATCTGTGAACTGCGGCAACATCGGCTCCATCAGCGTCGAGTGGAACGCATGCGAGACCCCCAGCCGACGCACGCGTCGACCCCAGGCCGCGACACGATCGGCGACTATGCCCACTGATCGCTCGGAACCCGAAATCACCACGGCGTCAGCAGCGTTGACCGCTGCGATATTCACATCCGCGCCAAGCATCGGTGCCAGCTCCTCTTCGCTGGCGTCCACCGCGACCATCGCACCGCCGGCCGGCAACTCCGCCATCAACCGGCCTCGAGCCGCCACCAGCCTGGCGGCATCCGTGAGTGACAGCACCCCGGCCACCTGGGCCGCGGCGATCTCCCCCACTGAATGGCCGATCAGGAAATCTGGTGTGACACCACAGTGTTGCCATAACGCGGCCAACGCCAGTTCGATTGCGAACAACGCCGGCTGAGCGAACTCCGTACTTTCCAGCGTCGTCGCGTCGGAACCCCAGATCACCTGCCGCAACGGCAGCCGCAGATGGGCGTCCAACGCCCGAGCCGCCTCGTCGAACGCGTGCGCGAACGCCGGGAAGCGGGCATGCAGCTGTCGCCCCATACCGAGCCATTGCGCGCCTTGACCGGGAAACATGAACGCCACCTTGCCCAGCGGGCGTACACGACCCGCCACCGCACCGGGCTCTTCGGCGGCCAAGGCCGCCACACCGGCCAACAGTCGGTCGCGGTCACCGACCACCACCGCGCGCTGCTCGAATACCGTCCGCGTCGTCACCAGCGACCAACCCACATCAGCCACACCTAGGTCCGGCCGCTCGCTGACGTAAGCCAGCAACCGCGCCGCCTGGTTGGCCAACGCGGCACCCGACCGAGCCGATAGCACCCAGGGCACTACCACGTCATCATCACGGGGTTGCTCCACAGTGCTTTTCGGTATTTCCGGCGCGGGGGCCTGCTCCACAATCACATGCGCGTTGGTGCCACCCATCCCGAACGAGGACACACCCGCGCGGCGGGGACTATCGTCGGTGGGCCACGGCGTCAACTCCGTATTGACTTGAAGGCCAAGCCTGTTTACGTCGGCGTCGGGGTTGGGACCTACGTAGTTGAGACTCGCTGGGATCACGGCGTTTTCGACGGCGAGGACGGTCTTGATCAGGCCTGCGACTCCTGCGGCCGCGCCCGAATGACCGATGTTGGTCTTGACCGACCCGAGGAGCAGGGGGCGCTGCCGAGGGCCCGTGAAGACTTCCCCCAGCGCGGTTGCCTCGATCGGATCCCCGACCTCGGTGCCGGTCCCGTGGGCCTCGACGTAGTCGATCTGACTTTTGTCCAGGCTGGCGGCGGATAACGCGCGCCGGATCACATCGACCTGGCCGGCCACCGAGGGCACGGTCAGCCCGGCGCTGCCGTGCCCGGCATTGCCGACGGCGCTGCCGCGAATTATGGCGCGGACGCGGTTCCCGTCCTCCACGGCGGCGGGCAACGGCTTCAGCAGCACCAGTCCCGCACCCTCAGCTCGCACGTAGCCGTCCGCGCGGCCGTCGAACGCATAAGTGTGCCCGGAAGCCGACACGGCGCCGAATTCCCTTTCTAGTAGGGCTGTCTCGGCCACCAGGTTGAGGTGAATGCCACCCGCTACGGCCACGGCCGACTGACCCGTACGCAGTCCTTCACACGCAAGGTGGACCGCCACCAGGGACGACGATTGGCCCGAATCGACTGTCGCGCTGGCGCCCTGCAGCCCGAAGGCGTAGGAGATTCTGTTGGCGATCATTGCCCGGCTCACGCCCGCGAACGTGTGATGACCGAGACCCTGCGGGTCCTCGGGGTTTTCCCGGACGTCGCGGAGCGCCAACACGGCGTAGTCATCGGTCATCGCCCCGATGTACACGGCGACCTGTTCTCCGCGGAGCGTCTCCGGCGCAAGGCAACCATCTTCCAACAGTTCCCAGGTCAGCTCCAGCGCCAGTCGCTGCCGGGGATCCATCGCGCATGCCTCGCGTGGCGACACGTTGAAGAAATCGGCATCGAACCTTGCGACGTCATCCAGCAAACCTTCGCGCTGGGTGTTGGTTCGGTCCGTTGCGCCGGGTAACTGTGTAACTTCCAGGCCGTCACGGACAACGCGCCAGAAGTCCCGGGGGTTTGCAGCGCCGGGGAATCTGCAGGCGAGTCCGATGACCGCTACGTCTGTCGGGTGCACGCGATCCTCCAGCATTCAACTGCGCCTGCAACCAAGCTACCGACGCGATCTCCCAAGGCTATTTGAAAGGTGAGTCCCGCGTAACCGCAGTGCAGGGCCAGTTCCGGAACCGACGGCAACAACGGTTCGTCCGACTGACCCGCGAGCGGTGCTGGTCTAGGGGCCCAACTCGTCATCGAGAATCGCGAACAGTTGGCTTTCGGTGGCCGCGTTGATATCGTCGTCGAACGGATAGGGACTCGGTTCCGGCTGTGGGCGAGGCATACTCAAAGCGTTCAGCAGATTCTGCAGACGGCCCGTAAGGTGAGTTTTCTCATCCGGGCCCCAGCCGGGTTGGTCGATCAGTGCCTGTAATTCGCGGGCGATGTCGTTAAAGCGGCTCATCCGGTTGGGTGGGTCATCGGTGGTGCTGGCGGTGACGGTGGCCAACTGGGTGGCGAGATGTTCGGCCAGCGCGGCGGGTGAGGGATGGTCGAAGATCACGGTGGGCGAAAGGGTCAGGCCGACAGCCGTTTTGAGTCGGTTCCGCAGTTCAACGGCGGACAGCGAATCGAATCCTAGTTCCTGAAAAGCGCTTTCGGCGCTGATGTCTGCGGGGTCGGCTTGTCCCAACACTGCCGCGGCGTTATGGCGGACCAGATCCACCAGTTCGCGGTGGCGTTGTTCGGCAGTCAGCCCCCGCAGTCGTGCCTGCAGGTCCGTCGTGGAGTTGCCACCGTCGGCGACGGCGCGACGGGTTTGGCGGCTGTGGAGTTCACCCAGGAGTGGGGGCAGGCCATCGCTGTGCTCCGCGAGCGCGCTGGGATCCAAGCGGGTGGCCACAACGACGGGGCGCTCATCCAGCATGGCGGTGTCGAACAGTTCGAGGGCATGTGGGGTCGGCAAGGGCGCCAATCCGATTCGGCTGATGCGGGCCTTGTCCCGATCGGCGAGGTGTCGGGTCAGCGCGCTGGATTGTTCCCACAGCCCCCAAGCAATCGACAGACCGGGCAGTCCGTGGCCGTGCCGATAGGCGGCCAGCGCGTCGAGGAAACTGTTGGCGGCAGCATAGTTTGCCTGGCCCGGGGCCCCCACGATCCCCGCCAATGACGAAAACAACACGAAGGCAGACAAATTCAGATCCTGGGTCAGCTCGTGCAGATTCCACGCCGCATCAAGCTTGGCCCGCAGCACGGCATCCACGCGATCCGGTGTCAGCGACAAGATCAGCCCGTCGTCCAGCACGCCCGCGGCGTGAATCACCCCCGTCAGTGGCTTGGGCACATTCGCCAACAACTCCGCCAAGGCGGTGCGATCGGCCACATCGCAGGCCGCGACCCGAACCTGCGCGCCCGCTTGGGTCAATTCGGCGACCAATTCGGCTGTACCCTCGGCATTTCCACCGCTGCGGCTGGCCAACAGCAGATGGCGCACCCCATACCGGCGCACCATATGACGAGCCAGTGCCGCACCCGCCATCCCTGTGCCCCCGGTAATCAACACCGTGCCCGCAGCCAACCCGACACCGGGTCCGTCGGGCAGCGTCAATACCACCTTGCCGACGTGGCGGGCCTGGCTGACAAATCGGTAAGCCTCTGCGGCCCGGCGCACATCCCAAGTTTTTACCGGTAACCGGTGCAGCGCGTCCTTCTCAAACAGCCCGATCAGTTCAGCCAGCATGTCTGCGATGCGGTCCGGGCCGGCCTCCATCAGGTCGAACGCCCGATACAGCACGCCCGGATACCGTTCGGCGATCACTTGCGGGTCACGCAGATCCGTCTTGCCCATCTCGAGGAAGTGCCCACCCGGTGCCAGCAGCCGCAGCGAGGCGTCCACGAAATCGCCGGCCAGCGAGTTGAGCACCACATCCACCCCGGCCCCGCCGGTGGCAGCCAAGAATTTCACCTCGAACTCCAGCGTGCGCGAATCGGCGATATGGTCGTCGTCGAATCCCAAGGCCCGCAACGTCTCCCACTTCCCCCGGCTGGCCGTGCCGAAAACCTCCGCGCCGCCGTGCCGAGCCAACTGGACGGCAGCCATGCCGACACCACCAGCAGCGGCGTGCACCAACACCTTCTGGCCGTCCCGCAGCCCAGCCAACGCTGACAGCCCGTACAACGCCGTCAAGAACGCCACCGGTGTGCCCGCGGCCTGCGCCACGCACCATCCCGCCGGCACCGGAGTCACCATCCGCGCGTCTACCACCGCCTCGGAACCGGCCACCCCCAGCAAGCCCATCACGGAATCGCCAACCGTCAATCCGGTCACACCCGGACCGATCTCGACCACCATCCCCGCACCCTCGGCCCCCACCTGCGCGGCGCCCGGGTACATTCCCAGCGCCACCAACACATCTCGGAAGTTGACCCCGACCGCAGCAACCATGACCCGAACCTGCCCGGCCGCCAGTTCCACGCGTGGGCACTCCTGCACCACCAAGTCGTCCAGTGTTCCGCCGGCGCCCGCCGCCAATCGCCATACCGCCGGTCGTTCGGGCAGACGCAAAACCAGCTGCGAACGGACCGCCCGCAAGCGCGGGGCGTACACCACCCCTCGGCGCACCACCAATCGCGTTTCACCGCCGCCGATCACCGCCCCCACATCCACCGACCCGTCCGTATCCAGCAACAGCAGACGACCCGGATGCTCTGCTTGCGCGGAACGCACCAACCCCCATACCGCGGCGCCCGCCAAGTTCGGGACGTCCGCACCGGCGAGCCCGACGGCGCCGCGGGTCAACACGACCAGCAACCCGGCGCGATCACCGCGCAACCACGACTGCAACACCCCCAGCGCCGCATAGGTGGCGGCACGCACCCCTTCCGACGGCGCCTCCCAGACCTCTCCGACGTCGTGGCTCCCGTTGCCGCCCAACGACACCGGAGACCAGGCCACCTCCAGCAGCCCGCCGCTACGAGGTGCCGCTGCCGTCGACAACTGTGCAGCCGACACCGGACGCATCACCAGTTCTCGCACCGACAACACGGGCTGCCCCACCGCGTCGGCCAGATCAACCGATACGGCCCCGCCACCGACCGGTGCTAACCGAACTCGCCCCCGCGAGGCCCCCGCCGCATGCAGACATACTCCCTGCCAGGAAAACGGCAACACCGTCTCGGCGCGCTCATCGGCCAGTCCCATTGCGTGCAGCGACGCATCCAGTATCAGCGGATGAATTCCGAAGCCAGCCAACGTCACATCCGCGTCCTGGGGAACAGCGACCTCGGCGAAGATCTCCCCACCGCGTCGCCACATGCGGCGCAGGCCCCGAAACGCTCGGCCATAGTGATAACCCCGCGCGGCCAACCGCTCGTAGGCACCATCGACGGGCAGCTCTGACGCCCCCACCGGCGGCCACACCGACAAATTGGTTGCCGGCGTCGTCGGTCGCGGACCGAGGATGCCTTCTGCGTGCAACTGCCATCCCGAATCCGGGTGCGCTCCACTCGAATACACCGAAACCGCGCGGTGCCCCGAGTCGTCGGCGCCACCCGCCACCACCTGTACCCGCACCCCACCGCCGGCCGGCAGCACCAGCGGAGCCAACAACGTCAACTCCTCCACTACCCCGCAGCCGGTCTCGTCGCCAGCCCGCAACACCAGTTCGACGAAACCCGCGCCGGGAAACAGCACCGCACCGCCGACGACATGATCGGCCAGCCACGGCTGCTCACCCGCCGACAGCCAACCCGTCAACACCAACCCGCCCACATCCGGTCGCTCCAGCACCGCACCCAGCAACGGATGATCCACCCGGACCAATTCCGCACTGCGGACATCCACGCCCGAACCGGTGCCCATGGCGCCCAGCCAATACCGACGCCGTACAAACCCATACGTCGGTAGGTCCACGCGACGGCCGGGAACCAGAACCGTCCTCCAATTGACCTCGATTCCCCTGGTGAACAGCTGACCGGCGGCCGCGAGTGCCGACTCCACCTCCGGGCGGCCCCGCGGCATCGCCACGACCGACGCCACGGGCTCGGTGCTCAGCGACTGCTGCACCGCAGCGCTCAAACCTCCGCTGGGCCCAACCTCGACAAAGACTCTGGCCCCGAGTGCCTCCGCGGTTTGAACGGCGGCGGCGAAGCGCACCGGCCGGCGCACGTGGTCAACCCAGTAGGACGCCGACCCGTATCCGGGTCCGGCCACCTGGCCAGATAGGTTGGATACCAACGTAAATCGTGGTCGCATGACCGTTAGGTCGGCAAGCAACTCCGAGAGTTCCGCCAACATCGGTTCCATCAGCACGGAATGAAACGCGTGGGAAACGGCCAGCCGATGCACCCGCCGACCCTGCGCGGATACCCGGTCCGCCACCACACCCACCGCCGGCTCGGGACCCGAAACGACCACGGCCCCAGGACCGTTGACCGCCGCGATCTCCGCGCCCTCGACCAGCAACGGCGCCACCTCCGCCTCGCCGGCGGACACCGCAACCATCGCGCCGCCGGTCGGCAACTTCGCCATCAGCCGTCCCCGCGCCCCCACCACCCGCGCCGCCTGTTCCAATGTCAGCACGCCGGCCACCTGGGCCGCGGCGATCTCACCGACCGAATGGCCCATGACCACGTCGGGCACCACACCCCAGTGCTGCCATAGCGCCGCCAACGCCACCTCCACGGCGAACAACGCCGGCTGCGCAAACTCGGTGCTCGCCAACAGGGCTGGGTCATCGCCCCATACCACCTGCTTCAACGGAAGGCGCAGCTGGCCATTCACCGCCTCGACGGCCTCGTCAAAGGCATTGGCGAACACGGGGAAACGTTCATACAGCCGCGCGCCCATACCCAACCACTGCGCACCCTGGCCGGGAAACACAAAAACTGTCCTGCCCCCCGGCCGCGCCCGGCCTGTGACCACATTCGCACTGGGTGCACCGGCTGCCAGCGCCGCCAGCCCGCCCGTCAACGCCTCGCGGTCGGCACCAACGATCACCGCCCGATGCTCGAACGACGATCGGGTGGAAATCAACGACCAGGCGATGTCCGCCGCAGCGGTATCCCGGTGAGCAGACACATGGTCCAGCAGCCGCCCCGCCTGCCTCACCAGCGCCTCTTCGGAGCGGCCGGACACCACCCAGGCTGCGGCGGCGTTATTGTGCACGGTCGCAGGGATTTCGGCATCGGCGGGCGCCTGCTCGACGATCACGTGCGCGTTCGTGCCACTGATCCCGAACGACGACACCCCCGCCCGGCGTGGCCGCGCCCCGACCAGCCAGGGTCGCGGTTCGGTCAACAGCGAGATCGAACCAGTCGACCAATCCACGTGCGGCGTAGGCACATCCAGGTGCAGGGTCTTGGGCATCAGCCCGTGATGCATCGCTTGCACCATCTTGATCACCCCGGCCACACCGGCGGCGGCCGACGTGTGTCCGATGTTCGATTTGATCGATCCCAGCCACAGGGGCTCGGTGCGGCCCTGCCCGTAGGTCGCCAACAGCGCCTGCGCCTCAATGGGATCGCCCAACACGGTTCCGGTCCCGTGTCCCTCCACCACGTCCACGTCGCTTGCGGTCAGGCGCGCGCTGGCCAGCGCGGCTCGAATCACCCGTTGCTGGGCGGGTCCGTTGGGCGCCGTGAGGCCGTTGGAGGCACCGTCCTGGTTCACCGCCGACCCCCGCAGCAGCGCCAGCACCGGATGGCCCAACCGTCGGGCATCGGCCAGGCGCTCGAGCACCAGCACCCCGGCACCCTCCGACCAGGCGGTCCCGTCGGCACCACCGGCATACGCCTTGCATCGACCGTCGGGAGCCAGCGCACGTTGCCGACTGAACTCCACAAACGCCGCCGGCGTCGCCATCACCGTCACGCCACCGGCCAGCGCCAAATCGGTTTCCCCCGAACGCAACGACTGCGCGGCCAAGTGCATCGCCACCAACGACGACGAGCACGCCGTATCCACCGATACCGCGGGGCCCTCCAAGCCCAGCACATATGCCAGCCGACCCGACGTCACGCTCAATGTCGACCCGGTCAGCCCGTAGCCTTCCAGCTCGCCCTCAACCTGGCCTCCGTAGCCGGCGTGAATGACCCCGGCGAACACGCCGGTGGCCGATCCCCGTAGGCCCAACGGGTCAATTCCCGCCCGCTCCAAGGCCTCCCACGAGATTTCCAGCATCAACCGTTGCTGCGGATCCATCGCCATCGCCTCGCTGGGCCCGATGCCGAAGAATGCCGCGTCGAAGTCTGCCGCGTCGGTCAGGAAGGACCCCTGCCGCACGTACATCTTTCCCGCCGCGTCGGGATCTGGATCGAACAACCCCGCGAAGTCCCAACCGCGGTCGACCGGAAAATCCGCTACCGCGTCGCGTCCCTCAACCACCAACTCCCACAACGACTCCGGGGAATCCACACCGCCCGGATACCGGCATGCCATTCCCACCACCGCCACCGGTTCGGAAAGCTTACCTTCCAGCTCAGCCAGGTCTCGCCGGGTGCGGCGCAGATCCGCGGTCAGGCGTTTCAGGTAGTCGATGTGCTCTGTGCTGCTCACTGACCGAGTTCCTGGTCGAGCATCGCGAACAGTTCGCTGTCGCTGGCATTGTCGATATCCGGGTCCAGGTAGGTGTCGAGGCCGGTGAGCAGGCGATGAATGCGGGTGGTGAATTGTGCCTTCTGGTCGGGACTCCAAGCACCTTGGCTTAGCAGGGCTTGCAGTTCGCTGGTGAGGTCGTTGAATCGAGTGATCAGGCTGCCCTGGTCGACGTCATCGCTCAACTGTGCGCCGAGGTGGCCGGCCAGCACGGCGGGGGTGGGATAGTCGAAAATTAGGGTCGGTGAAAGACTCAGTCCCGTAGCGGTTTTGAGTCGGTTGCGCAGTTCTACGGCGGTCAGGGAGTCGAAGCCCAGTTCCTGAAAAGCGCGTCCGGCGTTGACGTCCGCGATGCTGGAGCGCCCCAACACGGTGGCGGCGTTGCTGCATACCAAATCCACCAGCGCCCGTTGTCGTTGTTCGGCGCTAAGGCCGTGCAACCGCGCTGCCAGGCCGACCGTCGACACGGTGGCGGCGGCACGATCGACGACACGTCGCACGGCACGGGACGCCAACCCGCTCAGTATCGGCGGCAGCGCGGCACGGTGGCGGTCGAGCGCGGCCGAATCCAGGCGAGTGGCAACCACGACGGGTCGCTCGACCAGCAGGGCGGCATCGATCGAGTCGAGTGCCTGCTCGGTAGACAGTGGTACGAGCCCGAACCGGGTCATCCGGGCTATGTCGCGATCACCGAGACGTCGTGTCATCGCGCTGGCCTGCCCCCACAGGCCCCACGCTATCGACAACCCGGCCAACCCCTGTGCCCGTCGCTGGGTTGCCAGCCCGTCCAGGAAGCTGTTGGCCGCCGCGTAGTTGCCCTGACCCGGGGTGCCGACGACCCCGGCCATGGACGAAAACACCACGAAGGCCGACAAATTCAGGTGTCGGGTGAGCTCGTGCAGGTTCCAGGCGCCGTCGACCTTGGCTCGCAGCACGCCATCCACCCGCTCCGGCGTCAGTGCGGAGATCAACCCGTCATCGAGAACACCGGCGGAATGGATCACCCCCTTGAGCGGATACCGCGGGGAAAGCCCCGCCAACAAGGCAGCCACCGCGCCGCGATCGGCCACATCACAGGCCGCCACCGCCACCTCCGCGCCGGCCTCGCGCAGCTCGGCGACCAACTGCGAAACCCCTTGGGCCCGCCCACCCGAACGGCTGACCAGCACCACATTGGCGACCCCATGCCGATCAACCAGGTGACGCGCCACCGCCGAACCCGCCATCCCGGTCCCGCCCGTGATCAGCACGGTGCCCCCCGCCAACCCGGACTGCCCGGGCCCCTCGGGTAGCGTCAGCACAACCTTGCCGACGTGACGGGCGTGGCTGACAAACCGATACGCCTGCTGCGCGCACCGCACGTCGAAAGTCTTGACCGGCAACGGCACCAACGCACCCGCGTCGAACATGCCCATCAACTCACCCAGCAGCTGCGCGATGCGGTCCGCGCCGGCCTCGATCAGGTCGAATGCCCGGTAGAGCACACCTTGTTCGGCGACCAGCGCGGGGTCGCGCAGATCTGTCTTACCCATCTCGATGAAACGCCCGCCCGGAGGCAATAACCGCAGCGACGCATCAATCGACTCACCCGCCAACGAATTGAGCACCACATCCATGCCGGCTCCGGCCGTGGCCGCGCGGAATTTCGCTTCGAACTCCAACGTACGCGAGTCACCGATGTGGTCGTCGTCAAAACCCATCGCGCGCAGGGTGTCCCATTTGCCTCGGCTCGCGGTGGCGAACACCTCGACACCCCAGTGCCGGGCCATCTGCACCGCCGCCATGCCGACTCCACCGGTCGCCGCGTGCACCAACAGCCGCTGGCCCGCCCGCACGTCCGCCAACACCGACAACCCGCACAGCGCCGTCAAAAACACCGCCGGAACCCCGGCGGCCTGCACCACCGACCAGCCCGCCGGCACTCGGGTCACCAGCCGGGCGTCGACCACCGCCTCGGAACCCACCACCCCGAGCAACCCCATCACCACGTCGCCGGTGGCCACGCCGGACACATCGCGCCCCACCTCGACGACCACCCCGGAGCCGTCGACCCCCAACCTGCCGCCACCGGGGTACATCTCCAACGCCACCAACACATCCCGGAAGTTCACCCCGACCGCGGCGACCGCCACCCGCACCTGCCCGGCCGCCAATTCCGCTGCCGCACAGGGGCGCACGCGGACGTCCTCCAGTGTTCCACCACCGCCGCTGACCAAGTGCCATGGCAACTCGGGCAGCCGCAGCAGCGGCCGCGAGCGCTGCAACCGGGCCGCGTAAGCGACGCCGTTGCGGATCACCAATTGTGGCTCGCCACAACGGGCTACGGACCCGACGTCGAGTGTGTCATCAGAGTCGACCAGCACAACACGGTCGGGGTGTTCGGCCTGAGCCGATCGCACCAGTCCCCAAACCGCCGCGCCCGCCAAATCCGTGAGCTGCTCATCCGGCAGGGCCATCGCCCCGCGCGTGAGCACCACCAGGGGGCCAGGCGCGTCAGCGGCCAGCCACGATTGCAACACCCCCAGCGCCGCATGAGCGGCCGCATACACCGAGCCCACGACGGACCCATCACCGGCCCGCGACTCCCACACCACCGCTCCGTCCGCAACGCCGTGCTCCTCCAGCGCCACCGGCGACCACGTCACCTCGAGCAGTCCGGTAGCGGGAGCCGACACCACCGACAATTGGTCCACCGACACCGGACGCACCGAGAGTTCGCGTACCGACAACACCGGCAGCCCATCCGGATCGGCCATCTCGATCGAAACCGTCCCGGCGCCGGCCGGCGCTATCCGTACCCGCGCCTCCGAGGCGCCCGCGGCATGCAGGCACACGCCCTGCCACGAAAAGGGCAGCACCGTCTGGCTCTGGCCCAACCCCATCGCGTGCAACGCCGCGTCCAGTAGCACCGGATGTATCCCGGTCCGGTCAACCTGGACACCGGCACCGGCTGGGACGGCGACTTCGGCGAAAGTCTCCGAACCGCGCCGCCACATGGCCCGCAACCCTCGGAAGGCGGGACCGTAGTCGTAGCCCCGGTCGGCCAGCCGCTCGTACGCGCGGGTGACATCCACAGCCACGGCACCCGCCGGCGGCCACACCGACAGCTCGGAGGCCGGATCGTGGGTCCCGACACCCAATCTGCCCTCAGCGTGCAAGATCCACTGCGCCGCGAGCGAATATACCGATACGGCGCGGTGCCCCGCCTCCTCGGCGGCACCCACGACAACCTGCACCTGCACCTCATCGGCGCCCGACATCACCAGCGGGGCCGACAACGTCAGCTCCTCTACCACAGCGCATCCGACCTCATCCCCGGCGCGGACGACTAACTCCACGAAACCCGCCCCCGGAAACAGCACCGTGCCGGCTATGCCGTGATCGGCCAGCCATGGCTGGGCGGCCGCCGACAGCCGACCGGTCAGGACCACGCCGCCCGAATCCGGTCGCTGAACCACCGCGCCGAGCAAGCTGTGGTTAGCATTTGCCAACCCCAGGCTGCGCGCGTCCGCGGCGGTCATCGAATCAGTCAGCCAAAACCGCTGTCGCACGAACCCATAGGTGGGCAGGTCGACTCGCCGTGCGCCACCGAACACCGCCCCCCAATCGACCGCTACCCCCGCGACGTGGGCCTGCCCCACCGACAGCCAAAACCGTTCCAGGCCACCGTCGTCGCGGCCCAGCGTCGGGACGACGACCGCGTCCCCGGCAAGCGTTTCTTCGATCCCGGCGATCAACACCGGATGCGGGCTGGATTCGATGAATACGCCGTATCCGGCGTCTGCGCAGCTGCGTATCGCGTGTTCGAATTGCACTGTCTGCCGGATGCTTCGGTACCAGTACTCGGCGTTCAGATCACCGGTGTCGATGGGTTCACCGGTGACCGTGGAGAAGAACTTCACCGATGACGGTCGAGGTTCGATGCCGGCCAGCGCCTCGAGAAGGGCATCCCGAATCGCGTCGACCTGTGCCGAATGTGACGCATAGTCGACATCAATCCTGCGGGCGCGGATGCCGTCGGCCGCACAGCGTTCCAAGAGCTCGCTCACAGCGTGGGCGTCGCCCGACACGGCTAACGACGAGACACCGTTCACCGCAGCGATATTCAACCGATCGCCCCACGGCGCCACCAGCTGCTGGGCCTGCGCCAGCCCGCACGCCAGCGAGACCATGCCGCCCACGCCCGACAACGCCACCAGCAGCCTGCTGCGCAGCGCCACTACCCGCGCCGCATCTTCCAGCGAGAGCGCCCCCGCCACATACGCCGCGGCGATCTCGCCCTGCGAGTGCCCGACGACCGCGTCGGGCACGATGCCCACCGAGCGCCACAACTCGGCCAGGGACACCATCACCGCCCACAGCGCCGGCTGCACGACGTCGACCCGATCCAGTCCGTGCGCGCCGCGGATGACGTCGATCAGTGACCACTCCACGTGCTGCCGGAGGGCCTTGTCGCAACGATCCATGTGTTGGGCGAATACCGTTGACGTATCGAGTAACTGGG
>NZ_JAFBAR010000077.1 GCF_019247635.1 Mycobacterium sp.
GGCCGCGACCCCGAACGGGCCGGTCGATCCGTCACGCATCACCTCGAGCGCGCGCTGCGGTGGCCCGTAGCAGCCCAGCCCGTCGAATGTGTCGGCGAGGCCGTCGATGTGCAGGCCACGGGTGGCCAGCAGCAATACCGCCACCGCGAGCAGCCCGGCCAGCGGGCTGGACGGGCCGAAGGCCAGCCCCCCGGCCCGGGTGACCGCGGCGGCCAGTGCGCCCAGGGCGGCGCCGACCACCGGGAGTGCAGTCATCGCGCCCCGGCCCATCGGCCGGGCGCGCCCGACCGGCACCACCGTGCCGAAGCCGAAGGCTGCTGTCGCAGAACGGATCACGGGGTCCAGACACCGGCTTCGGTGAAGGTCGCCATCGACGAGAGCACGGCCACGGCGGCACGCAACACCGGCAGCGCCACCGCGGCGCCGGTGCCCTCGCCGAGTCGCATGCGCAGGTCCAGGATCGGATCCAACTCGAGAGCCGCAAGGGCCAGCCCGTGACCCGGCTCGGTCGATCGGTGACCCGCCTGCCACCATTGCCGCGCGCCGGGCGCGAGCCGATCGGCGACCAGCGCGGCGGCCGTCGCCGCCATGCCGTCAAGCACCAGCGGCGTGCGCCGGACGGCGGCCTGCGCACAAAAGCCCGCCATCGCGGCCAGGTCGGCACCGCCACAGCAGCGCAGCAACCCAACCGGATCGGCCGACACCGCCTGGGCGCGGTAGAGCGCGTCGCGCACCGCGGCCGTCTTGCGCGCCCAGGCGGCGTCGTCGATCCCGGTGCCGAATCCGACGACCGCGACCGGTTCAGCGTTCGTCAGGGCGGCCACCAGTGCCGCCGCCGGGGTGGTATTGCCGATGCCCATGTCGCCCGCGATCAACAGGTCCGCGCCGGCATCGACCTCCTCATCGGCGATCCGCTGGCCCGCCGCGATGGCCTCCGCCGTCTCGTCGTCGGTCAACGCGTCCTCGACGGCGATGTCGCCGCTGCCACGCCGGATTTTGTGTACGCCGATCCGCTCTGCGAGGACCTCGGCGTCTACCGCCAGGTCCTCGACTCGTACCGTCGCGCCGGCGATTCCGGCCAGCACATTGATCGCAGCGCCGCCGGCGTCGATGTTGGCCACCATCTGGGCGGTCACTTCCGGGGGATACGCCGACACCCCGGACCGCGCGACGCCGTGATCACCGGCGAACACCACCACCCGAGCCCGCTCGAAATCCCTTGGCGGACAACGGCCCTGGCACGACGCGACCCACACCGACAGGTCTTCGAGGCGGCCCAGCGCACCCGGCGGCTTGGCAAGGGTGTCCTGGCGGGCACGGGCGGCTGCCGCGACCTCCGCATCCGGTGAGGAAACCGGCGTGAAATCCATCACGTTCCCGGCGTCTTGATCCGAACGGCCTGCCCGGCCACCACCAGCACCACCTGGTCGCACAGGTCGGCCAACCGTTGGTTGAGGCTGCCTAACTCGTCGGCGAACCGGCGCCCAGACGCGGTGGCGGGCACCACGGTCAGCCCGACCTCGGGGCTGACGAGCATTAGCGTCGACCCGAACTCGCCGACCGCGGCGAGCATCTCGTCGACCGGAGCCGCCACCGATCCGTCGTCCCAACCATGATGTCGGTCCAGCATGCAGGTCAGCCACCGACCGACGTCGTCGACGATCGTCGGGCTGCCCGGTGACTGCCGCAACTCGGCCGGCACGTTCTCGGTTTCGACCGTCGACCAGTGGGCCGGCCGACGATCACGGTGGACGGCGACGCGGTGCACCCAGGCCTCATCATCCCGCCCGGCCGGCCCTGCGGCCAGGTAGCGGATGGGCTGGCCCGCTGGCAACGACTCGGCAATGGCCTCCTCCGCCCATCGGGATTTGCCCGACCTGATTCCACCGAGCACCAAGGTGCGCACCGGATCAGTTCTCAGTCGACATCGCTGCCGCGGTCGACTTGGGGACGGGGTGCCCGCATTCGACGCATTTGGGAAGCCCGGGTAGCGGCGTAAAACCCTAATTTCCAACGGCTTTCGGTGTTGTTGGGAAATTTCGCGTCGACCAGCCTGGTAACTTTGCGGCCCAGCAAGACGCCGTCCAGAATCATCACGGCCATTATCACCAGCATCGCGGGAGCCATGTAGACCTGCAGCTGCGGAGCGCCAAACGACATGAACAGCAGCGCCAACGCCGACGGCATGAACAGCCCGAGCAAACTGCGCCGCGAGTCCACCAGGTCGCGGATATACCGCCGCGCCGGCCCCTGGTCGCGCGGCAACAGGTAGGCCTCCTCGCCGGCCATCATCCGTTCCCGGCGATCCGACATCCGGGCGCGGCTGGCGGTTCTTTCGGCCCGGCGGTTCTCGCGGCTGAGCTTGGGACCGGCCAGCTTTTTGCGCCGGGCCCGCGCCTCGGAGGCGGTCATGGGTGCCGGCACCACCGGACCCTTTTTGTTCTGCCGCCTGGCGTCGCTGCGCTTGGGCGTCGGCCGGCCCTTGGGGCCGGTGGTACGCGACCCGCGCGGTTCCCCGGTTGAGTCCGCCGTCCCGTCGTCCGCCGCAACCAGTTCTGTGCCCTCTTCTTGGCCTTTCTTGCGGCCCAGCAGCTTCACATTCGCCAGGTTACTTCGCGAGCGGCCCCACCTCGGAATCCGCCTAGGTTATCCGTGCGCCACCATGGCAGTTCGTCCTACGCTGGCCAGTGATGAACGGCTCGCAGGCCTCGGGTGATGCCGCCGGTGGCCTCGGGCCCGGCCGAATCAACCTGCCTGCGATGCGGGTGCTGGTGGCTCCGGATTGCTTCGGCGACAGCCTGTCCGCGGTGGACGCCGCCGCCGCGATTGCGACCGGCTGGAACCGGACACGTCCCTTCGACTCGTTCATCATCGCCCCGCAGTCCGATGGCGGCCCCGGCTTCGTCGAGGTGCTGAGCAGCCGGCTGGGGGAGCCGCGGCGGCTGCGGGTGTCCGGGCCGCTGGATGCCGAGGTCGAGGCGCGCTGGGTGTTTGACCGTAGCTCGTCGACGGCGTACATCGAGTCCGCGCAGGCGTGTGGTCTGGGACTGCTCGGCCGAACCCCGACGCCGGAGACCGCGCTTGCCGCCCACAGCCGGGGAGTGGGTCAGCTCATCGCCGAGGCGCTGCGCGCCGGGGCCAAGCGGATCGTGGTTGGGCTGGGCGGCAGCGCCTGCACCGACGGCGGCCAGGGAATGATCGCCGAGCTCGGCGACCTGCAGGTGGCCCGCCGAAACCTGGCCGTCGTCGAGCTCATCGCCGCCTGCGACGTCGAGTATCCGCTGCTGGGTCCCTGGGGCGCGGCCCGAGTGTTCGCGCCGCAAAAGGGGGCGGACGCCGCGACCGTCGCCGCACTGGAGGTGCGCCTCGAGGCATGGGCGCTGCAACTGCAAGCGGCGGCCGGACGCGACGTCAGCTCCGAGCCCGGGGCGGGTGCCGCCGGCGGGGTCGGCGCCGGGTTGCTGGCGCTGGGCGGCCGGTGTGAGTCAGGCGCGGAGATCATCGCCGATCACACCCACCTGCTCGACGCCCTCACCGATGCCGAGATGATCGTCACAGGTGAGGGCCGGTTCGATGAGCAGTCCATGCACGGAAAGGTCGTCGGCTCCCTGACCGCCGCGGCACGTCCGCTGCACATTCCGATCGTCGTGCTGGCCGGTCAGGTCTCCATGGACCCGTCCGCGTGGCGGTCATCGGGCATCATGTCCGCGCTGTCCATCGCCGATTACGCCGGGTCGGCGCGGCTGGCGCAGGCGGACGCCGCCAATCAATTGATGGGTTTGGCGGCCGTGGTGGCGGCGCGGTTCGGGACCAGCCGCACGACTCGGGAATAGCCGCACGACTCGGGAATAGCGGGTCTTCGAGGTACCGTTGATGCATTGGGCTTTCCCGAGTCGGACCCGGCCGGTGCCGGGCCGGCCCCAACGATCAAAGCATGTAGGAGAAGCAATGACGGTGCAGAACGAGTCGACCGCCAAGACCCACGGCGTCATCCTGACCGAGGCGGCCGCCGCCAAGGCCAAGGCGCTGCTGGACCAGGAGGGACGCGACGACCTGGCGCTGCGGATCGCGGTCCAGCCGGGTGGCTGCGCTGGCCTGCGCTACAACCTGTTCTTCGACGACCGGAGCCTCGATGGTGACCTGACGGTCGACTTTGGTGGTGTGACCCTGGCCGTGGACCGGATGAGCGCGCCCTATGTGGAAGGCGCGTCCATCGACTTCGTCGACACCATCGAGAAGCAGGGCTTCACCATCGACAACCCCAACGCCACCGGTTCGTGCGCTTGCGGGGACTCGTTCAACTGAGCTAGTACGAGCCTGCGGTGGTCCGCAGGATGTACGAGCACACCAGAATCTGGCCGCGCTGAAATAGCAGCTGCGCGACGCCCTGGACCGGTCCGTGCGACTGACCGCCGGTGGCGGGCGTCACCTGCATGCTGAACAGCACCTGGGCCTGGTACTGGGACAAGTACACGATCTTGTCGATCGACGTCACCTCGACCTTGGAGAACTGGCGACGCAACGCGTCGCTGCTCTGTCTGGCCAGGGCCTGGTCCGCTCTTTTGTCGTGCACACCGTCGTACATGCCGCACAATGCGTTGCGGACGACCGTGTCGATGTCGCGATTGTCCAGGGCGTCCAGGTAGCCCTGAATCGCCGTCTTGGACGACGCCTCGGTGAACGTTCCGCCGGCCCTGGCCCCGTTGGTGCGAACCCCGTACACGATCGCGGCTGTTAGAGCACCGATGAGTGCGATGGCCAGCAGGGTCCCGATAATCAGCCGTTTGCGCCCGTGCTCTGCGGGCGCGGGTGGTGGGGGTTGGGGCGGGGCGAAGGTTGTCTCCGTGTCGTCGGGGTACTCGAGGGGTTGGCCTTCCGGGGGCCCGGCCTGGCCGTGCGGCGGTGGTCCGTCGGTGCCGACGGCGGGGTTCGACGAATGCGGACCTGCCATCGTGGTAACTCCCAACGGTGCTGGATGGCTGCCGCCGACGCATTTCAGGTCCGGCAACCGGTGAGCTCTCTAGGCAGGCTAGCGCAACGCCTGTCGGTGGCCGTGCATGCGACGGGGTCCGATATCCCTGGGTAGGCTAGGCGACCTAACGAACGAAGGGCGGACATTTCGTGACGATCGCGGTAACAGGCTCGATTGCGACGGACCATTTGATGCGGTTTCCGGGCCGATTCTCCGAACAGCTGCTCGCCGACCACCTGCAGAAGGTGTCGCTCAGCTTCCTCGTCGACGACCTGGTGATTCACCGCGGCGGTGTGGCCGGCAATATCGCCTTTGCCATCGGCGTGCTGGGCGGCGACGTGGCGCTGGTCGGGGCCGCCGGCGACGACTTTGGCGAGTATCGCGACTGGCTGCAAACTCACGGGGTCAACTGCGACAACGTCTTGATCTCGACGACAGCCCACACGGCCCGCTTCGTCTGCACCACCGATCTGGAGATGGCCCAGATCGCCTCGTTCTACCCCGGCGCCATGTCCGAGGCCCGCAACATCTCGCTGGCCGACGTGGTGTCCAGGATCGGCAAGCCCGAGTTGGTCATCATCGGGGCCAACGACCCGGAGGCGATGGTCGTGCACACCGACGAGTGCCGCGAGCTCGGCCTGCCGTTTGCCGCGGACCCGTCCCAGCAGTTGGCGCGGCTGTCCGGTGAGGAGATCAGCAAACTCATCGACGGCGCCGCCTACCTGTTCACCAACGACTACGAATGGGACCTGCTGCTGTCAAAGACCGGCTGGTCGGAGGCCGATGTGATGGCGCAGGTGGACCTGCGGGTGACCACGTTGGGCGCCAAGGGGGTGGACATCGTCGACCGCGACGGGGCCACCGTGCACGTCGGCGTCGTGCCCGAAAGCAGCCAAACCGACCCCACCGGCGTCGGCGACGCCTTCCGGGCGGGGTTCCTGACCGGACGCAGCGCCGGTTTGAGCCTGGAACGTTCGGCCCAGCTGGGCTCGTTGGTCGCGGTGCTGGTGCTGGAGTCGACGGGGACCCAGGAGTGGGAGTGGGACCGCTCGGTTGCGGCGTCGCGGCTGGCCGGAGCGTTCGGTGAGGATGCGGCCGCCGAAATCGCCGCGGTGCTCACCTGAGTTGTGCCGAACATATTGTGCCGAGCAGACGCAAAAGCACGCTCTTAGACCGGTTTTCAGGTGCTTTTGCGTCTGTTCGCCCTCATAACTCGACCGGATACACGGGCTCCGCGATCTGCGGCACCACGCTGTGCTCGACAAAGATCGCGTACCACAGCATGAAGATCAGTACCGTCCACAGCCGGCGGCTGTGGTCGCTGACACCGGTTCGATGCTCGTCGAGCATGTGGCGCAGGGCAGTGAGGTCGACGAGGTGCCCGGCCCCCGACGAGTCGATTAGCTGATAGGCCCACTCCATCAGCTCGCCGGTGCGCAGCCAGTGCCGGATGGGCACCGGGAAGCCGAGCTTGGGCCGGTTCAGCACATGGGCCGGCACGATGGGCGCCAGCGCGCGCCGCAGGGCGTATTTGGTAGTGGTGCGGGTGATCTTGGCGTCAACTGGTAACCGCGACGCCACCGCGAATACCTCGGGATCCAGGAACGGCACCCTCAGCTCCAGCGAGTTGGCCATGGTCATCTTGTCGGCCTTGACCAGAATGTCGCCGCGCAGCCAGGTGAACAGGTCGATGTGCTGCATGCGGGCCACCGGGTCCCAGCCGGTCGATTCGGCGTACACCGGCGCCGTGACGTCGGTATGCGTCCAGTCCGGGCGAAATCCCGGCAGCACGTCGCGCAGTTGCGCGTCGGAGAAACTGCGGGCGTTGCCGTAGTAGCGCTCCTCGAGCGTCAGCGAGCCGCGATGCAGCAGGCTCTTGCCGCGCATGCCCTCCGGCAAGGGCTTGGACACCTTGCCCATCGACCGTCGCACCGGCCCGGGCAAGAAGTCGAAGGGTTTCAGCGACAGCGGTTCCCGGTAGATCGTGTAGCCGCCGAACAGTTCGTCGGCACCCTCTCCGGACAGCACGACCTTGACGTGCTTGCGCGCCTCGCGGGCGACGAAGAACAGCGGCACCAGGGCGGGGTCGGCGATGGGTTCGTCGAGATACCAGACGATCTCGGGCAGGGCGGCGACGAACTCGTCGGGCTTGACCACCTTGGCGATGTGCCGGGCCCCGATGGCCTCGGCCGAGGCCACCGCGACGTCGATCTCCGAGAAGCCCTCGCGTTCGAAGCCGGTGGTGAACGTGATCAGCCGGGGGTTGTGCCGGATCGCCAAGGCCGCGATGGCCGTCGAGTCGATGCCGCCGGACAGAAACGCGCCGACGGTGACGTCGGCACGCATGTGCTTGGCCACCGAGTCCTCGAGCACGGCCGTGATCTCGTCGTAGCGGTCCTGCTCGGTGTCGCGGGTGATCGGCGTGACGACGAACCGCGGCGTGAAGTAGCGGGTGATGTCGGGCGCCATCCCGGGCCGGATCCACGCGTAGCAACCCGATTCCAGCCGGCGCACCCCGCGCTGCAGCGTCTCGGGCTCCGGCACGTACTGCAGGACGGTGTAGTGCTGGACCGCACGGTCGTCGATCGCGGTGTCGAAGCCCACCAATGCGGCCAGGTCCAGGAGGCATTTCTTCTCGCTGGCCACCGCGGTGCCCCCGGAGCCGGTCGCCATGAACAACGGCTTGATGCCGAAAGGATCACGGGCACAAAACAATTCACGTGTAACCGTGTCCCACAGCGCGAACGCGAACATGCCCCGCAGCTGTTTCAGCACATCGGTGCCCCAGTAGTGGTAGCCCGCGACAATTGCCTCGCCGTCGCCGTCGGTGGCGAAGACGGCGCCGTGCCGCTGCGCAAGCTCCTCTCGCAATTCCAGGTAGTTGTAGATCTCGCCGTTGAACACCAGCACGTAGCGGTCGGGTGCTTCCGGCGGCCCCCACCGCAACGGCTGGTGCGAATGGGCGATGTCGATGAAGGACAGCCGGTTGAAACCGAACACCACGGACCCGTCAGCGTCGGGGTCGAAACAATTGCCCGGCTCGTCTGGCCCGCGGTGGCGCATCAAATGCAAGGCGCCGGCAATCGCGGCGTCGACTTCGGCAGCGCTGGACGCGCCAGTCTCGCGGCCGTCGGCGTCCGCCGGGACCGCCACTGGTGCTGCTACGAAGGCCAACAGACCACACACGGCGCCCCAGTATGCCGCACGCGGCGACGCTCGCGCGGCCCGCATCCGGCAGGTCGCGGCGACGGGCCGATCATTTGGGACCGCCTCGTCGCCCCATCAGGCGACTTGGTCTACGCTGCGTAGTATTCAACGTTCGAGTAGCCAACTGGTCTCGCGGCTTGCGGGATGAATTGCAGTTCGGCATGGGCTTGTGAGACAGGAGGCGCCAACGTGACACCTCGCGAGCCGGTCCGTTCGCAACGCTGGTCGCAGGGCAGTTCACGGGCCACCGCAGGCACCCGTCGGCTTCGGCTGCTGGCGCTGGCCGGGACGCTGGGTGTACTGACGGTCACCCTGAGTGGTTGCAGCTGGCAAACCGTGTTCGCGCTGGGCTGGCCGGAGGGCATCACCCCGGAAGCGCATGTCAACAGGGAGCTGTGGATCGGAGCGGTGATCGCATCCCTGGTTGTCGGCGCCATCGTGTGGGGCCTGATCTTTTGGACATCCGCCTTCCACCGCAAGAAGGCATCTCACACGGAGCTGCCCCGCCAGTTCGGCTACAACATGCCGCTGGAGCTGGTGCTCACCGTGACACCGTTCCTCATCATCTCGGTGCTGTTCTATTTCACCGTGGTTGTGCAGGAGAAGGTGCTGCATCTGGCCAAGGACCCCGAGGTCGTGATCGACGTGACGGCCTTCCAGTGGAACTGGAAGTTCGGCTACCAGCGGGTCGCCTTCAAAGACGGCACCTTCAACTACGAGGGCGCCGACGAGGCCAAGAAGAAGGCCATGACATCCAAGCCGGAGGGTAAAGACGAGCGCGGGGAGGAGCGCGTCGGGGCGATACGCGGACTCAACACCGAGGACCGCACCTACCTGAACTTCGACAGGGTCGAAACTCTGGGAACCGCCACGGAAATCCCCGTGCTGGTGCTCCCGTCCGGCAGGCGCATCGAGTTCCAGTTGGCTGCAGCCGATGTCGTCCACGCGTTCTGGGTGCCGGAATTCTTGTTCAAGCGCGACGTGATGCCAAACCCGGCGGCAAACAACTCCGTCAATGTCTTCCAGGTCGAACAGATCACCAAGGAAGGGGCTTTCGTCGGTCACTGCGCCGAGATGTGCGGCACGTATCACTCGATGATGAACTTCGAGGTTCGGGTGGTATCGCCCAACGACTTCAAGGCCTACTTGCAGCAACGGATTGCCGGGAAGACCAATGCCGAGGCCCTGCAGGCGATTCATCAGCCGCCGTTAGCGCAGACCACACACCCGTTCGACACTCGCCGCGGTGAACTGGCCCCGAACCAGTAGGTAAGGACACTCATGCATATCGAAGCGAGGTTGTTCGAATTCATCGCGGCGTTCTTCGTCCTGGCGACGGTGTTGTACGGGGTGCTGACCGCGCTGTTCGCCACCGGAGGTGTGGAGTGGGCGGGCACCACGGCACTGGCGCTGACCGCCGGCCTGGCGCTGATCGTGGCCAGCTTTTTCATGTTCGTGGCGCGCCGCCTGGACACCCGGCCCGAGGACTACGAAGGCGCCGAGATCAGCGACGGCGCAGGAGAGTTGGGTTTCTTCAGTCCACACAGCTGGTGGCCGATCCTGATCGCGTTGTCGGGCTCGGTGGCCGCGGTCGCCATCGCGCTGTGGTTGCCGTGGCTGATCGTTGCCGGGGTGGCGTTCATCCTGGCCTCGGTGGCTGGACTGGTTTTCGAGTACTACGTCGGTCCGGAGAAACACTGATCGGCGCTCAAAGGTCACAATCAGGGCATCAGTTGCTCTGTGGTTAGTTTGCCGTGCCCGCTTTGCCTCGCTCGGTTCGGTAGGGTTTGCCAAGGCACAATGAGAACCCCCCGAGCGCGCGCGCAACGAGCCAGCCGCGGAGCCCCGCGCGATCGTGATGCAGTTGGACAGGGCAGGCAGACATGAGCGGGCCGAATTATCCGGGACGGGAATCTGAACAGCCAGATTCCGCCGATGGTTCGAGCGATGAACTTCAGCCCGTGGAAGAGGTTGACGAAAGCGGCGAACACGCCGTAGCAGACCACACCGGTGAAACCGACATCTACTCGCGGGCGTATTCGGCGCCGGAATCCGAACATTTCAGCAGCGGCCCCTATGTGCCCGCCGACTTCCGGCTTTACGACTACGACGCCTACGACGTCTCGTCCGATGCGGACGACGAGCATGCCGCGCCGCGCTGGCCGTGGGTAGTGGGCATCGTCGCCATCGCGGCCGCGGTCGCGCTCGTGGTCTCGGTGTCGTTGCTCGTTGCCCAAACCGACACCAGCAAACTTGCCAATCCCGGCAGCACCACTGCGGCCGCGCCACAACAGGACGAGATCACGACCACCACGCCACCGCCCCTGCCGTCCTCGACGCCGCCACCCCCACCCACGAGCACCGAGATCCCGACAGCGACGGAGACACAGACTGTGACGGTGACCCCTGCGCCACCACCCCCGCCGGCGACCAGCACGGCGGCGCCGCCCCCGCCGGCGACCAGCACGGCAGCGCCGCCCCCGGCGACCAGCACGGCAGCGGCGCCCCCGCCGCCCACGACTACGACGCTCGCCGCGCCCCGACAGGTCACCTATTCGGTGACCGGTACCAAGGCCCCAGGTGACATCATCTCGGTGACCTACGTCGACGCCTCCGGCCGACGACGGACTCAGCAAAACGTGTACATCCCCTGGTCGATGACCGTCACACCGATCTCCCAGTCGGACGTCGGCTCGGTCGAGGCGTTCAGCCTGTTCCACGTCAGCAGACTGAACTGCTCGATCATCACCAGTGACGGAACGGTGTTGTCGTCGAACACCAGCGACCAACCGCAGACGAGCTGCTGATGGTCAGCAGATACTCCGCATACCGTCGGGGCCCGGACACCATCGCGCCCGAAGTCGTCGATCGCATTCTGCTCGGGGCGTGCGCCGCGGTCTGGCTGACGTTGATCGGTGTCAGCGTCGCGGCCGCCGTCGCGCTGACGGATCTGGGGCGGGGCTTTCACAAGGCGGCCAGCAGCGCGCACACCACGTGGGTGTTGTACGCCGTCATCGCCATCTCGGCGCTGATCATCGCGGGAGCCATCCCCGTGCTACTGCGGGCTCGCCGTGCCCCTGACGAGGAGCCGGTGGTGCGGCCGGCGGGCGGCACCCCCACGCGGACGGGCAGCCCGCAGCCGATCAGGTCCGGCGTCCTGACGCGCACTCTCACCGAGCGGGGACGCACTGAGCGGATTCAGGCGCTGCGGCCGGCAGCCTCGAATTGGTCCGGCGCTGCGGTGGACCGGATCTGGATGCGCGGCACCGTCGCCTTGACGGGCACGATCGGCATCGCGCTGATCGCCGTCGCCGCGGCCACCTATCTGATGGCCGTAAACGAAGACGGCGCGTCGTGGCTGTGTTACACGGTGGCCGGGCTGGTCACCGCCGGCGTGCCGGCGATCGAGTGGTACCACGTCCGGCAGTTGCGGGGGGTGGCCGCCGCGCAGTAGTCCGCGCCGCCGCCCGGTGACCGCACGGCGGTTTAGTGCTCGGGATGCTCGCCGTTGGAGCCGCCGGAGCCGCCGGAGCCGTTGATGCTGTCCTGGTGTTCGCGCAACGCGGTCAGCACACGGTGCTCGGAGGCGTGCGCGGCCTCGCGAAGCGCCGCGTCCTCGGCAGCGGGATCGGCCGTGAGGAAGGTGCCGATGCCGGGCGAGCCGGACGAACCCAGCTTGTTCATGCGCTTGGGCAGCGCCGCGCCCTGATACTGCAGCGGGATCGGGTGGCCGTGGTCGTCGACCGGGCCAAGCGGCTGGTGCAGCTCGATGTAGGCGCCATGCGGCAACCGCTTGATGATGCCGGTCTCGACGCCGTGCTCGAGCACGTCACGGTCGCTGCGCTGCAGCCCGACACACCACCGGTAGGTGACGAAGTAGATCAGCGGCGGCAGGATCACCATGCCGATGCGTCCGATCCAGGTCGTCGCGTTCAGCGAGATGTGGAACTTGAACGCGATGATGTCGTTCATGGCCGCCAGCGTCAACACCATGTAGAACGAGATCGCCATGGCGCCAATGGAAGTGCGGACCGGGACGTCACGCGGCCGCTGCAACAGGTTGTGGTGTGCCTTGTCGCCGCTGAACCGCTTCTCCAGGAACGGGTAGACGATCAGCAGAATGAAAATCAAGCCCATGAGCAACGCGACCCAGACGACCGCGGGAATGGTGTGGTGCCAGAAGTAGAACTCCCACGCCGGCCAGATACGTGCCAAACCCTCCGTCCACATCATGTAGAAGTCGGGCTGTGAGCCGGCCGATACCTGGGAGGGCTTGTACGGTCCCAGATTCCAGATCGGGTTGATCTGCAGCAGGCCGCCCATCAGCGCGAGCACCCCGACGATGCTGGCGAAGTAAGCGCCGGATTTGACCGCGAACACCGGCATCACGCGCACACCGACCACGTTGGTCTCGGTGCGGCCGGGCCCGGGGAACTGGGTGTGCTTCTGGAACCAGACCATCGCCAGATGCAGACCGATGAGCGCCAGGATGATGGCCGGCAGCAGCAAGATGTGCAACGCGTAGAGCCGGGGGATCAGGATGGTCCCCGGGAAGTCACCCCCGAACAGCGCCCAGTGCAGCCACGTGCCGATGATCGGCATGCCCAGCGTGATCGACGACAGCGCGGCCCGCAGCCCGATGCCGGACAACAGGTCGTCGGGCAGCGAATAGCCGAAGTAGCCCTCGAACATGGACAGGATCAGCAGCAGTGAACCGATGACCCAGTTGGCCTCGCGCGGTCGCCGGAACGCTCCGGTGAAGAAGATGCGAGCCAAGTGCACCATGATCGACGCGGAGAACATCAACGCGGCCCAGTGGTGGATCTGGCGGACGAACAGGCCGCCCCGGACCTCGAAGGAGATGTCCAGCGCCGATTGGTAAGCGCGCGACATCTCGACGCCGCGCAGCGGTTGGTAGACGCCGTTGTAGGTGACTTCAACCATGGATGGGTCGAAGAACAGCGTCAGATACACACCGGTGAGCAGCAGCACGATGAAGCTGTACATGGCGATCTCGCCGAGCAGGAACGACCAGTGCGTCGGGAACACCTTGTTGAGCTGACGTCGTACCGCCGCCGAGGGGTGATAGCGCGTGTCGATGTCCTCGCCTTGGCGGACCAGGACGTCACCGATTTTGGGGGGACTCAGTTTCGGACTCATGATGTCGTGCGCTCCCAGAATGCCGGTCCGACGGGCTCGATGAAGTCGCCGTTGGCGACCAGATACCCGTTGGGGTCGATCGTGAGGGGCAGTTGCGCCAGCGCACGCGCCGCCGGACCGAAGATCGGCTTGGCGAAGTGCAGGGCGTCGAACTGCGATTGGTGGCACGGGCACAGGATGCGGTAGGACTGCTGCTCGTACAGTGACGACGGGCAGCCCAGGTGCGAGCAGACCTTGGTGAAGGCGAAGAACTCGCCGTAGTTGAAGCTTTCCTGTCCCTGACGCTTGACCACGCGGCCCAGGTCGCTGGGTTTGATGCGGATGAGCATCACCGGGTTGCGGATACCCATGGCGATCGCCGACAGCTTTTCGTGCGATTCCACGGTGGTGCCGTCGCCGTCGGACTCCCGCCACGGGAAGACGGTCTCCATGCCACCAGCGTCCAAGTCTTCCGGACGCATCTTGATGAATGGTGGTCCGTCGTGCGCGCCGGTAGCCCGCGCCAGGTAGATGGTCTCGCCCTTGTACCGCGGGGTCCAGCCCGAGGTCCAGAGCACCGCCTTGAGTCCGTCGGCGGTGGGCACCACCGGCTTCCACGGATTTTTGATCAGACCGCCAGCAATCGCCACCAGCGTGGAGAGCCCGAACGCCCCCAACCCGATGCCGAGCGAGGCCCCGATCAGCTTGCGGCGCTTGATCGTCGAGCCTTCCAGGGCATCGGTCAGGTTGGCGACCACCGTCTTGCGGTCGATCTCGCGAGACGCGCCGTCATGCCGGTCCTGGATCGAAATCTCTTCGGGGATAAAGCGTTTCTGGTACAGCACAGCGCCGATTGCGATCGCCAGGATGGACAGCCCGAATGTCGTGCCGTACAGCGGGGTGGCGAGCGAGTAGAGGAAGTTACCCGGGTCCTCCCGCGGTTTGTACTGCCACGGCCAGAACAGAAAGACCACCAGCAACGCCAGCCCGAACGCGCCACCCAGCAAAAGCCACAGGGCGACGCCGCGGGCGGCACGCTTCTCGGCCTTGGTGCCCTCGATCGGCCAGCGTGGCTCCTTGTAGGCGATCTGGACACCGTCGAGCCGACCGCCGAGGTCCAGCAGTTGGTTGTTGGACATCTCGGCCAGGGTTGCCTCGTCGGGCTCTTGCATCCCGGTTCCCTTGTCGGTGTCCGACCCGCTCATGAT
>NZ_JAFBAR010000086.1 GCF_019247635.1 Mycobacterium sp.
CCGGCCAGGGCCAGATCACACTCACCCGAGCGCAGCGACTGCACCGCCATATGCAACGCCACCAACGACGACGAACACGCCGTATCCACCGACACCGCCGGACCCTCCAGGCCCAACACATACGACACCCGACCCGACGCCACGCTGGAGGTCATGCCGGTCAGCCGGTAGCCCTCGATCTCCTCGGCCAACATGCCGTAACCCTGGACGATGAGTCCGGCGAACACGCCGGTCGCGCTGCCACGCAGCCCGGCGGGATCAATTCCGCCGCGCTCCAACGCCTCCCACGACAGCTCCAGCAGCATCCGATGTTGGGGGTCCATCGCCAACGCCTCGCTGGGCGCAATGCCGAAAAAGGCCGGATCGAAATCCGCCACACCGTCCACGAAGCCACCGGTGCGCGCGTAGCACTTGTGCCGTGCGTCGGGATCCGGGTCGAACAGCCCGTCCAGGTCCCACCCGCGATCGGTCGGAAAGCCCGAGATCACGTCGCGACCGTCGGCCACCATCTGCCACAGGCTCTCGGGGGAATCGATCCCACCGGGGAAGCGACACGACATACCCACAATCGCGATCGGCTCGCTCGAGCGCTCCAGCAACGCACGGTTGGTGCGCTTCAGGCGTTCCACCTGGACCAGCGCTTTGCGCAGCGCCTCGGTCGCATGCTGGAGTTGATCAACCATCCCTAACCTCGCCTAAACCCTCGCCCCAAATTTGGCCGTCTCTGACCGCCGAACGCAGCTCTCGTCCATTACGTATTCGACCCGCGTCGTGCTGGGCTCCGCCCCAAGAATGTCGCTGGTGAGTATCGCCAACTCCGACGCGATTTCAAAACGACCGCAACTCCCAGCTTCCACCGTAGGAACGGCTGTTAGCTGCCGAACGAGTGCGCTGAGACGCCCCGGTTCCTGGCTGTACTCGCGCCCCGCCGTCCATGGCGCGACTGTACTCGGCAAACCGTCGCGGGGTTAATGCAGTGCAATGGGCCGCCGACGCGCGGTCAGACCCCTACCCTGCGCCAACCGTCGGCTGCCCTGGCCGCGCGGATCAGCACCTCGCAGAGATCGCGCAATTCGGTTGCCCCGGCCCCTTCGCCGAGCGCCGTCGCGATGTCCTCGGCCGCACATCGCACCTGGTAGACGCGGTCCGACAGGTCGGCGGCATCGTCGGCCGACAGCACGATCGCGTCGGCGGGCAAGGCCATCACCTCACCGCGGGTCAGCAGGGCCCGTTGCTCGTAGGCACGCTGCCGGCACGATTGCCGGCAGTACTGGCGCCGCCGGCCCATGCCGCTCTCAGCCACGTCTCGGCCACACCAACGGCACGGCTGCGGACGGGAACGGCGGGTCACGCCTGCCGACTTTAGTCCGCGGCGGTGTCCTTTCGAGGTCGCGACACCGCGTATTATTGAAGGTCGCGCCGCGCGCCGCGGCTGCCAGCCCAGGGAACTACGCAGGGCGTCGCAGCGTTTGCCAAACAAAGAGAATCGACCAGAGCCGACGGGTCTACAAGACCAAAAGGAGAAGCAGTTATGGCTGATCGCGTCCTCAGAGGCAGTCGCCTCGGAGCCGTCAGCTACGAGACGGACCGCAACCATGACCTGGCGCCACGTCAGATTGCGCGGTACCGCACCGAGAACGGCGAGGAATTCGAAGTCCCGTTCGCCGACGACGCCGAGATCCCCGGCACCTGGCTGTGCCGCAACGGCATGGAAGGCACCCTGATCGAGGGTGACCTGCCCGAGCCGAAGAAGGTGAAGCCGCCCCGCACGCATTGGGACATGCTGCTGGAGCGTCGCTCGGTCGAAGAACTCGAAGAGCTGCTCAAGGAACGTCTCGACCTGATCAGGTCGCGCCGGCGCGGCTGAAGTCCCGAACTAGCCCCGGTCGTGAGCACGCGTCGCACGGGCGCCACCGCGGCGGCCCTCCATGCCCCAGCGCGTCACCTTGAACAGCGCCTCACGGATGTTGGAGCCGCTCATTTTTGACACCCCGATTTCGCGTTCGGTGAAGGTGATCGGCACTTCGACCACCAGAAAGCCGCTGTTGACCGTCCGCCAGGTCATCTCGATCTGGAAGCAATAGCCCTTGGAGTCCACGGTGTCGAGATCGATCGTCTCGAGGGCCTCGCGGCGGTAGGCGCGATAACCCGCGGTGACGTCGTGGACATCGATGCCGAGCGCCAGCCGCGAATAGGTGTTGGCCGTTTTGGACAGGGCGAACCGCCGCCAGGGCCAGTTGCGCACCGTCCCGCCGTCGACGTAGCGCGACCCGACGGCCAGGTCGGCACCGGCCTCGACGGCGTCCAGCAGGCGGCTGAGCTGCTCGGGCGCGTGACTGCCGTCCGCGTCCATCTCGACGAGCACCGAGTATTCGCGGCTCAGACCCCAGGCGAAACCTTCCAGGTACGCCGCGCCCAGGCCGTTCTTCACGGTGCGGTGCAGCACGTGGGTGCGACCACCGTCGGCCTCCGCGATTTCGTCGGCGAGCTTGCCGGTGCCGTCGGGGCTGTTGTCGTCGACGACGAGCAGGTGCACCTCGGGACGGGCGTCCCTGAGCCGTCGGTGGATCAGCGGCAGGTTCTCCCGTTCGTTGAACGTCGGGATAATCACCAGAACCTGGGGGGCAGGCTGGCCGGTGGTCATGTAGCTCCTTTGTCGTACCCGGAACCGGATGAGGGTCGGTCGCCCTGCTCGGACGCGGGGTCGTGCGTCGTCTCAATGCCGCCCTCGTCGCCGGCCTGATGCACGTTCTCGAGGTCACCCTGGTCAGGCGGGGCCTTCTCCTCGGAGTCCTCAAGGTCGTCAAAGCCCGCGGATCCGCCCGGTGGCGCACCCGAGTCGTCAGAGTCGTCCGGGGACCTGGACCTGAGACGCTTCGGACGTGGGAACCACCCTCGCGACCCACCATTGTGCCGTATTCCGGCCAAAATGGCCCCTCCGGCCGCACCGACGAGAATCCACTGCAGGAGCGGACCCCAACGCGTTGCCGGCGTCAACCTCGTCTTGAGGCGCAGCTGGCTGTCCAGGTAGTCGGGCTGGAAGAAGCCGGTGCGGGCCAGCTCGGCCCCGTCGGGCGCAATCACCGCGCTGATCCCGGTGGTGCCGGCGACCAGGACGTAACGGTCATGCTCGACCGCCCGCACCTTCGCGAAGGCCAGCTGTTGCTCGCTCATCGTCTGATTGAACGTGGCGTTGTTGCTCGGCACGGCCAGCATCTGGGCGCCGTTGCGGACCGCGTCGCGGGGCTCGCGGTCGAAGATGACCTCCCAGCAGGTGGCCACCCCGACCGGGACTCCGGCGATGTGCACCACGCCGCTGCCGCGGCGCGGCACCATGTGGCCGGCGCGGTCGGCGAACCCAGACAGATGGCGGAACAGCCACGGCATCGGCAAGTACTCGCCGAATGGCTGGACGATTTCTTTGTCATGCCGATCGGCCGGTCCGGTAACCGGGTTCCACACGATCGCCGTATTGGTGTATTCGGGGTTGTCCTGCGCCTGGCCGGGGACGTCCAGCACGGTGCCGATCAGGATCGGCGCGCCGATCGCCGCGGCTGCCTCCGAGATCAGCTGCCCGGCGTCGGGGTTGGCCAGCGGGTCGATGTCCGACGAGTCCTCCGGCCAGATCACGAACTGGGGTTGTGGGGCGGATCCCGCGCGCACGTCTTCGGCCAGCCGCAACGTTTGCCGGACGTGGTTGTCCAGTACCGCGCGGCGTTGCGCGTTGAAGTCGAACCCGAGGCGGGGCACGTTGCCCTGCACCGCCGCGACGGTGACGCTGGGTTCACCGCCGGATCCCACCCCCGCGTGCCGCACCTGCGGCCAGACCAGGACCGCGGCGAACAACACCAGGCAGATGCAGATACCCGGCAACACCACCGCCGGTGGCGCGGCGTCCTCGGCTTTCGATTTGCCTGTCCGCCACCACTTGACGATCTCCAGCGCGAGCGCGGTCACGCTGCATCCCACCAGCACGACGCCCGTTGACAGCAGCGCAACGCCGCCCAGCTGGACCAGCGGCAGCAGCGGGCCTTCGGTTTGCCCGAACGCCACCAACCCCCACGGAAAACCGCCGAACGGAAAGATTGACTTCAACCACTCCTGGGCCGCCCAGACCAGCGCAAACCAGATCGGCCACCCCGGCAGCCTGCGCACCACGACGCCGAACAGGCCAAAAAGAGCGGGAAACACCGCACACGTGGTCGCCAGCACCAACCAGGGCATGGCGCCCACCAGCAGGCCGACCCACGGCAGCAAGGGCACATAGAACGCCAACCCGAACAGGAATCCGTAGCCCAGCCCCCCCGCCGGAGTCGTAGCGGTGTGGGTAAGCACAAAGGCCAGCAGCGCGAAACCGACGAACGCGGACCACCACCAGTTCACGGTCGGGAAGCTGGCGTACAGCAACAGACCACCCAGCACGCTGAGCACCAGCCGAGTCAGCCGCGGCGCCAGCGCAGCCCAGGCGGCGGACAGCCGGCCGCTGGCCGTCTCAGCCATAGATGACAGCGCCCCGGTGCACCGTTTGCCGGCAACGCGGCAAGGCTTGCCCTTCGGCCGGTCCCAGCCGCGGCAAAGCCGGAACCCGCGAACGCGGATCGGTCGACCAGCGCTGGACCGCGTCACGCGGTGCACTGACCTCGAGGGGGCCGGTGTCCCATACCGCGTAGGAAGCGGGCGCCCCGGGGACCAGGGTGCCGATGTTGCCGTCGCAGACGCCGGCGGCGCGCCAGCCGCCGCGCGTGGCGGCCGCGAACGCCGCCCGTGCCGACAACGCGCTGCCCGGGGTGCGGTGATTGACAGCCGCACGCACGCTCGCCCACGGATCCAGAGCCGTGACCGGAGCGTCGGAACCGAGCGCGAGGGGCACGCCTTGGGATGCTAACAGCGCAAACGGGTTGAGTTCGCTGGCGCGTTCAACGCCGAGCCGGCGGGCGTACATGCCGGCATCACCGCCCCAGAGCGCATCGAAATTGGGCTGCACGCTGGCGATGACGCCCCACGCGCCCAGCTTTGCGGCCTGGTCGGCGGTGATCATTTCCAGGTGCTCCAGACGGTGCCCGCATCGAGCCACGGCCGCCACCCCGAGCTGGTCCACGACCCGTTCCAAAGCGGCGACCACGGCCGTGACGGCGGCGTCCCCGATGACATGGAAACCGGCCGTCACTTCCGCCTCGGTGCACGCCCGCAGATGCGCCTCGACGGCCTTGGGCTCGAGGTAGCAGGTGCCGGTGCGGTCGGGGGCGTCGGCGTAGGGCTCGTGCAGCCAGGCGGTGCGCGACCCGAGCGCACCATCGACGAACAGATCGCCGGCCAGCCCGCGGGCGCCTGTTTCGGCCATCAGCACCCGAGCCTGCTCCGCGGTGGTCACGGCCTCGCCCCAGTAGCCGATCACCTCGACGCCGGGTTTCAGCGCGCGCAGCAGCAGCCAGTCGTCGAGTCCAGCGATTTCGGGGCCGGCACATTCATGCACGGCGACGATGCCGGCCGCGGCCAGGGCCTGTAGCGCCGCGGCGCGAGCCTCGGCTAGCTGAGCGGCGGTCAACAGGTCACGGGCTTTGGCCCGGACCAGGTGGTGCGCCTCGCCGGCCAGTGGTTGCTGGGCTTGAAAGCCGGTCGCCGCCGGCAGCTCCGGCACCAGCCGCCGCAGCCCGGTGGAAGCCAGCGCCGAGTGCACGTCGACGCGGGCCAGGTAGGCGGCCTGTTCACCGAGGACCGCGTCCAGATCGGCGGTGGATGGCGGGGTGTCCTCGGGCCAGGCCGATTCGTCCCAGCCGTGACCCCACACCGATCGCCCCGAGTGGTCGGTCGCATAGTCGGCGATCATCTGAATGCACTGTGCGCGCGACTCGGCCGTCCGGAGGTCCAGCCCGCTGAGCGTCAGACCCGTCGCACTCAGATGGATGTGGCTGTCCACAAACCCGGGCGCCACGAAGGCGCCGTCGAGATCCTCGACCTCGGCGTCGGGGAACTGGCCGCGGCCGACGTCGTCGCTGCCCAGCCACGCCACGACACCGTCGCGCACCGCCATGGCGGTCGCGTCGGGGTGGGCAGGGCTGTGCACCCGGCCGTTCACCAGCAGCTTCGCGGGGTTGCGCGTCACACCGCAAAACTACGTGCTTCGCCGGTGCGCCCAGAACAACTAGGCCCAACCCGACGACGACGCCGGCCTGCTGCGCGACCGGCCGCCGTTCGGGTAATCCGGCAGGGCGGGCGGCTCGACTTCATCGACATCCCAGACATCCAAGACCTCGCCGTCGATGTAGTTCCGACCGTCACCCGGTGCCCGCACATCGGTGATCAGTGGTATCGAGCCGCCCAAACGACGCATCGCAACGGCGGTCAGTGCGGGCCGAGCTGCCGCCCGGACGGGTGGCAGCAGCAGCAACAAGCCCAGGACGGTTGTGACCAACCCCGGAACCAAGACCAGGCCGCTGGCCAGCGTCACCAATGCGCTGTCGCCCAGCGCACGGCCCGGGTCCAGCAGGCCAGAGCGCAGCTGGACCAGATGGGTCCGAAGCTGCCATCCGGCCAGTGGGGCCCACACGCCGATCCCGAGGGCGAAGGTGGCCACCAGCACGAACAGGGTCCAGCCGAAACCGATTGTCGCCGCCAGAGCCGCGAACACCGCGAGCTCGACGACGGCGTAGATGAGAAACCACCGGGCCACCATGTGACGCCAACGATCGCGGGGCAAGCCCGAGTTCCCCCGTCGGCTGCAGTTAGATGACGATATGACGACGATTAACATCGAGACTCCTGCCGGCCCGATCGATGCCTTGCTCAGCGTTCCCAGCGGGGACGGTCCGTGGCCGGGCGTGGTGGTCATCCATGACGCGATCGGCTATGTCCCCGACAACGAGCGGGTATCCCAGCGCATCGCCAGCGCCGGCTACGTCGCGCTCACACCGAACTTGTTCGCTCGGGGCGGTCGAGCTCGCTGTATCGCGCGGGTGATGCGTGAGCTGCTGACCAAGCGGGGGCGCGCCCTAGCTGACATCTTGGCCGCCCGCGATCACTTGCTGGCCCTGCCCGAATGCTCCGGGCGGGTCGGCATCGCCGGCTTCTGCATGGGCGGCGGCTTCGCACTTATTATGTCGCCCAAAGGTTTTGGCGCCTCTGCGCCATTCTACGGCACGCCCCTGCCGCGCAACCTCAGCGCGACGCTGGACGGAGCCTGCCCGATCGTGGCGAGCTTCGGCAGGCGCGACCCGCTGGGAATCGGCGCGCCCAAGCGGTTACGCGAGGTGACCGAGGCGAAGCAGATCACCGCCGACATCACGGAATACCGCGGCGCCGGGCACAGCTTCGCTAACCAACTTCCCGGCCAGCCACTGCTTCGCGTTGCCGGGTTCGGCTACAACGAGGCGGCGGCCGAGGAGGCGTGGGGCCGTGTCTTCGCGTTTTTCGGTGAGCACCTGGGAGCAGACGCGCCCGCACCCGGACGCTAACCCACCGACTTCAGCTTCTGCGACAGAAGGCCGGCAAAGGTGTGCGTGTCCCCCGGCCAACGTGCCGACACGTAGTTACCGTCGTCGACGACGAACGCCGGCCGCGAGTCGGTGGCGGTGTCCCTGACCAGTCCGGACGTTTTGAGCCGCCAGCGCCGCGACCGGGGTCGGACGTCACAGAAATCCGTCGGATCTTTAAGCGCGCGAGTGACTTCCGCCTGTACCGACATGTAGCCCTCGTCCTGGCCGGGCTCCTCGGTATAGGTGCGGTAGTAGTTGCGATCCCAGAATCGGCTGAACCGGGTGATACGCCAGGCGCGCCGCTCGAATTCCCAGGTCAAAGCCGTGGTCTTGCGGCCGTAAAGCACGCAGTGGCCGGTGCTGGGGTCGATGCTGCGGGCGGCGAGCAGCACGCCGTGACAGATGGCGGCCACGAGCAGGCCACGATTGAACGCCTGCACGACCAGGCGTTGGAGCGTGTCGCTGTCGATGTAACTGCGCATGCCGCGGGCGCGGTGACCACCCGGCAGCAGCAACGCGTCGATGCCGTCGAGACTCGCCTGAGCCCAGCTTTGCGGGTTGCGGTACTCGGCCGACTGCCGCATGTCGTCATACGCTTCGCGGCCGTCCTTATTGGCCCGCAGCGCGCGTCCGACCACCGTAATCGCACCCAGCACCGGGAGCGGCGACCAGAAGTCCAAACCGCGACCGGTCACCATGATGTCGTCGGCAACTCCGGGATTGCCGCTTTCGGTGGCAAATACCACCCGGTGTCCGCCGTCGGTCAAGACCCGCCAACTCACCGCGACCTCGGTGGGGTCGAAGTCGCGGTCGGGAATCGGGATCAGGACGGTTTTCATTGTCTTCTGCTATTCCCCTTGGGCCACTTTGAGTTCCAGGCCCACATTATTTTCCATGCCGCCGCGCAGCTTGCTCACGAAGTTGAAGACCTTGCCCAGGATGCCGTACCGGTTACCGATCGCGTCGTAGACGGCACGGGTCTGCGAGCTGTCGAGGATCGTCGCAGTGCCGTCGACGGCGTCGCTTTTCGGCCGACCGCGTAGGTCGCAGACGGCCAGCGTGACCCGGGGGTTGTTGCGAATCCGCTTGACCTTCCACGACTTTCCCTCGGTAATGACCAGCAATCGGTCGCCGTCGGCGGCCGCCCAGATGGGCACCGGCTTGGGCCGGCCGTCTTTGGTGAAGGTGGTGAGCAGGATGTACTGCGCCTTGGCGAGGTCGGCGAAGGTAGGGGGCACGGTGCCAAACTACCCCGCCTAGTCCCTAGCCCTTCTCGAGCTGCAGACGGAATAGCACGCGACAGGCCGTCGGAGTGCGATCCACTGGAGCGCCTCCCGCTTGGGTGACTGCTCGGCGAACTCCGGCATTGACACTCGCGAGTCTTAACTGAAAACATGCTTTTCATTTAAGCCACGCAGTGGAGCGAGGTACCGTGAGCAAGCCGATGGCGTGGTTGCCGTTCTCGATCTCCGAGGCGGCGTTATCCGACGAGGGTGACGACCTCGACCTGCTGCCCGCGTGGTCGTATCTGTTGGAGCGGCTGCGCGCGGCCGCAGAGGTGGTCGAAGCCGACCCGGCGGCCCGAAATGGAACCGATCTCGCCGCCGGCGTGCGACACCTGCTTGTGCTGCTCGCCGCGGGCATCGACGAGGTGCTGCGGTTTGATCCGGATCCGATCCTGACCGTCCAGCCGACCAGCACCGACGACGCCGTCACCTGGGGAATGGAGTGCCCGGACTGCATTTACACGCGCGCCGTGCTGCGCGGCGGGGAAAGCTACCGGGTGTTCGGCAATCGCGGCACCGCCCGCTATGTCGGACTGCAGACGATGAACGGGATCGTCTCGACGGCCAACGAACTGGTCGACGAACTCGAGGTGGACGCCGACGGGAACTTCGAGGTGCTGCTGTGCCCCGACGAGCGCGCGGGGAACTGGATGCGGATCGAGGGTGACAACCCTACGTTCACGGTGCGGCACTTCTTCTATGACTGGGAGACCGAACAGGCCTCCTCGCTGCGGATCGAGCGACTCGGCGACGCGGTGCGGCCCAGCGGACGTGAGGTGGATTCGGGCGCGGCGGTGTCGCGGCAGTTGATCGCCCTCGGCGACTTCGTCGGGGACAACCTGGCATTCTTCCTGCAATTCGGGGCCGCGGCGCCAGCTAACGGCTTCCTGCCGCCGATCGACCGCACCGACATCGGGGCCGCGGCGGAGAACAGGCCGGTTATTGGTCGCTGGGAGCTTGGCCCTCGCGAAGCCCTCATCGTCGAAGTGGAGCCACCCGAAGGCATCTATTGGAGTTTCTCCATCGGCAACCCATGGTGGGAGACCATTCATTACGGGCGCCACCAATCCAGCCTGAACGCCCACCAGGCCGCGGTGGATTCCGACGGCCTGGTGCGGTTCGTTTTGTGTGCCGAGGACCCCGGAGTCGCCAATTGGCTCGACACGGCCGGGCACAGCAACGGACCCATCATCTTGCGCTGCGTGCGCACCCAAACCGCACCGACACCGTCGACGAGACTCGTACCGTTCGACGAGATTGACGCCGAATTACCTTCGGACACAACACGAGTCACCCCCGAGGAGCGGGGTGCGGTTCTGGCGGCGCGCCGGCGCGCCGTGCGGGAAAGGTTCGGGAAGTGACGTTTGACGCCGACGAGTTGGAGGACGGCGCCCGCGCCGCAACCGGTCTGCAGGATTTCGGCTCGCCCTACTACCGCGAGGGCCTCGAGCGCATAGTCGAGGCGCTCAACACCGAGGCGGACCTCAATGACATCGGTCACGTCATCCAGCACGCAACCATCAGCAACGCCCTGATCCAGCGCCTCAATGTGGAGGACGCCTATCGGCAGCATCCCGAGATCGAGGACCAAGTGGTCGAAGGTCCCGTCTTCGTGATCGGACTGCCCCGCACCGGCACCACGGCGCTGAGCCAACTGGTGGCCGCCGACCCCCAATTCCGGTCCCTGCGGATGTGGGAGTCCCAGGCACCCACGCCACCGCCCGAGGCGGCGACCCAGCACACCGATCCACGCATCGCGCAGGCCGAAGCCGGCCTGAAGATGCTCGTCGACATGTTCCCGTTGTTCAGGGCGCTGTACAACTCCGAGGCGACGGCACCCACCGAATGCCAGGACCTGATGGGGATGAGCTTTCGCACTTTCCACTTCGACGGCGCTGTCCGCGCACCCGGCTATCTGACCTGGCTGATGGGCTGCGACATGGGCGGGACGTACACGTTTCACCGCCGCGTGCTCAAGCTGTTGCAATGGCATTGCCCCCCGGTGCTGTGGCACTTGAAGACTCCGGTGCACATGTTCGCTATGGACTCGCTGGTCGAGGCATATCCGAACGCGAAATTCCTGTGGAGTCATCGTGATCCGGCCAAGGTGATGGGCTCGGTGTGCAGCCTGATCCAGTACGTGCGCAGTTGGAGCAGCGACCGCAACGACGCCACCGAACTTGGCGCCGAACAGCTCGACAGTTGGGTCGAAGGGGTCCGGCGCGCAATGGATTTCCGTGCGCGATTCGGCGACGACAGATTCGCTGACGTGTCGTTCGGCGATCTGCAATCCGATCCGGTGGGGACCCTGCGGGCCAGTTACGAGCGACTGGGTTTGTGCTTTACCGACGACGCGATGCATTCCGTCCAGCAGTGGGCAAACGAGCACAAACCGGGCTCGCGCGGGTCCCACGACTACGACCTGGCCGACTACGGCCTGACGCCAGACGGCGTTCGCGAGCGTTTCGCGGATTATCTGGCCGCTTACGATGCCACCGCCTAACGGCGCGAGTGTTCCGCGCACGCGGCGACGCGACAAGCTTGGTCCGGACCCTGCGCTGCGCCGCGAGATCCTGGCCTCTGCGTCAGCCGCCTTGCGAGAGCATGGAGTTCGCGGACTGAGCATCGCCGCGGTCCTGGAACGGGCGGGATTGAGCACCCGCGCGTTCTACCGGCATTTCGGTTCCAAGGACGAACTGGTCGCCGCGGTGTTTTTAGAGACCGCGCGCGCAGAGAAGCAACGGCTCCGGCGCCGAATGGCCGCTGCCACAACGGAGAGTGAAGCGGTCTCCTTATGGATCGATGGGCGGCTCGACTTGGCATTCGACGACACCATCGGGTCTGATCTGCGGCGGTTGTCGCTGGAGGCTCAGTCGCAGACGTTCGCCTCACCCGGTCTGGTCCAGCCCGCCTACGCGGAGATGCTCAAGCCACTGAGCGAAGCGCTGCAGCGCGGTCTGGAAAGCGGGGTGTTTCGTGACATCGATACGGTCACCGCTGCCCAGTTCGTCCATGGCGTCGTCTGGGCGGGTATCGATCGGCAATGGACGACGGGCGGCTGCGACCGCGACGACCTCCACCAACGTATTGTGCGTTTCTGTCTGCGCGGGTTGGGCGTGCAACTCTAACGAAGGAGCTACTGATGGATCTGGGTTTCGCTGGATCGACGGCCGTGGTCACCGGCGGCAGCAAGGGGATGGGGCTGGCCGTCGCCGAAACCCTTGCGGCCGAAGGAGCTAGCGTGGCCGTGATGGCCAGGGGTCAGGCAGCGCTCGATGCCGCTGTCGCATCGCTGCGCGCCGCCGGCGCGCCCGACGCGGTCGGGATCAGTGTGGATATGACGGACGCCGATTCGATCGCCGCTGGTTTTGCCGCAGTCTCAGAGCGCTGGGGACAACTCAACAGCCTGGTCCACACCATTGGGCCGGGCGACGGCTACTTCGAGCAGATGGA
This sequence comes from Mycobacterium sp., assembly GCF_019247635.1. Lineage (GTDB taxonomy): Bacteria > Actinomycetota > Actinomycetes > Mycobacteriales > Mycobacteriaceae > Mycobacterium. The sequence goes on from NZ_JAFBAR010000086.1 coordinate 12,212, forward strand.
TGACACCGAATGGGACGCCGCGTTCGCGCTGGGCACGATGTCGGCCGTGCGCTCGATCCGCGCCGCGTTGCCGTTGCTGCGGGCCGCGGACTGGGCGCGCATCGTCACATTCTCTGCGCACTCCATTCAACGGCAGAACCCGCGCATCGTCGCCTATACGGCGGCCAAGGCGGCGCTGACCAGCGTCACCAAGAATTTGTCCAAAAGCCTTGCCGCGGACGGCATTCTGGTCAACTGCGTGTGCCCGGGAACCATCGTGACGGCCAGCTTCACCGAGAACCTCAAAGACATCCTCGCCGCCGACGGCCTGGACGCCACCAACCCGGTCGATGTTATGACCTGGATTGACAATAACTTTCACCAGCCCTGCGACCTCGGCCGCGCCGGTCTCCCCGAGGAGGTCGCTTCGATCACCGCGTATCTGGCGTCGCGACGCAACGGCTACGTCACCGGCGCGACGGTGAACGCGGACGGCGGCTCGGATTTCGTGTGAGCTTTGGCCCGCAAGTTGGCCCCGCGAGTTGGCCCCCGCGAGCAGACGCAAAAGCACCCAAAATCGGCGATTTTGGGGTGCTTTTGCGTCTGCTCGGCAGGAAAACTAGCCCTCCAGGTCGCCCTCGGTTTCGAGCAGCGCCTGGCGCAGGCCGTCTAACGTATCCTGCTGCGGCTCGGACCACAGGCCGCGGCCGGCGGCCTCCAGCAACCGCTCGGCCATGCCGTGCAATGCCCACGGGTTGGATTCGGCCATGAACTTGCGGTTCTCCGGATCCAACACGTAACGCTCGGTGAGCTGCTCGTACATCCAATCGGCCATGACGCCGGCGGTGGCGTCGTAGCCAAACAGGTAGTCCACGGTGGCGGCCATCTCGAACGCGCCCTTGTAGCCGTGTCGGCGCATCGCGGCCATCCAGCGGGGATTGACGACGCGGGCGCGAAACACCCGGGTGGTCTCCTCGGACAGCGTGCGGGTGCGGATGGCATCCGGTCTGGTGTTGTCGCCGATGTAGGCGGCCGGCGCCTGGCCGGTCAACGCCCGCACGGTGGCCACCATGCCGCCGTGGTACTGGAAGTAGTCGTCGGAGTCGGCGATGTCGTGCTCGCGAGTGTCGGTGTTCTTGGCGGCCACCGCAATACGGCAGTACTGGCGGTTCATGTCGTCGATCGCCTCGCGACCGTCCAGGTTGCGGCCGTAGGCGAATCCGCCCCACGCGGTGTACACGGCGGCCAGGTCGGCGTCGTCGCGCCAGTTACGGCTGTCGATCAGTTGCAGCAACCCGGCGCCATAGGTGCCCGGCTTCGATCCGAAAATCCTTGTCGTGGCTCGCCTGACGTCACCGTGCTGTGCCAAGTCGGCCTGGGCGTGGGCCCGCACGTAGTTCTCGTCGGCGGGCTCGTCGAGACCGGCTACCAAGCGCACGGCATCGTCGAGCATCGTCACCACATGCGGAAAGGCGTCGCGGAAGAAGCCCGAGATCCGCACGGTCACGTCGATGCGCGGGTGGCCCAGTTCGGCCAATGGAACCGGTGTCAGGTCGACGACGCGCCGCGACGCGTCGTCCCAGACCGGGCGGACACCCAGCAGCGCAAGCACTTCGGCGATGTCGTCGCCGGCGGTGCGCATCGCCGACGTGCCCCACACCGACAAGCCGACCGACCGCGGCCACTGCCCATGATCGCCGCGGTAGCGGGCCAGCAGTGAATCCGCCAGTGCCACACCGGCTTCCCACGCCAGTCGGGACGGTATCGCCTTGGGATCAACGGAGTAAAAGTTGCGCCCGGTGGGCAGCACGTTGATCAGCCCGCGCAAGGGCGATCCCGAGGGGCCGGCCGGGATGAACCGACCGTCCAAAGCCCGTAGCACCTGGTCGATTTCGGATGACGTGCCGGCCAGCCGCGGCACGACTTCGGTGGCCGCGAACCGCAGCACCGCGGCGACCTCGGCGTTGTCGGTGATCCGGTCGGCGGCATCCGGATCCCAGCCGCTGGCCTGCAACGCCCCGACCAACTCCCGGGCCGTCTCCTCCGCCTGATCGACCGCCGACCGCTCGTCGGTGCCGTCCTCCGCGAGGCCGAGGGCCTGGCGCAGGCCGGGCAGCGCCTGTTCTCCGGCGAACAGCTGGCGGGCCCTCAGAATCGCCAGCACGAGGTCGAGTTCGGTCTCCCCTGTTGGCTTTTGCCCCAGAATGTGCAGGCCGTCGCGGATCTGCACATCCTTGATCTCGCACAACCAGCCGTCGACGTGCAGCAGCATGTCGTCGAACGAGTCCTCTTGCGGTCGCTCCGTCAATCCCAGGTCGTGGTCCATCTTGGCGGCGCGGATCAGCGTCCAGATCTGCTGGCGGATGGCGGGTAGCTTGCCCGGATCCAGGGCGGCGACACTGGCATGCTCGTCGAGTAGCTGCTCCAAACGGGCTATGTCGCCGTACGTTTCGGCACGTGCCATCGGCGGGATCAGGTGGTCGACGAGCACCGCGTGCGCCCGCCGCTTGGCCTGAGTGCCCTCCCCGGGGTCGTTGACCAGAAACGGGTAAATCAGCGGCAGGTTGCCCAGCGCGGCATCGGGTCCGCAGCCCGCCGACATGCCTAGTGTCTTTCCCGGCAGCCACTCCAGATTGCCGTGCTTACCCAGATGTACGACGGCGTGGGACCCGAATCCGGCATCCAGCCAGCGGTAGGCGGCCAGGTAGTGATGGCTGGGTGGCAGATCGGGGTCGTGGTAGATGGCGACGGGGTTCTCGCCAAAGCCGCGCGGTGGCTGGACTATCAGCACGAGGTTGCCGGATTGGATTGCGGCGATGACGATTTCGCCATCCGGGTCCTTGGTGCGGTCCACGAATAGCTCCCCTGGCGGCGGGCCCCAATGCGTCGACACCGCGTCGGTGAGTTCGTGGGGCAGCGTTGCGAACCAGTCCCGGTAGTCCTTGGCGGACACCCGGATAGGGTTGCCGGTCAGCTGGTCCTCGGTGAGCCAGTCGGGGTCCTGCCCGCCCCGTTCGATCAGAGCGTGGATCAGGGCATCACCGTCGTCGGCGTCCACTCCCGGCAGGTCGCCGATCCGGTACCCACGCTCACGCATCGCCCGCAGCAGAGCGACCGCGCTGGCCGGCGTGTCCAGTCCGACCGCATTGCCGATGCGCGCGTGTTTGGTCGGATACGCGGAAAACACCAAAGCCACCCGCTTGTCGGCCGGAGCAACGTGCCGCAGCTGCGCGTGCCGGACCGCCAGCCCCGCGACCCGCGCGCAGCGTTCCGGGTCGGCGACATAGGAAATCAGGCCGTCGTCGTCAATCTCCTTGAACGAGAACGGCACTGTGATAATGCGGCCGTCGAATTCGGGGACCGCGACCTGGCTGGCGACGTCGAGCGGGCTGAGTCCGTCGTCGTTGTCGCGCCACTGGTTCCGGGGACTGGTCAGACATAAGCCCTGCAGGATCGGGATGTCCAGGGCCGCAAGGTGTTCGACGTTCCAGCTATCATCGGAACCGCCGGCGGCCGCCTCCGCGGGCTTCAGTCCCCCGGCGGCCAGCACGGTGACCACCATGGCGTCGGCCTCACCGAGCCTGCCCAAAAGTTCGGCTTCGGCGGTGCGCAGCGACGCGCAGTAGAGCGGTAGCGGGCGGCCGCCGGCCTCCTCGATCGCGCGGCACAGCGCGTCGACGTAGCCGGTGTTGCCGGCCAGGTGCTGCGCGCGGTAGTAGAGCACCGCGATCGTGGGGCCTTCCGGGCCGTCATCATCGGGACGCTCCAGTACGCCCCAGGTGGGGGTCACCACCGGCGGCCCGAACCCGAAACCAGTCATCAGCACCGTGTCGGACAGGAAGGCGTGCAGCCGGCGCAGGTTCTCGACGCCGCCGTGGGCCAGGTAGACGTGGGTCTGCACCGCGATGCCGGCCGCAACAGTGGACAGGCCGGTCAGCTCGGCATCGGCGGCCTGCTCGCCGCTGACCAGCACGGTCGGAATGCCGCTGGCCAGAACCGCGTCGATACCGTCCTGCCAGGCGCGGTAGCCGCCGAGGATCCGGACCACCACGATCGAGGCGTCGGCCAGCAGGCCGGGCAGTTCTGCATCCGTCAAGGGGTCCAACAGCCGCGACGGGTTCGCCCATCGATAGTTCTTGCCGCTGGACCGGGCGCTGATCAGGTCGGTGTCGGACGTCGACAACAGCAGGATGGTCGGCTCAGCCACCCACCATTCGTACCGCAGACCGGGCCGTGGGTTCCCGCTGGGACTCAAAGACCGAGTGTCGCTGCGATCCGCGCCGCGACCTCGCCGGCAACACGTAGTGTCTCTCCGCCCGTCCCCGGCTCGTAGCGATCCGCGGCCGGGTTGTAGTCGGCCCCGGCGATCGACCCGTGATCGGCCGCCAGCTCCACCAACTCCACGGGCCAGCCAGCCTGATCGAGGCTGGCGGCGAATGCCCTGCTGGCGCTCACCGGCACGGCGTCGTCGGCCAGGCCATGCAGCAGTGTGAAAGGCGAACCGACGCGGTCGGCAGACAGTCCGTCGGTCAGCTGGCGACCGGTGATCGGGTCGGGGGCCATGAAGGCGCCGGCCAGGCAGACCGTGTGAATGAGGGAGACATCGAAGCGCGCGGCATCGAGAGTTAGACCGGCTGCAGCCGCACCGCCCAAAGACCAACCGACGAGCACGATGCCTGCGTCAACGCCGTTTGCAGTGCCTTTTGCAAGGTCCCCGACGAGGTCAAGGGATCGCAGCAGATCCGCACGGCCGCCGTCGCGGGCATGAGAATTCCAATCCGGCGCCACCACCGCGGCACCGTGGCCGAACAGCAAACGGGCGAGGGGCCGCACGGCGGCGCGTGCATCGGTCTGCATGCCGTGCCACAGCAGGATCGTGGGTTGCGTCGAATCGCCGAACACATCGGCCAAACGGCCTGGCGCGTACTCCACCGTTCTCACGGCCACGAGTGTTCCCTTCTGGCAGGGATCCAATCCCGGGGTTGCGCAATCGCCTTGTAGGCCGAGGACACCATGTGTTCTCGTGGAGGGCCGAGGGAGCGTGAAGGGATGAATACTGTGGCTCTTGCCAACAAAGTGGTTGCGATTACCGGCGGCGCCCGCGGTATCGGCCTTGCGATCGCCACGGCTCTGCACGGATTGGGCGCCGACGTGGCGATCGGTGATATCGACGAACCGGCCGTACGGGCCGCGGGCGACCGGCTGGGTCTGGGCCTGTCCGAAAGATTGGACGTGACGGACCGCCAGTCCTTCACCGAGTTTCTCGACGTCGTCGAAAATCGGCTGGGACCACTGGACGTGCTGGTGAACAACGCGGGCGTCATCGCGGTGGGCAGTGCGGTCGACGAGGCCGATGCCGTGACCCGCCGGCTGCTCGAGGTCAACATCTTCGGCGTAATCCTGGGCACCAAGCTGGCCGCGCAGCGGATGCTACCCCGCGGTCACGGTCACATCATCAACATCGCGTCCCTGGGTAGCCTGCTGCCGACCGAAGGCATCGCGACCTATTGCGCCACAAAGCATGCCGTGCTGGGCTACACCGATACGGTGCGCATGGAAAACCGTGGACGCGGCGTCCACTTCTCGGCGATCCTGCCCACCCTGACCAATACCGAAATGATCGCCGGCGTCGGTCACGCGAAGGGTTTCAAGAATGCCGAGCCGGCAGACGTCGCCCAAACGGTGGCCGACGTGATCGCCAAACCGCAACCGCGGGTGGTCGTTCCCCGTTCGCTGGGCATCACGGTGTCAATTCAGCGGCTCATGCCGCTGCGCGCCGCCGAGGCCGTGGGACGCGTCCTGGGCACCGGGCGGGTTTTCACCCACGACGTGCAACCCGGCCAGCGCGCGGCCTACGCGCGGCGCACCGGGACGAGCTGACCGCTGCGGGCTCAGCGCTCGTGGCTCCCCTGGTTTCAGCCGACGAGGG
>NZ_JAFBAR010000001.1 GCF_019247635.1 Mycobacterium sp.
CTCGGCGACATCCTGTACCAGCCGCGTCAAGGCGTCGAGCGCCGGGCGCTGGGGCTGATCGCCGTGTGCTGTTACGTGGCGTTGGTCGTAACGAATTTCGCGTGGCTGTTTCCGGTGCTCACCGGTCTGCCAATTTCACAGCAGACCTGGAACATGGAGATCTGGCTGCCCAGTTGGCGATAGGGCCCCGTGGGCCCGGCGTGCCCGTCGCGCCCGGCGCGCCCGTCGCGCCCGCCCCTCGCCCCGCCGTCACGCCGAGATTGCCGTGAGGGCTGTGATTTCGCCAAGTTCACGACCATCACGGCAATCTCGACGAGAGTTGTCAGTCACCCCCATCATCATCGCCTCATGACACGTTCCCCTCTGGTCGTCCTCGGAAGTGAAGCAGTAGCCCGCGGCAGCCTCACCCGAGGCCAATTACGTTGGAACTACCGGAAAATCCATCGCGATGTCTATCTCCCAAAGGAAGTACCGAGGTCGTTGCGGGCGAACATTCACGCGGCCTGGTTGTGGTCAGGCCGCACGGGTGTCATCGCCGGCCGAGCGGCCGCCGCGCTGTATGGAGCGAAATGGATCGACGATTTCACCCCCGTAGAGCTCATAGGGCCGTTCAATCACGCACCGCCGGGCGTCATAATTCGACGCGAACGGGTCAGTTCCGAGGACATCGTGCAGATGGCCGGCCTGCCCGTTACGACTCCGGCGCGCACCGCATTTGATTTGGCCCGCCATCTGCCTCGAAGCGCTGCAGTCGCTCACCTTGACGCGTTATCGGCCGCGACCGGACTGATCAATCCGGATGTGGTGCCGTTGATCACCCGCAGTAAGGGCACGAGGGGCGTGCGGCAATGCCGGGAAGCCCTGTCGCTCATGGATGGCGGCGCAGAGTCACCCAAAGAAAGCTGGCTGCGGCTCCTGCTCATCGACGCAGGCCTACCCCGGCCCGTAACGCAAATTCGGATATCTGATGGCCGCCTGATCGCCTACCTTGACATGGGCTGGGAAGACCCGAAAGTCGCGCTCGAGTACGACGGTGACCAGCACCGAACTGACCGAACGCGATACGTGAAGGACATCCAAAAGTGGGAACTGATCGACCGCCTGGGCTGGAAGGTCATCCGGGTGATCAAAGAGGATCGGCCGAATGTCGTCCTTGATCGGACACGCGAAGCGCTGGCCCGCCGCACACGCGTCGAGATTGCCGGGACGGCTGTGATTCCAGCCAGATCACGACCATGACGGCAATCTCGGCGGCCGCCGCGGCGGCGCCACGAAGCCCACAAGCTAGAGCGGATCGCGGGCCGCCGGACAAGACATGCAACGGGGCCCGCCGCGGCGGGTGCCCAACTCCGACCCGGCGATGGTGAGCACTTCGATGCCCGCGTCCTGCAGGCGGGCGTTGGTCTGCACGTTGCGCTCATAAGCGACAACGACACCGGGCGCCAACGCCAGCGTGTTGTTGCCGTCGTCCCACTGTTCGCGTTCGGCTACGGCGGGGTCCAAGCCGGTATGGATGACCTTCAGCTTCTCGAGCCCCATCGCCGCGGCGGCCGCCTCGACAAAGGGGGCCTCGTCGCTGATTGTCACGCCGTGCGGAGTGCGCTGGATGGTAAACGCCGAGATCGTGTCGACGATGTTGGCGTATAGCACCACGGTGTCGGTATCGACCATCGTGCACACGCTGTCCAGATGCATCTGGGCGCGCTGCTGCGCGATCGGCACCGCCAACACTGTATGCGCGAGGTGGTCGTCGAAAAGGCTGCGCGCCAAGGCTTCCGCACCCGCCGGGGTGGTCCGCTCCCCCACCCCCACCGCGAGCACACCCGGCGCAAGCAACAGCACGTCGCCGCCCTCGACGGGAGCGGTGCGCGATTCGTACGCCCGCCGCACACCGGTGAACCGCGGGTGGTGGGCATAGATCAGGTCGGTCAGCGACGCCTCGCGCACCCGCGCGCGCAGCGCCAGTGATGGGATCACCACGCGGGGCCCGATCCAGATCGACGAGTCCCGGGTGAATACCAGATTCGGCAACGGCTCGATGACGAAATCGGCCCCGTGATGCATGCGCAACACCAATGACACGTCGGTGCGGGTGTCCGACGGGAGCTCGTTGAACGTCATGCCGGCGATCAGCACATGGGCCAGCCGGACCGGGTCCAGCCCACGCAGGTAGGCCGAAAGTTCTTGCGCCAGAGGCACGCCGAGCCGACGCGCGTCGACCGCGGCGGCAACCCCCTGCATCCGGGCCGCCCCGCTGTGCTGAAGCGCCTCGGTGAGCAGGTCGGACAGCAGCAGCACTTCCACGCCCCGGGCACGCAGCAGCCCGGCGAACTCGTCGTGCTCGTCCTGCGCGCGCGAGACCCAGGGCAGGCCATCGAACAGCAGCTGGTCGTTGTTGCGCGGGTTGAGCCTTTGCAGTTCGGGGCCCGGGCGGTGCAGGATGGCCACGCGCAGCGCCCCCACCTCGGAATTGGTACCCAACTCGCCACCGCTCACAGGTCAAACCGTAACCGTGCCGGGCGGCGCGCGCGGGCGATCGAACGGATGTGCGATAAGCTGATAGCCGTGGCGATCGCGGTACAGGGCTCGCTCTTCGAGCACAACGAGCGACGGCACCTCGGTGATGGTGCCTTTATCGACATCCGCGCCGGCTGGCTCACGGGCTGCGATGACCTGCTCGAGGCGCTGCTGTCCGCCGTGCCGTGGCGCGCCGAACGCCGGCAGATGTACGACCGCGTTGTCGACGTCCCCCGACTGGTGAGTTTTCACGACCTGACGGTCGAAGACCCACCGCATCCACAGCTTGCCCGGCTGCGTCGGCGGCTCAACGACATCTACGCCGGCGAGCTTGGTGAACCGTTCACCACAATCGGATTGTGTTGCTACCGCGACGGTTCCGACAGCGTCGCCTGGCACGGCGACACCATCGGCCGCAGCAGCTCGGAGGACACCATGGTCGCCATCGTCAGCCTGGGCGCGACCCGAACCTTCGCGCTGCGACGCCGCGGCGGCGGCCCGTCGCTGCGGCTGCCGTTGGCGCACGGCGATCTGTTGGTAATGGGCGGATCATGCCAGCGCACCTGGGAACACGCGGTCCCCAAGACGTCGACGGCCTGCGGCCCGCGGGTCAGCATCCAGTTCCGGCCGCGCGACGTGCGCTGAAACTGATCGCCCGACTCCTCACTCGCGCCGTACCGGCGCTCGCCGTCGCGCTAGGACCGCACCGCGGCAACCGCTTTGACCAACAGATCGCGCGCGCGTTCAGTGTCGACGGCGGCAACCTGCTGACCGGGGATCACCAGCGGGTTGGCAACGACGAGCACCTGGTAATCGCCGAATTGCGACGTGTAGGTGTACAGCTCGCCGGTGTGGGTCGTCCCGCTGAGGACGGCCTGCAACACGCGATGCTGCGCCTGCGTCTGCGTGCCGTCAATCTTCGGCGCGTCGATCACCTGGATACCACCGCGCAGCTGGGGCCCCGAGAAGGCCACCTTCTGGCAGTCCGGGCCCGGGTCGGTGAGCGGCAGCGCGGTAGAGGTCTCCAGCGCGATCACGACGAAGCGGTTTCCGTTGCCCTCGGCGGAGACGGCGGCCATGTTGCCCTGCACACCCGACGGCATGTCCGGGCCGCCCGCCACCTTCGCACAACTCGGCGGGTCGAAGGTAAGGCCGTCGGGTAGCTTGCGCGAGGCAAAGAATTGCGGATCGATCGCGCGCTCAGTGATGTCGGTGACCTTGAACTCCGGTCCAAAGCTCGACTTCACGTTGGCGACCTTGGCAATGTCCGCCTTGGTGGACGTGGCGGCGCCCGACGAGCAGCCGGCGAGCCAGCACACCGCCGCCACCGCGAGCACCACCTTGCGCATCGTCGCCAATCTACCCAAGTGCGGCTGCTCAGCCGCGCAATGTCGCCACCGTTTTGACCAGTAGATCCGCGGCGAATTGCGGCGTCAGCGGCGGCAGCACCGACCCCGGATCGGTGGTCAGCGTGGTGAACGCGTAATAGTCGCCGAGGTAGGCAGTGAATGTGTAAGTCCGCGAATCGATTTCGGTGCCGGCCTCTACGGAGGTCCGGATATCCGCCACCATGGCGACGGTCTCGACGCCGTCGATGTGTGGGGCGTCGGTGAGGCTGACGGCGGCCGTGCTGTGGCCCGCGGTCATGGTCCATTGCCCGCATGCCGCGACCAGATCGTCGCCCAAAGCCACCGCGCCGGGCCGCACCGCCACCACCACGGCGTCGATGATGCCGCCGGCGCCCGACCCTGACAGTCCCTGGGCGGACTGATCGCGCCCGGCGCCGGGGTCGGCCAATGCCGCGCATTGGGCCGGCATGGTCGCGACATCGAAGTCGAGACCCCAGATCACCCGGGGAGAGGCGGCACTGGGAATGCCGTAGGTGACCTCATAGCCGGGCGGCAGATCTCGGGCGACGCCCTTGATGTGCGCCGGGTTGACGGCCGTGGTGTGCGCCGACGACGGCGCGGTGACCGACGGCGCCGGCGCGGCGCCCGGGGCACACGCGGCGGCCAGCACGATCACCGCCGCGCCAATCCCCGGAAATGGCCGCGGTCGGGTCAGCCGACTGCCTCCATCACTTGGCGCGCAACGTTTTTGATCTGCCCGGCCATCTGACGCCCGAAGGCCAGGCCGCGCGGGCCGGGCACATCGATCACCGTAGTGATGATCCCGATGTCTTCACGCTGCCAGACCGCGCCGTAGTGGTCCATGATGGTGCGCATCGCTATATTGTCGGAAAGCATTCTCGCAGAGAATCTTTCAACTCCGCCGACGCGGGCGGCGATGGATAGCGCGCTGATCAGGAAGCTCCCGATGCCCCGGCCCTGATAGGCGTCGGCGACCAGAAACGCGATCTCGGCGACCGTCGGATCGCTCTGGTCACGGACAAAGCGGGCATCGGCCACCGGGTCTGCGCCGTCCGCCACGACCCAGACGAAGTGGTGGACGTAGTCGACCTCGGCCAGGTAGTGCAATAGGGCCCGGCTGGGAATCCGGGCCGACATGAACCGGCGGTAGAGCGTCTCGCTGGAGAATTGGACGTGCCCACGCACGGTCCGTTGGTCGTCGCCGGGCAGGACCGGGCGCAGCAGCAGCGCGGTGCCGTCACGAACCCGAATCGGGATCGGCGTGATGAAAGCCGCCAGACGCTGTCGCACCGTGCGCAGCAACCGGTCCATGACGTCGGGAATTTGCACCATCTCGGCGAACGTCTCTTTGTCACCGATGAATCCGGTCACCGGTGCGGTGGTGGTGACCGTTGCCGTGCGCGGGATGTTCCGCAGTAGTGCTATTTCTCCGACGATCATGCCGGGACCAGCCCGCTCGGCGATCACGACCCCGTCGCCGCCAACGTGTTTGACCTCGGCGCTTCCCGACGAGATGAGCAGGAACGACACGGGCTGCTCACCCTGCTGCATCAGCACCTGGCCGACGGGCGCCCGCAGCGGCACGACCCGCGCCGCTAGCGGCGTCAAGTCCTCGGCCGGGCATCCCTCGAAGATGTCCATGGCCGCGAGTTCTTCGGCCACCGCGCCGGTTAATTCGGCCATCCCGTCCAATCCGCCACAGCGCCTGGCTCAGCTCGCGGTCTGATGCGACTCAGGTTATGGCGTCGGCTGCTGCGGCGGCAAGGAGGCGCACTAGCCTGGCGTCAGGTCTGCAGCGCCCACGCAGCACTTCCTGAACGGACCGCAATGATCGATAACCAGGATCGAATCGAGTTGACTCGGAGTCTGCTCAACACGACGGCCGTGCTTCGGCACGGATTTCTCGACGTATTGGGCGAATCGACAGCATCCCCGGTCCCGACCTTTGCGCAGCGCGCGATGAACAGCCCCGTGGTCGCAACCGTTTACGAGCGACTGTGGCGACCGACCTCGTTCTACGTTGCCAGCGGCGTCACGACGCGAGCCGAACAGTACCGCGCGGCGACGGCGCTCAATTTGCGAAGCGCCAAGACCTTGCTCGACGTCGCTTGCGGGCCAGGCAATTTCACCGCGCCGCTCTCCGACAAACTGTCGGAGGGAAGCCTTGCCGTCGGGTTCGACATTTCCGAACCCATGTTGACTCGGGCCGTGCTGGACAACAGCGGCCCCCGGACGTGTTATGTCCGTGGAGACGCCCGCATGTTGCCGTTTGACGACGAAACCTTCGATGCCGTCTGCTGTTTCGGAGCGCTGTATCTCATCCTCGAGCCGTTCCGCGTCGCCCGTGAAATGACGCGCGTGCTGCGACCAGGGGGACGCATCGCGATCCTGACCAGCTATGCGGGACAAGTCCCGCCGGTACGTCACGCCCTGAGCCTGGCTGCCAGCACGATCGGACTCAGGATGTTCGATCGCCACGACTTTGTCGACCTGTTCACCTCGGCGGGCCTGGTCGACATCGAACAGCAGACCCAGCGCGCACTGCAGTTCGTCGCCGCCGGTAAGCCCGGATAACGACGCCCCTAGGAAGCGGCCTCGCAAACCCCGAGGATTCGGATCACCGCGGTGCCCTCTTCGTATTCCACGACCCACGGATCGCCACCGTTGACCGGCTCCGAGGCGAGCCTGAACGTCACGGGTTGCCCGGCGTGATGGGACATCTGGGTACATTCGACCTGAAACAGGCGGTAATCGCCGTCATGAGGAATGGCCAGAGAAAAGCCCGGTTCGACGGATTCGACGGGCACCTTCTGCAGGTAGTACCTGGTGCTCATACTCCGAGGTTAAGACTGGCGGGGTTCGCGATGCGCGCCGCCACGCACGTCTTAGCAAATCTTCAGCTGATTCTACGAATTACAACAGGTTTCACTCTGGTTCACTGGAGTCACAAAGGTTGCACGAGGCGCGGTCCCCCGGCCGATCGGATGGACCAAGCGCTTGGGATGCTGCCGCCGCGCGGAGACCAGCTCAGAGATACGCAGAACCGAGAAGGCAGCGCCACGCGTCACACTCGTAGACTCAAGTTGCGCTGTAATATGCCAGAAGGTGCAAAGACCTCCTCGTTCAGACGGATCTCCGGGATCACAAGATCAGCCACGCTGCGGCCCGCGGTCGGCTGTCCGGTGAACTGCTTCTGTCCGAGGGGACACGTCATCGGTGACGGCACGGCAGGAACTGTTGGGGGCAATCGTTCCTAGGTGACCGCTGCGGAGTTAATCGGTTGGCCGCTTATACGTGCTCGACCCTTGGTCGAGTGTCTGCGAACTACGGGGGGTTCGGTGTCTATCAAACATAAGGTGGGGCGGCTTGACGTATCGACCGCTGAAGCGTCGGCGCCAGTTTTTGTGATCATCAACCCAGCCATATCTGACGCTGCGGAGCGCGCGCCCAGCGTCCTCAACAGGATGGCGGCGCGCGGACCGCAATACCGAGTTGGCTTGGTGCCTTCCGCGACAAGTCGAAAATGGGACTTTACCGCTGAACCGGGGTCGTGGTGTACGCAGTCGGTCGACGTCTCCGGCCAGCACAACATGCAGGAAGTCCTCGATTTAGTTGCCGGGCAGCCGTTGCCAGTTCCGATCTGGGCGACGCAAGTGGGCGAATATTTGTGCGTTGCGTGCGATCACGGTGTCGGCGACTCACATGTGGTATTCGAAATCTGCGCCGCAGTGTCACGTGGTGACGTCGATAGCGGTTTTGTCGAGCCGCTGGCGCCGCCGACCACGACAAACCCGTTGATCTCGGCGCTTTTTTATCTCGCTACGACGACGCCACGCCTATTTATCGAAGGGTTCCTCGCACTGTGGAAACCGGCGTGGCCCTTCTTTCGAAAAATCGTAGCGCGTCTTGTTCATCGGCCGCGCCAGGCGCCGTCAGAACCGGCTGGAGACGAATACCAAGACGAGAGATATGTCGCGGTGTGGTGCAAGAGCAGTCCTGAATTTATTCAGGAGGTTCGCCGATATCGCGACTCGAAGCATCCTGATGTTTCCGCTGCCGCTATACTCATGCTGTCGATTTATCGCGCCCTGCAAGAAGCGGGGGTCGTATTGGACGATACGCTGGAAGTCGTGGTTGATCTTCGCCGGTTTCTGCCACCCAACAAATCTACCTTAGCCAACTTCTTCAGCGTCGTTCGCGTCGATATTGGCGGGCGCCGCTCGATGGAAGAATTCTCTTCGGCACTTCGTCAGACAGCTGGTTCGCACCATACACTTTTCGTGGTGGCGGCTCATCTGGTAGTTAATCGGGTACGGTCTTTCCTTGCTCGACGAACCGGAAAAAGCGGACAATCTTCCCGCCGGTCAATCAGATCGCCTAAAACAGTATTAACGATTTCGGAATCCAAGGCATCGGCTTTAGCCAAAATTTCGTGGACGCGTTCCCACGATATTGACCTCGCCGTGGCTGGCCAACCTGCCGATCAGTCACACATGACGATCTACGCGTACACACTGCCAGACGGTTCTGTTCAATTGACAGCGGCATTTTACCCGTCGCAAACAGACAAATCACTCGTATTGCGAGGACTCAGCAGTGCCCTGAACTTCGAGGAATTGGAACGTCGGCTCGAGCCGGTAGCAGAGCCCATACAGAAGAAAATTGGCGCGTGATTGCGAGTAGCAACGCGGCGCGGTCTACCATTCGCCACGAACCGCGCGATAACCCAGGAGACCGAGAATGCTTGTAGGCGGCCGCGATCTGACGACGATTGCAAAAGCGGTAACCGAGCGCCGACACTATACGGCTTTACGCAATATGATCGGCGTCTACACCGCTCCCGTTCAGATGTTTGGACGCTACCTGTCCACGCGCGGTAATTATCCATATACAGCCCAGGTACGTACACCGCTGGGGATCGTCGACTTCACGCTGTATTCCTCGGATGACGTCCGGACAGCGAACGAAATCTTCTGCCGGCTTGACTATAAGGCCGACGCAGAGGACCGGGTGGTGGTCGACTTTGGGTCAAACATCGGCATTTCGGCCAGCTACTTCTTATCCCGCGGGCCTGGAATTTATGCGTATCTCTACGAGCCTTTGCCGTCCAACGTCGTGCGCCTGCGTAGCAACCTAACCCGATTCGTCGACCGGTACACGCTAGAGCAGGTTGCGGTAGGGCCCAAGGACGGCGAAGTGCAGTTCGGCTGGGAAGAGACCGGGCGATACGGCGGTGTCGACGCGGACTGGGAAAACTCCATCACAGTGACGTGTCGCAACTCACGACGATTGCTCGAGGACATCGTCGCTAGCCACGGTGTGATTGACATCCTGAAAGTCGACATCGAAACGCTCGAGGAAGCGGTGATCGCCGACATTCCGCCAGCCCTGGCCCGCAAGATCCGCAAAATCTATGTGGAGTACCGTTTTGCTGACAATCCGCTCGCGGCCACTCACACCCATCGCCAGTACGGGGGCGTTGCGCAGTTCTTCCTGCGGTAAGACCATCAATAATGTCTCGTCTTCAACAACAAAACGAGCGGGGGCGGCAAGCAGACCCTATGTGCAGTTCACTTAGCGGTCTGGAATCTCTTGCGGCAGGCCTTCGGCGAGAGGCCGAGTTGGTCAACCTGCTTTGGTGGTCCTTGTCAGTTGCCGGATCAATCTCCGGTGCGATCGGGCATGCCGGTGCCGGACAGCAACGCCACTCGGCCAGCTGTGCGACAGGCCACTCGACGTTTATCGACACGATCTCCGCGCGTATGCGAATATCACACGTGTGGACGAGTTGACCCTGGGACGCCGCGTTGCGCAGGCGCGCGACGTTGCAGATATCACTCAGGAGGGCCTTGGCCGGGCCGTCGGCCTGAATCGGACGGCCATCAAGCATCTAGAGGACGGCGAGCGCAAACTCAGTGTCACCGAGCTCGGAGCCATCGCGCACGTGCTCGGCCGGCCGTTGTCCTTTTTTGTTGACTCTCCGGCGCCCGCAGCGGCGCGGCGACGCGCCGACACCGGGCTGCTGCACAGCACTTCTCGTACCCTCGACATCGAATTGGACCAATTCGCCGGGGATCTCCGGATGCTGGTCGAGACGGGTGTGATCACCCCGATGGCGCGTGCGCGCGAGCGCACCCCTGACAACGCCACCGGTGCTGAGCAAATGGCCAAATCGATTCGTTCGCGCTTAGGCATGGATCTCGAGACGCAATACGAGGCAGTACGAGACATCGGACAGACGTGTGAAAGCCTTGGGCTTCACACTTATTCCCTTTCGCTCGGCGAGGCAGGCCCTGATGGCGCGTACGCGGAGGTAACTGGGGACGTCCTTGACCTTGGCGTAGCGGTGATCAACTCAGATGCCCCTCTTGGTCGGCGGCGCATGACCCTCGCCCATCTACTCGGCCACTGGCTGTGCGGGGATGCCTACGACTCTTCCGCTTCTCCTGATGGTGAGAAGATGATCGATTTGTTTGCCATCCACTTCCTTGCCCCGCGTGCGGGCATGCATATGGTTTGGAACGAGCACCTCAATTGGTCCGATCGAGATCGAGCACTCGCAGTAAGTGCCACCTACGGATTAAGCTGGGCCGCAACTCTCGGTCAACTTAAAAACGTGGGTGTTATGGATTTCGAGGGTTTCCAAAAATTGAGCGAGTCCAAACCGCGAGCAGGCGACTATCTACGCTTGGGCCTTACCTGGCCAGATGAACTGACGAGCCCATACCTATCGCCAGGTTTTATTTCCGCGTGCCTCAATGGTTACGCTGACGAAAAACTCACGGAAAGCCGCTTGCTTGAACTATTACGAGGTACCTTGACGGCGCAAGACCTCCCCGAGAAAGATGAACGTTCACTCGACCACGTTCGTGCGTCTTTCGCGGGACACAATCGTTGATCTATTGCCGCAGTCCGCGAAATAGATTCGGCACAGGTGACATCATCGAGATCGTCTGGTGGGGCAGCATGTGACGCGACCATATGTGGTCGTGCAGTTCTCTTCGATGCCACCGTCGGCGCAGTACGGCGGCGCAGAACGAGTCGTCGGATCCTTCGCCGATGAGCTCGAGCAGGCAGGTTTCACGGTGCATACGTGTAGTTTGCGACCGCGCCGCGAGCACCTTTGGCCCGGCCATCCAATCGACAACATTTACTGGCCGTTCGACGATCAGCGACGCGGTCCCGTGCAACGGGCCTT
>NZ_JAFBAR010000100.1 GCF_019247635.1 Mycobacterium sp.
GTAGTGCAGCGCGAAATCCTAACGGGCGTTTGACAGTCGCTCAGAGCCGGGCAAAAAGGATGCCCCGGGCGCGGGCACTGCGGTGGCTGTGTATTCACCGCGGCAGGTAGTTCCCCAGCCGGACGCTCGATTGGCACCCCGGTGCCCTCTTTGTGTCTTGCTGCTGGAATCACCGTGTGGCCGTGGTGTGACCACCACACGCGAGGGCTGAACCTGTTCCTGCCACTACCAGAATCGTTGGGGCCAGGTTGCCGGCGCGTAAGCGGAAATTCCTAACAGATGCGGCGCGTCCTAAGCACCGCACGGATCAGTAATCGGGCGTGAAGGACTCCTGATGAGCGCGCTCATTACAAACCGAAGCGACCTAGGAACTAGGAGACAGCTCTCATGACGACACCGAAAGACACCACCCGCAAGCTCGACAACAAGGCGCCACACCTGGACTACTACCCACACTGGCTGGACAACCTCGCCGACGATGTCATCCTCCAGGGCGCCGTGTTCAACGGCGAACTGCGCGGTGCAGAAAACGTCGGGAAGATGCTCAGTTTCGCGCGAAGCCTTTACGCGTTTCAGGACTTCCGCTTCTACGGCATGCGCGGCGATCTCTTCTTGGAGGACTACCGCTCCCGCATCCGTGGCACCGAGGCGTACCACCCGACCGGAGTCGAGATCTACAACTTCGTCGTCGTGTACTTCAACGACGAAGGCGAGACCAGTCAACTTGTCATGAACCACCGGCCGCAGTCGGCGGCCCTACTGTTCTCGTCGTTGCTGACCAAGCACTTCGGTGATGCTTTCGACCCGAGCCTCTTCTACGACGGCGATGTCAGCGCTCGGTTGCTCGACCGCGACCTGTCCCGCGGAAAGTGGCCGCCCTCGGCCCGCACCGAGGTGGGCTAGGCGGCAACGTCGCCGACGCGCGACACCGAGCCCGCGGCCCCCTCCAGCGCCGCCTTGAGCACGAAAAGACGCAAAAGCCCCCGCACGCTCGGCGTGTCGGGGGCTTTTGCGTCTGCTCGTGCAGCTTAGTGGTGGTGGTGACCGTGGCCGTGGCCGTCGGCCGGCTCGGCCGGCTTGTCCACGATCGCCGTCTCGGTGGTCAGCACCATCCGAGCCACCGACCCGGCGTTGAGCACCGCTGAGCGGGTGACCTTCACCGGGTCGACGACGCCGTCGGCGGCGAGGTCGCCGTAGCCACGGGTGACCGCATTCAGCCCATGCCCGGCGGGCAGTTCGCTGACCTTGTGCACCACGACCGAGCCGTCCAGCCCGGCGTTGGCGGCGATCCAGTACAGCGGTGCGCTCAACGCCTCGGAGAACACGTCGACACCCAGGGCCTCGTCACCGGACAGCGACGCGCGCAGGTCCTGCAAAGCCTTGCGCGCCTGGATCAAAGCGGACCCGCCGCCGGGGACGATGCCCTCCTCAACCGCGGCCTTGGCTGCCGCGACGGCATCCTCGACACTTTCCTTACGCTCCTTGAGCGCGGTCTCCGTGGCGGCACCCACCTTGATGACGGCCACCCCGCCGGCCAGCTTGGCCACCCGCTCCTGCAGCTTCTCGCGATCCCATTCCGAGTCGCTGTTCTCGATCTCGGCTCGCAGCTGCTTGACCCGGTCGGCCACGGCATCCTTCGCGCCGCCGCCGTCGACGATGATGGTGTCGTCCTTGCTGACCACCACGCGCCGCGCCGAGCCCAACACCTCGGTGCCCACTTCGCGCAACAGCAGGCCGGCGTCGGGGTTGACCACCTGGCCGCCGGTCACGATGGCCAGGTCCTCGAGGAACGCCTTGCGCCGGTCGCCGAAGAACGGCGCTTTCACCGCAACCGCCTTCAGCGTCTTGCGGATCGAGTTGACGACCAGCGTCGCCAGTGCCTCGCCCTCGACGTCCTCGGCGATGATCAGCAGCGGCTTGCCCGACTCGGCGACCTTCTCCAGCAGCGGCAGCAGGTCGGGAAGTGAGCTGATCTTCTCCTGGTGCAGCAGGATCACGGGCTCGTCGAGCACGGCCTCCTGGGAGTCGAAGTCGGTGACGAAGTAGGCCGACAGGAATCCCTTGTCGAAGCCCACACCCTCGGTGAACTCGAGCTCGGTGCTCAACGTCGAGGACTCCTCGACGCTGACCACGCCGTCGGTGCCGACCTTGCTCATCGCCTCGCCGACCAGCTCGCCGAGCTGCTCGTCACGCGACGACACTGTCGCCACCTGCGCGATGGCGTCCTTGCCGGACACCGGCGTGGCAGACGCCAACAGCGCCTCCGACACGGCGTCGGCGGCCTTGCCGAGCCCCGAGCCCAGTGCAATCGGGTTGGCTCCCGCGGCAACGAGCCGCAGGCCGGCCTTGACCAGAGCCTGGGCCAGCACCGTCGCGGTGGTGGTGCCGTCGCCCGCGACGTCGTTGGTCTTGGTGGCGACCGACTTCACCAGCTGTGCGCCCAGGTTCTCGTAGGGGTCTTCCAGATCGATCTCACGCGCGACCGTCACGCCGTCGTTGGTGATGGTGGGACCGCCAAACGCCTTGGCCAGCACCACATGCCGGCCGTGTGGTCCCAGGGTCACCCGAACCGCGTCGGCGAGTTTGTTCACGCCGGCCTCAAGGGCGCGGCGCGCGGTTTCGTCGTACTCAATCAGCTTGCTCATCAGGCTCCTTCAGGCTGTTAGCCCTCAACGCGAGCCGCCCCGGAAATCCGCCGCGCGTGAACACGGGGGATCGCCGGGGCGGAACACGGACTTCTATTTGTTGACGACAGCCAGCACGTCGCGTGCCGACAGGATCAGGTACTCCTCGCCGTTGTACTTGATCTCGGTGCCGCCGTACTTGCTGTAGATGACGGTGTCACCCTCCGACACGTCGACGGGGATCCGCTTCGCGCCATCCTCGTCCCACCGGCCGGGGCCGACTGCGACGACGGTGCCTTCCTGCGGCTTCTCCTTGGCGGTGTCAGGAATGACCAGACCGGACGCGGTCGTGGTCTCGGCCTCGTTGGCCTGCACGAGAATCTTGTCCTCGAGTGGCTTGATCTTCACCTTCGCCACGATTGGAGCCCTCCACTAATTCGATAGGGTCCGAGACCCTTGCCCGGACCGGGTTGACGGTCGGTCCGGGGCTCAGCCCGAACCGCCCGAGTTACCAGATGATTTGGCACTCGTCCGAGCCCTCGCGCCGTCGTCGCGGGTGCCGGCACACGGGATCGGGCCGATTGCCTCCTAGCACTCTATACATGAGAGTGCTAGCACTCAAGGGCGCCCCGTTGCTTCCCTGAGAGTTGGCCCGTCGGGCGCGGCGCCGAGATTGCCGCCAGGGTCGCGCTCACGCCCCCGAGCACAGCCGTGACGGCAATCTCGGCGCCCGGGCGGGGGTTACCTGACCTGCCCCGGACCCCCGGGCGGTGGTTACCTGACCTGCCCCCGGACCACCGGCAGGCCAGGGTCGGTAGGCGCATCCAGCGGCGACGGCGGAGCTTCTGCGGCCACCAGCTGCGCGGCGAACGCCGCGATCATCGCCCCGTTGTCGGTGCACATCCGCGGCCTGGGGATCCGCAGCGCTAGGCCCGCCGCGGCGCAGCGCTCGGCGGCCAGCTCGCGCAGCCGCGAGTTGGCGGCCACGCCCCCGGCGATCAGCAGAGTCGAGACGCCCAGCGCGGTGGCCGCGCGGACCGCCTTCCTCGTCAACACGTCGGCGACCGCCTCCTGGAATCCGGCGGCGACGTCGGGCGCCCGAAAGTCGGGGTGGCTTTCCAGATACCGGGCGACAGAAGTCTTGAGCCCCGAGAAGCTGAACGCGTACGGGTCGTCGTTCGGCCCGGTCATGCCGCGCGGGAACGCGATCGCATCCCGATCACCGGTGCGGGCCAGGTCGTCGAGCACCTTGCCGCCCGGATATCCGAGCCCCAGCAGACGCGCGACCTTGTCGTAGGCCTCGCCGGCGGCGTCGTCGACGGTGCTGCCCAGCTCGACGATCGGGGCGCCGAGGGACCGGACGTGCAGCAGCTGGGTATGACCGCCGGACACCAGCAGCGCGACACACTCGGGCAGCGGTCCGTGTTCGTAGACGTCGGCGGCCAGGTGCCCGCCCAGGTGGTTGACCGCGTAGAACGGCACTCCCCAGGCCGCCGCGTAGGCCTTGGCCGCCGCCACGCCCACCAGCAGGGCACCGGCCAGTCCCGGCCCGACGGTTGCCGCGACAATATCCGGTTTGCTCGCGCCGGCGGCCGCGAGCGCGCGCCGCATCGCCGGACCCAACGCCTCCAGGTGTGCCCGGGAGGCGATCTCGGGGACCACGCCGCCGAACCGGACGTGCTCGTCGACGCTGGATGCCACCTCGTCGGCCAACAGGGTCACGGCGCCGTCACTGCCGAGGCGCGCGATGCCGACACCTGTCTCGTCGCACGAGGTTTCGATAGCCAGGATGAGTGTCACTGCGCTTCCCGTCGCATGGTGTAGGCGTCGGCGCCGCTGACCCGGTAGTACCGGCGGCGCAAGCCGATCCGTTCGAATCCGACGCTGCGGTACAGCTCGATGGCCACCTCGTTGTCGGTACGCACCTCCAGGTACACGGTGCCACCGTCGGCGAAGTCCAGTAGTGCGTTGAGCAACCGGCGGCCGATGCCTTTGCCCTGGTAGGCGGGGTCGACGCCGATGGTATGCACCTCGTATTCGAACGGGGGGTTGCGCCCCAGCCGCGAGATGCCGGCGTAGCCGACCAACGCGTCGACCGTGCGCGCTCCCACATAGCGGTTGTGCTTGGCGGCCAGTTCGCGCTCGAACGCCACGGCGGGCCACGGATCGTCGCCTTCGAAGAGTAGGGCCTCCAGCTCCGCGCACCGCTGCGCGTCCACCGGTATCAACGGGCCCAGCGTGACCGGCTCGATGCGGGCGGTCATGGGCGTGCCACCAGGGGCTTGGCGTCAGGGCGACGCAGGTACAGCGCCACCAGCGGCGCGGGGTCGCCCGACCAGTCGGAGACCGCGGTGACGAGGCCGGCCGGTGTCGGGTGCACCGGCCCACAGTGCGGCAGGTCGAACAGCGCCGCGTGCTCGGGCGAACCGGCGACCGCGCGGGCAGGACCCGGGTCGACGTCCGCCGGGGCATCCACGGCCGGTCCGCCGCTTCGAATCCCGTCGTGGTAGCGAGCCCAGTACACCTCGCGCCGGCGGGCGTCGGTCACCACCAGCGCGTCGCCGGTGGTGCGCACCCCGATGGCGTCCAGGCTGCACACGCCGTGCACGGGAATGTCCAGCGCATGACCGTAGGCGGCTGCGGTGGCCATGCCGGCCCGCAATCCCGTGAACGGTCCGGGACCACAACCCACCACGACGGCGTCGAGATCGGCCATGGTCAGCTCGGCCTCGGCGAGCGCGGCCAGAACGTTGGGCGTGAGCCGCTCGGCGTGGGCGCGGGCGTCCACGGTCACCCGCTCGGCCAGCGTTGCCAGATCGTCCCGACGGACGATTCCCGCCGTGACGGCCGGGGTGGAAGTGTCAAGGGCCAGAACAATATTCACGTGCAGTTCCCCTTGTAACCCACTCCCAGGTGGCAATCCTGGTGTCGGAATGGCTGATTCGCTCCAGGCGGATGTCGAGGTGACGCTCGGCTAGACGTTCGGCCAGGCCCTCGCCCCACTCCACCACCACGACCGCGTCTTCAAGATCGGTGTCGAGGTCCAGCGAGTCGAGCTCACCGAGCAGACCGGCGCTGGGCGGATCGGAGTGGTCCAGTAACCGGTAGACGTCGACGTGAACCATCGCCGGAGCGCCCGGGCGTCGCGCCGGATGCACCCGCGCCAGTACGTACGTCGGCGACGTGACCGGGCCGTCGACGTCCATGGCCGCGGCAATTCCCTTGGCCAGCACCGTCTTTCCGGCGCCGAGTGGACCGGTGAGGACAACGACGTCGCCGGCGCGCAGTTGCCCACCCAGCCGGAACCCCAGCGCGATGGTGTCCTCGACGCGTTCGAGCGTTGCGGTGCCGCCGTCCAACCTAACCACGGCGCCGCATCCGCTCACGGAACCGCCGGTAGCGCAGCGCCATCCTGCCCGGAACGGCGCGCTCGACGAGCCGGATCAGCCCCGCGTTGATGGGGTCGGGCTTGTCCAGCAGGGCCAGGTGGCTGGCGCCGCTGACGATGACCAGTTCGGATTGCGGCAGCGAGGCCGCCATCTTTCGCGAGTATTCGTCCGGGGTGAGCAGGTCGTGGTCACCGCACGCGATCAGGGTCGGGACTTTGAGCAACGTCCACAGCCCCGCGGTTTCGTCGTGCACTTCCAGGGCGTGCAAGAAGCCCACCAACGTGGGGATCGGCGTGCCGTTCATCATCCGCTGCGAGAACGCGTCCAGGCTGCGGCTGACCTGCAGATCGCTGTAGGACGCGGCGCGCAGAACCGGGCCGATCAACGACCGGGCCACGTTGCGGCCGCGGTGCAGCAACCTTGGCGCGGACAGCGCGGTGAACCGGACCGCTTCCAGCGCCGGGTTTTTCAGTATTTCGCCCAGCGGCGAACGGGAAACGCCTTCCGCGGCAGTCGAAATCAGGGCAACACCGACGATCCGACGACCATACTGCTCGGGAAATTGCCGGGCATGCGACAACACCGTCATGCCGCCCATCGAATGACCGACCAACACGACCACCCCACGCGGCGCAACCGTTTGCAGCACGCTTTCCAGGTCCCTGCCCAGTTGGGTCAGCGTGTAGGTCTCCGGGGCGGCTTCCCCGGACTGTCCGTGCCCGCGCTGGTCGTAGAAGACCATCCGCACGTTCTGGTCCCAGTGCTCGCCGAGCCGCATCCGCTGAAAATGGAAGGCGCCCATGCGCAGACAGAATCCGTGCGCGAAGACCACCGTGACCCGGGCGTCCACCGGACCGGCCTCGCGCACCGCCAATGGGACCCCGTCGGGCGTGGTCACCACATAACCGCGGTCCAGGTCGAGTCGTTCGAAATCCTCGTCCGCGTAGGGATCCTCGACAGCGGCGGAGCGTTCGATCATCGAACGGCGTGCGGAGGCCCCGACGATGGTCGCAACCGCAGTCACCCCGGCACCTCCGGCAAGCCAAGCCCTGCGTTTGCGCACCTGTTCATCGTTCAACGGTCTCGGCTCCGCGATAGGTTCTGCTGATCCGGCCCCGCGGGCTGGTCACCACCTCGTAGTGGATGGTGCCGAGCAGATCTGCCCAGTCCTGCGCGGTGGGTTCACCCTGGTCGCCGGGGCCGAACAGAATCGCCTCGTCGCCCTCGACCACGTCGACTGGTCCCGGGCCCAGATCGACGAGGAACTGGTCCATGCAGATCCGTCCGACTCCGGGCCGACGCCTGCCGTTGATCAGCACGTCCAATCGCCCGCCCAGCGACCGGAACACGCCGTCTGCGTAGCCCACCGGCAGCAGCGCCAGAGTGGTGTCCCGTTTGGCAATCCAGGTGTGCCCATACGAAACCCCCTCACCCGCGCGAATCGGTTTCACCAGCGCGACAGCGCATTTCACGGTCATCGCGGGTATCAGTCCCAGGTCGCCCAGCTCCGGCACCGGGCTCAGGCCGTACACGGCGATACCGGGGCGCACCATGTCGAGGGCCAGGTCGGGACGCAGCAGCGTGGCCGCCGAGTTCGACAGGTGCGCCATCTCGAATCGCAGCCCGCGGCTGCGTGCCTGCGCCAGCATCCCGCTGAACCGCTGGGCCTGAACGTGATTGATGGAACTGTCCGGTTGGTCGGCGTGCACCATATGCGACATCAGCCCGCGTACCCTGACGGCGTCCTCGGCGACGGCGCGTTCCAGCGCGGTGAGCACCGCGGGATAGTCCTCCCGCGCGACACCGTTGCGGTTCAGACCGGTGTCGACCTTGACCGTCACCGTCGCCGTGCGGCCGGTCCGGCGTACCGCGTCCAGCAGTTGATCGAGCTGGCGCACCGAGGACACCGCGATCTGCACGTCGGCCAGCAGCGCGGGCCCGAAGTCGATCCCCGGCGGATGCAGCCAGGCCAACACCGGCGCGGTGACGCCGTCCGCGCGCAGCGCGAGCGCCTCGTCGACGGTGGCCACACCCAGTTCGGCCGCGCCGGCGGCCAGCGCGGCCAGCGCGACCCGGGTGGCGCCGTGGCCGTACCCGTCGGCTTTGACGACCGCCATCAGCTGCGCGCTGCCGGCGCGCTCACACAGCAGTCGCACGTTATGTCTAATGGCACCCAAGTCCACCACGGCCTCGGCGAGGACTCCCGGTGTCAGGGATATCGGGCTAACGGCCACGGCCGCTATTGTCCCAGAGCGCCGCGCAGGCGCCGCCGAGCGTAACCGCACTGCGAAAAATCGGCGAAATCGCGGCCACGTTGCGCTCGCGAGCGGGCGCCGCCTCGTCGCGCCCGAGAACTCAGTGCGCGAAGTGCTCGGCGCTGTAGTGCCCGCCCGGCTTGAGCTTGTCCAGGGAGGCCAGCGCTTTGGCGGCGTCGTCGTGCAGGGCCCGGGCCAGGTCGGCGGACAGGCCCTCGCGCACCACGATGCGCAGCACGGACACGTCGGTCGCGTTGTCCGGCATGGTGTAGGCGGGCACCTGCCACCCGTAGCCGCGCAGCTCGTGTGAGACGTCGAACTCGGTGTACCCGCGGTCCCGCGCCAGCCGGAAGCTGACCACCGGGATCGCCGAACCGTCCGAGATCAGCTCGCAGTGGTCACCGGTGCGCAGCTGCTCGCCCAGCCACCGCGCGGTCGCCGACAGCGTCTGCATGACCTGCGTATAGCCCTCGCGGCCCAGCCGCAGGAAGTTGTAGTACTGGCCCACGACCTGGTTACCGGGCCGGGAGAAGTTCAGCGTGAACGTGGGCATGTCGCCGCCCAGGTAGTTGACCCGAAACACCAGCTCCTCGGGCAGATACTCCTTGCTACGCCACACCACGAACCCGACGCCGGGGTAGGTCAACCCGTACTTGTGCCCGCTGACGTTGATCGACACCACCCGGGGCAGCCGAAAGTCCCATTTGAGCTCCGGGTGCAGAAACGGGACTACGAATCCTCCGCTGGCGGCGTCCACATGCACCGGCACGTCGACTCCGCCGTCGGCGGCGAGTTTGTCCAGCGCCGCGCACACCTCGGCGGTGGGTTCGAGCTCACCGGTATAGGTGGTGCCCAGGATCGTCACCACCCCGATGGTGTTCTCGTCGACGGCGTCGATCACCTGCTCGGGAGTGATGACGTAGCGCCCCTCCTCCATCGGCAGGTAGCGGGGCTCGACGTCGAAGTAGCGGCAGAACTTCTCCCACACCACCTGGACGTTGGAGCCCATCACCAGGTTGGGCGTGCGCTTCGGCCAGTCTTTGCCGACCTTGGCGCGCCACCGCCATTTCATGGCCAGACCGCCCAGCATGACCGCCTCGCTCGACCCGATCGTGGAGACGCCGCAGGCGCTGTTGGGATCCTCGTCGGACAGGCCTTCGGCGTGGAAGAGGTCGGCCACCATGCACACGCAGCGCTGCTCGATGGCCGCGGTCGCGGGGTATTCGTCCTTGTCGATCATGTTCTTGTCGAACGTCTCGGCCATCAACCTGCCGGCCTGCGGATCCATCCAGGTCGTGACGAAGGTGGCCAGGTTGAGCCGCGAACTGCCGTCGAGCATCAACTCGTCGTGGATGAAGCGGTAGGCCGCGTCGGGATCCATCGACTCCTCGGGCAGCCGCAGGGCGGGTACCGGTGAGGTGAACATGCGACCGGTGTAGGCAGGGGCGATCGAATGTGCGGCCATGGATGGGTGGCTGCGAGTCACGGCGGGATCCTTTCGGTGCTTTTCGACGGACGGCTACAGATGGGCCAGGGCGGTCCGGATGTGGTGCAGGATCCGTGACGCCGACGTCGGAGCGTCACCGGGTCCCGGGTCAGCGGCGGACGCGGCCGCCGCGCGGGCATGCACGAACGCCCCGGCGGCGGCGGCCTCGGCGGCCGGCAAGCCGGATGCCAGCAGCGCGCCGATCATCCCGGACAGCACGTCGCCGGAGCCGGCGGTGGCGGCCCAGGATTGTCCGGCGGGATTCAGGTAGACCGGGCCGCCGGGGTCGGCGATGACGGTGACGTTGCCCTTGAGCAACACGGTCGCGCCGATTGCGTCGGCCAGCTTGCGGCAGGCGCCGACGCGGTCGTCACCGGGCGCGGCCCCCGCCAGCCTGGCGAATTCACCGGCGTGTGGCGTCAGCACCGTCGGGGCGTTGCGGTTGGCCACCAGATCGGGGTGGGCCGCCAGCATGGTCAGCCCGTCGGCGTCGACCAGCACCGGCAGGTCGGTGTCCAGCGCGAACCACAAGGCCCCGGCCGCTTCCGGATCTGAGGTACCCAACCCCGGCCCGACGACCCAGGCCTGCACTCGCCCGGCCGCAGCCGGCGTCGGCGCGGCGATGACCTCGGGCCAGTGCGCGAGTACCTCGGGGCCGGCGCTGCCGGCGTAGCGGACCATCCCCGACGTGGCCGCGACCGCGGCACCCGTGCACAGCACGGCCGCACCCGGATACGTCGACGAGCCGGCCAGCACGCCGGTCACGCCCTGGGTGTACTTGTCGTCGTGGGCCCCGGGCACCGGCCAGCGGGCGGCTACGTCGGCGGCCTCGAACCCCAGCAGGTCGGTCGCGGGCAGGTCGAGCCCGATGTCGACCAACTCGACCCGGCCGCAGTCGCCCAGCGCGTGCACGGGTTTGAGCCCCCCGAAGGTGACGGTCAGCGCGGCGTGCACCGCGGGCCCGGCGATCGCCCCGCTCGCGACGTCGATCCCGCTGGGGATGTCGACGGCGACCACCGCGATGCCCGCCTTCTCGACGGCGTCGAACACGTCGGCCGCCGCCGGCCGCAGCGGGCCCGAACCCGAGATGCCCACCACCCCGTCGATGACGAGATCTGTTTCGGTACTGATGCTTTCGGCGCTTTCGATGATGCGACCGCCGGCCTTCCGGAACGCAGCCAGGGCCTTGGCGTGGGTGCGCTCCGGCTTGAGCAGCAGCGCGTCGGCGGCCGCGCCGCGGCGGCGCAGAAACGTCGCGGCCCACAGCGCGTCGCCGCCGTTGTCGCCCGATCCGACGACGGCACACACCCGCCGGCCGGCCACCCCGCCGGTGCGTTGGGTCAGCTCGCGAACGATCGCGGTCGTCAGCCCGAAGGCGGCACGCTTCATCAAAGCGCCGTCGGGCAGGCCGGCCAGCAGCGGCGCTTCGGCGTCGCGGATCGCGTCTACCGAGTAGTACTGCCGCATCAGCCCGCTTGCTCCTCTGCTGGAAGCCGATCCTGCCCGCGCTCACCAAGGTTACGTGTCGCAGTCTGCTGCCCACCGCGCCTCACCGACGCGGATACGCATAGGGGTTGGCCGGAGCGTCGATGCGTGTGACCGCGGTGGCTTGCAGCGTTGGAAGCGCCGCTGAATTCGGTTGCTTGGACGCGGGCGTGACCTGGCCCTCGACGCGGAGCCACGTGTAGTCCGGCAACCCGGCGGCACCGGCGGTGGCCGGGCCACCCAGATGGATGCGGGCCAGCTGCGCGTCGGCGGCACAACAGACGATGACGATGCGGCCAAGGTCCACACCCCGCGCCTCGTTGAGGACAAACCCCGTCACCGTGATCGACCGATTCGTCAGCGAACCGGTGGTGTCCTGGGCCTCGCGCATCAGCACTTCGGGCAGCGACACCTCGGGGGCGTTGCCCGGGGGCAGCGGGGGAAAGGCCCGATTCGCACCGTCATGGGAGACGGCGGCGACCGACGGGGTGACGGCCGTGGGGCGCAGCGCGGGTGGCGTCACGAAGATCAAGACGACGATGGGCACCAACAACGCCCACACCATGCCGGGCCGGTGGGAATGACCGTCGCCGTGATCGCGCGGTCCGCCGCGGCGGATATCGCCGATGATCGCCGAGAGCGCCAACGCGATCAGCAGCACCGCGGTCGCCGCCAGCCACCCCAGCAGCCCGGGCTTGACGTAGCGGGTGAAGGCGCCCGATGCGGTGACCATCGCGATGCTGATGCCCACCAGCAACAAGACAGTGTTCTCGGTTTCGCGGCTCACCCGACCACCCTCAACCACCGCCCAGGAGCGGCAATCCGACGGCGCACGCACTCACGACCGCGACCAGCAGGCTGGCCGGGGCGAAGCGCGCCGCGAAAGCCCGCCCGAACATGCCCGCCTGCATCGCGAACAGTTTCACGTCGACGGCCGGGCCGACGACCAGGAACACGAGTCGGGGCAGCAACGGCACCATCGTCATGCTGGCGGCCACGAACGCGTCCGCCTCCGAACACAACGCCAACACCACCGCCAGCGCGGCCATGACCACGACACCGAGGATCAGGTGTGCCGCCAGGTGCTCGAAGACCCACCGGGGCACCAGCACGCGCAGCGCCGCGGCCGCGCCCGCACCCAGCACGAGATAGGACGCGGCCGCAAGGAAGTCGTGGCGCGCCGCTTCGACGAACACCGCCCGCCGCGACTCGCCCTCCGAGTGCGGCAGGGAAAGCCGGCGGGTGACCCACTCGGGGCTGCCCCACCGTGCCCACGCCCAACCCATGATCAGCGCCGTCAAGAGCGACGCGCCCGCGCGGCCAAGCACCATCGCGGGCGCGCCGGGAAACGCCACCGCGGTGGCCACCAGGACCACGGGGTTGACGGCGGGAGCGGCCAGCATGAACGTCAGGGCCGCCGCGCCCGTCGCCCCTGTTTCGCCGAACAACCTGCGTCCCACCGGCACCGAACCGCATTCACAGCCCGGCAGCACCGCCCCGCCGACCCCCGCGGCCAGCACCGCCAGGGCCGGACGGCGCGGCAGCCAGCGCGCCAGCCGTTCGGGGGTGACAAAGGCCGCGATCAATCCGCTGACCACCACGCCGAGCGCCAGAAACGGCACCGCCTGCACGAACACCCCGCAGAACACCGTGCCCGCCGTCGACCATGCCGGACTCGCCGAGACCGTGCTGTGCAGGACCGTCGCCGACAAGGCGAACGCCAGCAGGATGCATACCAGCAGCTCCATCGAACCGAACCGCAGCCAGCCGGCGACCCTGAGCGATGTCACCGCACCATTGTGGCAGCGCCCCGACAATCCACGTGGGCCCTAAGGCGCCCGCTGCACGCCCGCGCCGCTAAACCCAAACAGCAGCCCCGGTTGCGGCGGGTTCCGCCCGGGTGTAGCCGTCGCCGTCCGGCCGTTGGACCTCACAGGCTCACGGTCGTCAGCGAAAACGGCCGCAGTCCGGTCTGCGCGACGGATGCCACAACTGCGGGAGTCAGCTTGGGCGACCCGTGCGAGTCGAACGTGAGGTTGGCCCGCCACAGGTTGGCGACGCCGCTCGACGGCTCCGAGGCGCTGAAGAACAGGTCGTTGTCGAAGACGGTCATCGTGGTTTGGTTGAGGCCGAAACCTTCGGCCGGCGTTTGCCCGTTGCCCGCCCAGCCCGCGTCGAAGCCGGGGTCGAAGGCGAGTTGAGAGCTGTGGACGATCTGGGTTGCCTTGCCCGGGTTGTTCACCGGGTCGTAGACGAACAGCCCACGCTCGCTGGGGGACCCGCCGATGTAGGTGTCATAGCCGGTGAACCACAGCCTGTCGTCGAACGCGGTCAGATTGAACGGGTACACCCCGGCGTCGCTGGACGGCGCGTCGTGCGGCGTGGGAGTCGGGATCTGTGTGGTCGGTCCCGCGTTTCCCAGCGACATCCACAAGCCGGTGTTGTTGTCGTCGTCAAGCCCGGAGAACAACAACGCGCTGTGGTAGGCCCCCTGCAATTGCCACAGCAGTGGGGTGAGATTGCAGGGCTGCAGCCCGTTGGACGAAACCCCATGTGCCGGAACGATCTTGGTCAGCTCACCGGCTTCCTGGTACTGCCAGAGCGATATCGGTCCCGACGCATCCTGGGCGTCCTGAGCGCTCATGAACAGCGACTGCTTGGGCGACAGTTCGGTGATCGGGCCGACCTGGGTTGCGGTCAGCGGGCCAACCTGCGCCATCGTCAGATACGCCGGATTGACGACGCCGCTCCCCGCCGGGAAAACCGGAGCCACCGGGGTGCTTCCGGCACACCCGAAGAGCACGTAGTCAGAGCCGTCGTAGCCGGCGAAGAACAGTTGACCGGATTGCCCGTCCAAAAAGTCCATGAACACCATTGCCAGGGAGGACGGGTCCAGGTTCGAAACGGGACCCGGGATCATCTTCGTCCCACCCAGAGTGCCGTCGGTCGAGAACAGCTCCTGGACGCTGATCAGCTCTGTGCCGGTCTGAAACGTTCCGTTGAAAAACACCAGCGGCTGCGAGCCGTGCAGGGCGGCACAGAAGCCTTGCGGGTTGAACTGGTCCGCCGTGTTGCCCGCGTCGTTGAAGACATCGTGTGTCCAGTGCGACGTCGAGTCCGAATTGTGGGTGTTCCAGACCAGCAGATCGTTAGAGCCAGACGGCGCGAAAATCATTGTGTTCAAAGCGAAGAGAACCGGGCCCGGTACCTGCAGCGCATTGCCGCGGCCGGCGAGGCTCACCACCTCGCTGGCAGCAATTGGCCCGAAGCTGAGATGGGAGCCGCTCCATCTCGAGGTCCAGATCGTCACCCCGTCCGATCCCTCGCCGAAGAACAACAGCGTCTCGGTCATACCCGGCCTTCCGTGCGCTCCGCCCGGTGACGACATCGCGAGCGGCCCGGCAGCTGCGGCGTTACGCTAATTGCCCATCATGTCGGGATGTGCGGTTGCTGTTGTGCGCAGCTGGCCGGAGCGCTCGCGCTGTAGTGTGCGCTGGCGCTCGGGCCCGGCACATGGGGAGGACTCCCCATATTTGGTGCGTGGACTCGCCGCGGGTTGGGGATGACCAGTGGAGCGTTTACTGGAGCGCGGGCCACAGCTGCGGCAGCTTCGCGGCTTAGCGCAGCGGGTTGGCCCACGCGGGGGTCGGGTGGTTTTGCTGCGCGGCGAGGCTGGGGTCGGCAAAACCGCGGTGATCAATCGGTTTGTGGCCGGGCTGGATTCGAGCCTGCATGTTTTGCGGGGGTGGTGTGACCCGCTGAGCGCCCCGCGGCTGTTGGGCCCGCTCATCGACGCCCTGGCCGGGCTGGATTCCGACGCGGCCGCGGGTGTGGCGGGCGCATTGGAGGCCGGAGACACAACGGCGGTGTACCGCAGACTGCTCGACGTGCTCGGCAGCGGGCAGCGCTGGGCCTGGGTCATCGAGGACGCCCACTGGGCCGACGGAGCGACCCTGGACCTGTTGCGGTTCGTCGGGCGGCGCATCAGCGCCTTGCCGCTGCTGTTGGTCGTGACCTACCGCGACGACGAGGTCGGGCCCGAGCATCCGCTGGCCGCCGCCATCGGGGACATAGTGACCTGCGCGGCGCTGGCCCGCATCCAATTGGATCCCCTCAGCCAGGAGGCGGTGGCGACCCTGACAGCCGGCAGCGGGGTCAACGCGATCGAGTTGCACCGAATCACCGGCGGTAACCCGTTTTACGTCACCGAAATCCTGGCAACCGGCGCTGATCGACTACCCGGCGGCCTGCCGCGTAGCGTGGCCGAGGCGGTGTGGGGCCGGCTGGCACGACTGTCCGCCGCGGCGCGCGACACCGCCTACGCCGCCGCAGTATGTGGTCCGCGTGCCGAGGTCGACCTGATCGAAAAAGTCTGCCCCACAGCGCAGTCGGGGCTAAGCGAATGCCTCGGTGCCGGGGTGTTGGTCGGTGTGGATGGGATGCTCGGGTTTCGCCACGAGCTGGCGCGCCGCGCCACGCTGGACCAGATTCCCGACCATCGGCGCCGATCGTTACACCGACAGGCGATGACCACACTTGCCGAACCGCCGGTCGATCCGGATATGTTGGCGGCGTTGGCTTTTCATGCCGACCAGGCCGGTGAGGACGACGCGGCGGTGGGCTACGGTCTGGCAGGGGCTCGGCGCGCGGCCGCGTTGGGCGCCAACCGCGAAGCCGCTGAGCTGTACGCGCTGGTCTTGCGCCACGCCCGGGACACTCCCGCCGACCGGAAGGTCATCTGGATCGAGCAGCACGCGTTCGCCCGCTATCTGTGCGGGGAAGCGGAGACTGCGGCAAGCGGTTTGCGCGAAGCAATCAGCACTCGACGCTGCCTACATGATCGGGTTGGCGAAGGCGAAAACCTACGCCTCTTGTCTCATATGTTGTGGAGCGGAGGGCGAATCAGCGAGGGCCTCGAGGCCGCGGGTGCCTCGGTGAGGCTGCTGGAAAACCTGGGACCCACCCCGCAACTGGCCTGGTCGTTGACGAACATGGTGCACATCACGGGGGTCTGCTACGACCCGGCTTGCACCCAATTTGCCGAGCGGGCAATCGCTTTGGGCACCCAGATCGGCGACCCGGGCGTGGTGATGCGAGCGCGTTGTTTTGCCGCGTTGGCCTCGGTGTGGGCCGGCGGCCCCGGGTGGGAGGACTGTGAGGGTAGCTGGCACCAGGCGATGGCTACCGACGAGCTGGCCGAGCACGTCGGGTTGATTGGGGCGGCGATGTGCTGGACGGCCGCGCTGCACCACGACCCGCACCGCGCCCAGCGCTACATCGACGACCTGTCGGCCTTCTGCGATAAGCATGAGCTGGGTGCATACCAGCCGATGGCCGTCGGCGCGGCCGCGCTCAACGCGTTGGATCGCGGTGAATGGATTCGGGCCAGTGCTAGCGCCGAAGAAGTGCTCACCACACCCAGATTGGGCTTGATCAATGCCGTGTTGCCGATGGTGACCAGGGCGTTGGTCCGGGCCCGGCGCGGCCACACGCCAACCGGGCAGCTGCCCGACGGCGCCGCCGCCGACGCCGGGCCGGGCGACTTCTTTTTATTGGCCGTGGTGTGGGCGGCCCGAGCCGAGATCGCCTGGCTCGCAGGCGACGACGATACCGCCCGCACCGAAGCGGAACGTGGCCTGGCCGCCGCGGGCCCCGCGGCCGACCCCTGGCTTACCGGCCGCCTGCAACGCTGGCTACACCTGACCGGCGCCACCACCCCTGCGACACCGGCGCTCACGCCCTATCAGCTGGAGATCAGCGGCGACTGGCAGGCCGCCGCGGCCGAATGGACGCGCCGCGGCTGCCCCTACGACGCCGCCCTCGCCCAACTCGGCGGCGACGCCCCCGCCGTCGCCAGCGCACTGCGGACCTTCCATGATCTCGGCGGCCGCGCCGCGGCCCGCCGCGCCCAACAACGCCTCACCGAACTCGGCGGACCCAGGTCCCGCGGCCTCGCCCGCCACACCAAAGCCGACCCCAACGGACTCACCACTCGTCAGCGCCAAGTCGCCGACCTGCTGGCCGCCGGCCACAGCGACGCGGCTATCGCCGCCACGCTGCACCTGAGCCCCAGAACCGTCGGCCACCATATCGAAGCCATCCTGATCAAACTCGGCGCCGAAAACCGCACCCAGGCCGCCCACGCGCTGCAACAACCGGAGCCGACGCTTTAGCGCCCCTGACACCCGCCAAATCAGTTGCCATTCCGCCACGGAAGGGCCGATTGCCGTCGCGTTACGCCCCGCGTGGGGCTGAGGCGTCGGGGGTACGACGCCGCCGCAAGGATGTCAGGTTTGCCGGATCGACGGCTGGGCGCTTGCGCTCGCGCGCCATCGGGTAGAAAGCCAGACCGACGAGCAAGGCGGCGAAGTGTCCGATCGCGGTGAAACTCAGCTCGATGTGGTCCATCGTGAGCAGCGGGAAGCCGAAAACGATGAGCAGCACAGCCAGATAACCCCAGCGCCATGGTCGCACGATGTGGTAGGTGAGCACCCCCATGACGCCGACCAGGAAGTAGCTGACCCCGATATCGTGCGCACGCACAAACCTCTCCGACGCGTCGCGCATCTCGATCGCGAAGTAGAGCAGGCCCTCGCTGATGTAGGTGGCCAGGATGTGGGCGCTCAATCCCACGCTGAGCCAACGGACTTGACCGAGCCACTGTTCGGCGGGCGCTAAAAAGATGGTGAACAGCAAGAGGTAGGGCTCCAGGCTGTTGCCGTCGATCCACAGCAGGCTGGAGAACAGCACACCGAGCGGGTCTGTCGCCAACGCGTGGATGTTGGTGAAGCGGTGCAGCAACACGGCATGTAACTGCCTGCCCGTGAGCGTGTGTTGGACGATCGTGGTGATCGCCAGCGCGAGGAGCCAAGTGTAGGTCAGCGGTGCACTGCTGACGTAATGCCAGACCGCGAGCGCCAAACCGCGCAGTCGTTGCCTCGCCGACGCCCTCGCCATAGCCTCCACCTTGGCACGGTTGGCGTTTAGCTGCCTGCCTTCGGCCAAGGCGTCAGGTCTTCGCTTGGTCGGTGTGCTCTGGCTCGGGCTTGAGGTGCCGCCACCAGCAAAGGACGTAGAGCACCATCGAGATGACCAACACGACGATCACCCAGAGAACGATCGTGACGTCGATCCAGCTCCCGAATGGGGGCGCGTCGGGCAGCGCGCTGCGCAGCGGCATCACCGCGAACAGCATCGCGGCGTACCACGTCGTCATGGGCGGCTGGAATCTGCGCCGGTTGCGCACCGTCTGAACCGCGACGAACAGGGCCAGGCCGGCGAGCGTGACGAGGACGGCCAGGATGACCACACCGAACGCCACCGTGCTCGGCGACCGGACCAAATCCACGCGGTACGGGCCGAGCGGCTTGGCTGTGTCGACAGCAGTCGCCTCAACCTTCCAGCCGAGCAGACGGTCGACCATCGTCACCCTCGCCCGGTCCGTGACGTGCGCCTCGCCGGACAACAGTTCGGCGAATATCGGTCCCGTTTGGTAGCGATCGAAGGGCCAATCCGCGACGTCACCGACGAGGGTCAGCGAAACGCGAAAAATGTCGGGCAGCGTGCCCTTTGGCCACACCCGCTTGCTCGCCGTCACCGCGGACGTCACGACGACGCTGAGGTCGTCCTTCAGATTGTGGGTCTGCGGGTCCACCAGCGCGGGTCCGGGCAACACCGTGATGTTGACGACGAGCGTGCTGTCGTCCGACTGGATGTCGTCCACGTCGATGGTCACCTTCGTTCCATCGTCGGACGACGGGGCCGCCGATATCAGGCGGGCGTGGCCCATGCCGCCGTTGGCATACAGCACGATCGAGGCGATGTACGCCACGACGAAGGCCACGACACCGAACCCGGAACCGACAAGGCCCTGTCTCATGACCCGGACTATTCCACGGTGACGGACTTGGCCAGATTTCGCGGCTTGTCGACGTCGTACCCGCGGGCCCGCGCCACCGAGGCGGCAAACACCTGAAGCGGGATCGTCGACAGCAATGGCTGCAAAAGAGTTGATACCGCCGGGATTTCGATCAGATGATCCGCATAGGGGCGCACGGTCTCGTCACCCTCCTCGGCGATCACGATGGTCACCGCGCCGCGCGTCTGGACCTCGCGGATGTTGGACAGCAGCTTGGCATGCAGGGTTGCGGAGCTCTTGGGCGACGGCATGACGACGATCACCGGCAGGTCGTCTTCGATCAGCGCGATCGGGCCGTGCTTGAGTTCCCCGGCCGCGAAGCCCTCGGCGTGCATGTAGGCGAGTTCCTTCAGTTTGAGCGCGCCTTCCAGCGCCACCGGGTAGCCGACATGGCGGCCCAGGAACAGCACGGTCGACGACTGGGCGAACCGGTAGGCGAGTTCGGCCACCGGGTCGGTCGTGGCGATCACCCGCTCCACCAGGTCGGGCATCCCTTCCAGCTCGCGGTACTCGCGTTCGACCTCGTCGGGGTACTTGGTGCCGCGAGCCTGCGCCAGCGCCAGACCCACCAGGTAGTTCGCGGTGATCTGGGCCAGGAATGTTTTCGTCGAGGCCACGCCGATCTCCGGGCCGGCGCGGGTGTAGAGCACCGCGTCGCACTCGCGCGGGATCTGGGAGCCGTTGGTGTTGCAGATCGCCAGCACCTTGGCCTTTTGCTCCTTGGCGTGCCGGACGGCCTCCAGGGTGTCGGCGGTTTCACCGGACTGCGAGATCGCCACCACCAGCGTGCTGCGGTCGAGCACCGGATCGCGGTAGCGGAATTCGCTGGCCAACTCCACTTCCACGGGCAGGCGCGTCCAGTGCTCGATCGCGTATTTGGCCAGCAGCCCCGAGTGGTAGGCGGTGCCGCAGGCGACCACGAATACCTTGTCGATCTCGCGCAGTTCCTGATCGGACAGCCGCTGCTCGTCCAGCACGATCCGGTTGCCCACGAAATGCCCGAGCAGCGTGTCGGCCACCGCGGTGGGCTGCTCGGCGATCTCTTTGAGCATGAAGTACTCGTAACCACCCTTTTCGGCCGCCGCCAGGTCCCAGTCGATGTGGAACTCGCGGAAGTCGACGTCCTCGCCGTCGCTGTCGCCGTTGAAGTCGGTGATCCGGTAGCCGTCGGCCGTGAGCACCACCGCCTGGTCCTGGCCGAGTTCGACCGCGTGGCGCGTGTGTTCGATGAACGCGGCCACATCCGAGCTGACGAACATCTCGCCGTCGCCGATGCCCAGCACCAGCGGTGTCGAGCGCCGTGCCGCGACGATAGTGCCGGGCTCGTCGGCGTTGGCGAACACCAGCGTGAAGTGGCCCTCCAGCCGGCGCAGCACCGACAGCACGGATGCCGCGAAGTCGCCCGCGCTCTCACCGTGGTGGTAGGCCTGCGCCACCAGGTGCACGGCGACCTCGGTGTCGGTGTCACTGGCGAACTCCACGCCCGCCAGCTCCAACTCATGGCGCAGCGAGGCGAAATTCTCGATGATCCCGTTGTGGACGACCGCAATCTTGCCGGCGGCGTCGCGGTGTGGGTGCGCGTTGCGGTCGGTCGGCCGGCCGTGGGTCGCCCAGCGGGTGTGACCCAGTCCGGTGGTCCCGGCCAGCTCTGCCGGGGCCATTTCCGCCATCGAGTTCTCCAGGTTCGCCAGCCGGCCGGCCCGGCGGCGCACCGTGAGTCTGCCCCGTCCGTCGGCCAGCGCGATCCCCGACGAGTCGTATCCCCGGTACTCCATCCGGCGCAACGCGTCCATGACGACCTCGCAGGCAGGACGCTGCCCGACGTAGCCGACGATTCCGCACATAGCAGATCAGAATAGTGCAGACCTCGGGTAGTGCAGCCGTCTCGACCGCGGGCACGCGGATCTACCAGCCAATCACAGCCGCCGGAGTGGTGAGTGGCTTTGAATTCGGCTCATATCATCTTCCAATATACGGATCCGCTTTTCACCTATTGTATTTCTGACGTTACCTCTCGCGTCACTGCCGCAACAAGCTGCCGCATTAAGCTCAGCAATGCCAGGAATTGCTGGCGACCACGCAAATCCGAGTGGAACTGTGATATCGGCTTACGAGAAAACCGGATACGCAGATCCGCACACGCGGAAACCGGCATCCAGCCGGTGGGGAGGAAACGGGTTGACGCGCGACTGATCAAGACTGCGGTGTAGCGGCCGCCGTCACGTGCGCGGAGCGAAGTTGCTCAGCGATTTCGCAGCGCCGGCCGCACATGCTCTTTTGCCATCAGCTTTTCCCATAAACGTCTAATACCAATAGCGCAGCTACCCGCCCGGTGCCGCCAAATATCTTCAGCGGTTGTTAGTAGGCAAATCCTACGCGACGCGAATGCATACGGAAAGTTACACGCCAATGTCGGTCGTGATTCGGCGGGGGTCCATAACCAAACGACAAACGTCGAGTAGCCGCAGGCGCCACTGAACCGCCCGGCACGCCCAGCTTCCAGGAGGACACCATGACCGCAGCCCTGATCGACGACGTTGTGCTGTACGACGCGCCGGCGCCGGACCTGAGGTTGGCGCGCCAGCCGAAGCGTGTATCAAAACTGCGGCGCTTCGAGCC
>NZ_JAFBAR010000103.1 GCF_019247635.1 Mycobacterium sp.
CCACCGAACCGTAACCCGCAGCCGCCGAACTCAATTCAGCCGCCAACCCATCCCACGCCGACGCCGCAGCCACCAACGGCCCCGACCCCGGACCCGCATACAACCGACCCGAATTAATCTCAGGCGGCAACGCGCCGAAGTCAAACACCACCCCTCCTCAACCGACCACGTCTGACGTCCTGAGCCTGCTATCGCGCACTTGCAGCCACACTGCTGCGACCGCCACTAGCTTTTTGACCCGCGCTTGTCGTCGGGCGGCCCGAAAAGTTCCGGGCGTTTACCGCTGAGCCGATATCAGGGATCATCCGCGGCTTCGCTTCCTGCCTCGTCATCCCGTTGGTGCATAACCTCTGCGACGACACCTCGTCGTGATCGAACCGCCGCACGACAGAGACTTTAGAGGGCGAAACGGCGGCAAGGCGGGGCTGCGACAACTATTCATTCCGCGCAGATTTCTATTAATCTTCTGTTCAACCCAATGTCCCGGGGATGGTGCGCGACCTGCGGAAACGGCAGCCGTGATCGTATGTCCGGCAGGCAAACAGGGTCGCTGGTTCGGCGCTGGTTAACTCAGTCGTCGTCGAGAATGAGCGCCATCTCAGGGCAGGAGGCAACACCGTCCCGGGTCAGTTGTTCGTCCTCGGGACGCACCTCGTGCTCTTCGAGCACGGAGTAGCCCGACTCATCGATAGGGAACAGGTTCGGATCGACCGCGTAGCACTGTGCGTGTCCCACGCATTTCGACTGTTCGAGACGAACCTTCACTCCGCTGTCCTCTCTCGACTCCTGGCTGGGCCCAGGCCAGATTCGGGACGGATGGATCGATACGTAGATTAACCGCCCGCGGGCCGGCGTCTACCGGATGCGCCCGGCGGCCGGTTGGTGGGCGAATGGCGGCCATGCCATATTGGGCTGTGGCAGCCCCGGCTCGGCTGCGTCGGCGTGCGGAAACCACACGGACCAAAGGGGAAAGAACTTTGACCGCATGAGCACTCTTGGCCAAGGCCAGGCCGGTGGGTTCTACTTGCCTCGACTCGACTATGCGGCGTTGCCGTTGGCCGACGACAGGGGCGTCGGTTGGAAGACCCTGCGCGACGCCGGGCCCGTGGTGTTCATGAACGGCTACTACTACCTGACTCGACGCGAGGACGTGCTCGCCGCGCTGCGCAATCCGAAGGCGTTCTCGTCGACGATCCTGCAGCCGCCCTCCGATCCGCTGCCGGTGATCCCGCTGGCCTTCGATCCACCGCAGCACACCCGCTACCGCAAAATCCTGCAGCCCTACTTCAGCCCGACCGCGCTCAGTAAGTCGCGCCCGGTGCTGCAGCACCACGCGATCGAGATGATCAAGGCCCTTGCCGGACGCGGCGAATGCGAGGTCATGGCGGATTTCGCCCGGCTCTACCCCTTCCAGGCCTTCCTCGACCTCTACGGCCTGCCGCTGCAGGATCGCGACCAACTGATCGCCTGGAAAGACGCCATCATCGGCGACAGGGAGTACCTCGCCCTGGCCGAGCTCCAGGCGGGCCAGGTCGAGCTGTTGGAATATCTCCACACCGCGATCCAGCAGCGCCGGGAAAACCCGGGCTCGGACATGTTGTCGCAGGTGATGGCGGGCCCAGGCGATTTCACCGATCTCGAGCTGCTGGGCATGAGCCACCTGTTGATACTGGCGGGTCTGGACACCGTGACGGCGATCATCGGCTTTTGCCTGTTTGAACTCGCGCGCAGACCGCACTTGCGCGCGCAGCTCCGCGACAATCCCAGGCAAATCAGGGTTTTCATCGAAGAGATCATCCGACTGCAGCCGCCGGCCCCGGTGGCCCCCCGGATCGTCACCGAGTTCGTCAACGTCGGGGGCATGACGCTACCGCCAGGCTCGCAGGTCCGATTGTGCATGGCGGTGATCAACCGCGACGGCAGCGACGCGTGGTCGACCGACGATTTGGTTATGGACGGAAAGGTGCACCGGCACTGGGGATTCGGCGGTGGACCGCACCGCTGCCTGGGATCTCATCTGGCTCGGATAGAACTGACCGTGATCGTCGGAGAATGGCTCAAGCAGATCCCGGACTTCGAGGCGCCCACGGACTATGCCCCCGAAATCAAATTCCCGTCAAAGTCCTTCGCGCTCAAATCGTTGCCGCTGCACTGGGTTTGATCCGGTCAAACCCAGCGCAGCGCCGACGTCCTACTTCCGAAACTCGGTTGCCGCCACCTGGACGAAGATGCCGGTGTCCTCGGCCATCAGCAGGCCACGGCCGCGGGGCAGCGGGCCACCCTTCATCTTGCCGCGGATGAAGCCCTCGTCGGGGTCGGCGTCCATCACCAGCAGTGGCGCATTCGCCTGGTGCAGCGCCCGCAGCATCGGGTCGCTGCCCGCGGACGACCAACCACCGAAGGTGCGGGTAACGAGCACGTGCAAGCCCACATCGGCGGCCCTGGTCACCCAGGCGGCGGCCTTGTGCAGCGGTGAATCGAAACCTGCTGGCAGCTGCTGGATGTCGTCGACGATCAGGAAGATCTCCGGACCGCTCCACCAGGACCGCGACAACAGTTCCTCCGCCGACAGACCGGGCGGCGGTTCACGGCCGGCCAGAACCGCGGCCAGGTCGTTCATCATTGCCGAGACGCCGTCGAGGTTGTAGGCGAACTTCTCCACGTACTCCGAACCCAGCGTGGTGAGCAGCTGACGGCGCGGGTCCACCAGCCATACCTGGGCGGAAGGCCGCTCAGGCGGCGGAGGGGGCGCGCTGGTGGCGCCCGGCGCATACAGCCGACCGATCTCGGCCATGACGGTGGCCAGCGTGGTGGTGCGGCCACATTCGCGGCGGCCCGTCACCACCAAGTGACCGTTCTCGGCGAAGTTGAGATACACCGGCTGCAGATCCAATTCGGATATGGCCCAAGCGATCCCACCCGCGCCGACACCTTGGCGGGTGTCCCTGGCAGCCAGCTCCCGCACCTGCTCGACGCCGAACCGCGCCGGCAACCGACGTACCGGCGGCGCCTGCCCGCTGGACAGCCGGCTGACCGCGTCGACCACACTGTCGGACTCGAAGATGTTGTCGGCCGTGTTATGCAGTGCCGGACGCGCCACCAAGGTGTGCAGGCCCGCTTGCGGGTCGCTGTCGAGCCGGACGTAGTTGACCGCGACCATGCCGCGCCCGGGCTTGACCGGAACTTCCTTGGCGAACCGGGAACGCACCAGCTTGGCGTCTTCAACGGCGGCTAGCCGCAACTCCACCCGGGAACCGAAACCGCTACGCACAGGTGGCCGCAGCTCCGACTCACGGTCGGCGGTGACGACGACATGCACGCCGAACGAGGGCCCCTGGTTGATGATCACGTTGACCTGCTCGATCAGGACCTCGTTCTCCTCGGCCAGAGCCCGGTAGTTGTCGACCACCAGGTAGACGTCGCCGAATCCGTCGTTCGGCACGGGACCCGCCTCGCCGCCGAACTTGCGGCGCCGGAACACCTCCATCGACGGGATCCCGTACTCCAGGAAGGTGCGCTTGCGTTCCCGGACCAGCGCGAGCAGCTCGGCGACCGTGCGGCGCACGCCGTACGGGTCCGTCGGACCGGCGACCTCGCCGACGTGCGGCAAACGCGCGACCGTGGTCAACGCGGTGCTGCTGTAGGCCAGGCAGTAGAACTGGACCTGCTCGGCGGTATGCGTCAACGCCGCCGAGCAGATCAGCGTCTGCAGCGCAGTGGTTTTGCCCGAACCACCGGCGCCCAGGATCAGCACGTTGGAGCCGGGACCGGAGGTGTCCACCGTCCACGGCGGCTGGTCGTGCTTGAACGGGCGGTCGATGATCCCGATCGGGAAGACCAGATTCCGCGCGGTGCCGTAGTCCTTGTGCCACGGGCGGCCGAGGAACCGGTTGACCAGTTCGTCGATAGCGACGGGTTGGGTCAGCGGCGGCTGCCACAGGCGGTAGGGCTCGAAGGGGATCTTGCGCAGCTGATCGATGATCACGGTGCCGACCTTCGGGGTCCTGACCCCTCCTTCGTCCTCCTCCTCGTCCTCGATGAGGTCGAGGACCTCCCCGTTGCCCTGAGCGGGCTCGATCTCCGGCCCGCCGACGCTCACCTCGAGAGGCGTGAACGAGTTGGTGAACAATTGCGGTCGCACATAGTCGATGCTGTGCACCAGCGCGGGCTGTTCCTCGCCGTCGATGGTGATCCCGCGGAAGTAGTCGCGCCACAGGAACTCGGCCTGGAAGCGGATGATGTCCTCGAGGCTCTTCCGGAAGTAACCCAGACCCGCCTGAGCCGGTAGGTTCACCGCGTTCGGCACGCCGGCGGCCTGCGCCGCACCCGCGGTGCGGGCCTTCAGCACCAGCCGGTAACCCATGTTTTCCATAAGCTTCTCGGCCCGGCTCTCGATGGTCTGCGACGCCATCATCAGGTGGATCCAGTAGGCGCGGCCCTGCCGGCCGATCGAGTCGAGGACGTCGACCGCGGTGGGCATGATGCGGAACCACTCGTAGAACTCGTCGATGACCACCACGAGCATCGGCAAGGGCGCCATGTCCTGGCCGCGCGCGAGCATCCGCGAGCGCACGGAGTTGTACTCCTTGGCGTCGTCGACGCCGGCGCTGTCGCAGACCGCCTTGCGCCGCGCGATCTCGCCCCACAAGGCGTCGAGGAAGCGCTCCATCAGCGCCTGGTCTTCCTCCAGGTCGGTGATGATGCGGGACACGTGCGGCACCCCGGCGAACGGCTTGACGGCTGATCCACCCTTGAGGTCGGCCAGCACGAACTGCAGTTCCTCCGGCGGGTGGCCGAGCATCAGCGATTCGATCACGGTTCGCACCAGGGTGGACTTACCGGAACCGGTCGTTCCCGACATGACACCGTGCGGACCGTCGCCACCTTCGTCCAGCGACTTCATGTCCAGGAACAGCAGTTCGCCGTTGTCGGAGCGATTACCGAACGGCGCCCGCAACCGTGACCGCCCCATGGTGTCGGTGCGGCTGCCCCACAGTTCCTCGAAGTCGATATCGGACGGGTCGTCAATCCCGTAGTAGGACAGGATGTCTCGGGCGCCGATGTGTGCGACGCGCTGGCCGATCTCCTCGTATGCTTCGGCAAGCCGCCAGTGCGCCAGCTTCTGGGAGAACTCTTCGGCCTCGGCGATGCTGAAGTGATCCGTCAGGGCGAAGAACCACGGCTTTTCGTCGATCACCATCCAGGTGTCGCGGTCCCGGGGCAGCGCCTCGATCACACCGATGTCGTCGAACCGCAACGTCCGCTCCGGGACGGCCGTCCACATCGGCGAGCCGGTCAAGTCGAAGAACGTCACGCCGTCTACGCCCTCTGAGCTGATCACGTACTCCCAT
The DNA here is from genome assembly GCF_019247635.1 of Mycobacterium sp. Taxonomy (GTDB): domain Bacteria; phylum Actinomycetota; class Actinomycetes; order Mycobacteriales; family Mycobacteriaceae; genus Mycobacterium. The sequence continues at coordinate 5,352 of NZ_JAFBAR010000103.1, forward strand.
TGGGAATCGATCACGTCGGCGATGATCAGGTGGTGCGGTGTCGGCGTCTGCGCCGACGAGCTGGCGTGCCGGGGTGTAAAGGAACCGCGTCCGGCGAACAACTCGGCCTGTTCCGCGGCGAACTCCCGCACCGAGCTGTAGACCATCCGCGCGCTGCCCGCCGCGTCCTGACGCCGGGGGTCACCGAAGTGCGGCAGCCACTTGACCCAGTCCCACTCCTCCAGGTCGGAGCTGACGACGACCATCCGCACGTGGTCCGGACCGTGCGAGAACGCCAACTGGCAGATCACCGCCCGCATCAGTCCGAGCGCCTGCTCGCGGTCGCCGATCAGCGAATACCAGGGCTCAACGAGCAGCGACACCATCTTCGGCAGGTTGTAGACGACGCTTTGGTAGCGCCCGAATTCCTGGAGTGCCTTCCCGGTCACCGGCTCCAGCTCGATGTCGGTGGGCATGTTCTGGGGCTCGCCCCAAGTCACCTCGGGACGCGTCATGCCCACCCCGACTCGAACAACCCCGAAGTTGAGGTCCTTGCCGTCCGGCTTGCGCTCCCACATTCGGGACGAACCGACGGCCGCCGACAGGGTGTTGGGCGCCGGGTGGAACCAGCGGTAGTTGGCGTCCATGCTGTCCGCCGACTCCTGAGCCGTCTCGCGCAGCATGTCGAGCATCAGCATGAACTGGGCGCGCATCGAGTCCAGCTTCGGGCGGCTCATCTGCTGTTGGCCGCCGAACCGGCCGCCGAACATCATCATCATCATTCCGCCGACCATGAAGATCGGGAAGATCGAGCCGGCACCGCCGAATACGCGTGACCCACTGGCAAAGGTCATCGCCACCATGCCGCCCAGCAGGCCGATCACGACGACGCCGACCACAATCAGCCACCACGGCTTGCCCTCCGGCGGCGGAATGCTCAACGGAGTTGGCAGGACGATGTTCTCCGGCTTGATAACCGGGGGCTTTTCCGGCGTCGGCCGGGCAAATCCGCGTTTCACTTCGGTACCACCAACTCTGCAGGGGTCATGTCCATCGGAAGGGTGTCGTGCTCGACCAGCGCGTCCGCCCGCGACAGCGTCGGCCCCTGCGGCAGCAGGCGTAACGCCACCCAGGGCGCCGGGCTCGGCTTGAGGGTCAGGCCCAAGGCCTCGCGCGCCTCGCGGCTGTCGTCCACGCCGAACCGCGCGCCGGCCTCCGTCAGCCACCACAGCGATTCCGCCGTCTGAGCTCCCGGGTTGTTACCCGTAACGGCAACGAAGTTCGCGAAATCGGGGCCGAAGTACACCTGGTCGGCTTCGCGGCCCGTGGTGTCGGACTTCACCAGCTGGACCACCTTGTTGGCACTGTTGGACGCGATGGGAATGGTCGGGCCGGACACCACCTGGATGCGGGCCCTGGTCTCGCCGGCTGTGCGCTCCCACCACCAGCAGGTCGACGGGTTCTCCCGAATATCCAGCACCTGCAACGGATCGTCCGGGAATGCCGAAAGGTCAAGCCTGTTCACGACAGGCATTTTCGCCAGCGCCGACGGTTCGATGGTCACCGGTTTGGTGTTCCCCGGACCCCCGGCGTTCTGCATCACCTGGGCCACCAGCGTCGGCAGCGTCTGCACGCCGTCGCTCAAAACTAGCGAATATTGTTGCGGCCCACTGATTTGCGGGGTGACGACGATCGTCCCCACCGGGCCCGGGGCGCCCTGGAACGTCGCCGCGGTGCCGGCATTCGGAACTTCGGGCACCGAGAGTTCGGGGCCCACCGGCAGGGCGTCGTAGAGCGCCCGGCTCATCGGACGCGCCTGGCCGACTTGTTCCGGCGTCAATCCCAACGGCAACAACACCGAGCGGTTCATCGGATCGATGCGGGACCGACGTCCCTCCCGAATGACCCACGCATCCCCGCCATAGCTCAGCACCACCGCGTCCGACCCGCTCAACACCTTGCGGTGGTTGGTGAGTTCCGGCGTGCCGTCGATCACCGTCACCGTCACCCCTTGCGGCGCGCCGACCCCCGACGACGTGGCCACGGTGTCACACACCAGCCACGACGACGCCTGGGGGCTCTTGGGCGAGAACTCCGAGGGCGCGCCGGGGATGCCCACCAGCGGCCCGTGCGGCAGGCTGGAGATCTGACTGGACCGAACCAGGTGGGGGTTGTCCGGGCGCCCGGCGATCAGTCGCGCGGACGCCAGGTTCAGCGCCGGGTACAGCCTGTCTCCCACTCGGACGTAGAGCGCGTGCGAGTCACGGTCGGCGATGATCGGGGAGTCGTTGATCTGGCCGGACGGGCTGATGAAGGACCACAGCAGCGCTCCCAGGCAGATCACCAGCGCCGCAGAGACCGACGCGACCACCGCCAACGTCTGACGACGGCCCGGCTCGATTTCCATCCGGACCCGCCAGCGGGTCAATGCCATCGCGGTCCGGCGTGCGAGGAATTGATAACCGGTTACCTGGGTCCGGGTCGACAGACCGAGGCCGTACCCCGACCCCCGCTGCCCGCGGCGCTCCTCGGCCAAGTTAGATCACCTTCCGGTTTGCTGAAATGCCTGGATGTGTGGCCTGAGTTCGGCCTTGTCAACTGACGCGGTTATCACCATCGACAACCGTAAGCCACCCGCGCCGACCTCGCCACGCGGCGCAGTATCAGCGTATTTGCGCAACTGGCAGAGCCGATGCCCGGGCGGCCGCCCGGTCCGCACCGTTGCAGCCTTGCATATCCCCCGCTGGATTTCTCCATAATGCTTCAGCGGGCATACTAGCGGCGCCACGCAAATTCGGCGTGCCGAATGGTCTAACCCCGAGCAGTGGCCCACAGCGCCCGGATCGTCATCGGGCGGGTCCTGGAAGATGGGCGACATGACTGAGCCCGCGCCCTCGCTGCTCGAACTGGCCAGGCGATTCGGCATCGCCACCGGATACGAGGACTGGGCCGGCCGGCACGTGCCCGTCTCCGAGGCCACACTGGTGGCCGTGCTGGCAGCCCTCGGCGTGCCCGCGGCCACCGAACAGGAGCGCAACGTGGCGCTGCGGGCCCAGCTCCGGTCCTATTGGGCGCGTCAGCTCCCGGCCACCATCGTGGGGCGGGTCCACGCGCAGACCAGGTTCTGGGTGCATGTGACCCACGGTCATCCCGCCGAGGTGTGGCTGCAGCTGGAGGACGGCACCGTTCAGCGCGGGCCGCAAAGCGGGATAGCGCAGGTCGACAACTTCACCCCGCCGTTCGACCTGGACGGCCGCTGGATCGGGGAGGCCAGCTTCCTGCTGCCCAGCGACCTGCCGCTCGGCTACCACCGCGTGCACTTAAGCTCTGACGACTTCGAGACCAGCACCGCGCTGATCGTGACGCCGGATTGGCTCGGGCTGCCCGAGCAGTTGGGGGCCCGACGCGCGTGGGGCCTGGCGGTTCAGCTGTACAGCGTGCGTTCCCGGCAGTCGTGGGGAGTCGGCGATCTGACCGACCTGGCCGACCTGGCGGTGTGGTCGGCGTCCGTCCACGGCGCCGATTACATACTGGTCAATCCCCTGCATGCGGCGACTCCGACCAGCCCGATGGAGCCCTCGCCGTACCTGCCGACATCGCGGCGCTTCGTCAACCCGATTTACCTTCGCGTCGAGGCAGTCCCCGAATTCGCCGATCTGAGCAGGCGTGGCCGGGTGCGGCGGCTGCGGTCCGATGTCCAGCAGCGAGTCGGCGAACTCGACGCCATCGATCGTGACAGCGCCTGGGCCGCGAAGCGGGCGGCGCTCAAGCTGCTGCACCGGGTGCCGCGGTCCGCCGGCCGTGAACTGGCCTACGCCGCATTCCGCGCCCGTGAAGGCCGCGCCCTCGACGATTTCGCCACCTGGTGCGCGCTGGCCGAAACCTATGGCGGCGATTGGCATGACTGGCCGGAAGCATTGCGGCATCCCACCGGCGCCGCTGTCGCCGATTTCGTCAGGAAGCATCCCCGGGCAGTCGATTTCCACCGCTGGCTGCAGTGGCTACTCGACGAGCAACTCGCCGCGGCGCAGTCGCAGGCCGTCCGGGCCGGCATGGCGTTGGGCATCATGCACGACCTGGCCGTCGGCGTGCATCCCAACGGGGCTGACGCATGGGCCCTGCAGGACGTGCTGGCACCGGGCGTGACGGCAGGGGCGCCGCCCGACGAGTTCAATCAACTCGGCCAAGACTGGTCACAGCCGCCGTGGCGGCCGGACAAACTCCACGAGCAGGAGTATCGACCGTTCCGCGCACTCATCCAGGCCGTGTTGCGGCACGCCGGCGGCGTGCGCATCGACCACATCATCGGGCTGTTCCGGTTGTGGTGGATACCCCAGGGCGTCCCGCCCACCCAGGGCACCTACGTGCGCTACGACCACGAAGCGATGATCGGCATCGTCGCCCTGGAAGCGCATCGGGCCGGCGCCCTGGTCGTCGGCGAGGACCTCGGCACCGTCGAACCATGGGTGCGCGACTACTTACTTCTGCGCGGGCTGCTGGGCACCTCGATTCTCTGGTTCGAGCTGGATAGGGATGGGCGGGATGGAACAAGCGGTCCGTTGCCGGCGGAGCGCTGGCGAGAGTACTGCCTGTCGTCGGTGACCACCCACGATCTGCCACCGACCGCCGGCTATCTGGCCGCCGACCATGTGCGGCTGCGTGAGTCGCTGGGCCTGTTGACACGGCCGGTGGAAGCCGAACTCGAATCTGACCGCGCCGAGCGGGCCGCCTGGATGGCCGAGCTGCGCAGGGTCGGCTTGCTCGAGAGCGGGCCAGACGAATCGGACGACCCCGAGCAGGTCGTGCTGGCCCTCTACCGCTACCTGGGTCGCACGCCGTCACGACTGTTGGGGGTGGCGCTGAGCGACGCAGTCGGCGACCGTCGTACGCAGAATCAGCCCGGCACCACCGACGAATACCCCAACTGGCGGGTCCCGCTGACCGGACCGGACGGCCAACGACTGATGCTCGAAGAGGTTTTCACCAACCGCAGAGCGGCGACACTCGCCGAGGCGGTACGCGCCCAGACGGTTCCGCCGGCCTGAGAACTGCCGATCGGGCTCTGGGGCACGTCTTTTCGTGGTATCGGCCGAGCCGACGGCTCCCGCCGACCGTCGAACCGACCCGAAGTCGTTTGTACGGTCCGCTTTTCGGGTAGGCGTGCAGTCAGTCGTACGGCAGGAGGAGACGCTCATGGCAGACATGTCGCGCGGTCCTGACGCAGGTGGTCGGGTCGGGTATCGCGGCGCCGGTGAACCGGGCGAGGACATGGCGAGAACGCCCAGGCTCATCGTGGTCACGGCGGTCGCCGTGGCGTTCGTCGCCTGCTTGGCCAACTTCGCACTGGGGCAAGTGGGTTTCGGTATTGCGGCAATCATCGTGGGACTCATGGTCTTTGGAGCGGGATTGTCCTGGCTTGGCATGGATCGCAGGCGGGTTCGCGAGGCCGAACGGGTATGGCCGATCAAGCACCCAGCACGGTGATACGACGGGAGCAAGTGGACCCTTGACCGCGCGAGCGATTAAGTCGGGCAGACCCCTTTGACCCAGTTGTCGAGGACCATGTTGTACCTCGCGTAGTCCGGGTCATCGAAGTGGGCACCGCCGACGCTGACGAAGTGTTCGATCGCTTCCTTGACATCGGCCGGCGGGTTGTAATTCTCAAGGGTGTCAGCGGCTTTGCGGGCCGCGTCTTTGTCCGAGGCCGCTAGCAGGTCTACGTTCGCCCCGGTGACATCGGCGCATTGGCTCGACTCCAGTGTGCTGGAGGGTGCGGTCGGGATGGTCTCGCTCGACGTCGACGTCAACGCGGAACTGGTTGCCGTGTCGGTGGTGTACGTGGAACTCGTGGTCGCGGATCTGCTCGGCGAACTTCCCGTTCTGGTGGTAAACGTGCAGCCCGCCGTCAGCGTCGCCGCAACGACGATTGCCGTGAGCAACCACCGATAGGTCATGTAAGTCTCCTACCCAGTCGATTCGTCGGGTGAAAGCGCACTGCTCCCGCGCCCAAACAGCCCCGGCACGCCGTAGACTAACCCACCATTACTGACCTCGCCAGCAATTTGAATCGTCGCTCGCCTGCTGACAAATCACTCTGCCAGTTCAGTTGCAGTGCTACCGCAACGCAGCTAAGTTGTTCACCGACTTCCGCACTTCGGACCTCAGGACTCTGGCGACGACCTTGCCCACGGGTCCTGCCAGCAGGCCGCCTTTCAGATCTGCGGTGAGATGAAAAGCTGATCCGGGGTCCTCGTCCGTGATGGTCATCTGCACCGCGAGGCGAATCCCGCCCCGGCCGCGACCCTGCAGCTCAATCTGCGTCGGCTCGTCATAACGGGTCACGGTCCAGTGAATGACATTGCGGAAGCCTTTGACTTTGATACACGACGAGATTCGGGTTCCTTCATCGATCGTCGAGGGGACCGCGCCGCGCCAGCCGCCAAAAATCGTCATCCACTCGTCGAACCGGCGCAGGTTGGAGGCCAGCTTCCAGGCGGACTCCGGCTCCATGTCCGATGAGGTCGAAACGTCTACTTGTGTCATGAAATTCACTCTTCCAGGGCGGTGGCCAACATTGCGGCCCAGCGACGCCGGCGACGCGCGACCGTGGCAGCACATACCCCGCCGCACCGGCCCGGTAAACCCTTCGCGCGACAACCGCCTAAGGCCACGCCTCGTTCAGCTGGTGGGCCACGTCGATTATTTGGGCGGCTTGGGATTGCGGCGCGTCGATCTCGGCGGCCACGTACTGGGCTATAAATCGGCGGATTTCACCGTCCACCCCGGCAAGGATGCGCAGCACTTCGCCCCGGAAAGACTTCGACGACACGTTGACGGTGATGTCGGACGACCGCGGTTTGGCGACATCGACGATCAGCAGCAGTGGTTCGGCGGCACGCGCGGTAGCCCGCAGCGCGATGTCGCCTGCGACCACAAACCGCTGCTTGTCGAGTCGCAGGTCGAGCAGTAGGTCTATCGACAGCGGAATGTGGATGACGAACGTGATGAGGTCACCGAGGCGCCGCGTCACCCTGGGCTCCTCGATCTTGACGTTGGCGCTGACCTTGGCAATCCCGCCTGGTCCCTGGGCGATCGGCTCCATAGCGAACTCGCTGCCCGCGATGTCGGCGAATGCCGCGGCGACCCGGTCCGGGGTGACGGCCACCTCGAAGAACCTGCGGCCGAACTCTTCGTAGGTGACGTAGTCCTGGTTTTGCATAGATTTACACCGTCTCACGTCACCAGCTATAACGGCCGCTGATCCGCTCGCGTCGCAGCAAATTCGCGCGCAACTTGTACCACGACGGTGTGATCCGTGACCACCGCAACGAGTTGTGAACAATGCCACAAGCGAGCAATTCAATTCGGTGTGTCGGGCGGCGGCCTGCCAGGCTTGAACGCATGTGTGCCCAAGTAGCTACTGAGCAGCGCTCGGCCGGATCCCGGATCGAGGGCTTGCTCACCTGGCTGGGCGGCGGACACTGGCGCGAACTCGGTGAGCGTCACGAACGGTCCACTCACGCTGTCGCAGGCGCGGTGGTCCTGCTCGGAGCGCTGCTGGCCGGGCTCGTTGCGAGCCTGGCTGTGCACGACGCGGTGCGGTGGCCCCTGTGGGCCCTCCTGGCGCTGACTGTTGTGTTCGGGCTGTTGGTCGGCGCGGTGACCCGCGGCACCGCCAGCGGTTCCGCACAGGGCCGTCCCGGCCTTTTGGGAACGGTGGGACGGGCGTCGGTCGCGATCGCCATCGGCGTCGTCGTCGGTGAACTTGCCGCGGTCGCGGCGTTCTCCGGGGCCATCGACCACCGGCTGGACCAGCGCGCGTTAGAAAACGCCGACTCGGCACCCGGCGTCGCGCAGGCGTCGACGTCCCTCACACAGGCCCAAAGTGCGCGCGCAGCACTGGATACCGCCGTCGATCAGGCCCGTGGCCACCTGGACAACGCCTTGGTCGTGGCGCGCTGTGAGTACAACCCGACACCGCCCTGCCCGCAGACCCGGATCACCGGCATCCCCGGGCCGGGGCCCGAAACCCGCACGGCGAACGAACTTCTCGCCGACGCGCAACGTGAACTTGACAACGCCCTGGCCACCCGCGACCGCCAATCCCCCGAATTGGACGCCGACGTTGCCCGCGACCAGCAGGCCCTCGCCGCCGCGCGGCGCGCGGTGGTGGCGGACGCGGACCGGGGGTTGGGGGCGCGCTGGGTGGCGTTAAATGACCTCACCCTGGCCAGCGCGGGCGCGCTGCTGTTGCGGGTGCTGATGACCGCATTCTTCGCACTGCTGTACCTGCTGCCGTTGATCCTGCGGCGGTGGCGCGGCGAGACCACGCATGACCGCCACGCGGCCGCGCGCGCGGATCGCGATCGTGCCGACCTGGTGCGCGAGCGCGCCGACTTCGAGGCTGATACGGCCATCGCGATCAAGCGCGCCGAGGTGCGCCAGGCCGCCGAAATCATGTGGGCCGAACACCAACTCACCCAGACCCGCCTCGCCATCGAAGCCCAAGCCGAGATCGACCGCGAGCAACAACGTCGCCGCGTCAGCGAAGCGCTCGAGGCTCCCGTGCGGGCCTCGGTGCAACGTGGCTTCGAGCCAGTGCGCAAGCTAGGGGAGGAAGACATGTACCTGCCGATCGCAGCCGAAGCGGAGGCGGCCAGCCGCGCGGTTGCCGAATTGCCCTCTGCCGCAGAGCATCCCCGCGCCGAGGTCGCGGAGAACCTGCCCGCGCCGGCCGAGAAGGGTGGCGACGTTGCGGAGCGGGCGGAGCGCGGGGCACCGCTGATCCCTTCGATTTCGGATGCCACTGGTGCCGCTCGAGCAGCGGCTCGCTGGATTCGACCGTTGGTGCCGCCGATCGTCGCGCGGGCGATCGACAACACGACCCAGCCGCTGCGCACCGCGCGCCAGGTCTTCGAAGAGGTGGAGGAGATCGCGTTCTCGTTCAAGCGCACTCGCAAGGTGACGGTCAACTCTGAGAGCTCCGAGGGCTCTGATCAGCCGCCCGGTGCCGACCCACGGGTTTCGCACGCCGAGGCGCCGGTCAGCCCCACCCGGATCGAATCCATGCGCGACTACGGGAGGCACGCGGGGACGACCGAAAGGCTGGATGCCACCGCCGAGTACGCGCCGCTGCCGGGGGCGGGTGCGAATGACATCGATGCACTCGAGCCGACGGAGCACGGCGCTCATCGCGAGCTCGTACGGCGCGACGGGCCAGCCGAACTGCGTTCACCCGAGGAGCCTCGCCAGCTGCCGCCCGGACGATAACGGCGCATTTCGCCGGCGGCGTAGTATCCAGCCGACGGGACGAAGCGGGTCACTGCGGTTGAGGACCACGTGGCCCGGCCGAGCGATCGGGGGTCGTCGATGGATTGGGAGCGGGGCAGGGATCGCGTGGCGGAGGCGACTAGATGAAGATCACCCTGTTCCTCGCCGACGCGGCGCAACCCGACGCCCAGTCCGGGAAGGTGCATGCCCTCGGGTTGGGGTGGCGGCAATGCCAAACACCAACGCCCGCTTTCGCTTTGGTGGTATTTCTGGACATCGACTGGGATGAGACCAACAAACTGCACAAGCTCACCTGCCAATTGCTCACCACCGACGGCGAACCGGTGACGGTGCCGGGACCCAATGGCCGGCAACGTATCCTGTTCGAAGCGAGCGCCGAAGCGGGTCGTCTTCCAGGGGCAATCCACGGCACCCCGGTGCGCATGCCGCTCACGCTCAACATTCCCGCCGGAATACCGCTGGAGCCCGGGATCTACGAGTGGCGCGTGGAGATCCAGGGTTTCGAGCAGGCGACGGCGGTGGAGACGTTTATCGCGATCGGGCCGCCCCCACCGCAGGCGTCGTCCGGCTAGCGGCGGTTGCCACGACAAACATTGTGCGGCTGGGCGTTGCCCTTTGCGCTATTCGGCGCCGAACGCTTCGTAGAGGTCGGGCAGAAAACCCGCGAGGTGATTCATCTCCTGGGCACAATGGGCCAGCAGGTTACGGGCGGTGGCTTCCGAGGTGCCGAGAACCCGCGACGCGAGGGGCCGCACCGCCTTTGACGCGATGCTCGGGGCATTGCGCACCGCGATGTGCGGTCCGCCCATCCAGAATCGGGACCGCATCTCGGTCCCGCCCCGCGTGGAGCGGATGTGGTGGATGAACCATCCCGCGTCCACCGGGGCGTCACCGGAACCCAGTCGTGCGCAGATCGATACCGCGTCGGCGCTGTCGGGTGGGCAGCCCAAGGTCTCGGGAGCGACGAATTGGATTGCGGCGTTGAGCATTGTCGAACCGATGTACTCGCTGATGATCGACCAGCGCCCGACGTAGCGTTGCGCACCCCGGCGGCCGGCATCGTCGCCGTCTTTCCACGCGGCGAACAGGTGCGCCCGGGGATGCCACAGCTTGTAACGGCGGGTGTCGCTGCCGTGCCAGCCGAACCACCATGACCACATCTGCGGTGTGACCCCGGGCATGTCGGTGCGCACCGAGACCTGGAGGCTGCCGTCGGCGAGGATCCCGTAGCCGTTCTCGGTCTGCTGGTAACCGTCGTCGGCGACGCTCGCCGCGTCGTCGAATGCCAACAATGCCATGCCGCCCTGCGGACCGTGTTGCAGCGCCTCGATGACATGTGTTGCCAGCGGGGCCATTTCGGGCTTGAAGAACTTGCCGAACGGCGTGCTCGCGTCGCCGTCGCGGTAACCAAGGTAGAGATCATCGGCCATCAGATCCGCCCCATCCAACTGTTGAACAGGCCGTCGGGGTCGTATTCGGCGCGCACCCGGTCCAGCTTCGCCATCGCGGCGTCAGTGGCAAACCGTGCCGGACGCCGGCCGAGGTTCTCGTCGGCGAGCTGGATGCCGGTGGCCAAGTGGGACATGGCGGCCATGTTCGACCGCGCCCAGTCGTCGTACTTGGCGTCATCGGCCGGGTCCTTCCACGAGCCGTAGAGCGCGAGGTAGACCTCGTCTTCCAGGCTGTAGGCCATGTCCTCGCGGGTCGGGGATGGCCCCCAGTTCAGCCAGAGGAAGTGCGACGGGTGCGGTGGCATCGTGTCGAGGATCGTGTGGATGCCCGGCAGCAGATCGTCGGCCGGCGCCGACGTCCACATGTTGTCCGCCGTGTATCGGTGGTCGCCCAGGTAATGGCTCATGACGACGTCATACCAAGTGGGCAAATCGGTTGGCAGGTATGGCTGTTTGATGAGGGCCCGGTCGGTGACCGGGCACGTGTCGAATATTTCGAGCGCCTTTGCGGCCTCCGCTTCGGAGTCGGCGAACGCCGGCGACGCGCAGATGATGGCCGGCACATCGAGACCCATTTCCGGAACGCTGCGAGTGGCCAGCATCTGCATCTCGACTCGGCGGTCCACCTCGGCGCTGACGCCGCGTGCCCAGGTGTAAACCTCGTCGGCGGCATCGAACGGATAGATGTACAGGCTGGTGCCGCACACGGCCGGGCGTGGATACAGCTTTAGGTAAAACGATGTGACCACGGCGAAAAAGCCCGGGCCTGCGCCGCGGGCGGCCCAGTAGAGGTCGGCGTGGTCGTTCGCGTCGCAGTGGATCCGCTCCCCGTCGGCGGTGACGACCTCCAGGCCGATGACGCTTTCGCACGCCGGGCCCAGAACCCGGCTGTTCCAGCCGTATCCGCCCTGTAGCAGGTAGCCACCGACGCAGACGCCCTTGCAGTGCCCCCCGGGGAAGAACAGGCCATGCGCTTCCAGGTCGGCCATCAACAAACTGCCGCCCTTGCCGGGACCGACGACGGCCAGGCGCTTGTCGGCGTCGATGGTGACGTGATCGAGGCGGCTCACATCGAGCAGCAGGGCGCCGTCGCGCAGGTGGCTGGCGGCGAAGCTGTGCCCGCCCGACACGATGCTGACCCGATGCCCGTTGGCCTTGGCGTAGCGCAGGGCAGCGCCGATGTCGGCGACATCGGCGGCCTGAACGATCACCTCGGGGTAGCGATCGGGCACCCGTTGGTGCCAGACGGTTTTGCGGCGGGCACCCTCGTACCCGTCCTCGCCGCGGAGGAAGTGCCGGCCCGCAGGTAGCGCACTCATCTGGACTCCCTAGCACCGACGTAGATCCACAATGCGGTTCTTTGTGGTCCGCTATGCGGCACCCTAGTATCTCCGCGGCGGCCATCGCTCGACGGACCGCCGCGCCCTGCGCTCAGCCGGTCGGTACGGCCTTCGTGAACAGTCGGCCCCATTCACGACGCGCCGCGGACTGCGCATCCACGAAGCTGGGTGTCTTCTCGCCCTCGCCCGCCAGGTGCACCAGCGCCCACGCCAGCGCGAACACCGGCACCTTGTGACGCAGTGCCGCGCTGTGCAATTCGTCGAACGCGGCGTCCGAGCGGCACCGGCGCAGACCGATGAGGATGCCGCGCGCGGTGTCGAGGATACGACCGGAGTGCGGATTGCACGAAGTCTGAGCGGCAACCCCGTTCGCCATATTCGCCATAGTGTTGCGATACCTTCCTGTTGCGTCCCACGACATCCGTCACCCACCGGGCGGAACGCTAACCCTGTGGCGGAACAGAATCCGTGCGGTACGCATCGTCGCGACTGTGATCGTCAACTGATGCCCCGATCCTCAATTGACGCCCCGTGCCATGATTTGTGAATCAATCCCGCTGTGCCATACCGCCGCCGATATCGATATGGGGCCGTGACCGTGTTGGTATCACACCGACGTCGTTGTCGCAGAGTCGTTTTAGCGCCCCGCGGCGTTAGGGCCCGAGCACGCGCTGGGTGTCGTGGTTGAGAAGGACCCGGTGGGGATCGAGTCGGTCGCGGAAGTCCGGCAGGTTGTCGTCAATCTTCTTGTACGAGTTGCAGTTTGGTTTTGCACCCAAGCCTCAGAGGATGGCCTTGAGGTCCTTCGCGCGCTCGATTTCATCCCACTCCACGTTGAGTTCGAGCAGGATCTCCTCGGTGTGCTGGCCATGCTCGGGCGCGCGGGCCGGAGCCGGCGGGGTTTCGTCGAACTGCACGGGCGCGGCGACAATCCGGTATCGCTCACCGTGGTCGTCGACGTTGGTCACCGTGTAACCATTGGGTTCGACCTGCGGGTCGTTGAGCGTTTCCCGGGGCGTCGCCAGTGCGGCCCACACCCCCGGTTCGTCTTGGAGGGCCTTGCGCCAATGCGCGAGATCCTGGCTGGCGAAGACTTTCGTGAAAATGGCGGTGGCTTCGGCCGCGTTGGCGATCAGGTTGCTCGACGGCACGAATCGCTCGTCATCGGCCAACTCCGGCAGACCCATGCGCCGGCAGAAACCGGCCCAGAATTTGTCGGGCTGTAGGAACACAAGCTGAATCCACCTGTCGTCTTTGGTTTTATAGCGGTTCACCAGGGCATTGATGGCCAGCCCGGGCGGTGCCCCCGGGATGCCGTCGATGTCGAAGAAGTCGGCGGCCGAAATCGACGGCGCAATGGCCCACATCGCCTGAGCCAACAGCGAGGAGTCCACGATGGTCGGCTCACCGGTGCGCTGCCGGTGGAACAACGCGGCGCACACCCCACCGGCCAGCGTCGCCCCGCCCTGCAGGTCACCGAATGCCGGGCCCTGAACGGCCGGCGTCTCCGTTCCGAACGGCGTGAGCGTATACGCCACCCCACCACGGGCCAGGTACGTCGCGGCGTCGAACCCCCCGCGGTCGCGGTCCGGACCGCGCACCCCCAGCCCCGTGCCGCGCGCGATGATGATCTTCGGGTTGACGGCGCGGATGTCCTCGACGGTGAGCCGCGCCCGCTCCAATGCGCCGGGTAGCCAGTTGGTGAGGAACACATCCGCACTGGCCAGCAGCCGCGCGAACAGCTCGCGACCGGTCTCCGATTTCACGTCGATCGCGATGCTGCGTTTGCCGCGGTTACCCAACTCCAGGATGAAGTCGGCGTCGACGCGGGCGGCTTCGCGCGTGAAACCGCCGACCACCAGCGCCCGTGCTGGATCGCCCGCGGTCACGCCCTCCACCTTGATGACGTCGGCGCCCCAATCCGACAGAGCGGCACCGGCCGACGGCACATACGTCCACGACGCCAGCTCGACCACCCGGACACCGCTGAGAACGCCGGACATGACCAACCTCCTCGGTCGCCATCATTTCTTGCTATTTTAGATATTCTAGTTACCGTAGAGGATACAGTTAGCCCGACTGCCGCCACGGCGAGTTTTCGTGGCAGTACTTCGTGGGAGAGATCCGATGGAGCCGACCGTTGGTACGATCCCGATCCCTCACGCGGTGCCCGCATTTATCGGACCATTCGAATTTCACGGCGCGCTGACTACGTTGGCGGCGAACGACTTTCGGCCGCGATACCGCATCGGGAGCGGGCACGGCTGTAGGTATTTGCCAACCGCGCGATAGGACGGGCTATGGGCAGGGTGACCGGCAAGGTGGCGGTAATCAGCGGGGCTGCGCGCGGCCAGGGTCGCTCACATGCACGGATGCTCGCGGCCGAGGGTGCCGACATCATCGCGGTGGATCTGTGCGCCGACATCGAGACCAACGAGTACCCGCTTGCCCGGCCGGAGGATCTGGACGAGACGGCACGCCTGGTCGAAAAGGAAGGCCAACGCGCATTCACAGCGATCGCCGACGTTCGTGACCGGGTCGCTCTGGCAGCCGCTATCGACAACGGCGTGGCCGAGTTCGGCCATCTCGACATCGTGGTGGCCAATGCAGGTATCTGCCCGCTCACCGCCGGCCTACCGCCGCAGGCGTTTGTCGACGCCGTCGACGTGGATCTGGTCGGCGTGCTCAACCTCGTGCACACCAGCATCAAACATCTGCAGGCGGGCGCGTCGATCATCGTCATCGGGTCCAATGCGGCGTTCATGTCGTCGATGAACACCAGCGGCATCGACGGCGGCCCCGGCGGGGCCGGCTACGCCTTCGCGAAATTGGCTGGCGCGCATTACGTTAACGACTTTGCACGGTCGCTGGCTCCGTTCTCCATCCGGATGAACGCGGTGCACCCGACCAATGTCAACACGGACATGCTGCACAGCGCACCGATGTACCGGGCGTTCCGGCCCGATCTGAAAAACCCGACCCGCCAGGACGCCGAGCCGGTCTTCCCGCTGGTTCAGTCGATGCCAATCCCCTATGTCGAACCCGAGGACATCAGCGAGGCCGTGCTGTTCCTCGCCTCCGACGCCGCGCGCTACATCACCGGGCAGCAGCTACGCGTGGACGGCGGCGGCTTCCTCAAGGTCAAGCCGTGGTCGGGTGCGTGACGGCGATGCGGAAGCCCGCACGAATCATACTGCCCTGCAAAGGAAACGGAGCTGATGGTGGGCGCGGATCACTCCCGGCATGCTGACCAGACCCAACGCCGACTGTACGCGTTGATGGTTCTGATGAAGGCGGCCGACGACCGGCTGTCCAAGGGCATCGGCACCGGGGAGTTCATGTGCGTGTACTGGCCGTCGCGCGGCCAGGAGGCCGTCGCCGCGGCGATGGGCGTGTCGTTGCGACCCGACGACCAATTGGTGACCACCTACCGCGGGCTGCACGATCTGATCGGCAAGGGCGTTCCGCTCGAGGAGATCTACGGCGAGATGATGGGGCGCACTGTCGGCGCCAGCCGCGGCAAGGGCGGCACCATGCACATCGCCAAGCCCGACAGGGGCGTGATGTTTTCGACCGGCATCGTCGGGGCCGGGCCGCCGGTGGCGGTCGGATTGGCGATGGCCGCCAAGCGCAGGGGCCTGGACCGCGTCACGGTGGTCAGCTTCGGTGACGGCGCGACCAACACCGGTTCGTTCCACGAGGCCGCCAACATGGCCGCCCTGTGGGATCTGCCGCTGGTCTTCGTGTGCCAGAACAACCTCTATGCCGAAATGACGCCCACCCGCGACACGATGAAGCTTGAGCACGTCGCCGAGCGCGCCGCCGGATACGGCATGCCGGGGGTTCGGGTCGACGGCAACGATCCGCTTGCGGTGAAAGCCGCGCTCGATGCGGCGCTGGACCGCGCGCGCGCCGGCGGCGGTCCCACCTTGCTCGAATGCGTGACGTTCCGCTTCCGTGGTCACTACTTCGGCGACCGGATGCCTTACATCCCCAAGGAACAGCTCGCCGCCGCGCTGGAGGCCGACCCGGTGCCGCGGTTCCGCCGCCACCTCGCCGAGGCGGGCGTCTGCGCGGACGACGAGCTCGACCGCATCGACAGCGAGGCGCTGAAGACGGTTGAGACGGCCTTGGGCGCGGTCATGACTGCGGAATCTCCCTCCAGCGCCGAACTCGACCACGACGTGTACGCCAGCCCGATCAACTACCCGGTGTGAGGACATGCAGGACGGGGACATGCAAGACAAAGAGATGACGATGCGCGAGGCGCTGAACCTCGCGCTGGATCAGGCGATGGCGGCCGACGACCGCGTGTTCCTGCTGGGTGAGGATATCGCCGACCCTGGCGCATCCGGGCCAACCGCGGGGTTGTCGACGAAATACGGCCACGAACGGGTGCTGGACACGCCCATCTCGGAAGCGGCGATCGTCGGCGCCGCGATCGGCGCGGCCATCGACGGCCTGCTGCCGGTGGCAGAGATCATGATCATGGACTTCATCGGCATCGCCGCCGACCAGCTGATCAACAGCGCCGCCAAACTGCGGTTCATGACCGCGGGGCGCACCACCGCCCCGATCACCATCCGCACCCAGGTCTATGCCGGACTGGCCACCGGGGCGACGCACTCGCAGACCCTGGAGGCGTGGTTCATGCACATCCCCGGCATGAAGGTGATCGTGCCCGCCACCCCGCGTGACGCCAAAGGCCTACTGACCACGGCGATTTTCGACGAGGACCCGTGCCTGTTCGTCGAAACGATCCGCCTGCAGAGCAAGAAGGGACCGGTTCCCGTCGACCCCGGCTTCTCGATCCCGTTGGGCCACGCCGATATCAAGCGCCCCGGCACCGATCTCACGCTGATCAGTTACGGTCGCGCTGTGCATGACGCGCTCGCGGCGGCGGCCACGCTCGCGGAACAGGGCGTGCGCGCTGAAGTCGTCGATCTACGCACCCTGGTGCCGCTCGACGTCGAGACTATCGTCGAATCCGCCCGTCGGACAAGAAGAGTCGTGATTGTGCACGACGCGGTCCAGTTCGCCGGTCCCGGTGCCGAGATCGCGGCGATCCTGCAGTCGGAACTGTTCGGCGAGCTGGCCGCGCCTATCGAGCGGGTGGGCACCCGGTTCGTGCCCAATCCGGCCGCGGCCGTTCTGGAGGCGCAGGTGTATCCCTCGCCGGGACGAATCGTCGCGGCCGCCCAGCGCACCCTGGAGAAGGCGAAAGTGGATGGCTGACTTCATCATTCGCATTCCACGGGTGTCGGTGGCCGTGTCGGAAGCCGAGCTGACGGAGCTTCTCGTCGATACCGGTCAGCCGGTCGAAGAAGGCACGCCGATCTATGTGATCGCCACCGAGAAGGCGGAACAGGAAATCGAAGCTGGCGCGTCGGGCACCGTGCAATGGACCGGCCAGATAGGGACCACCTACGACATCGGCGCCGAAATCGGCGTGATCACGTCCTAACGGAAGGGAAGAACCTATGGATCTCAACGAGACCCGGGAGAGGATCATCTACGAAAAAGAGGGCCCGATCGCGCGCGTCACGCTCAACTGGCCTGAGAAGGCCAACGCCCAGGACCAAAAGCTGGCCGAGGAAGTCGACGCCGCGCTGTTGGACGCGGACCGCGACTACGACATCAAGGTGCTGATCCTCAAGGCCAACGGCAAGGGCTTCTGCTCGGGACATGCCATCGGCAACAACGCGGTCGACTACCCGGACTTCGTGGCGGGGGCAAAGGTCATGGGCACACCCTGGAAGCCGCAGACCGATCTGTTCGTCAAGCCGATCCTGAACTTGTGGGAGTTCTCCAAGCCGACGATCGCGCAGGTGCACGGCTATTGCGTGGGGGGCGGCACCCACTACGGGCTGACTACCGACATCGTCATCGCCGCCGAGGATGCCTACTTCTCCTACCCGCCGTTGCAGGGCTTCGGCATGCCTTCGGGTGAATGTTCCATCGAGCCTTGGGTCTTCATGAACTGGCGGCGCGCCGCGTACTACCTCTACCTCGCCGAGGTCATCGACGCCAAGAAGGCGCTCGAGGTCGGTCTGGTCAACGAGGTGGTGCCGCGCGACCAGCTCACCGACCGCGTCGAGGCGATCGCCCGCCACATCGCGCAGGCCCCGATGACCACGCTGCTGGCGACCAAGGCCAACCTCAAGCGGGCCTGGGAGCTAATGGGCATGCGGGTGCACTGGCAGAGCTCCAACGACCTCGTTGCGCTCGCGTCGATCAGCAAGGACGTGCAGGAGCTGATCCAGACGGTCTTCAAGGACAAGGTGTTGCCCTCCGAACAGGCCCGGCGGCAGGCAGCGGCGGCCGCGCAGACCGATGGCGCGGCAACAAGTTAGCTGCTCCGGTATGCCAGTCAACATCGCCGACCACGCAACCGCGGCCGCGCCGGCCTTGATCCTGTCCGGCGGCGGCACCGTCTCCTACGCCGAACTGTTTGCCCGCAGCCAGCGCGTCGCCGCGCTGCTGCACGAGGCGGGGCTGCGGCCCGGCGACGGCGTGGCCCTGGTCCTGCCGAACCGGCCCGAGTTCTTCGAAATCACTTGGGGCTGCCAACTTTCCGGGCTTTACTACACCGCCGTCAACACCCACTTCACTCCCGACGAGGTCGGCTACGTGGTCGGCGACTCCGACGCGAAGGCGGTGTTCTTGGACGCTTCGATGACCAGCCTCGCCGCTCACGTCCGGGAGGCGACCGGCGAAGTCGATCTCCACGTGGCGGTTGGGCGCAACGTGCCCGGCTGGCGTGCGTATGAGGAAGCACTTTCGGCTGCGGGCGACGCGCCACCCTTGTTGGACGGCTCGGAGATGCTGTACTCATCGGGCACCACCGGCAGGCCCAAGGCCGTCCGCCGGCCGTTGCCGGTCGACGGCAACGGGTCGTGGGCGCAGGCCGTCTTGGAGATGGCGCTGACGCGCAAGTACGGCATGAACCGGGACAGTGTGTACCTGTCCCCCGCACCGCTGTATCACGCGGCGGGGGTGAACTACACCATGGCGGTGCACCGCGTCGGTGCGTCCAGCATCTTGATGCCCAAGTTCGACGCCGAGGCCGTGCTGAGCCTGATCGAGACGCACCGCGTCACCCACGCCCAGTTCGTCCCGACGATGTTCGTTCGGATGCTCAAGCTGCCCGAGGCCGTCCGCAATCGCTATGACGTCTCCAGCCTGCGATGCGTGATCCATGCTGCCGCCCCGTGCCCGGTCGACGTCAAGCATCAGATGATGAAGTGGTTCGGACCCATCCTCTACGAATACTATGGCGGCACTGAGGGTTTCGCGGGCACTACCATCGACCCGGACGAGTGGCTGGCACACCCGGGTTCGGTCGGTAAGCCGTTGAGCCCGGTCCATGTGCTGGGGGACGACGGCACCGAACTTGCGGTCGGGGAATCCGGTGAATTGTTTTTCGAGGGTGGCCCGGACTTCGAGTACTTCAAGGACCCCGAAAAGACCGCGTCGGTCTTCAACGATCGCGGCTGGCGCTCACTGGGCGACATGGGTTATGTCGATGCCGAGGGCTACCTCTACCTCACCGACCGAGCGACGTTCATGATCGTTTCCGGCGGGGTGAACATTTACCCGCAGGAAGTGGAGAACCTTCTGATCATGCACCCCAAACTCGTTGACGCGGCGGTGTTCGGCGTGCCCAACGACGAATTCGGCGAGGAGGTCAAGGCCGTGGTCCAACCGGTTGTGGGTCTGCCCGCGGGCGCAGAACTGGAAGCGGAGCTGATCGAGTACTGCCGGGCCCACCTCGCGACCTACAAGTGCCCGCGCACAGTCGAATTCGATGCGGAGTTGCCCCGCGACCCGAACGGAAAGCTTTACAAGCGGCGCATACGCGAGCGTTACTGGCAGGGGCGGGCGTCACGGATCGTATGAGTGAGGGAAAGTCATGACCACAGAAGTGAACTGGAGTCCGCTTCCGGTGCCGTGGGCGGTGCAGGCCGCCGACCGGATTCCCAAGCAGCGGTACTACGACCCGGATTTCTATACGCTGGAAACCGAACTGCTCTGGCCGCGGGTCTGGCAGATGGCGTGCCGGCTCGAAGAGCTCCCCACGCCCGGTGACTACGTCGAGTACGAGATCCTCGACGAGTCGATCATCGTGGTGCGGCTCGATTCGGACAATGTGCGTGCCTACCACAACGCCTGTCGCCATCGCGGGGTAAAGCTGGTGGAAGGCAACGGGAATCGACGCACCTTCGTGTGCCCCTTCCACGGCTGGTGCTGGGGCATCGACGGCCGCAACACGTTCGTCCTGCGGCCCGAGGAGTTCGACGAACACAACCTGTGCCCGGACGACCTCCGGCTCGTCTCGGTCCGATGCGAGCTGTGGGGCGGGTGTGCGTGGATCAACCTCGACGCCCACGCGCCGCCGCTGCGGGACTGCTTCGAGCCGTTCGCGTCGATCTACGACGCCTGGCGGGTCGAGTCGCTGCGCGTCGAGTGGTGGCAGGCGTGCCGGCTCCCGGTGAACTGGAAGCTGGCGACGGCCGCATTCATGGAGGGTTACCACGTCCCCCAGACGCATCCCCAGCTGCTGCCGTCATCGCAGCCCACGCCGTCAGCCGGGCCGCCGGGACTGGCCC
>NZ_JAFBAR010000016.1 GCF_019247635.1 Mycobacterium sp.
AGACATCTGTCAACTATGTCGTGGAATCAGACACTGCCGGGGGCACACTGCCGGGGGCACACTGCCGGCACTGCCGGGGGCACTGCCGGGGGCACTGCGCCTGGGGCACTGCCGGCGGCACCTTTTGAGCAGCACAAACGCAGATGCGTGCGACAACCGTGCAACCCGGAGGCCTCGGGGAACGCCGCCATGATATCGCGCCGCCACGAACTCGCCGATAGCGGCAACCGCCCGATGCGAGGAGTACGCTCGCGCCCGTCACGCTCGACGCAGGGTTGACATCGGGAGCACGGATGATCGTTCCTGACGGCAGGACCGATCCCGAGAAGCTGGAAGAACTTCTCGGGAACCCGGAAGAAACCCACCTGGACCTCAAAGCCAAGGTGGATCTCGACGACCCCGCGGACCGCCTGAAATTCATCAAGGACGCTGTGACCATGGCCAGCCGCCCGCTCGGCGGCTACATCTTGATCGGCGTCGATGACGACGGAAAACCGTGTATGCCGACCGGAACAATCCCCGACCGGAGCCGGTTCGACGGCTCCCGGTTGGGCACCCTAATCCGCGGATACATCGAGGCGTCGATCTACGTAATCGTCCAGATCCACGACCTCGACGATGGCAACGAGGTCATGCTCGTCTATGTCAAGAACCCCGACGGCCTGCCGATCCCGTTCAGCAAACTCGGGCAATACCCGGGCCCCGATGGGAAGCCCGTCACGGTGTTTCGCCCGGGTGAGATCTTCGTACGCGAGGGCGCGGAAAACGTCCCGATCCGGTATCCGCACTGGCAGGACGTGTTGTCGGCGTTTGCGGAGAAGATTCGCAACGACGCCACCGCGACAGCCCAAGCATTGCTGAACGAGGTCATCGCAGCGAGGCAGACCTCCCCGCCGGGATCAACCGACGTGCCGTTGCTGATGGGCATGGACGAATCAACGTTCGCCGCGGCGATGGTCGCCCTGCTCGAATCCGGCAACGACGTCCGCTTGCGTCAATTCATCCGGTCCCTCGGCGGCACCGCCGGACCCTCCGCCACCGTCGAAGAATTCACCCGGGCACTCGACAAGTGGACCGTGTTCTGCGCGCAGGCCCTGTACTTCGAACGCGGCGATCTGGTCGACGAGGCAATCGAAAAGGTGTGCGGGGCCTACAAAAAGCTGAGCCTCGACGCCGACGCAACCCGCAAACGTCTCGCCGTCGTTGAGCGCATCTACGTCCTCGGCGGTTTGGCCGTGAGACTGGATGCGTGGGAGACCGTCAATTCACTAGTCCTTCAACCTGTCCCGAGCAATGTCCACGAACCCGGGTACATCTACGCGTCGTGGATACGGAATGCGCAGGTCTACGCATCCCGGGAGGAGTTGCGTGACGACGGCCCTGACGAACACGGGCGTCGGCGCGGCGGATTCATCATCTCCGCGGCACGCGAGTTGATGGTCGAACATCCGGCCATGCGGCCCGACCTGACCGACGCACAGTTGCCGACCGAAATCACGCGAGATGACCTCGCGCTCAACACGTTGTGCGAATTCGACCTGGCGTATTGCTTCATAGTGGACGCCATGGGTACAGGGCACGGATCGGCTTATCCGTCATCGGCTGCGTTCGACGAGGACAGGGCGAAGGCCATCGCCCAGCGCATCGTGGCCGACCCGGACGCCAGGCATCGACTATTCCCGAACATTGATGACGCCGTTGTCGCCAAAGCCATCCAAGCAGTCTACGAGGTCGCGGTGCGTGAATCGGCGAACAACTATGGCGGTCGTTGGTGGGATATGCCGCCCAGCGTGGCCGCCTGGGTCAGTCAGCACCTGCCTCGCCCGTAGTCGCCGACGAATGCGCCGATGACCACCGGCGAGTCCTTCACCGATCACCGATGTAGTTGTGGAAGCGTTCGGAGTATGGACGCCGACGACACCTGGACCCACCGGGACCTACCGGTCCTCAGGGCGGCCGTGAAGATCTACGGCAGCGGAACCCGGTCAAATATCCGCGTTAGCGATATTGAGCGGGCTGTAGACCTCGACAGCCAAACGGTCCAGACTGCACTCCGCTTTCTGCACGCGGAACCGTATTTTCAGGAGTACGGAAGTGTCGAAGGCCAAACTGGTTACGCATTCATCGGCGCGCCCACCGGTGATGCGTTGCGCGTTGCTGGCGCGTGGCCCTCGCCTGAGACCTTGCTTGAACGGCTCATCGCGGCGTTCACAGCGGCCAGCGAAGACACGACGCGCGCGGAGTCGGAACGGCGCAAGTTCAAGGAATCGGCGGAATTTATGGCATCGGGCTCGCCCGGTGCGCCGGTCGCCCTACAAATGTTCGGCGGTGCCGACGCGAAGATAATTTCCTGAGAGAAGGTTACCGAGCGTGCAAAACGCAGTCTGGTACCCCTTACTCACCGTCATCGGGATTCCGGTGGGGATTGCGGTGGGGGGATGGATCGTTAGTCATGTCTCCGCCCGTATCAGCCGGACGACCGCGAGAGAAACGGCCCTGTTGGCGGCTGCGCAACGGCGGCGTGACGCGGAGATCTCACACCTCCGCGATGCGCAAGACGACCTATTAGAAGCCGCGACCGCTGTCCAGTCGCTTGTGTGGTACGTCGCTAAGGACACTCGCCTCAGAACGACAATTTCACCGGAAGAATGGCACGAGAATCGCGAATTCATTGAACGCGCCGTCGTGGCCGCGCAGAAACTTCGCGCAATCGCACGCGCGATGCCGACGAACGAAATGCGCGATTCGTACATCGCGGTTGAGCGGTTGATCATGGAAGTGGTCAAGGGCAGCGACGCGGAGGACGCGCAAGATGCCTGGCATCGGGACGTTTCCGGCGCCCAGCCGGATACGATTTCGCGCGGCGTCATTGCTACCGCTGACGAAATCAAACGGCTGTACAACACCTACCCGTCGGAACTTTGACCGTGATCACCACGTTTCAGGCACTTTTAGTCGCTGCGATTGTGATCCTGCCCGGCTCCGTCTACACCCTCGCCCGCGAGAGCCGCGGCGCAAGCTGGGCCTGGCGCAGCACAGACGCTGCCACACTGATCTTTCGCTTCCTGACCGCCTCGGCGTTTTTCCATTTACTCCTCGCACCCGTTGGCTACGCCGCCTATCAGCACGTCGCGGTCAACCATCTCTTAGCGCCAAAGCAACCTTTTCCCTGGACATGGTGGGCCTGGCTGGCTGGCTACATCGTCGTGCCTTACCTATTCGGACTCTGGATGGAAGCCGCTCGCGGCTTGAAACCAAGTCCGCGGCGCGTGCTTGGGCTGCCCAAGAACCTGTTCATCTGGCTGCCGCTTTTTGTCGCAGGCCGCGCAAATGAGCCCCGCGCCTGGGATCGCCTTTTCACGAAGGACCGCACCGGCTACATCATCCTCAGACTGAAAGATAGCGACGAGTGGAAAGCGGGGATCTGGTACAAGCCGTCATACGCCAGCGCCTACGGCGAAGACCAAGATCTGTACATTGCCGAGCAGATCGCAGTGAGTGAAGACGGCGTAGTCGAGAGCGATGCACATGGCAGCCCCGTGTACTTGGGGGTTGGGCTTCTGATCAGCTGGTCGGAACTGGAATACGTAGAATTTGTTGAAGACTGACCGGCGTTAATGATGGGAGCAGCAACGATGGCACAAAACCCTAACCAGGGCACCGGTGGGCGGCGCGTCGAGAAGGCCACCGGCGGCGGTGGCATCGAGAAGAAGGGCGGATATGAGGCCGGGCCGAAACCGCTGAAAGGTGTGCCACCCGTCCCGGCGGGCCTTCGTCAACCTCGCACGACTACGTCGAAAGCGCAGAAGTCCACGCCCAAGCCACAGTCTTAACTGCCCGGAAGCACCGGCCCGTGTCATGGGCAACTGCTCGCCGCGCTGAGTAGGACCTCGGACCAGATAGTCGCATCGCAATCGTGTTAGTCACGCTGATCGCGTTGTGGCGCGCACCGCTTTGGCCGTTTTCGCCCCGTGTTTTTCTATTTTCGCCCGTTTTTTCGCTATATATGGATAGCCCGCGACCGTTCCGGGCGGCGGTGCGCTTTGAAAAAACGGGGTGACCGTGGCGCGGATGTCGTTGTTAGACAACGACTTTAGATGGTGCCCCGGGCGTGAATGTGGTTGCGCGGACTGGGGTTTCACCATCGGACGGCCAGGACGGCGCCGATGTTGGCGGCGTGTTCAAGGCGGCATCCGTGCCAGTGTGCGCGTTCGGCGATGTCGCGGCGCACTTCACGCACCTGGCCGCCGTTGCGCACCTGGACGCGGTCGCGCACCTGGACCCCGTTGCGCGCCTGAATTTGCCCGCAATACAGGCAGCGGCCGTTTTCGATGCAGCGGGCGGTCCCGCAGTTGCGGCATGGCGGCGGCGATGGCGGGGTGGATGCCGCTGCTGCGGCGCGTATTTCGATGCGCCGTAGGTCGGCGTCACGCCGGTCGCGCCGCTCGACGCGCGCCGCTTGCCGTTGCATCGCCACACGCACGTGCAGGGGGGTGGTGGCGCGGTAATGCGTATGCCATCCACGGGGGTCACCCTTCCACCGGAATGCGGCCGAAGCGGCCGTGCCCAACGTATCCGGCGCGTTCGGCTTGGAGCATTTCGTCGCGGTCGAGTGGCACGTCAGCGCGGCGGGCAGCCTCAGGTGTCTAACAAATTCGAATCCTGCCGGGGGCACACTGCCGGGGGCCGGGGGCACTGCCGGGGGGCACTGCCGGGGTCTAAAACTGAACGTCAGTTCCACAGGGGGCACTGCCGGGGGCACTTTGCCCCAGACGCCGCGTTAGCGCTCCCCTTCTGAATCGCGTGATTACCGCGTTGAATTCGCCGGCGACGACATCCACCTCAGCGGTGTGTCTAGTTCAGCACATTTGTCGACGTCGGATCGATAAGCTGGAGTTCGGTGGTTAGCGAGGGTCGCGGTTGCATCGGGTTTCACGAGCCGAAAGTTGGTAGCTGTGCAGACAGGAACGTACGTGCCGGAGCAATTCGCGGGTTTCACCGATGGAGAAGAGCACCAATTCAGGCTTACCGTCGATTTAGGACTTGGCGCGTCACCTGATCGGATTGCTTCATGCATGGACGCCATCCGGGATCTGGTTGATCTCGGAGACCGATGGGCGATCGTTATTGCACGCGAAGCGGCTGCCCGCGCCTTGCTTGCGGAACTGATGGCGGCTAGCGAACCCTCATTAGAGCCCTTGAAGGATGTCTTAGATCCGGCCGACGAAAAGCTAGCTTGGTCTGCTGTAAAGATGATCCACAGATTTGGAAATGTCGAACAATCAGAGCCGCTTTTTCCGCTTCCTCCCATACTAGATAAATACGCTGACGCTGCCCTCCCGGATTTATTGCGACCGTCTATACGTGCAGTAGAGGTGTCGTATCAAAATCCGATCGGATTGTTGTTGCTCGGTGGTGGGATTGTTGTAACAGCCACCGTTCAGGTACTGCAAATAGCACGCGATTGGAACGCGCGTAAGCGAACAGGCAACGCGGCCGCGACAGGCGCGGAGGCCCAAGCTCGCCAAGAAATCGCCAGGGCCGATATCATGGAGTACCTCGCCGCAGAGATTACCGCTGGCCGCCTGAAAGTACCACCGTCGGAGCTAGGGAAACTCCTTACCCCGGCGGACCTGAAAGGGATGTCAGCCCTCGGACCGGAAGTAAAACTAGAGCTGCCGCCTGGACTTTCCCATCTGGTCGGCGCTGACAAGAAATAGAAAGGCCGGAAAGGCGACTACCTCCGCGGGGGACGCAGTATCTTCAGTTCCCAGCGCACGAGGTCGAGAACATCTGGCAAGCTTGGTCAAATCATGGGCTCGGATGACGTCGCGTCCGTCGTCGTCCGTGCCGGGATTAGACGTCGTCACGATTGCCGCCGGTGAGGCTGGGGCCGGATTCTGGGGTGGACTTACGGCCCTAGTGTTGTGGTTCCAGGTCGGGCTCCGTTCCACCACGGCAGCAGCGGACTCGGGCATAAGGTTCTGGGGCAAACGACCGAGCCGCAGCGCTACCACTCTTCCGACCACCGCCAGCTGGCCCAGCCTGCCGCCAGCAATAAGACGAAACGGGAGATTGCTGGTCAGAGCGCGATCACCAAAGCCGAACGCGCTGAGGCGGAATACCGGAAATGGGAAGCCGCCAGAGCAGGGGAACGGAAGATGCAGCAGACCCCGAAGTCGACAACGAATGTGAGGTGTTCAACACCGCCAGCATGTGCAGATGGTGCGAGTGAGCCTAGAGACTTTCGTATGCGAGCAGTGCAACATAAACCTCAAGCGCTGAACCGCAACCGCAAACCGTGGTGAGGCTGGCTGAATCGTCCCGGTGAGTCCGGAGACCTCCAGGTCTCTCGGGAATGAGCGCGCAGTGGTCTCACCGGCACGGCCAATCTAACCTCCTGAACCACGGCCCGTGCTAGCGTAGGTAGCATATCTTGCGTATCCTGCAGACATGGCAGGGATCTTGGTAGTTGAGCGCATGACCGTCGGTAGCCGTGGCACTCGCCGACTCCCGAAGAATCTGCCGTGGGACATCCCCGGACGCGAACAACTCGAGCAGGCGTTGCACAACGCCGGACTCGCCATCATCGCGGTCGAGAAAGTTGAGGAAGCACCCTCACAGGCTGATCCTGGCTCAGATGACAAGGCTCGGTTGCGCGCCGAGTTGGAGGCTTTAGTCAACGAAGCCAACGAATCCGAGCTTGTGCGGCTGGAGGAGGCCGTGACGGTATCGCCGGACGACGGCCTCGATGAGCGCTTCTGGGGACCGGCGCCAGACCCGGTGAGCGCAGCCGAGGCAGTCGTTGCCGACCTCACCGACCAGTTCGCGCAACGACGCGACATCGCCGCCAACAGCTTGAGCAGGGGGGCAGCCGCCGAACTGCTGGGCATTAGCCCACAGAGCGTCACGGACAAACTCGAGTCGCGAAAACTCGTCGGAATCAAGATGGGCCGTGAATGGCGGCTTCCTCGCTGGCAATTCGACCCGGACAACACCACCGGCGTCCTGCCCGACCTTGACGTTCTGCAGGAGGCCTTCCCCGGCGGACCCGTGAGCCTCTCGCGATGGATCTCGCGGCCTCACCCGGAATTTGGGGGGCGAACCCCGCGCGAGGAAGCGATCACCCACGGCAGCCAGTCGGTCATCAGTGTGGCGCGCAACCTGACCGCGGCTGGATGGTAAGAGCGCTCGGACCACCCTCAGACCCCCTTCCCAAAGCGAGACGAGTCTGGAGGTGGAACCCTCCGGCCGCCTCAGCACGCTGGTGGTGGTGCCGTGTCTATCACCGAGGCAAACACGTCCCCGACGGCATCACCTTCCGGCGATACGGGCCAAAAGCGCGATTCGACCACCACCTGCCCGCCGACCCGCCGGTCGTGGACAAGACCGGCCGACGAGTGCTCTACGTCGGTGAGGACTTGGCGACCTCGGCGTGCGAAGTTTTCGGCGAGGCGGGCGTCGCCGCGATCTGCCCTAACTACCGGGTCGCCATCATCGCCCCCACCACCACCCTGGCAATGTTCGACCTTGCGGCCAAAGGCGCAGCCCTGGCGATCGGCGCGCTGCCCGCCCTCGGCGACGGCAACGAAGCCCGTTCGCTAACACAGCAGTGGGCCCGCGCGATCTACAAAGACCAACCCGCGGGCCCCGGGATCACCGGTATTCACTATCGCTCCGGCTACAACAGCGGCGAGTCACTAGCACTATGGGACTGCGATGCCGATGTGGAAGTCGTGCGCGACGGCGGCGGCCATCCACAAGACATCGCGCTCAACGACCCACGAATTCTTCCGCGCCTGCAGGTACTCCTGCGCCGTCGCCAAATCAGCATCACCACAGTGACTTCCAGCGAATGCGGCGAATGCAAGAAAGAAGCACTCGCCCCCTGGCAACACCGCCTCGTACCCTGCGACGCACTCGCCGAAGGACGGGCACCCCCGGCGCCGGCCCACGCCGGGGGCACACGCCGGTCGAACGACTGTCGCTCGGAGGTGGACAAATCGACACATCCCCCGGTCACCTGTGACCCGGGGCCAACCGGATCCCGCAACAGCAGCGCCAACCGCCCCAGATATCTGCACACCCCTATGGTCGGATACGCTGCCCGGTGACTTAAGAAAACGGCGTGCCGTACCCGAGGACCGGTAACCATGCGTAACCAGTTACGGCCCAAGCGGTTTGACAGGCACAAGTACCTCCACCGAGTGGTCCCCGCGTCGATGGCCGGCACGGTGGTCCTATCTCAAAGTGCATGTGCAGGCCAACACCAAAATCATCCTGTGGTGGCTGCTGGCCGCGCACGCCGTGCACTTCGCGGTCATCCCACTCGCCGGGCATCTCAGCGACCGATTTGGCCGACGCCCAATCTATTTCATCGGCGCCGTCAGCGCCGGCACCTGGGGATTCTTTGCCTACCCGATGATGAACAGCGGCCCGCAACGCCGTCATCATGTCGGCGATCGTCATCGGCCTGATATTTCACGGCCTCATGTATGCCGTCCAGCCGTCGGCGATGGCAGAGATGTTCCCCACCCGGATGCGGTATTCGGGAGTCTCGCTCGGCTACCAGGTGACCTCGATCTTCGCCGGCTCGCTGGCGCCGATCATCGCCGTCCGCCTGCTCGACACGTACAAGTCTGCTGTGCCCATCGCGTGGTATTTGGCTGTAACAGCGGCGGTCAGCGCGGTGGCCGCCATCGCCGCCCGCGAGACCAAGGGCCTAGATCTGAGAACCGCCGACATCGCCGGTGCCCGCAACCTGATCGGCTCCGGCCAGCCGGATGGGCCGGAGTTGATCCAGGTCACCTAGCGCGCTACCCAGCGCCGATGGTCACAAGGCGTGCATTTTCGCAGGTAAACTCGCGTCTCTAATCCGAAACCCGGCGCCGGGGACATGTTTGTGCACCGCCGCAGATGGCAATGAACCAATGGAGGTGGGCGCGTCGGCCGGCCTACACGCCCACCCAGGTCCCGTCGGTTCAGCCCGAGAGCCGACGGGACCGCCCGTCTCGGCCCTGCTCGAGGAGTACCGTGCCGCGTATGGACGGCTCGACCGGAGTGTGGATTCTCGGCGGCTATCAGAGCGATTTCGCCCGCAACCTCACCAAGGAGAACCGCGACTTTGCTGCGCTGACCACCGAGGTCGTCGACGGCACGCTGGCCACGGCCCGGATGGGCGCCGCCGAGATCGGAGTCGTCCACGTCGCCAACGCGTTCGGCGAGATGTTCGCCCGCCAGGGCCACCTAGGGGCGATGCCGGCCACGGTGTGCGACGAACTCTGGGACACCCCGGCCTCCCGGCACGAGGCCGCCTGCGCGTCGGGCAGCGTCGCGACCCTGGCGGCGATCGCCGATCTACGCTCCGGCGCCTCCGACGCCGCGCTCGTCGTCGGCATCGAGCTGGAGAAGACCGTGCCCGGCGACACCGCCGCCCAGCACTTGGGCGCCGCCGCCTGGACCGGGTACGAGGGCGCCGACGCGCGCTACCTCTGGCCCTCGATGTTCGCCCAGGTCGCCGACGAATACGACCGGCGCTACGGTCTGGACGACGCACACCTCAAGGCCATCGCCCAGCTCAACTTCGCCAACGCGCGACGCAACCCCAATGCCCAGACCCGCGGTTGGACCGTCCCCGACCCGATCACCGACGACGACGAGACCAACCCGATCACCGAAGGCCGGCTGCGGCGGTTGGACTGCAGCCAGATGACCGACGGCGGCGCCGGACTGGTCCTGGTCAACGACGCGTTCCTGCGCGGCCATCCCGACGCGCGCCCGATCGGGCGCATCGACGGCTGGGGTCATCGCACCGTCGGGCTGGGCCTGCGGCAGAAGCTCGACCGCGCCGTCGACGATCCGTACGTGCTACCGCATGTGCGGACCGCGGTGCTCGACGCGTTGCGCCGCGCGCAGGTGACCCTCGACGACGTGGACGGTTTCGAGGTGCACGACTGCTTCACCCCCAGCGAGTATCTGGCCATCGACCACATCGGCCTGACCGGCCCCGGCGAATCCTGGAAGGCCATCGAAAACGGTGAGATCGAGATCGGCGGGCGGCTGCCCATCAACCCCAGCGGCGGCCTGATCGGCGGCGGCCATCCGGTCGGTGCTTCCGGGGTGCGGATGCTGCTCGACGCGGCCAAACAAGTCAGCGGCGCCGCCGGTGATTACCAGGTTGAGAACGCGCGCACATTCGGCACGCTGAATTTCGGCGGAAGCACCGCCACCACGGTGAGTTTCGTGGTCAGCAAAGGCGTTTAAACATGGATGTCCAGATTGTCGGCAAGTACCTGTCGACGCTGCCCGAAGACGACGACCACCCCTACCGGACCGGCCCGTGGCGCCCGCAAACTACCGAGTGGGACGCCGACGACCTGATTCCCGTGGACGGCGAGGTCCCGCGCGACCTGGACGGCGTCTATCTGCGGAACACAGAAAACCCGTTGCATCCTTCGTTCAAGACGTATCACCCGTTCGACGGCGACGGCATGCTACACGTCGTCGGCTTCCGGGACGGAAAAGCCTTCTACCGCAACCGCTTTATCCAAACCGAAGGTTTCCTGGCGGAGAACGAGGCGGGCGAGCCGCTGTGGCCCGGATTGGCCGAGCCGGTGCAATTCGCCAAGCGCGAGCAGGGCTGGGGAGCACGCACGCTGATGAAGGACGCGTCGAGCACCGACGTCATCGTCCACCGCGGGATCGGCCTGACCAGCTTCTACCAATGCGGCGACCTGTACCGGATTGATCCTTACTCGGCCAACACGCTGGGCAGGGAGAGTTGGAACGGACGCTTTCCGTCGGACTGGGGTGTATCGGCACATCCCAAGGTGGACAACAAGACTGGAGAACTGCTGTTCTTCAACTACAGCAAGCAGGACCCCTACATGCGCTACGGCGTCGTCGACCAGAACAACGATCTGGCGCACTACGTCGACATCCCGCTGCCGGGACCGCGACTCCCCCACGACATGGCGTTCACCGAAAACTACGCCATACTCAACGATTTCCCGCTCTTCTGGGATCCTGCGCTGCTCGAACACAACGTGCACCTGCCGCGTTTCTACCCAGACATGCCGTCCCGGTTCGCGGTGATCCCGCGCCGCGGCACAACCGAGGACATCCGCTGGTTCGAGGCGGACCCGACGTTCGTGCTGCATTTCACCAACGCCTACGAAGACGGTGACGAGATCGTGCTCGACGGCTTCTTCGAGGAGGAACCGCAGCCGCTCGACCGCGCGAGCGGTGGTGAAAACAAGTGGGACAAGCTGTTTCGTTTCCTGGCGTTGGATCGCCTGCAGGCCCGGCTACACCGGTGGCGGTTCAATCTGGTCACCGGCGCGGTAAAAGAGGAGCAACTGTCGGAGTCCATCACCGAGTTCGGAACCATCAACGCCGACTACGCGGCGGCCAACTACCGCTACACCTACGCGGCCACGGGCAAGCCGGGCTGGTTCCTGTTCGACGGGCTGGTGAAACACGACCTACACACCGGCAACGAAGAGCGCATCGCATTCGGCGACGGGGTTTACGGCAGCGAGACCGCCATGGCACCACGGGTGGGCAGCGACGGCGAGGACGACGGCTATCTGGTCACGCTGACCACCGACTTGAATGCCGATGCATCCTACTGTCTGCTCTTCGATGCGGCCCGGGTCACCGACGGTCCGATATGCAAACTCCAATTGCCGGAACGTATTTCCAGCGGCACGCATTCGACTTGGGTGCCCAGCGCGGAATTGCGGCGCTGGGACGTGTAACCGGGCCACCTATATAGCCTGCATGGGAGTCTTAGTGGACACACACAAGCGCCGAACCACGCACTGGCCCAAGCAATTGGCGTCGATCGGCTCGATTCGGTTCGCCCGACGCTCGTCCAACTTCGAAGAGACAGTGCGGTTTTACCGTGACCTGGTGGGCCTGCCGCTCTTTGAAACGTTCGGCGGCAGCTACGGCAGCAACGGAGCGATCTTCGGGCTGCCCAGCTGGAACCTGACGCTGGAGATCGTCGAAGCCGCCGAAGACGTCGCAGTGGACGATCACGAACAACTGTGCCTGTACTTCCCGGACCGGCCGGCGCAACAGGCCGCGGTCGCGCGCATACAGCAGGCCGGCCTGCAGCCCGTCGAGCAGCACCCGTACTGGGAGGCGACGGGAGCAGTCACCTATCGTGACCCCGATGGCCGCGAAATCGTGTTCGCGCCCTTCGTATTCGGGGTCAACGAGCCCGGCGACAGCACCGCCTCGGGCAAGCACGAGTTCCCGGCGGCTTGGGACTCAACGAGCGGATCGACCGGCAGTTAGCGCCGAGACCACCGCCCAGGCCGAGCACAGCACCGCGCACAGCGCGCTGACCGCGCCGACGTAGAGCCCATATTCGGCCGACACGTGCGGGCTGACGTTGCGCTTGTAATACAACACCACGAGCGCGACCAGCAGCAGCGAAATGATCAGCGCGGCAATCGAAGCGACCCGCAGCGATAGGCCCCGGCCCACCATGGCCCCGGCTACCAGCATCGCCGAGGACAACAACACGACGAGCTGGCCGGCGCCAAACCCATGCGCAAGCACGATGCTGCCGTGGACGCCCCCGATCGCGTTCGCCCAGCCGCCACCGTTTTCTCCGGTCCCCAGCCACGGCATCCAGGTACTGCCCGACAAGATCGCGGCGAAAAGCGCTACCAGCCAACCGGGATGCAGGCGCCGCGTCATGTTTGCGACATTAGTCGACTTCGGTCGCGCGCCCGAGCGTCGCGCGCCCGAGCATCACGCCAGCGGAGCGCCCGCCCCCCGCGCGGCACCGGCTGACCGATACCGACGCTGGGGCCGCGCCGAACTCATCGACCGGGTTTGACGGCCAAGATCTGATCCACGCCCATCCGACCTTCCTCGAAGGCCAGCATGCCGCCGGCCAGATACAACCGCCAGACCCTTGCGACCTCCTCGCCGCACAGCGCCACGAAATCGTCGTAGCGGGAATCCAGGGTGTTGATCCACTGCTGCGCTGTGCGCGCGTAGTGCTCGCGCATCGCACCGACCGATCGGATCTCGAAGCCGGCGTCCTGCAGGTGGCGCAGGGTCTGCCAGAGCGGGCGCATGTGCATATCCGGCGCGATGTAGGCCTCGATGAACGCCCCACCCCCCGGCGCGGCGTCGGCCCGCCGAGACATCTGCTGCAGCAGCAACCTGCCGCCGGGCCGCAGCGCTCGATACAAAACTTCGACATAGGACGGGTAGAAATGCTCTCCGACGTGCTCCCCCATCTCGACGGACGCCACCGCGTCGAAAGCCTCGGCGATCGACGCGCCGAAATCTCGGTAGTCCTGCAGCAGCACCTGCACTCCCGCGGCCAGTCCACGCTGCGCGGCGCGGGCGACGGCGAAATCACGCTGTTGGGCGGACAGGGTGATCCCGGTGGCGCGTACGCCGTAGCGTTGCGCCGCGTGCAGGATCAGCGATCCCCAGCCGCACCCGACATCCAGCAGTTGCATGCCCGGCTTGAGGTCGAGCTTGCGGCAGATCATCTCCAACTTCGCGGTCTGCGCCTCGTGCAGCGACATGCCCTGGCGGGTGAAATACGCCGACGAGTAGGCCATGTGGTCGTCGAGCAGCAACTGATAGAACTCGTTGGACAGGTCGTAATGGTGGGCGATGGCGGCGCGATCACGCCCACGCGTGTGCAGGCGGCCCGATAGCCGCGCTTCGCTGGCCGGGGTGCGCGGCGGCGGACCCCAAGCGCCCAGCCGTGCCAACCGCAGCGCCGCGACCACCCTGCCCGGCACCGACAGCGCCGGGCCTCCGTGCGATCGTGCCAGCCGCCCGGCTCGGCGTAGGCCGTCGGCCAGGTCACCCTCGACATCGATGTCACCGGTCACGTAGGCCCGCGCTAGCCCGAGTTCGCTTGGCTGCCATAGCAATCCGCGTAATGCACGACGCGAACGCAGTACCAGCACGGGGCCTGCGTCCGCCGGGGGTCCGGCCTCACTCCCATCCCAGGCGCGGATGCGCACTGGGGTATCGACGCCGACGGCGGTTCGAAGAATGTCCGTCAGGCGGTCAGCGACGGACGCCACGATCTCCGTTCAAGCCGGGATTGGGGCGGGTGAACACGGTGACGAAATTCTGCAGCGACTCGCGGATGTCGCTCCGCAGCGCGGCGGCCACGACCATGCCGATCGGCCCGAACAGCGCCGGACCGCCGAGGTGTACATCGAAGCTCACAACGGAGCCGTCGCCTTTCGGCGTGACCTTGGCCATCAGCTTGACCTTGACTCCGCCTACGCCGTCGCCGTTGAGCGTCATGCCCTCCGGCGGCTTGTAGCGCACGATCGTCCACTTGATCCGGTTCGGCATGCCCTTGACTTCGACGTACGACTCGACGACCGTGCCCTTCTCCAGGACTTCGGGCAGCTTGCTGCGCCAAACCTTGTGGATGGTCAGCCACTCCCGGTAGCGCGACAGGTCGGAGGCGTGCGCCCAGGCCTCCTCCGGGGGCAGCGGGACGTCGATGGATCCGGAGAGTTTGGCCATGCTCAGCCCTGCTGGTCGCCTTTGGCGTCCGGGTTGGCGGCCTTCTTGGCCTCGTCTTGCACCTTGTGAATGGTGTCGGTGTACTTGCCCTTCGTCTTTTCGTCGACGAACCCGCCGGCCTTGTCGATTGCGGTCTCGAGCTTGTCGGCGTTCTGCGCCAACAGGTCCTTCGCCTTGTCCAAAAAGCCCATGGCTAGGCTCCTTTCCCCGTCCGTCGTCCCCCGGGCCTCGTGGTTTGCTGGTGAAACCCTACTTGCGGGTGCCATTGCCGCTGCAGGCGGCCACCCCGGCTCGCACCAGCGGCCAGCCCCGGGTTCATCGGGTGAATGTTCCCAGGCGGTCCGAATCGTAGTGCTCGAGATTCAGCGCGGTGCCCGCGAAGCTGGCTTTGGAAATCGTTCCGGCCGGGGCGTTTTCGCCTACCAGCCCGGACGTGAAACTGACCCCACCCGCGGGCGTCTGCTCATCCAACCCACCCGCGCGATTCAACGTGTCAGAGCCGCCACCACGGGTTGAACCGCACCGGCGCGGCCGGGTCAATGCGTTGGCCCGGCGCGGGGACCGCCACGTTGACCTGCGACGGTTCCGCCGCGGTCAGCAACCGCTCGACCGGCTCGGCCCACGGGTGCGGAGCCAGCCGGAAGGTGCCCCAGTGAATCGGCACCAGCAGTCCTTTGCCCGAGTCGGTGACGTCCAGATGCGCCTGGACCGCCTCCTCGGGGTTCATGTGGATGTCCGGCCAACCCGTGTTGTAGGCACCGATGGGCAGCAGGGTCAGGTCGAAGGGTCCGTAGTCGGCACCGATCTGCGTAAAGCTCTTCGTGTAACCGGTGTCGCCACCGAAATAGGCGCGATGGCTGGGGCCGACGAACGCCCATGACGCCCACAGCGTGTTGTCGCGGCTGAAGAACCGCCCGGAGAAGTGTCGCGCCGGCACGCAGGTCACGGCCAGTTCGTCGACCTTGGCGCTCTGATGCCAATCGAGTTCGACGATCCGGTGCTCGGGTACGCCCCACGACCGCAGGTGGGCCCCGACGCCGAGCGGCACAAAGAACGGGGCACGCTGGGTGCGCACCAACGCGAGGACGGTGTCGATATCGAGATGGTCGTAGTGGTCGTGGCTGATCACCACGGCATCGACGGCGGGCAACGCTTCCAACTGCACCGGCGGTGGATGCAGCCGGCGCGGCCCGACGAGGTCCGACGGCGAGCACCGGTCGCTCCACACCGGATCGGTCAGCACCCGGTACCCGTCAATTTCCAGCAACGCCGTCGAGTGGCCCAACCAGCTGACTGCCAGCTGACCCGGCCGGACATCGAAGGTTTGCGGCGCCGCCAACGGGATCGGACCCGGGGGCCGGGTCGCGGTCCGCGCGCCGAGCAGCTCCCACGCGATCAGCCGCAGCTGTTCGCGCTCCAAGCTGACCCCCAAACCCCCAGAGGCGGGTTCGAGGTTGACGAAGGCGCCGTCGCGGTAGTGCGGAGACCGCTGCGACGCGGCTTGGATCGCCGCAAGATCGGCGCCCAGAGCTGCCGGTGCGCCGTGCAGCGCCCGCAACAGCCACCCGCCGGCGGCCAGCGACGCCGTGCCGGCAGCCAATCGCAGCCCAGAGCGCACCATGACCCTTAAGCCCCCTGGAACCTCGGTGGCCGCTTCTCTATGCGGGCCACCTGCGCCTCGACGACGTCCTGGCTGCCCCACGCCTTGTCGAAGAGCTCCTTGTGCTCCGGCCACGCCTGCTCGATGGAGCCGTCGTCGTTGAGCACCCGCTTGGCGTGCTGGATCGCCAGCGGCGCCAGGCCGGAGATCTCGGCGGCCCACGCCTGCGCGTCGTCCAGCGTCCCGATGCGGTTGGCCATCCCGGTCTGCAGCGCCGTGTCAGCGTCCAGCTTCTCCGCGGTCAGCAGCATCGCCCGCGCCCGTCCGTGACCGACCAGCGAGGCCAATCGCCGGATACTCCA
Source organism: Mycobacterium sp. (assembly GCF_019247635.1). Lineage (GTDB taxonomy): Bacteria > Actinomycetota > Actinomycetes > Mycobacteriales > Mycobacteriaceae > Mycobacterium. The sequence continues at coordinate 16,492 of NZ_JAFBAR010000016.1, forward strand.
GTTATCAAGGGCCAGGCCGTATTTCGATGTCGGAAACTGGAAAAATGCTTCCCGCGCCGCCACCCGCAGATCGCATTGCATGGCCAGCTGCAGGCCGGCGCCGATGGCGGGACCGTTGATGGCACCGATGATGGGGATCAGCGTTGCGTCCATGGCTTTGTGCAGCTCGATCAACCGGTCGGGGTAGTCGGCGGCGAATGCGTCCCCGGACAGATCCGCGCCGGCGCAGAAAACCGTGCCCTGGCCGGTCAGCACGATCGCGCGGATTCCCCCGTCGCCCGCCTTCAGAATCGCTTCCCGCAGCTCCTCGACCAGCTGGGAGTTCAGGGCATTGCGGCGCTCGGCGCGTTGCAACTCAATCGTCATGACCGCTTCGGCCAGGGTGACACCGATCATGGCAGCCAGAATAACTAGCCTCGTCCCTGTGAGCCGTATCACGACCGATCAACTGCGTGACACGGTGTTGGACGAGGGCTCCTTCATCAGCTGGGACAGCGAGCCGCCGGCCGTGCCGGTGTCCGACTCCTACGAGCGGGAACTGGCCGCCGCCCGCGAGGCCACCGGGCGGGACGAATCGGTATTGACCGGCGAGGGACGCGTGTGCGGGCGCCGGGTCGCGGTCGTGGTCTGCGAGTTCGGCTTCCTGGGCGGCTCGATTGGGGTGGCGGCCGCCGAACGCATCACCGCGGCCGTGGAGCGCGCCACCGCCGAGCACCTGCCGCTGCTGGCGTCGCCGAGCTCCGGCGGCACCCGCATGCAGGAGGGCACGGTCGCGTTTCTGCAGATGGTGAAGATCGCCGCGGCCGTCACGCTGCACAAACGGGCGCACCTGCCGTACCTCGTCTACCTGCGCAACCCAACCACCGGCGGGGTGTTCGCATCCTGGGGATCGCTGGGCCACGTCACCGTCGCCGAACCGGGCGCGCTGATCGGCTTTCTCGGACCGCGGGTGTACGAACTGCTGTACGGCGAGGCGTTCCCGGCCGGTGTCCAGACAGCGGAGAATCTGCAACGGCACGGGGTGATCGACGGCGTAGTCGCGCTGGACGGGCTGCGGGCGACGTTGAACCGGGCGCTGGCCGTCATGACCGACGCTCCCGAGCCGCCGCCGGAGCTGCCGTCGCGGGAGCCGATCGCGGATGTGCCGGCGTGGGACTCGGTGGTGGCATCGCGTCGTCCGGATCGCCCGGGCGTCGGGCAGCTGCTGCGCCACGGCGCCACGGACCTTGTGCTGTTGTCCGGCACCGCACGGGCCACGACGCTGCTGGCGCTGGCCCGATTGGCCGGGCAGCCGGTCGTGGTCCTCGGGCAGCAACGCGGCGCCGGTGGGCTCGTCGGACCGGCTTCGCTGCGCGAGGCCCGGCGCGGTATGGCGCTGGCCGCCGAGCTGCGCCTGCCGCTGGTGCTGGTGATCGACACCGCCGGACCCGCGTTGTCGGCCGAAGCCGAGGAGGGCGGACTGGCCGGCCAGATCGCGCACTGCCTGGCCGAGCTGGTCACGCTCGACACGCCGACGGTGTCGGTGCTGCTTGGCCAGGGCAGCGGCGGGCCCGCACTAGCGATGGCGCCCGCCGACCGGGTGCTGGCCGCGCTGCATGGCTGGCTGGCACCCCTGCCGCCGGAGGGGGCCAGCGCGATCGTCTTCCGGGACATCGCGCATGCCGCGGAACTGGCTGCGGCCCAAGGCATTCGGTCCGTCGACCTGCTCGCGTCCGGGATCGTCGACGTCGTCGTGCCGGAGTATCCCGACGCCGCCGAGGAGCCCGTCGAATTCTCCCGGCGACTGTCGCACGCCATAGCCGTCGAGGTGGATGCGCTGCGGCGGGTACCTCCCGCAGGACGCCTGGCCGCCCGGCTGCGCCGCTACCGCGGCATCGGGCTGCGCTGAGGCTTCCCGCGGGCAGACGCAAAAGCACCCGTTTTGGGCACCAAAACGGTGCTTTTGCGTCTGCTCGCGCCCCTGCTCGCGCCTCCCGCCTGAAAAGTCAACAGTCAGGCAAAATGGGCCGCATGGACACTGGTGTCACCTCACCTCGCGTCTTGGTCGTTGACGACGACTCCGACGTGCTCGCCTCCCTGGAACGCGGCCTACGACTGTCCGGATTCGAGGTCTCGACGGCAGTTGACGGCGCCGAGGCGCTCCGCAGCGCCACCGAGACCCGGCCGGACGCGATCGTGCTCGACATCAACATGCCCGTGCTCGACGGCGTCAGCGTCGTCACGGCGCTCCGTGCGATGGACAACGACGTCCCGGTCTGCGTGCTCAGTGCTCGCAGCTCGGTCGACGATCGAGTGGCCGGCCTGGAGGCCGGCGCGGACGATTACCTGGTCAAGCCGTTCGTGCTGGCCGAGCTCGTCGCACGAGTGAAGGCGCTGTTGCGTCGCCGTGGCGCCACGGCGACGTCCTCCTCGGAGACCATCACCGTCGGGCCGCTAGAGGTCGACATCCCCGGTCGGCGGGCCCGCGTCAACGGTGTCGACGTGGATCTGACCAAGCGGGAGTTCGACCTGCTGGCCGTGCTGGCCGAGCACAAGACCGCGGTGCTCTCCCGCGCGCAGCTGCTGGAGCTGGTGTGGGGCTACGACTTCGCCGCCGACACCAATGTCGTCGACGTATTCATCGGCTACCTGCGCCGCAAGCTGGAGGCCAACGGTGGCCCCAGGTTGCTGCACACCGTCCGCGGAGTCGGGTTCGTGCTCCGGATGCAATGAACCTGCTGTCGCGGATCTTCGCCCGAACGCCCTCACTGCGCACCCGGGTCGTCGTCGCGACAGCCATCGGCGCGGCGATTCCGGTGCTCATCGTCGGCACCGTCGTCTGGGTCGGGATCACCAACGACCGCAAGGAGCGGCTGGACCGCCGGCTCGACGAGGCCGCGGGCTTCGCCATCCCGTTCGTGCCGCGCGGCCTCGACGAAATCCCGCGCTCGCCCAACGACCAGGACGCCCTCATCACGGTCCGCCGCGGCAACCTGGTCAAGTCGAACTCCGACGTCACGCTGCCCAAGCTGCAGGCCGACTACGCCGACACCTACGTCCGCGGGGTGCGCTACCGGGTGCGCACGGTGGAGCTCCCGGGGCCAGAGCCGACATCGCTGGCCGTCGGCGCGACGTACGACGCCACCATCGCCGAGACCAACAACCTGCACCGCCGCGTGCTGCTGATCTGCGGCTTCGCCATCGGCGCGGCTGCGGTGTTCGCCTGGCTGCTGGCCGCGTTCGCGGTGCGCCCGTTCAAGCGGCTCGCTCAGCAGACCCGGGCGATCGAGGCTGGTGACGAGGCACCCCGGGTCGAGGTGCACGGCGCCAGCGAGGCCATCGAGATCGCCGAGGCGATGCGGGGCATGCTGCAGCGCATCTGGAACGAGCAGAACCGGACGAAGGAGGCGCTCGCGTCGGCCCGAGACTTCGCCGCGGTGTCCTCCCATGAGCTCCGCACCCCGCTGACCGCCACGCGCACCAACCTCGAGGTGCTGGCCACCCTCGATCTGCCCGACGAACAGCGCAAAGAAGTGCTCAACGACGTGATCCGCACCCAGTCGCGGATCGAGGCCACCCTGAGCGCCCTGGAACGCCTGGCCCAGGGCCAGCTGTCCACCTCCGACGATCACGTGCCCGTCGACATCACCGACCTGCTCGACCGCGCCGCCCACGACGCCGCCCGGATCTACCCTGACGTCGATGTATCACTCGTGCCGTCGCCGACGTGCATCATCGTGGGGATGCCGGCCGGGTTACGACTGGCCGTGGACAACGCCATCGCCAATGCGGTCAAACACGGCGGCGCCACCCGCGTGCAGCTGTCGGCGGTCAGCTCGCGCGCCGGCGTGGAGATCGCCGTCGATGACAACGGCAGCGGGGTGCCCGAAGGCGAACGTCACGTCGTGTTCGAGCGTTTCTCCCGCGGGTCCACGGCGTCGCATTCCGGCTCGGGCCTGGGACTGGCGCTGGTCGCCCAGCAAGCCCAATTGCACCGCGGGACAGCCTCATTGGAGGACAGTCCGCTGGGTGGCGCCCGGCTACTGCTCAGCCTTCCCGGCCCGACCTAACGTCATCCCTGCCTCACCTACTACTGCTGTCGCGCCAGGGCGTGAAGAAGGCGTGCCTGGCGGATTCCTCGTCCTTGAACCAGATTTGGGCGACGATCGGATCGTACGTCGGATCGTCGGGCGTGTAGTACAGCCGGGTATCCGAGCGGCCCTTCACCAGCCAGCCCGCCGGCCCGCCACCGTCGGCCGCGGCACGAGCCGAGCCCGGGCCGAACGGCGCGAACGGTACGTGCGGAATCTTTTGTGTCGCAGTGCTTTTGGTTACCGGGATCTTTCGCGTCGGAGCGTCTTTTGCCACCGGGAGCTTCTGCGTCGGGGAATCTTTGACTACCGGAATATGCTGCGTCGCAGCTTCTTCGGCCAGCGAAATCATGTCCGTCGCAAACTCGTCGGCCGCCGGCTCCGCATGCTCGACGGCTCCCGGAGTCGTGTGCGCCCTGTGTGCGTCGGCCGCCCGGATCTTCTCGGTCGTGGGTACCGAAGCACCCTCCGCCACTTCGTTTTTGATCGGACGCACCATCAGCGCGATCGTTGCCGCCATCCCGAGCAAGAAGGACAGCGCCACTAACGACCAGTGCACGTGACTCATCCCAGCGTCCCGGTCCCACCGGGCGCATTCCCGGCAACGTCAACCTCGCCGGCGGGTTTGATTGTCCGCGTGACAACCGCCCAGGCGACTCCCGAGCCCGCCGCGAAAGCAAGCAGGTAGACAAACCACTGAATCACGAAGCCCATGCCGATTCTCCTTAGTTGACCACGATTTCGGCGCGGCGGTTCTTGGCGCGACCGTCGGGGGTGTCGTTGGTAGCGATCGGGTTCATCGAGCCGAGACCCTTGGGGGTGACGCGGTCGCGGGTGACGCCCTGGGCGACCAGAAAGTCGGCGACGGTGCCGGCTCGCTGTTCGCTCAACGGAATGTTGATGCCCTCGCTACCCGAATTATCGGTGTAGCCGTTCACCGTTACATGCGCGGTCGGACAGGCCTTAAGCCTGGCCGCCACCTGGGTGAGGGTCTGTTGAACGGGCGGCGGCAGGCTAACCCCGTCGCTGCCGAAGGAAATCGGGCCGCCCGTCATCGCGTTGATGGCCGCTTGCAGGTTGGCGCACGGATCACCCGGGGGGACGGCGGGCGGGGCGGGCGTCGGCGCGGGGCCCCCGGGTGCGGGCGGCGCGGGGCTGGGGGCGGGCGCCGCCGCTGTCGACGACTGAGGCTTAACTTCCATCTTGTCAACGACATTCACGTTGGGCCACACACCCGCGGCGGCATGCTCGACCGCGTCGCGCTGATCGTCGGTGCCGGGACTTCCCGTCAGGGTGATGGTGTCGCCGTCGACCACGAGGCTGAAATCCGCGATCGGCGCGGCGGCCTTGAACAGCGGGCCCGACTTTGCGAAATCGAGCGCCTTTACCGAGGGGTTGATGTGGATCTCATCGACGATGTTGACGTCTTGACCCAGACCATCTTTGATGGCGTTCACCAGGGCCGTCTTGGCGGTATCGTCCGGAAAATCGCCGTTGACCGTGATGTTCTTGTCGCTGCGGAAGATTGACAGCGGTGCCAACGACATCTGCGGACCACCGGATTTTTTCGATGTCGTGGGGGGCGCGACCGTTACGCCACCGGACTCGGATTCGCCCAGCAGGCTATAGCCGATCACGGCCATCAGCAGCGGAATGACGGCCAAGCCGATCAGCCAGATACGCATCAGCGGTCCGCCCAGCGGCCGCCAATAGTATTTCGAGGTCAGTCGCGAGTCGGCGGTTGCGGACTTATTCCGCAAACCCGCTCCAGGACCCACCATCGCCACTCCCTGTCGATCGTTCACCGACTCGCCCATTTGCAGGCGATATGCAGCCTACCCAGTCGACGGCCGGGGACCGGCTCATGTCGGGCAGACTGGAGCGATGGCTGACGGGACGAATTCAACCGACCGCGACACCTTGGCACACATCCGCGACCTGGTCGCCGAGGAAAAAGCCCTGCGGGCCGAGCTGCTACGCGGGGACATCACCGAGTCCGAGGAGCACGACCGGCTGCGCCGGTTGGAGGTCGAACTCGACCAGTGCTGGGATCTGTTGCGGCAGCGCCGGGCGCTGCGCGAGACCGGTGGCGATCCTCGTGAGGCGGCGGTCCGGCCTCCCGACCAGGTCGAGGGCTACACCGGCTAGCCACCTGCCCCGTGGATTTGGACACCTATGACGTCGTCGTCGTCGGAGGCGGCCACAACGGCCTGGTCGCGGCGGCCTACCTGGCCAAGGCCGGCCTTCGGGTGCGACTGCTGGAAAGGCTCGGGCACGTCGGCGGGGCAGCGGTGTCGGCGCGGGCCTTCGACGGCGTCGAGGTCCTGGTATCGCGATACTCCTACCTGGTCAGCCTGCTGCCGTCGCGCATCACCGAGGACCTTGGCGCGCCGGTGCGGCTGGCCCGGCGGCAGTATTCGTCGTACTCCCCGGATCCGGCCACGGCCGGACACTCCGGCCTGCTCATCGGGTCCCAGCACGGGCGCACCTTCGACGCGATCGGCGCTGCCGGCGACGTGCGCGGATTCGTCGAGTTCTACCGGCGTTGCCGCCTGGTGACCGAACGGCTCTGGCCTACCCTGCTCGAACCGTTGCGCACTCGGGAGCGGACGCGCCGTTATGTTGTGGGCTCTGGCGACCCCGACGCCGCGATGGCCTGGCGGGCCGTCGTCGATCAGCCGATCGGGCACGCCATCGCCGCGGCGGTGGGCAACGACGTGATCCGCGGCGTTATCGCCACCGACGCGTTGATCGGCACCTTCGCCGGGCTCGACGACGAGTCGCTGGTGCAGAACATCTGCTTCCTGTATCACCTGCTGGGCGGGGGCACCGGGGAGTGGCACGTCCCGATCGGCGGAATGGGCGCGGTGACCGCCGCGCTGGCCGCTGCTGCCATCCGCCACGGCGCCGAAATCATCACCGGCGCAGACGTTTACGCCATAGAGCCGGACGGCGCCGTGCGCTACCGCCATACCGACGATGAGCAGCTGGTCCGGACTCGCTTCGTGCTGGCCGGCGTCACACCGGCGGTCCTGGCGCGCCTGCTCGGCGAACCCGAACCCGCAGTGGCCCAGGGCGCCCAGGTCAAGGTGAACATGGTGTTGCGCCGACTGCCCAGATTGCGCGACGAAGCCGTCACGCCCGAACAGGCCTTTGCCGGGACCTTCCACGTCAACGAGACCTGGACCCAACTGGACGCGGCATACTCGGTCGCTGCCGCCGGGCGGGTGCCGGATCCGTTGCCGTGTGAGGCCTACTGCCACACGCTGACCGACCCGAGCATCGTGTCGGCGGGACTGCGTGACTTGGGCGTCCAGACGATGACGGTGTTCGGCCTGCACACCCCGCACTCCTTGCGCGCCGACTCGGGATCCTTGACCGAGTCCGTGCTGGCGTCGCTGAATTCCGTTCTGGCCGAACCGATTCAGGATGTGCTGATGACCGATGCGCACGGTCGGCCGTGTCTGGAGACGACGACAACCGCAGACCTCGTGCGCACTCTGGGGATGACGGCGGGCCACATCTTTCACGGGGCGTTGTGCTGGCCGTTCGCAGACGACGACGATCCGCTGGACACGCCGGCGCGGCAATGGGGGGTGGCGACCGCGCACGAGGGGATCATGTTGTGCGGCTCGGGCGCGCGTCGTGGCGGCGCGGTATCGGGCATCGGCGGTCACAACGCCGCGATGGCCGTGCTGGCTTCTCTCGCGAGCAGACGCAAAAGCACGCTAAAACTACCCTTTTAGGGTGCTTTTGTGTCTGCTCGCCGTAGAACCGGCTAGCGTTTATCCAAGGTGACGTAGTCGCGCTCGGTGTAACCGGTGTAGATCTGGCGCGGACGACCGATCTTGCTGTCGCCTTCGTCGTGCATCTCCCGCCAGTGCGCGATCCACCCAGGCAGCCGGCCGAGTGCGAACAACACGGTGAACATCCGGGTGGGGAACCCGAGGGCCCGGTAGATCAGCCCGGTGTAGAAGTCGACATTCGGGTACAGCTTGCGCTCGACGAAGTAGTCGTCGGTCAGCGCCGCCTCTTCAAGTTCCTTGGCGATGTTCAGCAGTTCGTCGTCGCCGCCCAGCTTGCCAAGGATCTTGTCGGCCTGTTCCTTGACGATGCGCGCCCGTGGATCGTAGTTCTTGTACACGCGGTGTCCGAAGCCCATGAGTTTGACGCCGGCCTCGCGATCCTTGACCTTGCGGACGAACTCACCGACGTCGTCGCCGCTTCCCCGAATCTTCTCCAGCATCTCCAGCACTGCCTGGTTGGCACCACCGTGCAGCGGACCCCACAGCGCGTTGATCCCGCCGGAGATCGAGGTGAACAGGTTGGCTTGGGACGAGCCCACCAGCCGCACGGTCGACGTCGAGCAGTTCTGCTCGTGATCGGCATGCAGGATGAGCAGCATGTCCAGTGCCCGGACGATCTCGGAGTCGACGTCGTATGGCTCGGCGGGCAGCCCGAACGTCATCCGCAGGAAGTTCTCCACCAGCGTCAGGGAGTTGTCCGGGTACAAAAACGGCTGGCCGATCGACTTCTTGAAGGCGTAGGCGGCGATGGTCGGCAGCTTGGCGAGCAGCCGAATCGTGGACAGTTCGACTTGCTCGGTGTCGGTCGGGTCGAGGGAGTCCGGGTAGTACGCCGAAAGCGCGTTGACCGTGCTGGACAGCACCGGCATCGGGTGAGCGTTGCGGGGGAAGCCGTCGAAGAACCGCTTGAGGTCCTCGTGCAGCATCGTGTGCAGCTGGATCTGACGGGTGAAGGCGGCCAGCTTCTCCTCGGTCGGCAGCTCGCCGTAGATCAGTAGGTAGCTGACCTCGATGAAGTTCGACTTCTCGGCCAGCTGCTCGATCGGGATGCCGCGATAGCGCAGGATGCCGGCGTCGCCGTCGATGTAGGTGATGGCGCTTTTGCACGCGGCGGTGTTGACGAAGCCGTTGTCGAACGTGGTGTATCCGGTTTTGGCCAGCAGCGGACCTAGGGCGACACCGTCACTTCCTTCGGTGGCGCGGACGATCTGCAGGTCGATCTCGCCTCCCGGATAGTGCAGGGTGGCGGTGTCGTCGGTCTCGGCCACGAGAACCCCTTTGCGCTCTGGCTGTCATGAAAGCGCACCCGTTCGCGTCTGGCTCGCGTCTAAGTACGTATAGGTGAAGGTAGTCGTTATCGTGCGGACGCGCCTGCCCGGGGTCAGGTCTGCGAACCCTGCGGATGTCTGCTAAAGCTGCATCGTCGCCGAGCGTAGCCAAACCTCGCGGATCACGTGTCACCGGCCGGACGCCGGTCCCCTTCCCACGCAAGCACCTCACGCCGCGCAGGAAGGCGCCGGCGGAATTCAATCCGCCGGCGCCTAAAGATGGGAACTAGCGTATCGTCCTGGCGTCGAGCTGCTCAGCGATGCGCTTTGTCCAATGTCGATGCGTCGCTACGACTTACCGCCGCCACCGCCGCCGCCGAACGACTTGCCTCCGCCGCCACCGAATTCGCTGCGCATTGTTCCTCCTAGCCAGTCGATCACCTGTCCCCTCGGCCGAGGCGACATTGGGTGACTGAAATGAGCCTACTTCGCACATAACGGCCGGGCAGATGAAAACTCCGTAAACTCCGCTACCCGAAATGGATAACTAAACGGCACCGCCCCTCAGGGCTGCAGGCGTTCGACGTGACCGTCGATGACCCGAATCCTGTTGTGCACCCGGTTTTCCCGACCCTGCCAGAACTCCACGACGTCGGGTGCGATCAGATAACCGCCCCAATTCGGAGGCACCGGAACGTCCTCCAGGTCCGCGAAGCGCTCCGTCACCTCGGCCAACTGGCCGAGCAGCGCCGCGCGCGAGGCGATGGGCCGCGACTGATGCGACGCCCACGCTCCCAGCTGGGAGCCACGCGGCCGCCTGGCCCAGTAGTCCTGGGTGGCCTGCGGGTCGACCTTGCTCACTGGCCCCCGGATGTGGACCTGCCGCCCGAGCTGATACCACGGAAAGGTCGCCGAGGCGTACGGCGTGACCGCCAGTTCCTCACCTTTGGCCGAGTCATAATTGGTAAAAAACGTGATGCCGGTCTCATCGACGCTCTTGCACAGCACCGAACGACTCACCGGTCTGCCGTCCGCGACGGTGGCCAGCACCATAGCATTGGGCTCGGCGAGTCCAGACCGTTCCGCCTCGTCAATCCACTTGCGGAACAAGGCAAGCCAACCGTCCTCAAGCCAGTCCGCGTCAAGATCGGGACTGCCGTCCTTCTCGTCGGACCCGTATTCCACCCGCATCCCGGCCAGGCGCGCGTCGTCCGATGCTGTCATCGCGCCAACGCTACCGGGGCTTGCTACCGGCCGGTAGCAATGGCGCGAAGGTGGGGTGCGAGAATTTTGCGCATGACTGTCGTCCCGGAAGATTTTGTCCCCGGTCTCAGTGGCGTGGTGGCGTTTACCACCGAGATCGCCGAGCCGGATAAGGACGGCGGCGCACTGCGCTACCGCGGCGTCGATATCGAGGATCTGGTGAGCCAGCGGGTCACCTTCGGCGACGTGTGGGCTTTGCTGGTGGACGGAAAGTTCGGCCACGGATTGCCGCCCGCCGAACCGTTCCCGCTGCCGATCCACACGGGCGATGTGCGGGTCGACGTGCAGGCCGGCCTGGCCATGCTGGCCCCCATCTGGGGATACAAGCCGCTGCTCGACATCGACCACGCCACCGCCCGCGAGCAGCTGGCCCGTGCCTCGGTGATGGCGTTGTCCTACGTCGCCCAGTCCGCCCGCGGGATCTACCAGCCCGCGGTACCGCAACGACTGATCGACGAATGCCCCACTGTCACAGCACGTTTCATGACGCGCTGGCAGGGCGAACCCGACCCCCGGCACATCGAGGCAATCGACGCCTACTGGGTGTCGGCCGCCGAACACGGCATGAACGCCTCGACGTTCACCGCCCGCGTGATCGCCTCGACCGGTGCCGACGTGGCGGCCGCGCTGTCCGGCGCGATCGGGGCGATGAGCGGCCCGCTGCACGGCGGTGCACCGGCCCGAGTGCTGCCCATGCTCGAAGAGGTGGAACGCAGCGACGACGCACGCGGCCTGGTCAAGGGAATCCTGGACCGTCACGAGAAGTTGATGGGGTTCGGGCACCGCGTCTACCGCGCGGAGGACCCTCGGGCGCGGGTGCTGCGGGCGGCCGCCCGGCGCCTGGGCGCGCCCCGCTACGAGGTCGCCGTCGCCCTGGAGCAGGCCGCGCTGTCGGAGCTGCGCGAACGTCGTCCCGACCACCCGATCGAGACCAATGTCGAGTTCTGGGCCGCCGTAATCCTGGACTTCGCCCGCGTGCCGGCCAACATGATGCCGGCAATGTTCACCTGTGGGCGCACGGCTGGGTGGTGTGCACACATCCTCGAGCAGAAGCGACTCGGAAAGCTGGTCCGCCCGTCCGCCATCTATGTCGGACCGGGACCGCGCAGCCCGGAATCCGTCGAAGGTTGGGATCAGGTTCTCACGTCGGCCTGAGCTCGTTTACCCTTCTCGCGAACGTGCGCGTTTGTACGCGACACGCCGGGCGTGGGTGAACAACTGCGCACCCTCGCGATGAGTGAGCCCGTCCCGGGTACAAACGAAAGGAGACCCCCATGGCAATCGCCGTAGAACCCGCGCTGTCCCCCCACCTCGTCGTCGACGACGCCGCCGCGGCCATCGACTTCTACGTCAAGGCGTTCGATGCCGTCGAGCTAGGCCGGGTGCCGGGCCCGGACGGCCGACTGGTCCACGCGGCGCTGCGCGTCAACGGCTTCCTGGTCATGCTGAACGACGACTTCCCGGAGATGTCCGGCGGAAAGTCGATGACACCGAAGGCGCTCGGTGGTACCCCGGTCACCATCCACCTGACCGTCACCGACGTCGACGCGAAGTTCCAGCGGGCGCTTGATGCCGGTGCCACCGTGGTCGCCGAGCTGACGGACCAGTTCTGGGGAGACCGTTACGGGGTAGTCGCCGACCCGTTCGGACACCACTGGTCGATGGGGCAGCCGATGCGCGAGGTCGGCTACGACGAGATCCAGGCGGCAATGTCGTCCATGCCTAGTAGCGGCTAAGCCAATTCACGCAGTCGGCCCAGCAGGCGCCGTCGCACTGGCGGCTTCTGCTGGGGCATGCTCGCGGCGGCCGCCAGCATGCCGGCGACGTCGGTGAACTTGTTGCGCGGCCTGCCGTCCACACCGCCCCGCGCGACCTCGGCCGCGTCGATGGCACGCCACCCCGCCGAGTCGACGACATCGGGCTGGCGAGCGCACACCAGCCTGACCAGTTCGGCAGACTCACCCGCCGGATCCGGCAGCCTGCCGGCGTTGAAGTCGGCGACAAGTGCCTGGACGGTTTGCAAGGAGCACGACTTATTGGTGCCGATGAAACCCGTCGACCCGCGCTTGATCCAGCCCGCGACGTAGGCACCGGGCAGCGGAGTGCCCGTGCCCGGATCGATGACGCGACCACCGTCGTTGGGGACAACCCCGGCGTCGAAGGGCAGATCACGAATTGGCTTGCCACGGTAACCGATTGACGTCAGCACCAAGCCGGCCTCGAGTCGGCGGACCTCCTCGGCGCCGCTGACCGAGAACTCCACGCCGGTGGCACGCTGCTCACCCAGGACCCGCTCGGGGGTGAGCTGGTAGGCCAGCTGGATCCGCGGCGTCGAGACCGGTTCAGCGGCGTCGCCCAGGGTGCTCAGGACCTCGAGCTTGCGCCTGGTCAACGAGTCGGAAGCGGTTGCGAGGCCGTCGATTACCCGCTTGCGGTCTTCCGCGGAGAGCACGACATCACAAGCACCCGTCAGGCCGATCAGCTCGGGCAGCGTGAACGCCGAGTCCGCGGGTCCACGCCGCGCGGCGATCACCACTTCGCGCACCCGTGAGCCGCGGAGCATGTCCAGCGCTTGGTCGGCGATGTCGGTGCGGGCCAAGTCCGCAGGGTCGGCGGTGAGCACTCGGGCCACATCCAGGGCGACGTTGCCGTTACCGACGATCACCACTCGTTCGTGACTGAGGTCCACCGGCAGAGAAGCAAAGTCGGGATGGCCGTTGATCCACGCGACGACCGCGGTCGCGGTGCCGGTGCCGGGCAGGCCCATCCCGTCGATGGCCAGCCGCCGGTCATCGGCGGCACCAACCGCGTACAGCACGGCGTGGTGGTAGGTCAACAGGTCGGCGTGGCTGAGGTGTTTGCCGATCTCGACGTTGAGATAGAACCGGAAATGGCGATGCCGGGCCACCCGGTCGAACAGAGCGGTCACCCGCTTGGTGCTCTGATGATCCGGCGCCACCCCCGCGCGCACCAACCCGTAGGGCGTCGGCAACTTCTCAAAAACGTTGACGCGCACGCCGTGCTGGGTCAGCAATTCGTCGGCCGCATACATCGCCGCGGGCCCGGAGCCGACAACGGCCACGGTCAGCGGGTGCCGGCGGGGACGCACCTCGGCGGCCGGGATTACCGGCGCCAGCTTCGACGTCGGCGGCAGCTTCACGTCGGCGGGCCGCTCCGGATAGAACGACGCGTTGATTTCGACAAACGGCAGTTGCTCGGGCTCCAGCCGGGTTTCGGGAGCGATCGCACCCACCGGGCAGGCGCTGACACAGGCCCCGCAGTCCACGCAGGCCACCGGATCGATGTACAGCATTTCCGTCGTGGCGAAACCCGGCTCGTCCGGCGAGGGGTGGATGCAATTCACCGGACACGCGAAGACGCAGGACCCGTCGTTACAGCACGACTGGGTGATCACGTGCGGCATAAAAGACCTAAGTTTTCCTAGGCGGCCGGCGCCGGGGTCAGGTGCTGACGCTGCGGCTCGCTGCGGTACCGCGACGGCTTGCCGTTGATCCTGCAGATCCGCCACATCAGCCGCGCCGAACGAGTCTCCATCAACCCGGTGTCGTAGGCCAGCATGCGAACGTCGGCGAACATGTCGCGCAACCATTTTCGCGATTCCGGCGAACGGAAGAACAGCTCTTTCTTGACCTCGCGCGGGATGTCGAACTCCCGCCAGAACTGCTTGGGCGGCACCAGAATTGCCCGGCACAACGTTTTCATCGTCAGCGGGTAATACAGCGAAACCCAGAACCGTTGCCGCTTGGTGAGATTCGGCAACCGCCGGCGCAGGAACTCGTGGGCGAACGAGATGTGCCGGGCCTCCTCGGCCACGTGAATGGCAATCACTCGCTCCATGATCGGATGCAGCGACTTGCCTTCGCGCAGAACGTTTTTCTGCGTGTGATCGATCGGTTCCTCGCCGGCGAGCACGCCGATGAAGAACGCCACCGGCAACGGACCGGCCACCAGGGGGACCAACGGCGAAATCCAGCGCAGCATTCGCGGCATGCCCGGGACGTCGGCACCGACGCGGTTGACCATCTCCTGGAACATCATCGTGTGGTTGCACTCTTCGACCGATTCGTGCAGGCAGTACCGATATTCCGGAGACCCGTTGGGCACCCAGAACGTGTAGCTCATCAGCCCGCGGATCAGGATGGATTCGAAGTGCAGCCCAACCTTGGCCACGTTGGCCTGGCGCCACATCCCGATCTTGATCTTGCGTTCCTCGGACTGTGCCTGGTACCAGGGGTGGCGACCCAGCGGGTCGGTTGCCGGCAGGATCCATCGGGGATCGCTGTCGGTGACGGCGAACTCCGGTGACTCCCAGTCGATGTCGGTGTACGGGTTGAAGTTTCGCCGCACAGACCCCTCGGACAGTGTGGCGAGCAAGTCCACGTACTCGGTGTCGTCGCGCACCTCCATATTGCGACGCCACCGCCGAACCATTCGCGTCCTGGCTTTACCAGCCGTAGCGACAGCCATGCTGCAGCCTCCTGACGAGGTTGACATTTGGACGGGTAATTCAGACGGTACCGCCGGTACCGGGAATCCACCAGACCCGGCGGCCAGTGTGGCCTGACCGGTGGTCACAGTATGGATGTGGCTTTGCTCACACAGCCCCAACCTCGAAAGCGGCTCAGCCAGGTCTTATTTGACGCAGGTCAGGAGCGGTTCGGCCCGCTTGGCCGGCGGGTCGGCGGCGCTTACTACCCTGAAGGTCATGGCTGACCAGCTGGAGATCCCCGCGAACATCAAACCCCGTGACGGCCGCTTCGGGTCGGGGCCGTCGAAGGTCCGACCCGAGCAATTGCAGGCACTGACCACCGCTGCGGCCGGCCTGTTCGGCACCTCGCACCGCCAGGCGCCGGTGAAGAATTTGGTGGGCAGGGTGCGCTCGGGGCTGACCGAGCTGTTCTCCGTACCGGACGGATACGAGGTCATTCTGGGCAACGGGGGTGCGACGGCGTTCTGGGACGCCGCGGCATTCGGGCTGATCGACAAGCGCTCGCTGCACCTGACCTACGGCGAGTTCAGCTCGAAGTTCGCCTCCTGCGTCACCAAGAACCCGTTCGTCGCCGATCCCGTCATCGTCAAGGCGGACCCAGGCAGCGCCCCGGAACCGCAGTCGGACCCGTCGGTGGACGTGATCGCATGGGCACACAACGAGACGTCGACCGGCGTCGCGGTGCCGGTAAAGCGCCCGGTCGGCTCTGATGACGCGCTGGTCGTCATCGACGCCACCTCGGGTGCCGGCGGCCTGCCGGTCGACATCACCGAGACCGACGCCTACTACTTCGCACCGCAGAAGAACTTCGCCAGCGACGGCGGCCTGTGGCTGGCCATCATGAGTCCGGCCGCGCTGGCCCGGGTGGAGTCCATCGACGCGTCCGGTCGCTGGGTCCCCGACTTCCTTTCGCTGCCGATCGCAATCGAAAACAGCCTGAAGAACCAGACCTACAACACCCCGGCGATCGGCACCTTGGCGCTGATGGCCGACCAGATCGGCTGGATTCTGGGCAACGGCGGGCTGGACTGGGCGGTCAAGCGCACCGCGGACTCGTCGCAGCGGCTGTACACGTGGGCGGCCGACCGGGCCTATACGACGCCGTTCGTGGCGGACCCGGCGCTGCGTTCGCAGGTCGTGGGCACGATCGACTTCGTCGACGACGTCGACGCCGCCGCCGTCGCCAAGACCTTGCGGGCAAACGGCATCGTCGACACCGAGCCGTACCGCAAATTGGGCCGCAACCAACTCAGGGTAGCGATGTTCCCCGCCGTCGACCCCGAGGACGTGAGCGCCCTGACCGAGTGCATCGACTGGGTCGTCGAGCGGCTTTAGCGCCGGACCCGTCGTCGCCCGCGTGTCAGCGGGGTTAACGGCGTGTGTGGCACTAGAGTGCGCACCTAACAGGTCCGCTGCACAGCTGCACGCAGCCTGCGAGGAGATGCCATGCAGGAACTCAAAGTGATCGGGCTTGACGCCGAGGGCAAAAACATCATCTGCGAGTCCGGTTCTCCAGCCGAACAGTTCAAGCTGCCGATCGACGACCGACTGCGCGCGGCGGCACGCGGCGACGCGGCACTCTTAGAGCAAGCTCAGCTCGACATTCAAGTCACTAACATGTTGAGCCCCAAAGAAATTCAGGCTCGTATCCGCGCCGGCGCATCTGTCGAGCAGGTCGCGGCGGCATCGGGATCGGACATTGGGCGGGTCCAACGCTTCGCCCACCCGGTGTTGCTGGAACGTTCCCGCGCCGCAGAGCTGGCAACCGCCGCACACCCCCTACTGGCCGACGGCCCCGCGGTGCTGACGCTGCTGGAGACCGTCACCGCCGCCTTGGTGACCCGTGGCCTCGAACCCGGCAAGCTCAGCTGGGACGCGTGGCGCAACGAAGACGGGCGCTGGACCGTGCAGCTTTCGTGGAAAGCCGGCCGGTCGGACAACGTCGCGCATTTCCGCTTCGCCCCGGGCCCGCACGGCGGCACCGCAGCGGCGATCGACGACGCCGGCAGTGAGCTGATCGATCCGCACTTCAAACCCCCGCTGCGCCCGTTGGCGCCGGTGGCCCACCTCGCCTTCGAGGAACCGGCGCCACCGGCTCCGCCCGCGCCCGCCCCACCGGTGGAACAGCCGCCGGCCAGCCGGCGGGGTAAGCCGGCCATTCCAGCCTGGGAGGACGTGCTGCTCGGCGTCCGCTCAAGCGGACAGCGCTAGCAGCACCAACCACCCACCCGCGACACCTATCCCGGCACCCAGCACGAACCAACGCAACACGGGTGTGCGCCGCCACCCCCACAACGTCGGCGCCAATCCCCCGGCGGCCACGACGTTGAGCCCCACGGCCAGCAGCGGATGGACCCGGATCAGCCCCAGACTGAGCACCACAACGGTGGTCCCGGTGACCGCGGCGACGAACCCGGCCACCGTCAACCCCGTTCCCCACGGCACGGCCTCGCCACTCATTGGCCGAGCCTAATCCTGCTCGCCGGGCCGCGCGGCCCGCATCGTCGTCGAGCGAACGCGCTCGTAAAAGGCCACCGCCGCCGCCGTCGCAACATTGAGCGAGTCGGTGCCCCGCGACATCGGTATGCGCACGCGCATATCGCTCGATCGCTGCGCCGCCGGCGTCAACCCCGGGCCCTCGGCGCCCACCAGAACCGCAACCGGATCGTCCCGCACCGCGGCCATCGCCTCGGGCAGCGTGCTCGCCCGGCTATGTGGCGTCATCGCCAATAGCCGAAATCCGTTGTCTTTCAACGTAACTAGATCAGCCGGCCAGTCGGCTGCGCGTGCATATGGCACCAGCAACGCGTGGCCCATCGAGACCCGGACCGCGCGGCGGTAGAGCGGGTCGGCACACCCGCTGCCGAACACCAGCGCGTCCACGCCCAGGGCCGCCGCGTTGCGGAAGATCGAGCCCAGATTCTCGTGGTCGTTGACGCCTTCCAGCACCGCGATGGTGCGGGCGCCGGTGACGGCCACGGCAACAGGCGGCTCGGGTACCCGTCGGGCCGCGGCCAGGACCCCCCGGTTGAGGTGGAACCCGACAACCCGCGCCATGACATCGGCGGACGCCCGATAGTACGGCGCGTCGGTGCGGGCCAGGTCCTCACCGAGCTCCGCCAGCCTGCGATCGGTACCGAGCAGGGCAAACGGCGTGAACCGGGAGGCCAGCATGCGCTGCACCACCAACACGCCCTCGGCGATCACCAGTCCCTTGCCGGTCGGCAGATCGGGGCGCCGGTCGACGCTGTTCAGGTCGCGGAAATCGTCGAGCCGCGGGTCGGCGGGATCGCTGACATCCTGGACGTGACTCACGGGCTTTCGTCGACCAGGGCCAGGATCAGGTCGGCGGCGTTGCTCAGGATTTCGCGTTTATCGTCGTCCAGCTTGGCGAGCTGCTCGGCCAGCCACTCTTGCCGGGCTCGCCGCGCCGCCTTGACCAACTCCGCGCCCGATTCCGACACCGAGACCAGCACCTGCCGGCCGTCGACGGGATGCGGGGTGCGGTCCACCAAGCCCATGTCGGCCAGGGAGGCGATCACCCGGGTCATCGACGGCGGTCGCACCCGTTCCCGAATCGCCAACGCACCGGGCGTCATCGCGCCCTCGTGGGCCAGCGTCGTCAACGCCGACAACTGCGACAGCGACACCGGCGACGACGGGTTGCGAAACCGCAGCTGCCGGGCGAGGCGCATGACAGCAAGCGACAAATCGGCAGCCAGCCGCGCATCGCTGTCGGGCACAGCGTGAGGCTACAACGGAACCTGATAACGGGGCACTAGAAACGGCGAACGATGAGTCGGCAGGCCCGGTGATCATGGGCAGCAGGCCCGGTGATCGCAGGCGCGCGTGTCGTCGCATCTCGGCAGCAGACCACCCACGCGCACGTTATGTTGATCGCGATGTCCTCCGAACCCGGCCAACAACCCGAACCGCCGCCACTACCCCGCGCGCTGCTGCAGGTATGGCCCGTCATCGTGGTAGGCGCGCTGGGTTGGCTGGCCGCCACGCTAGCCGGGTTCCTGGTGCCGTCCCTGCAGAGTTGGCGCCCGATCGCGCTGGCCGGGCTGGGAACCGGGGTGATCGGCACGAGCGTCTTCCTGTGGCAGCTCGCCGCCGCCCGCCGCGGCGCACGCGGAGCACAGGGTGGGCTCGAAAACTATCTCGGCCCGAAATAGCCCGCCGCGCAGCGCAGTTAGTCCGGCGAGTCGGACGGCGCCTCCGGCGACGCGACGGGTTGCTCTGAGGGCTGTGCCGCCGGTTGCTCTGCGGGCTGTGCCGCGGGTTGCTCTGCGGGCTGTGCTGCCGGTTGCTCTGAGACGTCCAGGACGCCGTCGTCGTACGGCTCATACACCGGCGAACCCGTGCCCGCCGGAGCCGGAGTGTCAGAGTGGGCGCCGCAACCGTACTGCTTGTCGACAACGTGACCGTCGGCAGACAGTTCGTTGCCGCACACCCCGAACATCGCGCCCAGGGCCCCCGCCAGCGGCAGGAAGAAACCACAGTCCCGGCAGACCCGCTTGGTGGACCGCGACATCGGCGAGTTGGGACCGAAGTCGCCCTCGTGCCATCGTTCAGCGGCCTCGTAGCGGCCCACGGCGCTCATCACCCAGCGCCGGCCCAGCCCGATTTCGGCGGCGGTCTCGTCCACCTCGGGATCACCGCTGCCGGCGTAGCCCGGTGCCAGCCGAGGGTCATCCTTTGCCGGTGCCAGCAGGTCTCCGGGGCTCAAATCCCCCGGCCGCACCCGCTGCTCCCAGGGCACCCAGTCGGGCGCCAACAGCGCCGTCGGCCCGGGGACCAGCACCACCTCGCTGATCGTGGCGTGGTCAGCCCCGTCGTAGGTAGCGACGACGACCGCCCATTGCCATCCCTGGTAGCCGGGTAGGTGCGCCAGGAAGCGGTGGGTGGCGGTGTTCGGGTCGTCGTAGCCGACGCCCAGGTAGTCCCCTACCGTGTCGGCGCCGCTGAACTCCTCGACGGCCGCTCTTGCCTGGTCAGCAGCACCCGTGAGCATCGCCGCCAGCGCCTCGGGCCACTCGGCCACGGTCGCCGGGGCGGAGTCCTGGGTGGGTCCGGTCACGCTGCCAGCTTAATGTCACCTGCTTGCGCCCCGCCTACTTGCTCCAATAGGGCCGGAAAACAAGGTGCACGAGCCACACCCGCTGACTTGCCCGCGTGAGCCGTCGGCATAGGACAGAATTGGTTCGTGTCCGAACGGCGGCGTGATGATCCGGGTCGGATGACGTCCCACCCCGGGCGGCGAACCCGTCACGACCCGGCCAATCAGCACCCCGGCATGGCCAACTACCCGGCCGATCAGACCGACTATCGCCAGTCGCGCCGCCCGCCGCCGATGCCGAGCGCCAATCGGTATCTGCCTCCGCTCGGCCAGCAGCCAGAACCCGAACGTGGCAGCGTGCCGCCGCGTGGTCCCGGTCCCGGCGAGCGGATCACCGTCACCCGCGCCGCCGCGATGCGCAGCCGGGAAATGGGCTCCCGGATGTATTGGATGGTGCAACGAGCCGCCACCGCCGACGGAGCCGACAAATCCGGATTGACGGCTTTGACCTGGCCGGTGGTGGCGAACTTCGCGGTCGACGCTGCCATGGCCGTAGCGCTGGCCAACACCCTGTTCTTCGCCGCGGCCAGTGGGGAGAGCAAGTCGAAAGTCGCGCTGTACCTGTTGATCACCATCGCGCCGTTCGCGGTGATCGCACCGCTCATCGGCCCGGCGCTGGACAAGTTGCAGCACGGCCGCCGCGTCGCGCTGGCCATGTCTTTCGCGCTGCGCACCGCGCTGGCGTTGCTCCTGATCATGAACTACGACGGTGCCGCCAACAGTTACCCGTCGATGGTGCTCTATCCCTGCGCGCTGGCCATGATGGTCTTCTCGAAATCGTTCAGCGTGCTCCGCAGCGCGGTGACCCCCAGAGTCATGCCGCCGACGATCGACTTGGTGCGCGTCAATTCCCGGCTGACGGTGTTCGGTCTGCTCGGCGGCACCATCGCCGGCGGCACCATCGCCGCCGGCGTCGAGTACGTCTGCACCCACCTGTTCAAGCTGCCCGGCGCATTGTTCGTGGTCGTCGGGGTCACCATCGCCGGCGCGTTGCTCTCGATGCACATTCCGAGCTGGGTCGAGGTGACCACCGGCGAAGTCCCCGCCACTTTGA
>NZ_JAFBAR010000067.1 GCF_019247635.1 Mycobacterium sp.
TCGGCGTCGGCCTCACCGGCAATTACAAGGTCGGTTTCGGGCCGCTGTTTGACATCGACTACAACTACTTCTAAACGCGCATCTGCGCGAAGCGGCTTGGCCCGGTTGTGGATAACTGACTGGCCGTAGCCGAGTCGGCCGCCCATGATTCGCGCATGAATCATGTCGATCTGCTACCGGTTCCGCCCATGGACACCGCCACCGATCCTGTGCACTCAGCTTCCGACCTTCGGCAGCGGTGGCGTGCCCTGATGCGGCCCTTGGGATTCGATCAACGGCTGTTGTGGTTCGGCTTCGTCGGGACGGACCGTCGGCTGATCAAGGCGCTCAGCCAGATAGCCATGAGTCCAAGACCGAAGGCCCGAATCCTGAAGAATCTCATGTCGGCACTACGCACCACGCTTTGTGACTTCCAGCCCGGCGTCACGGTGGCATTCCTGCTGACCGGACCCGGGCGCGGCCCGATTTCGCAGGCCGACCGGGTGTGGGCAAAGTCGTTGGCCGACATGGCCGAACGGTTCGCCGTGCCCCTTGAGCCGATCTTCCGCGCCAACGACGAGTCGGTGCTGCCGGTCGGGACGTGCTGATTGGTTGCGCGAGCGCCACTAAACGCTGGAACGCCCGCTGCCCCGCACCGCCTCGACCACCGCGTCGGCAAGCGGATCGATCTCGTGGGCGGCCAGGTCAGCGATGGTGATACGCATCCCCGGTGGGGAACTAATCCGGAATCGGCTTCCCGGCGCGGCGGCCCATCCGGTGCTCAGCAACCGGGTGATCGCGGCCGTCTCGTCGGGCACCGGAACCCAGACGTTCAGCCCGGACCGGCCGCGTGCGGTGACGCCGCGTTCGCTCAGTGCCGTGCGTAAACCGTTGCGGCTGTCGGCATATCGCTGCTTGGCAGCCCCGACCAGACGCTTCGCCGCGTCGTCCGACCACAGGTCCATCGCGAGATCCTGCAGCAGGTGACTCACCCAGCCGGGTCCAAGCCGCAATCGGCCGTGCACCCGTTCGACCGTGCGGTGGTCCCCCGCCAGGACCGCGAGCCGCAAATCCGGACCGTACGCCTTGGAAGCCGACCGCACGAACGCCCAATGGCTGGTCGATCCGGCAAGCGTGTGCAGCGGCGCGCCGGCGACGTCCGCGCAATGGTCGTCCTCGATGAGCAGCAGGTCGCCGTGGTCACTCAGCATCCCGCGCAGCTCGTCGGCGCGTTGGGCGGAGACCGCCGCGCCGGTCGGGTTCTGCGCGCGACTGGTGATGACCGCCGCCCGCAGACCGCGGCCCAGCGCCCGGGCCATGTCGGCAACAACCGGTCCGTCGTCGTCTACCCGCACTGGTTCGGCCGAAAGTCTAAGCGCAGCAAGCAGATCCAGCAGGTTAGCCCAGCCCGGATCCTCGACAGCCACCCGGTCGCCCGGACGCAAATGCGCTGTCAGCGCCCGCTCGATGCCGTCCAGCGCACCATTGGTCACCGCGAGATGGTCGGCCGGCACCCCGTCTGCGGCGAGGATGCGCCGCGCGTATCCGACCAGCTCGGGCGACATCGCCGGCTGCCCGTACAACAGCGGCGTTTTCGGCCCTCGCCGCAGCCCGGCCCGTGCGATCGGCAGCAACTCGGGATCCGGATTTCCCGTCGACAGATCGCGGGCACCCGCGGGAACGCCGAGCCCGACCAACGACCGGGGCGTGGTCGCCGGCCGTTCCCGAACTCGCGTGCCACGCCGTCCCGCGGTTTCCACCGCCCCACGATCGCGCAGCAGTCGATAGGCCGCCGCCACGGTGTTGGCATTGACGCCGAGTTGCCCGGCAATCCCGCGGATTGGCGGAAGCGCCTCGCCGGGCGTCAGGGCCCCCGTCGAGATGGCCTCTTCGACGCTGGCCGCTATCGACTCTGCCCCCGCGCCGGATATCGTATATTGTACTGGCACAGCAGTCATTATGCACTAGAACAACGGACAATGGAACCTGCATACCACCCCACACCCCGAACCACGCCTACCCGCTACCGGGAACGCGCGAGCTACGACCGCCAGACCGTGCATCGCATCCTCGACGAGGCGCTGATCTGCCACCTCGGCTACCTCGCCGACGACAAGCCGGTGGTGCTGCCGACGACACACGCCCGCTCCGGAGAAACGCTCTACCTGCACGGCTCGACCGGCAGCGGTCCGATGCTCGCCGCCAAGCTGTCCGGCCTGCCGGTGTGCGTTACCGCGACCCTGGTCGACGGGCTGGTACTGGCCCGATCGGCGATGCATCACTCACTGAACTACCGCTCGGTGGTCGTGATGGGAACGGCGCGCGTCGTCGACGACCCGGCTGAGAAGTTGCAAGCGCTACATGCCCTGCTCGATCACATCCAACCTGGGCGTGCCGCCGATTGCCGGACCCCAAACGCGCGTGAGCTTGCCGCCACCGCAGTGCTCGCCCTCCACTTGCTCGAAGTTTCGGCCAAGGTGCGCAACGCCGGCCCGGCCGACGATCCCGAAGACATGACCCTGCCGCACTGGGCCGGGGTGATCCCGCTGCGCCTTACCGCCGGAACGCCAACGCCCGCAAGCGATCTCGACCCGGCTATCCAGCTGCCGTCGTACCTGTCCTAGCGCCTCGAGCTGGGTCACCTCCCGCGCGACCGTGCGTGTCGGCACAGCGACACGCCGCAGAACCCGTACATCTGCGCACGCTCGCGCCAGAAAAACAGAATCAGAGCAGCAGATAGCGGTAGGCCGGCGAACCGGGGTGCAGGGTTTCGACGTGCATCTCCGAAGTCCGCATCCGCGCCAACAGGCCATCCAGATCCGCCGCCGACCCGAGTTGGATGCCGACCAGCGCCTCGCCGGTCTCGCGGTTGTGGCGCTTGACGTACTCGAACAGGGTGATGTCGTCGTTGGGGCCAAGTACCTCGTCGAGGAAGCGGCGCAGCGCACCGGGCTCCTGGGGGAAGTCGACTAGGAAGTAGTGCTTGAGGCCGAGATGGACCAGCGAGCGTTCCAGCACCTCGCCGTAGCGGGACACGTCGTTGTTGCCGCCCGAGATCAGGCACACCACCGTGGATCCTGACTCCACCTCAGCTTCCAAGAGGCCGGCCACCGACAACGCGCCCGCCGGCTCGGCGATGATGCCCTCGTTCTGATACAGGTCGAGCATCGCGGTGCATACCGCGCCCTCGTCGACGGCGGTGATCGACACCATGTCACCGGCGGCGGCCAGGGCGGCATACGGCAGCGTCCCGGCCCGGCTCACCGCGGCGCCGTCGACGAACTGGTCGCAATGCTCCAAGGTCACCGGCTCCCCCGCGGCCAGCGCGGCCATCATCGCGGCGGCGCCCGCCGGCTCGATGCCCAGCACCGCGGTTGTGGACGTGCGCTCCGCGAGGTAGGTCGTAATGCCCGAGATACAGCCGCCGCCGCCGACGGGCACCACCATCAGGTCGGGCTCGGTCCCCAGTTGCTCGAGCACCTCGACGGCGATGGTGCCCTGGCCGGCCATGGTGCGCACGTCGTCATACGGCGGCACCAACGTGGCGCCGGTGCGCCGCACGTCATCGATCGCGGCCGCCGCCGCCTGGTCGTAGGTCGAGCCGCCGACGATCAGTTCGATGAACTCCCCGCCGTGGTAGCGAATCCGATCGCGCTTTTGCTTGGGTGTTTTGGCGGGCACGTAGACGCGGCCGCGCACGCCCAACGACCGGCATGCGTAAGCGAAACCCTGCGCGTGATTTCCCGCCGAGGAGCACACCACGCCCGCGGCCAGTTCCTCGGCGGATAGCTGCACCAGCAGGTTGTAGGCGCCGCGCAGCTTGTAGGAGCGCACCACCTGAAGATCCTCGCGTTTCAGGTAGACCGCCGCACCGGTGACCGCCGACAGCCGGTCGCTGAGCTGCAACGGTGTCGGCGTGATCACCGAGGCGATCCGCTTCGCCGCCCCGTCAATGTCACCGGCGCACAGCGGCGGCGGCGGCAAGGTGCTCGGGTTCTGGCTCGGTTCGGCGGACACCGGTCAATGGTGCCATGCCGGGCGAGGAGCCGATCAGCTCACCGGGGTCAGCACGAACACGGGAATCTGGCGCTCGGTCCTGGTCTGGTAGTCGGCGTAGTCGGGATAAGCGGCCACCGCACGGCCCCACCAGGTGGCCTTTTCGTCGCCGAACACCTCGCGGGCGTCGTAATCACCGCTGACGGTGCCGTCCTGCAGCTCGACGCGGGGGTTCTTCCTGACGTTGTAATACCAGACCGGGTTCTTCGGGGCGCCGCCGAGCGAGGCGACGATCGCGTACTCGCCGTCGTGCTCGACGCGCATCAGCGGGGTCTTGCGGAGCTTACCGGTCTTTGCTCCGATGGTGGTCAACAGGACGATGGGCATGCCCCCCAGATCGGCGGCCTCGGTTCCGCCGGATTCGACGAACTTGTCGGCTTGCTCGCGGGACCAATCCAAGGGGCTGGGTGCGTATTCACCTTCTAGCGGCATGCCACCACTTTAGGCACGCCGGCTGACCCGTCGCATCGCCCGGCAACCACTCACGAGCGTGCGTGTCGGTCCGGCGACACACCGTAAATCCTGTGCAACTGCGCACGCTCGCCGACAGGGGGCGAAACGGCCAGCGGCTAAGCGCCCAGGCACCCCGGGCCGAGCAGCGCCTTGAGGTCTCCCATCAGCGCGGGCGAGGGCGTTACCCGCAGGGACTGGTCCAGCTCTAGCGTGGTGATCCGGTCCCCACTGATCAGGCGCAAATGCACCTGCGAGGTACCGGGGTGGCGCGCCAAGACCTGCTTGAGCGCACTGACCTTGTCAAAGGTGCACTGTCGGGTCGGCAGGCTGACCGCCAACGGCCGGTCGGGCTGGGCGTGGGAAAAGTCGGGCACCACAAGCTCGTTCGCGATCAACGAGACCCGGTCGTCACGGACCGCGACTTTAGCGTTGACCAGCACGACCACGTCATCGGCGATCTCGGCGCCATAGTTGGAGTAGGTGTGGGGGAAGAACATCACCTCGATACCACCGGTGAGATCCTCTAATTGCGCTGAAGCCCAAGGCATTCCGTTCTTGTTGACCCGCCGGTTCACCGAAGCCAGAATGCCGCCGACGCGCACCTGGGCGTCGTTGGGAATATCGCCGTCGAGGATCGCCGGGATGGCGGTGTCGACCTGCGCGGCCAGCAGGTGGGCCACCTTGTTGAGCGGATGGCCGGACACGTACAGGCCCAGCATCTCCCGCTCCAGCGCCAGCTTGTGCTTGTCCTCCCATTCGTCTTCGGGCACCTTGATGGTGAATACCGCGTCCCCGGCGCCTTCCCCATCAGAGCCGCCGAACAGGTCGAACTGTCCCATCGCCTCGGCCTTCTTGGTGCCCAGCACCGAGTCGACGGCGTCGGTGTGCACCAGGAAGAGGCCCTTGCGCGCGTGCCCCAGCGAATCGAAGGCACCCGCCTTGATCAGCGACTCGGTGACCTTCTTGTTGCACGCCGAGATGTCAATCTTGTTCAGGTAGTCCGAGAAATCGACGAACTTGCCCTTATCGCCACGGGTTTGGATCAGCGAACCCACCACGTTGGAGCCGACGTTGCGCACCGCGCCCAAGCCGAAGCGGATGTCGTTTCCTACCGAGGCGAAGTTCAGACCCGACTCGTTGACGTCCGGCGGCAGCACGGTGATCCCGAGTCGGCGGCAGTCGGCAAGGTACACGGCGGCCTTGTCCTTATCGTCGCCGACCGAGGTCAGCAGGCCGGCCATGTACTCGCCGGGGTAGTTGGCCTTCAGATAGGCGGTCCAGTAGGACACCAGGCCGTAGCCGGCGGCGTGCGATTTGTTGAACGCGTAGCCGGCGAACGGAAGAATGGTGTCCCACAACGCTTTCACCGCGCGCTCGGAGAAGCCGTTGGCGGTCATGCCTTCGCAGAAGCCCTTGTACTCCGCCTCCAGCACTTCCTTTTTCTTCTTGCCCATCGCTTTGCGCAGCGCGTCGGCCTTGCCCATGGTGTAGGAGGCGACCTTCTGGGCGATGAACATGATCTGCTCTTGGTAGACGATGAGGCCGTAGGTCTCGGCAAGGATCTCGCGCAGCGGTTCCTCGAGGTCCGGGTGGATCGGCTTGATGGCCTGCCGGTTGTTTTTGCGATCGGCATAGTCGTTGTGGGCGTTCGCGGCCATCGGCCCCGGCCGGTACAGCGCCAGGACCGCGACGATGTCGTTGAACTCGGTGGGCTGCATGCGGCGCAGCAAGTCGCGCATCGGCCCGCCGTCGAGCTGGAACACACCGAGGGTGTCGCCGCGGCCCAGCAGCTCGTAGGTGGGCTTGTCGTCCAGCGGCACCGATTCCAGGTCGAGGTCAATTCCCCTGTTGGCCTTGATGTTTTCGATCGCGTCGCCAATGATCGTGAGGTTTCGCAGACCCAGGAAGTCCATCTTCAGCAGGCCGATCGCCTCGCACGACGGGTAATCCCAGCCGGTGATGATCGCCCCGTCCTGCGGTCGCTTCCACAGTGGGATGGACTCGGTCAGCGGCTCGCTGCTCATGACCACCGCGCAGGCGTGCACGCCGGCGTTGCGGATCAGGCCTTCCAGCCCGCGCGCCGTCTGGTAGATGGTGCGCACATCGGGGTCGGTTTCGATCAGACCGCGGACCTCGGCGGCTTCCTTGTACCGTTCGTGGGCCGGGTCGATAATCCCGGACAGCGAAATGTCCTTGGCCATAATGGCGGGCGGTAGCGCCTTGGTGATCCGGTCGGCGATCGCGAAACCGGGCTGCCCGTAGTGGATCCGCGCCGAATCCTTCAGTGCCGCTTTGGTTTTAATGGTGCCGAAGGTGATGACCTGGGCGACCCGGTCATGGCCCCACTTGTCGGCGGCGTAGCGCACCATCTCACCGCGACGACGGTCGTCGAAGTCGATGTCGATGTCCGGCGCCGACGGCCGCTCCGGGTTGAGGAAGCGCTCGAACAGCAAACCGTGCGGAATGGGATCGATGTTGGTGATGCCCAGCGCGTAGGCCACCAACGAACCCGCCGCCGAACCACGCCCCGGCCCGACCCGGATGTCGACCGACCTCGCATAGTTGATCAGGTCGGCGACGATCAGGAAGTACGACGGGAAGCCCTTGTCGCAGATGACCTTGATCTCGTACTCTGCCCGGTCGAGGTAGTCCTGCCCGACCCCGGACGAAAACCGTCGCTGCAGTCCCGCCATCACCTCGTGCCGCAGCCAGGATGCCTGGTCATGTCCCACCGGCACCGGGAAGATCGGCATCCGGTCGCGCGGTTCCCACACGTCGGCGTAGGACTGCACCCGTTCGGCGATCAGGAGGGTGGAATCGCAGGCACCGGGAACCTGGTCGTCCCAGATCTGCCGCATCTCGGCGGCCGACTTGAGGTAGTAGCCGTCGCCGTCGAACTTGAAGCGCGTCGGGTCCGACAGCGTCTTGCCCGTCTGCACGCACAACAGCGCCTCGTGATTGTGGGCGGCGTCGCGTGTCACATAGTGGCAGTCGTTGGTGGCCAGCGGCGGGATGCCCAACTTTCGGCCGATCTCGAGTAGGCCCTCCCGGACCCGCTGTTCGATGCTCAGCCCATGATCCATCAGCTCGAGGAAGTAGTTGTCGGCGCCGAAGATCTCCCGCCATCTGGCGGCGGACTCCAGCGCTTCGCGCTCGTGCCCCAGCCGGAGCCGGGTCTGAACCTCGCCCGACGGGCAGCCGGTGGTGGCGATCATGCCCTCGGCGTGTTCGGCGATGAGTTCGGCGTCCATGCGTGACCACTTGCCGAGTTGGCCCTCGAAGGACGCCAGCGAGGACAGCTTGAACAGGTGGCGCAGACCGGTTGCGTTCTCGGCCACCATCGTCAGGTGGGTGTAGGCGCCGCTGGCCGACACGTCGTCACCCTTCTGGCTGGGATCACCCCAGGTGATGCGACGGGTATCAAAACGAGAACCGGGCGCGATGTAGGCCTCGACCCCGATGATCGGCTTGATGCCGGCCTTGGTGGCCCCGTTGTAGAACTCGCTGGCGCCGAACATGTTTCCGTGGTCGGTCATCCCGATCGCGGGCATTCCCAGCCGCTCGGCCTCGGCGAACATCGGCGTGATCTTCGCGGCACCGTCCAGCATCGAGTACTCGGTGTGGTTGTGCAGGTGGACGAACGAGGACTCGTGACGAGCGCTCGCGCGAGAAGCAGACGGACCGGTCATAGGGACGCCAGTCTATGACTGACCACCGACGTATTTTGGGCGTGTCGCGAAGTGTGTCTCAGGACTGATTGCCGTACAGCTCGACGAAGTTTCGCAGCGACTTCTCCACATCGCCTTTGACGGCCCGCGCCGCCGCAGAGCCGACGGGCCCGAACAGGGCGCGACCGCCCAGCTCGAGGCGCAGACCGAGCCTGGACCCGTCTTCGGCGTGCCGCACGGTCAGCGAGACGCCGTACTTCGTGCCTCCCTTGCCAGATCCTGACATCGCGACCTCGTGCGGCGGA
The DNA here is from genome assembly GCF_019247635.1 of Mycobacterium sp. GTDB lineage: Bacteria > Actinomycetota > Actinomycetes > Mycobacteriales > Mycobacteriaceae > Mycobacterium. The sequence continues at coordinate 8,462 of NZ_JAFBAR010000067.1, forward strand.
TCCCACTTCGTCACCGTCCAGGTCACACGGTTGCGCAAGCCCTTCGAACGCGCCACGCCCACGATCTCCGTGCCCTCGGTGATCTCGTCGGGCAGCTCGCTGCGCCACCCCTCGTGCATGACGAGCCAGTCGCCGAGGTCCGACAGGTCCGATACGTGGTCCCACATGTCGTGCGGGCTCATCGGCACGTCGGCCGTCAGTTCGACGGCAGCCATCAACGCCCCTGTCCGCCGCGCAGCCGATTGCCGATCCGGATGGCTGGCAGCAGCAGACTGCGCGGCGCCAACCTGCCGCCCACGCTGACGGCCCGGGGTACGACGCCGGGCACCACGCTGCGCTTGCCGGCAAGCATCCCGGCGATCGCAGCTTCGGCGACGTCGTGTGGCGAGACCTGGGCGACGCCGATGCTGAACCGCTCGGCATTGGCGATCTCGGCCCACTCCGTCGGCACCGGGCCCGGACACAGGCACGTGACCGACACCCCGGTGCCGTGCAGCTCCTCGTGGACGGCCTCGGAAAACGTTTGGACGAAAGCCTTGGTGGCCGAATACACCGCCATGAAAGGAAGGGGCTGGAACCCGGCGATCGAGGCGATGTTCATCACCGCACCGGCGCCGCGCTCGACCATTCCGGGTAGCGCCGCGTGAGTCAGTTCCATCAACACCAGCGCGTTGAGCGTGACCTCTTCGCTCTCGCGTTCCAAGGGCAACTCGTAGAAGACCCCGCTGGTGCCAAAGCCGGCGCTGTTGCACAGACCGGCGATCGGCTCGGCGCGAAGCCGGTGGGCCAGTTTCGCACGGCCTTTGGGGTCGCTGAGGTCGGCCGGCAGAACCTCGACTCCCACCGAGTATTCCTTGCCCACCTCGTTGGCGAGTTCGTCGAGGCGCTCGCGGCGGCGCGCCACCAGCAACAGTGGGAAGCCGCGGCGGGCCAAGCCCTGGGCCAGCTCGGCGCCGATGCCCGACGAGGCGCCGGTGATGACAACAGTGGTGTCGTTGGTCGGTTTCGGGAGACTCATGATGTCACCAATGGATCCCTCGGGTGGCCTGCAGGAACGTCGCGCTTCGTCTGTCGAGTTTCTGAGAATCCCCGGCATCCTCGGATTTCTCGGAATCCTTTGTGTCGGAAGCGGATTCGCTGCCCTTGGCGGCGGCGGAGTCGTGGAACATGCTGAACGCGCGGTTGCGTACCCGGTCCATCACCGCCGGGTTGACGGCGTCGGCCACGGCGGCGAACTGCCCGAAGGGTGAGCTGGCCCGCCGCGGCCGGTGCACGATCGCGTCGGTGATCACCCCCGCCGCCTGCTCAGGCGTCAGCGTCGGGAATTTGTCGTACATGGTGGTCGGGCTGATCATCGGGGTCCGCACCAGCGCCATGTGCACGGTGGTGAACCGGACGTCCTCGTTGACGACCTCGGCCTGCAGCGCATCGCACAGGCTGTCCAGCGCGGCCTTGCTGGCGATGTAGGCGCCGAATCGCGGCGCGCGGGTCTGCACGCCGACCGAGGAGACGTTGATGACTTGCCCGAAGCCGCGTTCGCGCATCCCGGGAATGAACTTCAGGATGAGCTGGACGGCGCCGAGGTAGTTGAGCTGCATGGTTCGCTGATAGTCATGAATGCGGTCGTAGGACAGCGCCAACGAACGCCGAATCGACCGGCCCGCGTTGTTGATCAGGATGTCGACACCGCCCAGATCGTCGAGCACCTGATCGGCCATCGCGGCGATGGCGTCCATGTCGGACAGGTCACACGGGTACACGTGCGCGGCGGCATCGCCGCGCTCCGCCCGGATTTCGCCGGCGACCTTTTCCAGGTTCTCCAACGTCCGCGCGACGAGCACCACCGTGCCGCCGGCCTCGGCGATCTTCTTCGCCGCCGCCTCGCCGATACCCGACGACCCGCCCGTGATCAGGACGACCTTGCCGTCGACCGCATCGCCGAGTTTCCGGCCCTGCACCGCATCCAGCAGATTCCTCAGATAGAAGGGCCGATATCGCCCGGCCGAGTTCGGCGTGTTGATGATGTTTGACACCGTCGCGAGGGGCTTCTCGACGAAGTTCGTTAGATCACCAAGATTCATCGGTGGCAGCTCCTGATGACGAGGGTGTGACGCAGGCCATAGAGCCAACCTATGACATCAGTCAACGAGTGGATGCAGGTTGGTCTTATCCGGCGCCGCTACCCTGGCCCCATGAGCGGCCAACGAGTGCCCGGCGGGGCCGTGCACAAGCTCCCGGCAGAACTGCGCGAGGCGCTGATCGGCAGCGACACCGCGCTCGCGGCCTGGAAAGACATCACCCCGTTGGCGCGCAACGAATTCATCTGCTGGGTCGAGGATGCCAAGCAGCAGACCACGCGGGAGCGCCGCATCCGCCGAACCCTCGAGGAGCTGGAGGAAGGCAAGCGCCGGCCATGCTGCTGGCCGGGATGCCGGCACCGCGAACGCACCGGCAAGTAGCCCGCTGTTTGAGAACACCGCAATCAGCTTGTTACACAATCTAATCCGACTGTGATTGCGCTCTAACGGATAGGCAATCGCGGGATGGTTGCCTTTCGCGATGGGAATACGGTCACGCTTTCGCAAGCCCCAGACGGTGAGCATTTACGACAGGATCGGCGGGTACGAGGCCATCGAGGTCGTCGTCGAAGATTTCTATGTGCGGGTGCTGGCCGACGACCAACTCAGCGGTTTCTTCACCGGCACCAACATGAGCCGCCTCAAGGGCAAGCAGGCGGAATTCTTTGCCGCGGCCCTCGGCGGGCCGCAACCCTACACCGGAGCACCGATGAAGCAGGTGCACCAGGGCCGCGGAATCACTATGCACCACTTCGGCCTGGTCGCAGGGCACCTGGGTGACGCGCTGGCCGCGGCCGGAGTTCCGGCGGAGACCGTCGCCGAAATAATCGGCGTCGTCGCCCCGCTGGCCGGAGACATCGCATCGGGTGAGAGCAGCCTCTCGCATATGTAACGCCCATCGGTCACACGCGTTCCTGGCCGAGGCGACACTTTTGTCCGGTTTCCGGCGGCAACGCGCCGTGTCACCGCCCGGGCCAAAAGATATGCCACTCAAGCCAATTCGAGTCTTTGCTACGAGTTCAGACAAAAGGCACATCCATCCCGGGCGCGCCCAGCCGACCGGGACATTCCAGCGCTTCCCTACCTCTCGGCGCGCAAGACGTCCAGCGCGTGCTGCAGATCGTCCGGGTACGGACTAACGATCTCGATCCGCCTCCCGTCGGCCGGATGCGCGAACGCCAGCGACCGTGCATGCAGCCATTGACGTTGCAGGCCAAGCCTTTTGGCTAGGTTCGGATCGGCACCGTAAACGAGATCGCCGCAACAGGGATGATGCAGCGCGGCGAAGTGCACTCGGATCTGGTGGGTGCGGCCGGTTTCCAGGTGCACGTCCAGCAGGCTGGCCGCGACGAAGGCCTCCGCGGTGTCGTAGTGGGTGAGGCTGTGCCGGCCGTTGGTGGTCACCGCGAACTTCCAGTCACCGCCGGGATGACGGCCGATCGGCGCGTCGATCGTACCGCTGGACGGGTCCGGATGTCCTTGCACCAGAGCGTGATAACGCTTGTCGACGGTGCGTTGTTTGAACGCGCGCTTCAACGCGGTGTAGGCACGCTCGGAGAGCGCCACCACCATCACTCCCGAGGTGCCGACGTCCAGACGGTGCACAATGCCCTGCCGCTCGTGCACGCCGGACGTGGTGATCCGGTAACCGGCCGCGGCCAGGCCGCCCAGCACCGTTGGCCCGGTCCACCCCACCGACGCGTGCGCGGCCACCGCCGCCGGCTTGTCGACAGCGACGATGTCGTCGTCGGAATACAGGACCGTCATGCCCTCGATGTCGACGGGCGTGTTCTGCAGCGGTGCCGGGGCCGCGGGCAGCCGCACCTGCAACCACGCTCCGGAGGCCAGCCGGTCGGATTTCCCCGCCGGCACGCCGTCCAGCTCAACCCCGCCGTCCTCGGCGATCGCCGCCGCGGCGCTCCGGGATAGCCCCAGCAACCGGGCCAGCCCGGCATCCACCCGCATGCCGGCCAATCCCTCCGGGACGGGCATGGACCGTTCAGTCATCAGTCTCGATCGGCCTGACGCCGGCCGACAGAGTCGAAATCGAAACCGAAGACGGACAGCACCACCAGCAGGATGGCGCCGCCGACCACCGACGGGTCGGCGACGTTGAACACCGGCCACCAACCCACCGACAGGAAGTCCACAACGTGTCCACGCAAGGGCCCGGGCGCCCGGAAGAACCGGTCGACGAGGTTGCCCATCGCACCGCCGAGGATCATTCCCAGGCCCACCGCCCACCAGGGAGAGACCAGCCGTCGACCCATCCAGAAGATGCCGACCACCACACCGGTCGCGATCAGCGTCAAGACCCAGGTGTACCCGGTCGCCATCGAGAACGCCGCCCCCGAATTGCGCACCAAAGGCCAGGTCACCGTGTCGCCGATGATCGACACCGGCTGACCGGGCGGCAGCAGCTTGACCGCGATCACCTTGGTGATGATGTCGAGGGTCAGCACCACCGTCGCAACCGAAAGCAGCAGCCGCAGCCGCCTTGAGGGCTTGTGGGGCGGCACGGGAGCTTCGGGTTTCCCGGTTCCTGCGGCCTCCGCCGCCGTGGTCACCGGCTCGGTCGATCCGGTTGCGTCCTCGGGCACTTCCCCATCATCCCTTAACGCGTGCGGGATGATCCAACCATGGCACGCCTCACCGTCATCACCACCGGAGGGACGATCGCGACCAGCACCGGCGCCGACGGAGTCCGCCGGCCCACCCGCAGCGGCGCGGAACTGACGGCAGGCCTCGACCAAGGCCACGAGGTGGATGTCGTGGACCTGATGGCGGTCGACAGCTCGCTGCTGACGCCGGCCGACTGGGACCGCATGCGCGCCGCGCTGCACGCCGCGGTAGATCGGGCGGCGTCCGGCGCCGACGGTGTGGTCATCACGCACGGCACCGACACCCTCGAGGAGACCGCGCTGTGGCTGGAGCTCACCTACTCCGGTACCGCGCCGGTCGTGTTGACCGGCGCCATGCGCAGCGCCGACGCTCCCGACGCCGACGGACCGGGCAACCTGCGCGACGCCTTGACACTGGCCGCCAGCCCGGCCGCGCGCGGATTCGGCGTGCTGGTGTGCATGGCCGGCCGAGTGTTACAGCCGTTGGGGCTGTACAAGTTGGCCACCGCGGGAGTGAGCACTTTTGCCGGCCAACTGCTTGGCACCGTGTCCGCCTCGGCTTTGGAACCGGTCACACTGACGCACCCCAAAACGCGCCCGTATCTGGGCGATCTCAGCGGCGCCGCCGCGCCGCGGGTTGACGTCGTCGCCGTGTACCTCGGAAGTGACTCGGTGGCCCTGGACGCGTGTGTCGCTGCGGGCGCGAGAGCCGTGGTCCTCGAGGCGATGGGCTCTGGCAATGTCGGAGCCGCGGTGATCGACGGGGTACGCCGCCATTGCGGCACGGGCCTCGACGGGGTCACTATCGCGGTGTCCACCCGGGTCGCCGGGGGCAGGGTCCGTGCGACGTACGGTCCTGGCCATGACCTGGTCGAAGCGGGCGCACTGGTGGTGCCGCGGTTGCGGCCGGCCCAGGCCCGCGTGCTGCTCATGGCCGCCCTGGCCGCGGACCTAACCGGGGCCTCCGTCGCCGACGTCATCGACCGCTGGGGCTGAATCGACCTCGGCCTGCAATGCGCCGACGTAATCCGGCCAGTCCAGGCTGTCGACCGGATTGGCGCGGGTGATGTCGCCGTCGTCGAGGGCGAAAGTCCGCGCCGGCCCCGGCCCGGAACCGCGCGTCTCGAACCGCACGGTCACCACCCCGTGGCCCGCGCCCTGCACCCAGCCGTGCCCCAACGCGCGGTGGGTGATGTCGTCTCCCACCCGCCATGATTCGGCTCCCGACGTCGGCGCCGTGTCGACCGAATGCTCGGCCTCCGCGGTCTCCGGCGCTAGCTCCAGATCCACGAACAGCGGTTCCTGGCGCACCTCGGTCAACCCCGAAAATCCAACGCCGAGAAGGCGGATGGGCCCGATCTGCAGCGGGTCCAGCAGCAGTCGCCGGGCGACCGCGGCCAGGGTTGTGGCCTCCGTCGTCGCGTAGGGGATTGTCGCGGAGCGAGTCAGCGTGCTCATGTCGGATTTCTTCATCTTGACGGTGACCGTCCGCGCGCCCCGGCCGTCGCGCAGCAACCGTTGATGGGCGTGCTCGGCGATCGGGTCGATCGCTTCGCGCAACTGTTCCAGACTCGTCAGGTCGACGGCGAAGGTGGACTCGGCGCTGATTTGCTTGGCTTCCGCGCGCTCCGCGACGGGACGGTCATCGAGCCCGCGGGCCAGCCGATGCAGCGCGGGCCCGACGGTCGCGCCGAGGACGTTGGCCACCTCGACGTCGGTCAGCGCGGCCAGCTGGCCGATCGTCTCGATGCCGAGCCGATGCAGCTTCTCCCCGGCGACCGGGCCGATGCCCCACAGCCGCCGCACCGGCAATGCGCTCAGCAACAGCTGCTCTTCGGCGCGGCGCACCACCCGGATGCCGTCGGGCTTTGCCAGGCCGGAAGCGATCTTGGCGACTTGTTTGCCCGAGCCCGCACCGACCGAGGCCACCAGTCCGGTCTCTTCGCGCACCCGTGCCCGCAAGTCCTCGCAGAACGTCTCGACGTCGTCGGCCGGCGCCCCGGCGAGCTGGGGCGGTTCCCCGAACGCCTCGTCGAAGGACAACTGCTCGACGACGGGCACCAGGCTGCGCACCGTGTCGAAGACCCGGCGACTGGCCACGCCGTACACCACCCCGCGCGGCGGCAACACCACGGCCGTCACGCCGATCAGCCGGCGAGCCTGGTGCATCGGCATGGCCGACCGAGCGCCGAACACCCTCGCTTCATAGCTCGCGCCGGCCACCACGCCCCTGCCGCCCACCCCGCCGACCAGCACCGGCCGGCCCCGCAGGGTCGGCCGGGTGAGTTGTTCGACGGAGGCGAAGAACGCGTCCATGTCCAGGTGCAGCACCCAACGGGACTCCACACTTGTCGATGCTATTGCGCTAGCGTCTCTGCCCATGGCAATGAACTTGTGCCACCGCGTGTTCTGCAGTTCGCGCCGCTACGCCGAGGTCGTCGAGCGCCGGCTGATGCCTTGGGCGCTGGAAGATGTGGACCTCGGCGATCGCGTGCTGGAGATCGGACCGGGCTACGGCGCCAACATCCGCGTGCTGATCGACCGGACGCCGTACTACACCGCGGTCGAGATTGACCCGGTGCTGGCGAAGCGGCTGCAGGACGCCTACGGGGACCGGGCCCGGATCATCCACGGCGACGGGACCAACACCGGCTTGCCGGCCGACGAGTTCAGCTCGGTGGTGTGCTTCACGATGCTGCACCACATCCCGACGCCGGCATTGCAGGACCGCCTATTCGCCGAGGCGTTCCGCGTGCTGCGACCCGGCGGGGTGTTCGCCGGCAGCGACAGCGCTGCGTCGATTCCGTTCCGGATCATGCATTTCCACGACACGTGCAACCCGGTGTCACCAGACACATTGCCGGAGCGCTTGCACGCGAACGGGTTTGGCAAGGTGCGCGTCGACGCCAATCGCGGCACCCTGCGTTGGCGCGCGGCCAAGGCCGCCTGACGAACTCCGAACAGCGACGCCGAGTGTGAACTATGCGACGACAACTCGGCGTGTCGCGTCGCAGGTTTCACACTCGGACGAAGGCGCGGGGCTGCAGTGACCTTGCGCCGGCGGGGGTGATGACCGGGCCCCCTTCACGCTTTGGCCAGGCTCACCCGCACGCCGTCGCCGATCTCGGTGGCGCCTGAGGCCGGCTCGCCGAAATCGAAGGTGGTGGCCAGGATTTCGCCGGCGATGAGGTCGCGATGGGCCGATGCCCAGTCCGCCCGCCCGGCCGGCACCGACATCACCACGCGGATGCGGTCGGAGACGTCCAGGCCGGTCGACTTGCGCAGCTCCTGCAGTTCCCGGATGCGGTCTTTGGCCCAGCCCTCGGCTTCCAACTCGGGAGTCACCGTGCCGTCCAGGACCACAAGGCCGGCCCCGCCGGACAGCGCCGCGGTGAACTCGGGGTCTGCGGCCACCAGCCGCGAGGTGTACTCGTCGGGTTGCAGCACCGCCGGGCCCGCCGTCAGCGTGCCGTCCGCGTTGACCACACCGTCGCCGGCTTTCACGGCCTTGATCGCCGCTTGCACGTCCTTGCCGAGCCGGGGTCCGGCCACCCGGGCGTTGACGGTGAGCTCGAACCGACCGTAAGCGTCGATCGCGTCGGTCAACTCGACCTGCTTGACGTTGAGTTCGTCGCCGATCAGGTCGACGAAGGGCTCCAGCCGTTGCGGGTTCTCCACTGCCACAGTCAGTTTCGGGAGCGGCAAGCGCACCCGCAGCTTCTTGGCCTTGCGTAGCGAAGATCCCGCCGAACACACCTCGCGGACCTGATCCATCGTGGTGACCAGGTCGGGATCCGCGGGCAGCTGGTCAACCTCGGGCCAGTCCGTCAGGTGCACCGACCGCTCACCCGTCAGGCCGCGCCACACGACCTCGGTGGCCAGCGGCAGCAACGGCGCGGCCAACCGGGCGGCCACCTCCAGCACGGTATGCAGGGTGTCGATCGCGTCGATATCCTCTTCCCAGAACCGCGCACGCGACCGCCGCACATACCAATTCGTCAACGCCTCGGTGAATTGACGCAGCTGTTCGCAGGCCCCGGAGATGTCGTATACATCAAGGGCCTGGGTCAGGTCGTCGCGCAGCGCGGCCAGCTTGGCCAGGATGTAACGATCCAGCACGTGCGTCGAATCAGTGCGCCAAGTACCAACTTTCGGCGCATACAGCGCCAGAAAACTATAAGCATTCCAGAACGGCAGCAACACCTGCCGCACACCGTCGCGGATGCCCTGTTCGGTGACGATCAGGTTGCCACCGCGCAGGATCGGCGAGGCCATCAGGAACCAGCGCATCGCGTCGGAGCCGTCGCGGTCGAAAACCTCGGAAACATCGGGGTAGTTGCGCAGCGACTTGCTCATCTTCTGGCCGTCAAAGCCCAACACAATTCCATGCGCCACACAGGTTTTGAACGCCGGCCGATCGAACAGTGCGGTCGCCAGCACATGCATCAGGTAGAACCAGCCGCGGGTCTGGCCGATGTACTCGACGATGAAGTCGGCGGGATAGTGCGCCTCGAACCAATCCCCGTGCTCGAAGGGGTAGTGCACCTGCGCGTAGGGCATCGAGCCCGAGTCGAACCACACGTCGAAAACGTCGGGGATCCGTCGCATGGTGCTGCGCCCGGTGGGGTCGTCGGGGTTGGGCCGGGTGAGCTCGTCGATGTAGGGCCGGTGCAAATTGTCCGGCCGCACGCCGAAATCGCGCTCCAGCTCGTCGAGGCTGCCGTAGACGTCGATGCGGGGATAGGTCGGATCATCGGACCTCCACACCGGTATCGGGGTGCCCCAGTAACGGTTTCGCGAGATCGACCAGTCGCGCGCACCCTGCAACCACTTGCCGAACTGGCCCTCCTTGACGTGTTCGGGATACCAGGTGATCTGCTGGTTCAGCTCCACCATCCGGTCACGGAACTTCGTCACTGCCACAAACCAGGACGAGACCGCCCGGTAGATCAGCGGATTGCGGCAGCGCCAGCAGTGCGGGTACGGGTGCTCGTAGGTCTCGTGGCGGAGCAGCACCGCGCCGTTTACCGCCGCTGCGCCGCTCTGGTTCTTCAGGTCCCGGATGATCTGCGCGTTGGCGTCAAAGACATGCTGCCCCCGGTAATCCGGAACCGTGGCGTCGAAACGTCCCTTGGAATCGACCGGGGTGACCGGCCTGATACCGGCGAGGTCGCAGACGGTCATGTCGTCCTCGCCATAGGCGGGCGCCATGTGCACGATCCCCGTGCCGTCCTCGGTGGTCACGAAGTCGCCCGGCAGCACCTGAAACGCGCCGGCGGAATCCATGAAGTACGGAAACGGCGGCAGGTACCGCGTCCCCAACAGTTCGGCGCCGCGATAGCTACCGAGCACGTCGGGCTCCTCACCCACTTCGCGGGCATAGGCGCCCAGCCGGGCCTCGGCCAGCACGAAACGCTGCTCTCCCACCCGGACCTGTGCGTAGGTCATCTCGGGGTTTACGGCGACGGCGAGGTTGGACGGCAGCGTCCACGGCGTTGTCGTCCATACCAACAGGTAGGCGCCATCCAGCGCGCCGCCCACCACCTTGAAGCCCACGGTGACCGCGGGGTCCTGGCGGCTCTGGTAGACGTCGTCGTCCATCCGCAGTTCGTGGTTGGACAGCGGGGTTTGGTCGCGCCAGCAGTAGGGCAGCACCCGGTAGCCCTCGTAGGCCAGCCCCTTGTCCCAGAGTTGCTTAAACGCCCAGATCACCGACTCCATATAGCTGAGGTCCAGCGTCTTGTAGTCGTGGTCGAAATCCACCCAGCGGGCCTGGCGGGTGACATACGCCTGCCATTCGCCGGTGTAACGCAACACCGACGCGCGACAGGCGTCGTTGAACGCCGCGACGCCCATGGCATCGATCTGGGATTTGTCGGTGATGCCCAGCTGGCGCTCGACCTCGAGTTCCGCCGGCAGCCCATGGGTGTCCCAACCGAAGCGGCGCTCCACCTTGTACCCGCGCATCGTGCGGTACCGCGGAACGAGGTCCTTCACATAGCCGGTGAGCAGGTGCCCGTAGTGCGGCAGACCGTTGGCGAACGGTGGGCCGTCGTAGAACACGTACTCGGGGGCCCCGTCGCGGTGGCCCATGCTGGCGCGGAAGGTGTCGTCGTGAAACCAGTAATCGAGCACCTCGGCTTCCAGCGCCGGGAAGTCTGGCGAGCCGCCGCGCGGGTCGGCACCGAGGTCACTGCGCGGGTACGCATTATCCGTCATTCGACTCCCCTGTGCCTAAAATCACACCCTGTCCAGGCACGGGGACGACGACGCGCACGGTGCGCGAATGCCGCGGTACCACCCCGCTTGCCGCGCTGGCGCGCGGCCGCTCATCCAAGAAGGCTGTGACGGGCCCACCCGTTCGGTTCTACTGGGCGTTTACGCCGTTCTTCCGAAGGCTAACCGGTGATAGCCGGATCGATGCCGATGGGCGCAATTCTACTGGTCGACGACGACGGAGACTGCAGCGCGTGGCTCTTGTTTTACCTGGGTTCAATCAGATGCAGCCGAAACGCAAATCCAACGACAAACATCAACTAGGCTCTCCGAAGCGACACCAGAATTTAGCTGTACCCGGGCGGACGGTCGCCCGAGCGTCGGAGCAGGCAGCCCGCACCGACGGCGATCCGGTCGAGGCTTCGCAGAAGGCACGGCCACTGAAGGGGGCAAGTGAACACCACATGGCGCGTCGCACGTAAAGCGGCCCCGGCCGTTGCCCGCCCGCTACCTGGCGGGATGCGGGCGTGCGCGGTGTCACTGTGTAACGTGCCTGAGCAAGACGTAGTCACGAAATTGATCGTCGGATCCATGGGGGCTCCACAGACATCATCATGGTTTCGGGGTTCGCGGACCAGCCGTGACTATCGGGTGAACCGCGACCTGCAGAGGGGCTTGGAGGACACATGGTGAGAGTAGGGAAGGTCCATGCCGGGACCATCCACGATTGGGCGCCGGAACCCGGCACGCTGGTGTCGTGGCAACCTACGCCCGCATCGCTCGCGAAGGCCAAGCAGGCGCCGGCGAGCACGGTGCCGGCCAGCTACATGCAGGCCCACCACCTTCGTAACTACCGCTCGTACGCCGACCGTGGCCTGGAGATGTCACGGTTGCTCATTTCCGCCTGGGATATGCCTGGTCGATGCGATATCCGCACCATGACGCACGTTCTCAACGCTCACCTGCGGCGCCACGACACCTACCGCAGCTGGTTCGAGCACACTGGTGGCGACAACTTCGTGCGCCGCACCATCAGCAAGCCCAACGACATTCAGTTCGTCGCTGTTCAGCAGGGCGAGCTGACCACGCACGACCAGTGGCGCGACCACGTGCTGGCCACCCCGAGTCCGCTCGAGTGGGACTGCTTCCGGTACTCGATCATCCAGCGTGCGGACCACTTCACCTTCTGCGTGGCGATTGACCACCTGCACTGCGACGCCATGTTCGTCGGCGTCGCTTTCGCTGAGATCCATCTGATGTACCACGCGTTGGTCAGCGGTGGAGCCCCCCTGCGGCTGGCCGAGCCGGGAAGCTACGACGATTACTGCGTGCGGCAGCACGAGCACTGCTCCTCGCTGACTCTGGACTCCCCGGTGGTCCGCAAGTGGACCGAATTCTTCGAGACCAACGAGGGCTCGCTGCCCAAGTTCCCATTGCCGCTGGGTGACACATCCGCGCCCTGCGAAATGATCGGCGTTCGGTTGTTAGACGAGCGTCAGACGGCCGCGTTCGAAGACGCGTGCAGGTCGGTGGGGGCGCGGTTCTGCGGCGGCGTGTTCGCCATCTCCGCGGTGGTCGAGCACGCCCTGACCGGGGCAGAGACGTATCACGCTATGGTTCCCATCGACATTCGTCGCACCCCCACCGACTTCATGACGACCGGGTGGTTCGTCGGCTTCGTTCCGATGAGCTTCCCCGCCACCGCCTCCACTTTCGGCGAGGTCGTCCAGGCCGCTCAGGAGAACTTCGACTCCGGCCGGGAGCTCGCCGACGTGCCGTTGGACCGGGTATTGGAACTGGTGCCGTGGCTGGAGAAGGGCCAATGGGGCGCGCCGCTGCTGTTCTACTTGGACGCCGGTATTCCTCCTCTTTCGGCGCTGGCCAACTCCCACGTGGAGGGGCTGCGGGCCCGACTCTGCCACGACGGCGGGATGGCGGGACAGATCGACATCCGGGTCAATCGTCTCGAAAACGAGACGCAGCTGACGGTGTTGTTCCCGAACAACCCGACCGCCCGGGAATCGGTGACCCGCTATGTCGAGGCGCTGAAATCGGCGTTTGTCTGCGTCGCCGAGGGCCGCGATGTGATGCCGCATCCGCGTCGCCACAGCCAGTTGCACCTCGCTTACAGTCGCCGCACCCGCGAACCCGCCACGGCTGCTGCACCCATGACCAGATGGCGCACCGGATAAGCGAGATCACGGCCGACCGGCGACCTCGCGCGCGTCTGGTGAGGTGAAAGGTTAGGTTAGTCAATGGTTCTCGCGCCGGCCAGTGCGTCCAGTGCGGTCGATAACCGGGTCGCATTCCTTGACCACGCGTCCCTTCTTCGGTTGCGGGCGACCGGCTTCGAAACCGTCGCGCAGGTCACCTGGGTCTACGACCGGGCCGTCGACATGGACCGACTACGCCAGTTCAACCAAAATCTGGGGTACGGTTTGCTCGGTCGCCGGATCGAGCGATCGCCGTTGCCGTTTGGCCGTCCACGTTGGGTCGCCTATCACGAACCGACGGAGATCGATATCGCGCCAGCGCCCCGGCCCCGCGCGGAAGTAGGCGCGTGGAAAGCCGAACGGGCGCAAGTTCCGGTCAACCCCGAGCACGGACCGTGCTGGCACCTGGCCGTCCTTCCCCTGGAGGACGGCGGGACCGCGGTCACGATGGTCAGCTCCCACACCGTGGTCGACGGCATCGCGCTGGGCATCTCGATCTACGAGGCCATCCACGACATCAGGCGGGACCTCGGCTATCCCCCACCGCGATCTCGCAGTCGCCGACAGGGACTACTCGCGGACGCGCTCGACACCATTCGCGGCCTACCGCAGGTTGTGCTGGCGCTCGTCGCCTGCATCATGATTCTGCTGAAGAGCCGCAAGGACGCGGCGAGCCAGACCGATTTGCCGCGCTCGGCCAAAACGAATTTCGGCGACGAACCCATTGAGGTGCCGTCCGTTACGCTTTGTTGCGACCTAGATGCCTGGGACGCACGGGCACTCGAATTCGGCGGGTCCAGCAATTCGCTGTTCATTGCGTTCGCCGCGCGGTTGGCTCAACACCTCGGACGGGTGAGCCCCGTCGACGGCGCCGTTACCATAACGGTCCCAGTAAGCGAACGCGGCCCAGACGATGTACGCGGAAATGCGCTGACGGCGGCAACGTTCCGTCTCGACCCAGACCGCGCGGCGACCGATCTACAGGTCGTTGGCAACGAGATGAAGCGTAGCCTGGCCGCCCTGGAGCACACCCCTAACGAGCTGCTCAAACCACTTCCACTGGTTCCGTTCACACCAAAGTGGGCGGTGCGCAGGCTGGAGGGTATGGCGATCGGGGGCGCCGACCTGCCCGTATGTTGTTCGAACGTCAGACAATTGACCGAAGCCTTGAAGCGCATCGATGGTGCAGATTGTGACTACGGGTACGCGCGGCTATTCAATCAAGGTGCGACGAAACAACGCATGGAGAATGCGGGCGGGGAGCTGTACCTTTTCTCAGGGCGCGTCAATGGTCAGATATTCATTAGCGTCTCGGCGTATCAACCGGGCGCCGAGAATTCGAACGAAAATGTCCGGGAGTTGATCGAACAAACGCTCGCGGACTACGGCCTGACCGCGGCGAGATACGAATAGCCGGGGGGTCGATGATATTTGCTCTGGCCGTGAATGGGACCCGCGGCGATGTCGAGCCGTGTGCCGCGCTGGGCCGCGAGCTGGTGCGCCGGGGTCACGAGGTCCGCATGGCCGTACCGCCCAACCTGATCGGCCTCGTCGAGTCGGCCGGGCTCAGCGCCGTGCCCTACGGGCCGGACACCCAGGAGTTGTTGGACGACGAGGACAACCTGCAGAAGTTCTGGAAGATCCAGAACTCGATCAAGTTGCTCCGCCAAGGCATGGACGATCTGCGGCAGGCGTGGGCGGATATGGCCGCGACGCTCAGGTCGCTGGCGGACGGGGCCGACCTGATCCTGACGAGCATGATCCACCAGGGCATCGCCGCCAACGTCGCGGAGTATTACGACATTCCGCTGGCCGCGATGCACTTCCTGCCGTCGCGCGTCAACGGCTATGCGATTCCGATGCCGGCGTGGATGAACCGGTCGCTGATTTCGACGCTGTGGTGGGTGCACTGGCGCGTGACGAAGAACGTGGAAGAAGCCCAACGCCGCGAACTCGGCCTGCCGAAGGCGACCGCGTCCTCGACACGACGGATGATCGAGAGCCGATCCCTCGAGATTCAGGCCTACGACGACCTCTGCTTTCCGGGGCTGGCCGGCGACTGGGCGCAGTGGACCAAGGAACGACCGTTCGTCGGGGCACTGACCATGGAGCTGCCGACGCAGTACGACGACGAGGTGCTGTCGTGGATCGCGGCGGGGACGCCGCCGATCTACTTCGGCTTCGGCAGCATGCCCGTCGAATCGCCCACCGACACCGTCGCCATGATCAGCGCCGCCTGCGCGCAATTGGGCGAACGGGCGCTGATCTGCACCGGCGCGAATGATTTCAGCGACGCACCGCTCTTAGACCACGTAAAGGACCACGTGAAGCTCGTTCCCGGGGTCAGCCATGCGGCCGTATTTCCCGCCTGCCGGGCGGTCGTCCATCACGGCGGCGCGGGCACCACAGCCGCGGGCATGCGGGCGGGCATCCCGACATTGATCCTCTGGATCTGGATCGAACAGCCTATTTGGGCCGCCCAAATCAAGCGGCTGGGCATCGGCGCCGGACGTCGGCTTTCGGCGACCACCCAGGAATCCCTAGTCGCCGATCTCCGCTCAATACTGGCCCCGAGCTGCATAAATCGGGCTCGCGAGATCGCCAACCGGATGACTAAACCGGGTGAAAGTGTCACGGCCGCCGCCGATTTGTTAGAAGATAGGGCGAGCTGAGCTTCGGTTGACCGCCCAGGGGACGGGAGGGGGACGTTTATGTGGACCACAGTGCTGGTCCTCGCGTTGATGACGGCAACCGAACCCGTGCGTCTCGGTATGGCCATTTTCCTGATCACCCGGCCACGGCCGATGGTCAACCTGCTCGCGTTCTGGTTTGGCGGCATGACGACCGGCGTCACCGTCGCCCTGGGTGTGCTGCTGCTGATGCGCGACGTCGCGTCCATCGTGATGCATCACCTGACGTCGTTCCTGTCGAGTTCCACCGTTGCGCACATTCAGATCGGGGCCGGCTTGGTCGCGCTGGTGGTCGCGGGGCTGATCGCGGCCGGGGTAACGGTGCGCCAACCGGCGCCGGTGCTCGTCGCCAGCGGTGAACCGTCGGCCGTGCTGGTGGCCGAGAGGCCGGGCCGATTCGCCCGCCTGCTAGCCAACGCCCACGGCGCATTGGAGACCGGTTTCCCCTGGTTGGCGTACGTGGTGGGACTGAGTTCGGCGGGCCCGCCTCCCGTCGAGTACCTGATGGCGCTGACCGCCATCGGGGCTTCGGGAGCCGCCTTGGGCACCCAGGTCAGCGCCGTGGGCACATATCTCCTCGTGATGCTTGCCATCGTCGAGATCCCGCTGGCCAGCTACCTGATCAAGCCCAGTCGCACCGAAGCCGCGATGCTCAGCCTGCGTGAGTGGCTACGTACCCACCGGCGGCGGATCCTGGCCGGCACTGTTGCCGTCGCCGGCGTGGCGCTGATCGCCGCCGGGCTGGGAGTCTGAGCTGGACGGATGGGCAGTGTCGCCGACCACTACCGACCAGCACAGCTGGAGTTGTTGCGGTTCATACCTGTCTCGGCGCGCCGCGTGCTCGTCCTAGGCGGCTGCAACGGGGCGTTCGGTGCCACGGTCAAGGAACACACCGGCGCGGAAGTCTGGGGCATCGAGTTCGACGACGGGGCGGCCCAACGTGCGAGCGCCCTAGTCGATCACGTTCTGGCCGGGCCCGTGGACGAGCAGGTGGACGAGCTGCCCGACGGCCACTTCGATGTCGTGGTCTGCGACGACACGCTCGAGCGCCTGGTCGATCCGCTTGCGACGCTTACGCGGCTTCGGGACAAGCTGGCGCCCGACGGCGCCATGGTTGCCGCGGTCCCCAACTTCCGCTATCTACCCGCTTTGAGTCAGGTGCTTCTCCGAAAGGATTTCCCGCAGGAGGACGTTGGCACCTTCGACCGGACCTACCTGCGCTTCTTTACCCGCAGAAGCATCAAGCGGCTGTTCAAGAAGGCCGGCTTCAAGGTGCAGCGAACCGAGGGCCTCCACGCGTGGCGCGGAACCGCCGGGGTTGTGCTCGCCGTCGTAACCCTGGGGTATTTCGCCGACGGCTTGTATCTGCAGTACGCGTGCGTGGCAACACCGGCCGCGCAGCGGCGCGCTTAGTCCACAAGCGGATGGGCCGTGTATGCATCGATCTGTTTGCCCCACAATGGCTTCGACAAGGTTCCCCGCGGGAATTGTTTGCGCCACGTGCGACCGTGCGCCTTCCGCATCGCCCGCTCCATGGCGAGATTGGCACCCAGCAAGTACCGCCAGGTTCCGAAGTGAGTGTTGGCGGTCTTGCGCCCGAAGTGGTTGATGTAAGCCATCTCAGTCGTGTACAGCCCGAATCCCGCCTTGCGGGCGCGCAGTTCGAGATCGAAGTCGACGCCCCACCCGTAGCGGCCGAACGTGCGCAGGTCCATGCCGCCGATCGTCTGCCAGCATTCGCGGGTCAGCGTGAGCGCCGTTCCCTCTACTACGTTGACCGTGCGGTATTGCGCTCGCGGGACATAGTTTTCGGCGTCCGGTTTCTCGTCGTCTTCCGCGCACGGGAATCCGTGGTCGAACATCGGGCCGACGATTCCCGCGTCGTCGGGCAGCCGCGGGTCCAGCACGCCGGTGACAAACCCCTTCGAGAGCCGGGTGTCGTTGTTCAGTGTCATCGCGTGGGAGTGGCCTTCCGAGAATGCGATGCGGAATCCGAGGTCGCTTCCCCCGGCCCAGCCGAGGTTTTCGCCGGGTGCGATGACACGTTCATTGCTGATCTTGGGGTAGTCGCCCCGATTGTCGACGATGAGATAGTCGGCGCCCTCACGCTCCAAGTCACCGACGAGCGCATGGGTGTACTCGTGCTGCCCATAAACCGGGACCGTAATCAGAACGGACATGAATCAAACCGTACCGGGCCAGCCTCGCCACCGGGGTTCATTCCAGATGAGACGAAATCCATAATGCCCGATATCGGGTGCTCCGACCGTCCGCGAGCACCGATGCCGCCGCAGCGCACGTCAGCGCACGTCAACGCACGTCAAAGGCGAGTGATCAGGGGTTCTATGGTGGCGCCTTCCGTGAATCGTTAGTTTCCGTCAACTCGGTTTTCGCCATCGTGTAATCTGCGAATTCATTGATCCACCGAATTCAAGGAACCTTGTGACGCACGCGGGTCTCGACCGCAAACGTGTGCAAATGTATGCCCTGGCATCGACGGGGCTGGTGGTCTCGGCTATTGGGCATCTGTATATCGTGCTGGTTGCTTTTCCGACGGCTATCTACTGGCTGTCGTACAACGTCGCCAACTATCACTTCGGGTTTGTGCGGCGGGGACTGGGCGGCGAGCTGATCCGCATATTCCCCGAGAAGTATTACTTCATCGTTTCCTACGCGTTGATGTGGGCGCCGGCGATAGTCTGGCTCGTCGCCCTTGCCGTCTGGATGTGGATCATTGTGTCCCGGGGCGCCAGGACCGAACGCAGGATCATGCTCGCCCTGCTGGTTCCGGTGTTGCCCTTTTCGATTTCCTATGCCCTGTATTCGCCGCATCCCGAACACGCCGGGATGGCCGCGGTACTCGCGTTCAGTATCGCGCTCACCAGAGTTCGCAGCACTCGGTCCAGGCTGATCGTCAGCGCAGTGTATGGCATTGGGATGGCCGCGATGGCGCTCGCGCACGAAGCGATTCCACTGCAACTCGCCCTTGGGGCGGTGCTGGCTATCGTCGTTCTGTCCAGAGACGCGACTCCGGTGGCCCAGCAAGCCTGCTCCGTCTTGGCGGTTGGGCCCGGGATCGTTTCGGCACTGCTGGTCGGTGGTCTCGGACACCGCAATCTCGGGTCGCAGTTGTGCACCCAGGTCCCGCACCGCATGCTGGAAAATCCATACCCGGTTACCGCGACGCCGCGGGGCGCTGTCTCCTACCTGCTCGGCCATATCGACAGCCGGTCGGATTACCACGACTGGATGTGTCGTTATGCGACACCACTTCTCGACAACAGCTTCGCCGACGGCGTCCGGTTCGTGACCCACTTCGGCTTCGTCCCACTCCTCGGTTCATTCGTGCTCGGGTTGCTGTTCTTCGTCGGCTCCACATGGATGATCCGCAATTATTCCGGGGTGCCTTTCGGCGCATTCCTTCGTGAAATACGCGGCAAGCTGGTTTCGCCGGTGCTGGCGCTCGCCTTGATGGTGCCGGTCTTCATGACCGGCGTCGATTGGACCCGTTGGTGGGTGCTGATCACGTTCGATGTCTCGATGGTCTACATCCTTTTCGCGATGGACCGAAAGGAACTCGAAGAAGCACCGTCCCGGCGAAACGTCTTGGTCTTCGTTTGCATAGTCATCGCGTTGGCAGTGATCCCAACCGGGGCCGCCCTTCATGTCGGTGGCTCGAATTTCTCGCAACTCTGAGCCAGCCGGGCCAGCGGCGGGCCCAGCCCGGCGGGCACGGCTGCCCGGCCGCGGAACCAAATGCGCTCAGGAGGGTCTAGCAAACATCGGAGTAACAGATCAGAAAGTGCAGACTAGACGTCGGTGCCGTCCGCCCGCAGGTCCGGCCTGCGCTCTAGCAATTTTTCTCGATTGAACTGTCGCGGCTCTCTGAGTATCTGAAGCTGATGAATACCCTGCTTTATGGAGTCACGCACGCCGAGCCCGTGCGAGTGATGAACCGTCAATGCCGGCTCCTGGACGATCTCATACCCATTCCTCAGCATCGACTTTCCCAATGCCGTATCTTCGCCACCCGCCTGGTAGCGATTGTCGAAACCGCCGAGTTCCTGCCATACCGGCTTGGAAATCATCGCTCCCGTCGCGCTCAGTACCCCCGGACTGACCCGCTTGGTCCGCCGGGCCGGCCTTGACAGCCACTGATTCATACCGGTGGACGCACCTACCCGTTCCACCCGGGAAGCGCCCTCGTTGGGCAGGGTTACGCCGTATGCACCTGCGACGTTGCCGGCCTTGCGAAAGTGCCGGGCGCCGGCGTGCAGGTTGTGCACGCTCGTCAACCGCACATGGGCGACGGTCACGAACACCACGTCGTTGCTCGCGGCGGCCACGCCCAGATTCAACGATTTTGGATAGGTAAACTCGCTTTGCGGCAGCGTCACCAGCTCCGCGCCATAGTGTTTTGCCACCTCGGGGCTCCGGTCGCTGGACCCATTATCGACGACCACCACCTCGATCGAGCGGCCAAATTGCTGCTTGTCTATATCCTCGAAGACTTTCTCTAATTTGGCAGCTTCATTAAACACTCGCACGACCACACTTACCTCCGGGTCGTTTGCCGGATCATCGGCCAATGCTTCATCGATGCGTCGGTTCAGCAGGTTAGTAGTCAGCGAATTACCAAATGGAATTAACGCCAACAGCTCGGGATGCAGCAAATGGCCGTCAAGGGTCATATGCGACACTGTACAGCCGATTACTCCAAGGGGTTGCCAAGCCGCAGACTACCTCTGCGGCTTGGCAACCCCTTGGAGCCGTCGAAGCTGATCACCAACCATGCGACTACGCCCGGACCTCGAGCAGTCCGACGCGCCACAGCGCGGCGTACACGTGCCGCACCGGAACGCTCAACAGCCGGGCCGCACCATCCACCAGTGGGTCGCTGACAACGATGGGCCGGCTGTCGACCACCTTCCGGGGCGCCGGGGTCTCATCGCGCACCACTCGCAGCGTGCGGGCGGGCCCTACGGTTACCACTTCGTCGTACAGGGCTACGGACATGATCGCCTCCTGGACAGTATTCGGAACGAGCAGTTGGGGATTGGACGTTGTCTCGTCCTGCAACGGTTCCGATCCAAGAGGTTTGACGACTCAGCTGAGAACGTCGCGCAGGAGGTCGGGGTGGGACGAAACATAGCCCGGATATCGACCCGGACTATCGCTGGAACTCATGTGTCCCTCACCTCCTCGCGGTCGCGGCACGTACGGTCACCCGCACAATTTGCACGCGCACAAAGGAGTCCAGAAACCCGACGAGCGTCGGAAATCCGCACCCCACTCGTCAGAGCTTTGGCACCACACGACGTGTCCGGTGATCCGGAAGCCACCTGGGCTCAACCCTTAAGCCGGGAGGAGCTGTCCTGACCCGGGGCGTCTTTCGACGTTCGGGGTCAGTGGCCTATGTTCGTGTAGCCGCCTCACCTAACGAGGTGCACGACCGATGATGCATGACCGACCTGGCCCGGTCAATCTGAAACAGGCCCGTTTGCCGAATCTTTACCATTCTTTATGCAGCCTGTCAGGGATCCTGCTGTCGATCACTTCTCGACCAGGGTCTCGAGGTTTCCGATGGTGTCGATGAACTCCTCGACCATGTCGAGCACCACCGCCCGGGTCGGGCGCACCCGATCGAGTGATCCGACGACCTGACCGACGAAGTAGGTAGCCAGCTCGCGGGCCTTCGCCCCGGGCTGGCCGGCGGCCTGGTTGATGCGCACCTGCGACTCGGTGATCAGCGCCGTCTGCAGCGGCATGCCGAGCGGATCGGGGGTGTCCGGCCGCGCCCATTCGTCGGTCCACGCCGTCCGCAACATGCGCGCCGGCTTGCCGGTCATCGACCGGGATCGCACCGTGTCCGACGAGGTCGCGGCCAGGAACTTGTCCTTGACCACCGGGGCCGTCTCGGCCTCCTCCGTGGTCAACCACACCGAACCGCACCACACCCCCTCGGCGCCCAGGGCGAGAGCCGCGGCGATCTGCCGGCCGCGGGCGATCCCCCCTGCGGCCAGTACGGGCGTCGGCGCCACAGCGTCCACCACCTCCGGAACCAGCACCATGGTGGCCACCTCGCCGGTGTGGCCACCGGCCTCGGTGCCCTGAGCGACGATCAGGTCAACCCCGGCCGCGGCGTGCCTTGACGCGTGCTGGGTGGTGCCGGCCAGGGCGGCTACCAGCACGTCTTGCTCGTGAGCGCGCTCGACGAGTTCGGGCGGCGGGGGTCCCAGCGCGCTGGCGATCAGGCGGATGTCGTGGGCAAATGCCACGTCCAACAGTGGCTCGTAGCCTTTGGGCGAGATGTTGAGGCCGCCTGACTCGCGCGGCCGGCCCTGGTCGTCCGGCACGATGCCGTAGCGGGCCAGGAGCTCAGCCACGAACGCGCGGTGCTCTTCGGGCAGCAGGGCCCGGGCCTGCTGCCCGTCGATCCCGCCTTGCTCAGCCCCGACGTACTTGGGCGGCAAGAGCAGGTCCACCCCATACGGCTTACCGCCCGTCTGCTCCTCGATCCAAGTCAGCTCGCTGTCCAACCGCTTGGGGCTGTGCGCGGTGGCACCGAGGACCCCGAACCCACCCGCGTTCGTCACCGCCGCCACGACGTCGCGGCAGTGACTGAACGCACAGATCGGAAACTCGACGCCGAGCAACTCGGCAGCTCTGGTTCGCATTTGCCGACGCTAACACCTTCGCCGAACGCGTTGCCCGTGCGATTTTTCGGAGAAATCTCGCCTGAGTGCACGGTCGGTGAGGGGCGTGGGTCTGGTTGCCGTGGTCGCCTCGGCGAGCGTGGCGTGAGGGCGAAACCCGCGTTACGGAGCTTGGCCGTCGGGCGGCCAGCTCGATACCCCGTCTTCCAACGGGACTTTGAGGCTGTGCAGGATCGAAGCGACCATTCGCCACGAGCCGATGGCGGTGACTAATTCGATGAGCGCCATTGTATCCCAACGTAATTCGCGTTCACAGGCGGCCCAGCTCTGCGCACTCACCGCGCCGTCGCGCACGATGTCGTCGGTCGCCGCCAGCACGGCCCGCTCGACCGCCCCGAACCCGTTGTAGCCCTGCCAGTCCCGTACGCCGAGCAGATCGTCGGCGGACACACCGAGACGCGAAGCAACGCGCCAGTGCTGGGTCCACTCGTAGTCACAGGCGGTGAGCCAGCCGATCCGCATGATCACCAGTTCGCGCAGTCGCGAATCCAGCTCGCCGTGCCACAGTAGGAGGGCGAGCAGGTCGTTGAACGTCCGCGCCAGCCGTGGATGGTTCAGTAGCACCTGGAAAATGCTCAACTCGGCCATGTAGTCGGGCACGCCCGCTTCGTCGGCGGCGGCCTTCGCCTCGTCGAGCGGCAACCGGGGCAGGCGAGAAGTCGTCATGGTCCAGCACACTATCGGGGTGTGGCACAGCCGAAACGACTTGCGCGGCAGCTAACTTGTACGAATCACCCCGGCGGCCGTCATCGGCATGGCGTGCCGGCCGCCCAGCGGTACCTCGGCGTCGCTGGAGACGCCGAGAACTCCGCGGACACGCAAGCGGCGCTTCCGGCGTTTGCTGGGCCGCGCACCGCGGCTGAGCCGCTCCCTAGCGTCGCGGTGGCACTCCCGCCGCGGCCGGTGTATCTTGAGCAGCCAAATCCCCGGCGTGGGCCGGGTCACTTTTGTGTACGATCGCACGGTTTTCTGACATCTCCTCGGCCGACCCGATAGTCTGTTGCTCACTTGCTGAATTGCGACCGAGCTTGGAAGTTGGGGGGTGTGGATCGACGTGCGGCGCCTGGAGATTCACGGCCCGAGCGCCACCGGGAAGAGGTGGGCTGACATGGACAAGGGACGAGCAACGCTGGCGGCGGGCACCGGAGGGCTCTTCGGCCGATGAGCGGTTCTGAGTCGGCCAAGGTCGGGGGCGTCTTCGACAAGCTGAGCTACTTCGTCATACGCAAGCCGTTCCTGGTCATTGCGGTCTGGATCGCGCTTGCGGGCATTCTCGCCGTCGTATTCCCATCGCTGATGGACGCGGCCGCCGGCAAGAACGACGCAGCCAAACTGCCGGACGATGCCCCGACGGTGATCGCCACCAAGCAGATGACCCAGGCCTTCGATGCCAAGCCCGACAAAGCGCCCGACGGCGGCAACCCTGGTGGCGGAGACACCGGCAACGGTGGCGACAAAGACAAAGCCAAAGGCGGGGGCGGCGGCTCGCAGCTGTTGATCATCCTGACCGACGAAAAGGGCCTGGGGCCAGCCGATCTGGCTACCTACCACAAGCTGGTAGACAACCTGCGCGACGCCAAATTCTCGGTACAGGACTTCATCAGCACACCGCCACTGCACGCGGTGCTGGCCAGCAAGGACAACAAGGCCTGGAATCTGCCGGTCATGTTCTCGACCAACCAGGACGACCCCGCTACTCAGTCGGAATACAAACAAATCCAGGACATCGTCAAACAGACGCTTGCGGGTACCACGCTCAGCGCCAACTATGCCGGCGCGGTGGCCACTGTTGACGACCTCGTCACGATCGGCAAGGAAGACACGCATCTGATCGAGATTGGCACCGCGCTCAGCGTGCTTGTCATTCTCTTGATGGTCTACCGAAACGTCGTTGCCATGTTGGTGCCACTGGCGACCATTGGCATCTCCCTGGCTACCGCGCAGGGCGTGTTGTCGGGCCTGTCGAAAATCGGCCTGGACGTGCAGATGCAGACCATCGTCTTCATGACTGCGGTGATGATCGGGGCCGGCACGGACTACGCCGTCTTTTTGATCAGCCGATATCACGACTACGTCCGGCACGGCCTCGATTCGGACGAAGCGGTCAAGAACGCGATGATGTCCATCGGCAAGGTCATCGCCGCCTCGGCGGCCACCGTGGCGGTGACGTTCCTCGCGATGGTCTTCTCCAAGCTGGCGCTGTTCGTCAGCATCGGGCCCGCCATCTCGATCTCGGTCCTGGTGGCCTTCGTGGCCGCGATGACGCTGCTGCCATCCATTCTCGTGCTGATCGGCCGCCGTGGTTGGATCCAGCCGCGCCGTGAGCTCACCCGCCGCGTCTGGCGGATCGTGGGGACACGCACCGTGCGCCAACCCCGGATTCATCTGATCGGCAGCCTGATCGTGCTGGTCAGCCTGGCCAGCTGCACGCTGCTGGTGCGCTTCAACTACGACGACATGAGGGCACTCCCGTCTGACGTCGCGAGCGTCGCGGGATACAACGTGATGGACCGTCACTTCCCGCAGAACATGATGACCCCGATGATGCTGTTCATAAAGTCGCCACGCGACCTTCGGACCCCGAGCTCCCTCGCCGACATGGAGCAGATGGCCAGCCGGATCGCCCAGCTGCCTGACATCATCGCGATACGCGGGTTGACCCGGCCCAACGGCGAACCGTTAGACCAGACGAAGGTGTCGTATCAGGCCGGCGAAGTCGGCGGCAAACTCGACGAAGCGTCCTCGGCGATTCACGACCATGGCGGCGATCTGGACAGACTGGTCAACGGTTCCAACCAGTTGGCCAATGCTCTGGCCGGCGTGCGCGACGAGGTCACCGAGTCCGTCGGCAATGCCACCCAGCTGGTTAGCATCCTGGTGACCATGAAACAGCTGATGGGTGGCGACAAGACGATCAACGATCTCGACCAGATGTCCCACATGCTGGGTCAAATGCGGGCGATGGGCGATGCGCTTACCTCGAACACGACCCAGGTGTCCAACATCGTCGCGTGGGCTGGTCCGGTGGTGGCGGCTCTCAACGTCAGCCCTCAGTGCAACGCCGACCCAGGCTGCGTGTCCTCGCGCTATCAGTTGCAGACACTGGTCGACGCGCAGAACAGCGGGGCGCTCGGCAACATCAATGCGCTGGGCCGCAGCCTGCAACAGACCGAGCAATACCAGACCCTCGCCCAGACGATTGACAAGCTGAAGAAGAATCTCGACCAGGCCGTCAGCCTGCTGCGCTCCATCGACGGAATGCAGAACCGGCTGAACCAGATGCAGCAGGGTTCCGCTGCCCTGGCCGCCGGCAGCCGGGCCATCGCCATGGGCGTAGCCGAGCTGGTCAAGCAGACCAAGAACATGGGCAACGGACTCGATCAAGCGTCGTCCTTCCTGCTCGGGATGAAGCACGACGCGAGCAAACCGTCGATGGGCGGTTTCAACATTCCTCCCCAGGCGCTGGCCAACGAGGATTTCAAAACGGGCCTGCAAGCTTTCATCTCGCCTGACGGGCACGGGGCGCGGTTCCTCATCCAGAGCGCGCTCAATCCGTTCACCACCAAGGCCATGGATCAGGTCAAGGACATCCTCGCCGCGGCCCATGCGGCGCAACCGAACTCCGAACTCTCGGACGCCACGATATCGATGATCGGAATTCCGACCGGGCTTCGGGACACCCGCGACTACTACAACCACGACATCCAGTTCATCGTGGTCGCGACCATTCTCATCGTCTTTCTCATTCTCGTCATGCTGCTGCGCGCCATCGTTGCGCCGTTGTATCTCATTGGCTCGGTGCTGCTTTCGTTCTTGTCGGCACTGGGTCTAGGGGTCGTGGTTTTCCAGTTGATACTCGGCCAGGATTTGCACTGGAGCCTGCCCGGACTGTCCTTCATCTTGTTGGTGGCGGTCGGCGCCGACTACAACATGCTGCTCATTTCCCGTATCCGAGACGAATCACCGCACGGGGTGCGAGTAGGCGTAATCCGCACCGTGGGCTCAACCGGCGGCGTAATCACTTCTGCGGGTTTGATTTTCGCGGCTTCGATGTTCGGCCTGCTGGCGGCCAGCATCATGACGATGGTCGAAGCCGGTTTCATCATCGGCGCCGGAATTTTGATCGACACGTTCCTGGTGCGGACCGTTACGGTGCCCGCCTTGGCCGCAATGATCGGTCAGGCCAACTGGTGGCCGTCCAAGCTTGGCACGCGCGCGCCCACGCGGCCCTGGGTCATCCAGTCCAAACCGAAACCCAGCCTGGTGGAGCGGCTGAAGGCCATGCAGACTCGCACTGTGCTCACCCGCCAAGTCCCCTTACTTCCGAAGATCGGCATCGCCGCTGCTCAGCCCAGCGACACCGGTCCTTCGGACAGCGACATCAAGGAAGAGGCACCGCAGTTCCCGATCACCGTCAATGACGACGTCGAAGAGGGCCACGCGCTGCCGCTGTTCGGCGCCGTCCTGCTGCCACGCGAGCTCACGCAAAGTGACCCGAGCAACGGCCATGTCAAAGCCAACGGCGACGGCAAACAGCCCGCCGAGGATCTCGACGGTCATGCGCTGCCGCTCTTCGGCCCGGTTGGCATGCTGCCGCGACTGGTCCTCCTGCCCAACGGCAAAGGCAAGGGAAATGGCCATGGCAATGGCAGCGGCAATGGCAACTCAACAGAGGATCAGTCGAACGGCTCGCAAGGCGACGAATTCGAGTGTCAACCGCTGCCCGTGTTCGGCCCCATCCGCGTGCCGCATCTCATGGTTGAAACGAGCGAGTCAGGCCCGTCGGCAGCGGCTGATAGCGAGGGCGGGGACGAGGGCGACGATGACCCCGTCGACCACGCGCTACCGATGTTCGGCCCGGTCGGCACGCCCCACGTGCTGGTCAATCCTCGGAAAAAGTAGCTCTGACCAACGCCATCCATTTGACACGACCTTTCGTGATCGATCGCGCGCAAAAGCCTTGCCGGCCAATCGCATTGATCAGCATGCGGCGCCGAGCGAGGGAGAACTGTCCCGGGCTACGCGTCCAAGCGGGTGAACTCGTCCTGTCGGTACAGCTCGACGCACTGCGCCCGCCTGACCTTGCCGCTGGTGGTGATCGGAATCGACCCGGGCGACACCAGAACCAGATCGGCGACACTCAACCCATGCGACTTCGATATCGCCGAGATGACCTCTCGCTTAACGAGGCCCAACCTGTCCGACACGTCCTCTTCCGAGTCCCCGCGCTTCTTTAACTCGATGATTGCGACCAGCTTCTCGGCGCCGCGGTCGGGTACCGCGATGGCTGCGCATCGGCCCGGGGTGACCTCCTGGATCGTAGCCTCGATGTCGTCGGGAGAATGGTTGCGCCCGTAGACAATTAAGAGATCTTTTATGCGGCCAATGATGAAAAGCTCTCCGCCGGAGAAGAACCCCGAGTCTCCAGTTCGCAGCCAGGGACCTTCTGGTGTCCCGGCTGACGGGTTGACGATTTGCGCGGCAAACGTACGTTCAGACTGTTCGGGCTTCTGCCAGTAACCGAGGCCGATATTGCGTCCATGTAGCCAGATCTCGCCGACCGTTCCCTCCGGACATTCGATACAAGTGTCGGCATCGACGATGCGCACCGTCTGTTGCTGCGGGACGCCGTAACTGACCAGTGGTGTGCCGTTTTCGCTCCCGCACGGCACTGCCCGGCCCGCCGGCAGCTTGTCAGGTTCGAAATAGACGACTTTCGGTGGCTCGCCGGGTTCGCGGGTGGCCACGTATACCACCGCTTCCGCCATTCCGTACGAAGGCCGTAATACCGCGGGGTCGAGGTTGAAGGCAGCGAACCGGTCAGCGAAGCGCTTCATTGTCGTAGGCTGGACCCGCTCACTGCCGTTGAGAATGTGCAGCACTCCCCCGAGGTCCACCCCCTCCATGTCTGCGTCGGAGACTTTTCGGGACGCGATGTCAAATGCGAAATTCGGTGCGGCCGAAAATACACGGCCGTTGTTCGCCATTAAGTGCAACCATCGGGCCGGCCGCTGCAGAAATCCCACCGGACTCGTCAAGACCGCAGGCATTCCCGCCAGAATCGGAATTATTATTCCCACAAAGAAGCCCATGTCGTGATAAAACGGCAGCCACGACACCACGGTCGAATCCCGCGGCGGAACGTTTCCGAAGCGACGGTAGTAACCGTCCATGATCTGCTCGAAGTTGGCAAAGAGATTGCTGTTCGTTATCATCACCCCGGCCGGTGTACGTGTGGACCCCGAAGTGTATTGCAAATAAAGAGGGTTGGACTCATCTGCGGAGATGTTGCGAGAGCTCGGTCTGCTCGACGAACCCTGCCGCGAGTCCAGATCCAGCAAATCAAGCTGGACGATAGCTGGCGCAGACTGTCCGGATTGCGGCTCGCCGTATCCACCCACGAATTCAATCACCGTCGAAGTCGTCAGAATAACCGCGGGAGACGTGTCAGCCACGACCGAGACCGTGCGCTCATCGTGGACACCGCCATACGGTACAGACAGCGGAACGGCGATAATCCCAGCCTGCAATACGCCGAGTACACTGACAATATAGTCGACCCCCTGCGGGGCCAAAATCACCGCACGGTCCCCAACCGACGCAAATTGCTTGAGATATTCAGCGGTGTTCAACATTCGCCGATACAGCTGCGACCAGGTCAGGCTTTCCGTGACGCCGTCCCAACTCTTCTCGTAGTCGAGAAAAGTGATCGCCGTTTCGTTGGGCTGCAGATTGGCGCGTTCACGCAACACAGCAGGAATCGAAGACTCAATCACGGGCCACACATTACCTTGGATGCCAGTCGCAGACGCGCCGTTCGCGACCGGAACGGGCGGTCGCAGCGCCGGAGACTGCTGCCAGCCACGCACGCCCGGGCGCTTTTTTTGCCCGCCTCAGCGGGGTTCGCTACAATCCAGCGGCGGCGGCATTCTCCCAGACCAACCCTCCCAGACCAACCGTTGCGGCGCTCCGGGGTCAAATTTTTTTGCACGTCCGCACCGTTTTTCCACATGGCGGTGGCGGACCCGCTACGCTGCTGATCACTTGACTAGTCAACGGTCGGCTTGGATGTGGGGGAACCGTGGCTCGCCCTGCGATGTTGCGGCCTCCGGGCCCAGATCGGAATAAACCAGGTCTCCTTGGCGTGCAGGGGGAGAAGAAGAGGTGAAACGGCCGTGAATGATCCGCGTGTGACGCCCGTTGCTGTGATTGGCATGGCTTGCCGGTTGCCAGGGGGCATCGAGTCCCCTGACCAGTTATGGGCGGCGCTGCTGCGCGGCGACGACATGGTCACCGAGGTCCCCGCCGATCGTTGGGACGCGGACGAGTACTACGACCCCGAGCCGGGTGTGCCCGGTCGCTCGGTATGCAAGTGGGGCTCGTTCCTGGACAACGTTGGCGCCTTCGATGCCCAGTTCTTCGGGATCACCGAAAAAGAAGCGACCGAGATGGATCCGCAGTTCCGCCTGCTGCTGGAAACCGCGTGGGAGGCCATGGAACATGGCGGCCAGACACCGGAGTCGATGGCCGAATCGTTGACCGGTGTGTTCGTCGGGCTGAATCACGGCGACTACCAGTTTGTGCACGCCGATGCCGGCACGTTCGGCGGCCCGTACGGAAACACCGGCACCAACAGCTGCTTTGCCTCTGGACGGATCTCTTATGCCCTGCGCTTGCACGGTCCGGCAGTCACGGTGGACACTGCGTGCTCGTCCAGCCTGTTCGCGACGCACCTGGCATTTCGCAGCCTGCAGGATGGGGAAAGCGACCTGGCGTTCGCGGCCGGCGTTTACGTGATGCTAGAGCCGCGCAGGTTCTCGTCGGGGTCGGCGCTGAGCATGCTGTCTCCCACCGGGCATTGCCATGCATTCGACGTCGCCGCTGACGGCTTTGTCTCGGGCGAGGGCGCCGTCGTGCTGCTGCTCAAGCGGCTGCCGGACGCGCAGCGCGACGGCGATCGCATCCTGGCCGTGCTACGTGGAACCGCCGCCAACCAGGACGGCCACACGGTCAACATCTCGACGCCGTCGGTCGAAGCGCAGTCCACGGTGTACCGCGCGGCGCTGGCAACGGCGGGCGTGGACGCCGGCACGGTCGGCCTGGTGGAGGCCCACGGCACCGGAACCCCGGTTGGCGACCCTATCGAGTACGAAAGCCTCGCCGACGTATACGGCGCCGCCGGCGCCTGCGCGCTGACCTCCGCGAAACCCAACTTTGGCCACACCCAAGCGGCTGCCGGGGCGCTGGGGCTGATGAAGGCCATCCTGTCTCTGCAACACGGAGTGATCCCGCGCAACCTGCACTTCACCCGGTTGCCCGACGACCTGGCGCAGATCGAGACCGAACTCTTTGTGCCACAAGAGAACACACCGTGGCCGGTGAGAGGCGAACAGCCGCGCCGCGCGGCGGTGTCGTCGTACGGAATCTCCGGAACCAACGTGCACGCCATCCTGGAGCAATCCCCCGACACCGGCGTGGGTAACCGCGTGCCGTCGGCCACCGCCGTCGACGGCGCGCTGATTTTCCCGCTCTCGGCCACCTCGCCGGACGGGCTGCGGCAGACCGCTGGGCGCCTCGCCGACTGGGTCGACGCCCAGGGGCCAGACCTATCGGCACCGGATCTGGCTTACACGCTTGCGCGCCGACGTGGCCACCGCCCGGTGCGGACGGCCGTGCTGGCCGGCAGCCCCCGGGAATTGTCCGTGGCGCTGCGTGAGGTCGCCGAGGACGAGACTCCGTATCAAGCCGCGGTGGGCCAGGACGATCGGGGCCCGGTGTGGGTGTTCTCCGGGCACGGGTCGCAGTGGGCCGCGATGGGTCTCGACCTACTCACCAAGGAGCCGGTGTTCGCCGCGACCGTCGCCCGGCTGGAGCCGCTGATCGCCGCGGAGTCCGGGTTCTCGGTCACCGAAGCGCTGTCCGCGCCAGAGACCGTCACCGGCATCGACCGCGTGCAACCGACGATCTTCACCATCCAGGTGGCGCTTGCCGCCACCATGCAGTCCTATGGCGTCCGCCCCGGCGCGATCATCGGACACTCGCTCGGCGAGTCCGCGGCGGCCGTCGTCGCCGGCGCGCTGTCGCTGGAAGACGGCGCGCGGGTCATTTGCCGCCGCTCCCGCTTGATGACCCGCCTCGCCGGATCCGGCGCGATGGCTTCGGTGGAACTGCCTGCGCAGCAAGTCCTTTCCGAACTGATGGCGCGCGGCATCAATGACGTCGTGGTCTCGGTCGTCGCCTCCCCCCAGTCCACCGTGATCGGCGGGGCCACCGAGACGGTTCGCGAACTCGTCGCCGCGTGGGAGGCGCGTGAGGTAATGGCCCGCGAGGTCGCCGTCGACGTCGCATCGCACTCGCCGCAGATGGATCCGATCCTCGATGACCTCTATGAGGTACTGGCCGATCTCGAGCCGTTGACACCAGAGGTTCCCTACTACTCCGCCACCCTGTTCGACCCGCGTGAGGAACCGTACTGCGACGCCGGCTACTGGGCGGATAACCTGCGGCATGCCGTGCGGTTCGGTGCCGCGGTGCAGGCGGCACTCGAAGACGGATACCGGGTCTTCGCCGAGCTGGCGCCACATCCGCTGCTCACCCACGCCGTTGAAAAAACCGCCGAGAGCCTCGATATGCCGGTGGCGGCGCTGGCCAGCATGCGGCGCGAGCAGCCGCTGCCGCACGGGCTGCGGGGCCTGCTGGCCGAGCTGCACAGCGCGGGCGCCGCGGTGGACTTCTCCGTGCTCTACCCCGGTGGTCAGCTGGTGAACGCGCCGCTGCCGGCCTGGACGCACCAAACATTGCTGCTGAACCGAGGCGGTCACGACCACCAATCCGAGGGTGCCACGGTTGCCGTGCACCCGCTGCTGGGCTCACATGTGCGCCTGCCAGAGCAGCCCGAGCGCCACGTCTGGCAGGCCGACGTCGGCATTGAGACGCTGCCGTGGCTGGAGGATCACCAGATACACGGTGCGCCCGCGTTGCCCGGCGCCGCGTACTGCGAGATGGCGCTGGCCGCGGCCAGCACGGTCCTGGGTACGAGGTCCGAGGTTCGCGATGTCCGCTTCGAGCAGATGCTGCTGCTCGACGAGGAGACTCCGGTGTCCGCCGTTGCTTCGGTGAAATCGCCGGGCGTCGCCGAATTTGTGGTCGAGACGTACGGGGAAGCCGGAGCGGTCCGGCGAGGCCGGGCGACGCTGCACGTCATCGACGACGCCGAGGATTCAGACCCGCAGCCGTCTGCGTACGACATCCCGGCGCTGTTGGCGTCCCACGAACGCACCCAGGACGGCGCCGAGCTGCGGGAGCGGTTCGACGAGCACGGCGTGCAGTACGGCCCGGCGTTCACCGGGCTGGGCGCGGCGCACATCGCGGAGGGGACCCTCAGCACCGTCTTGGCCGAGGTCGCGCTGCCCGGCGCGATGCGCTCCCAGCAGAAGGCCTATGCGGTTCACCCCGCCCTGTTGGACGCTTGCTTCCAGTCGGTCGGCGCTCACCCGGACGTCCAGGTGGCGGGCAGTGGCGGGCTGATGCTGCCGTTGGGGGTGCGCAAGGTCCGTGCCTACGCGTCCACCCGCAACGCCCACTATTGCTACGCGCGGGTGACCAGCGTCGATACGGCCGAGGTCGAGGCGGACCTCGACGTACTCGACGAGCACGGGACGGTGCTGCTGGCGGTGCGCGGATTGCAGCTCGGTACCGGGGTCTCCGAGGCCGGAAGCCGCGACCGCGTGCTGAGCGAGCGCCTGCTGACCATCGAATGGCACCAGCGCGAGCTGCCCGAGCTTGACATTACCGACGCCGGATCGTGGCTGCTGATCAGCACCTCCGACGCCGCGGAGCTCACGGCCACGGAGCTGACCGACGCATTGAAGCTGCACGGGGCGCACTGCGCGACCCTGAGCTGGCACGAGCACGCCGACCACGCGGACAGCGCCGAGCAGCTGCGTAGCCAGCTGAGTGCGGGCGGATTCCACAGCGCGGTCGTTTTGACCGGCCCGAACAGTGGTGACGGGGCTGCGACCAGCGCACTCCGCGGTGGCGAGTACGTGCGGCACCTGGTGCGTATCGCACGTGAAGTGCCGGAGATCCTGGGTGAGGCGCCCCGTTTGTACGTCGTGACCAGGAATGCCCAGAGCGTGCTGAGCGATGATCACGCGAACCTGGAACAGGCCGGGTTGCGTGGCCTGCTGCGGGTGATCGGTTCCGAGCACCCGCATCTGCACACCACCCACATCGACGTCGACGACCAGACTCATGCCGAACAGATCGCGCGCCAGCTGCTGGTCGGATCGGATGAAGATGAGACCGCGTGGCGCAACGACGAGTGGTATACGGCACGCCTATCCCCGATGCCGCTGCGGCCCGAGGAGCGGCAGAGCACCGTGGCGGAGCATGAGTGCGACGGCATACGACTGCAGATCCGCACGCCCGGTGACCTGCAGAGCATGGAATTCGTTGCGTTCGAACGGATTTCGCCGGGACCGGGTGAAATCGAGGTCGCGGTCAGCGCGTCCAGCATTAACTTCGCCGATGTCCTGGTCACCTTCGGCCGCTACAACTCCCCCGACGGGCGGATGCCGGCGCTGGGCACCGACTTTGCCGGTGTGGTCACCGCTGTCGGGCCGGACGTCACCGATCACCAGGTCGGTGATCACGTGGGGGGCATGTCACCCAACGGATGCTGGGCCACCTTTGTCACCTGTGACGCGAGGCTGGCGACACCCATCCCGTCGGGCCTGACGGACGCCCAGGCCGCGGCGGTGACCACCGCGCACGCGACCGCCTGGTACGGGCTGCACGACCTGGCCCGGATCAAGGCCGGCGACAAGGTACTGATCCACTCCGGAACCGGTGGGGTGGGCCAGGCCGCGATCGCGATCGCGCGGGCGGCGGGGGCTGAGATCTATGCCACCGCCGGCAGCCCGAAGCGCCGAGGGCTGTTGCAGGACATGGGGATCGAGCACATCTACGACTCGCGCAGCATCGAGTTCGCCGAGCAGATCCGGCGCGACACCGACGGCTACGGCGTCGACATCGTGCTCAACTCGCTGACCGGTGCCGCGCAGCGCGCCGGGCTGGAGCTGCTGGCGTGGGGCGGGCGCTTCGTCGAGATCGGCAAGGCCGACATCTACGGCGACACCAAGATGGGACTGTTCCCGTTCCGGCGCAACCTCTCGTTCTACGGCGTGGACCTGGGGGCGATGTCGCAGACCCATCCGCAGCAGATCCGCGAGCTGTTGGGCACGGTGTACCGCCTGACAGCCGACGGGTCGCTGCCAATGCCCGAGAGCACGCACTACCCGCTCGCCGACGCCGCCACCGCGATCAGGGTGATGGGCGCGGCCGATCACAGCGGCAAGCTGATCCTCGACGTCCCGAAGGCCGGGCGCAGCAGCGTCGTGCTGCCGCCCGAGCAGTCGCAGGTCTTCCGTGCCGACGGCTCCTACATCATCACCGGTGGCCTGGGCGGTCTCGGACTGTTCCTGGCCGAGAAGATGGCCAACGCGGGCGCCGGCCGGATCGTGCTGTCCTCGCGGTCGGCGCCGAGCCAAAAGGCCTTGGAGACAATAGAAATCATTCGTTCGATCGGTTCCGATGTCGTCGTGGAGTGCGGTGACATCGCGCAGGCGGACACCGCAAAGCGCCTGGTGGCCAACGCGACCGCCACCGGGTTGCCGTTGCGCGGGGTGCTGCACGCGGCCGCGGTTGTCGAGGATGCCACTCTGACCAACATCACCGACGAGCTGCTCGACCGTGACTGGGCGCCGAAGGCGCTGGGGGCGTGGCATTTGCACGTGGCCACCGCCGATCAGCCGCTGGACTGGTTCTGCTCGTTTTCGTCGGCGGCCGCGCTGCTGGGCTCGCCGGGCCAGGGTGCCTACGCCGCGGCCAACAGCTGGCTGGACGCGTTCACCCACTGGCGACGCGCGCAGGGCCTGCCGGCCACCGCGATCGCATGGGGCCCGTGGGCCGAGATCGGCCGCGCTATCGCGCTGGCGGAAAGCAGTGACGCGGCCATCGCCCCGGAGGAGGGTGCCTACGCGTTCGAGGCGGTGCTGCGCCACGACCGCGCGTACACCGGGTACGCGCCGATCATCGGAGCGCCGTGGGTGACCGCATTTGCCGAACGCAGCAAGTTCGCCGAGGCGTTCAAAGCGCTGGAGCAAGGGCGTTCGGGGACCAGCAAATTCCGCTCCGAGCTGGAGTCGCTGCCACACGAAGAGTGGCCCGCGCAGATTCGCCGCCTGGTGTCCGAACAGGTCAGCCTGATCCTGCGTCGCACGATCGATCCGGATCGCCAGCTCTCCGAGTACGGGCTTGACTCGCTGGGC
The DNA here is from genome assembly GCF_019247635.1 of Mycobacterium sp. Lineage (GTDB taxonomy): Bacteria > Actinomycetota > Actinomycetes > Mycobacteriales > Mycobacteriaceae > Mycobacterium. The sequence goes on from NZ_JAFBAR010000067.1 coordinate 44,327, forward strand.
AACCTGGAGTTGCGCACCCGGGTCGAGTCCGAAACGGGAATACGGATCAGCTCCACCGACATCACGACGGTGCGCGGATTGGCCGATCACCTCTACGCCAAGCTGGCGCCGGAGGAAGCCTCGACGCCTTCGTGACGGCAGGTCGCTACCATGCGCATTTTGCCGGAGTCGAAAAGCATCACAGAGTATTACGGCCACAAGCGCCCGGAGATGTTGCGGTTTATCCCCGAGGATGCGCGGCGGGTACTCGAACTCGGTTGCGGCGAGGGTGTTTTCAGTGCTCAGCTCAAGCGGGGCAGAGGCGCCGAGGTGTGGGGCATCGAGTACAACGAGCAGGCGGCCCGGCGCGCCGGTGAACACCTGGATCAGGTGTTGGCCGGAGACGCCAACGACCGAATTGCCGAGCTGCCCGACAAGTACTTCGACGCGGTCATCTGCAACGACGTGTTAGAGCATCTGATTGATCCGCGCGACACGCTGACGCGGCTCCGGGGCAAGCTCAAGCCCGACGGTGTCGTCGTCGCCTCGATCCCGAACATCCGCTACCTGCCCGCGCTGGGCAAGGTGGTTTTCCGACGGGACTTCCCGCAGGAGGATTTTGGCATCTTCGACCGCACACACTTACGGTTCTTCACGCGCAGCAGCATCGTGCGGATGTTCGAGGACGCCGGTTTCGCCGTACAGCGCATCAAGGGGATCAACCCGTTCTTGGGACCGTTTGGCGCGCTGTTCATCGTCCTGAGCGCCGGCTATTTCGCCGACGGGGTCTTCCTGCAGTACGCCTGCGTGGCATCGCCTTCGACCTAGGGGCCGATGATGGACCTTCCACATCGGCACCGAGACCGGTGCTGGCGTGGCGTCACTCTCTGCGCGAAACCCCGATCGTCCCAAGCCCCTTCAAAGCCGAGTTGTCGCCTCGGTGCTCACCGGTAAGCTCTGCCGCATGGAGGCCGGGGATCTCGAACCACGCGTCGCAGCTCTCGAAAATCAGGTCCGCGACCTGAACGGCCGGGTACGGGCAAGCGAGCAGGACGCGGCCGCGGCGCGTGTGCTCGCCGGCGCCGCCGACCGTGACGTCAGCGAATTCCGTGGCGAAGTACGTGGCCTCCGGGGTGAGATGGGAGACCTCCGGGGTGAGATAGGAGACCTCCGGGGTGAGATAGGAAACCTCCGGGGTGAACTCCTGGGTGAGATAGGAGACCTCCGGGGTGAACTCCGGGGTGAGATAGCAGACCTCCGGGGTGAACTCCGGGGTGAGATAACAGACCTCCGCGGTGAACTCCGGGGTGAGATAGCAGATCTCCGCCGAGCAACCACGGGAAGCTTCAATGCCCTTCGGCAAGATTTCGTCGATCTCCGACAACATGTCGATGACAGGTTCGCACGCGTGGACGACGGTTTCATCGCGATACGCGGCACGCTCGACGCCACGGCCGCCGGACAGCAGCAGATTGTTGACCTCCTGCAGACGATCATCACCGATCGACGGCACGGCGGCGCGACCGAATAGACCGCACGTTCATCGACGCCGAACAACCATGCGCCACATTGATCACATCCGCCTCTCCGCCGAGTGTGCACTCGGTTCGCCCGCCTCCGGGCGACAATTGCGCGACAAAGTTCCATTGTCGCTCGAATGTCGCTCGGAGGCGGACACACTGACAATCCAGTCTCGGCAGGAAGTTATGTGGCAGATGGGGTTTGGAACCGACGTGCCCTAGGTCGACGTCTGACCGACCACCGCCCCGGCATCCGGCGCGCTGCGCATCCGTCGCCCCAGCCAGCGGTAGACCGCGCGGCGGGCGACGGCATTGAAGCGGGCTCGCGCGTTGCCCACGAACACGTGGCGCTTGTCGAGTAGCCCCGGGTGCTCGGCGGCGAACCACTGGTGAAAACCGATCGCCTGGTCGGCTTGGCTGCGTGTCAACCGCACGCTCCACTGCGATTGGCTGACCCGGAACGCGGCGAGCGGCCCGGGCACCGCGACGAGGTTTCCGTGCAGCAGAACCGCGCAGTACGTCGCCTCGTCGATCATGTACGGAAACCGGCCGTCCCAGCCGCCGGCATCGGTTAATGCGTTGCGCCTGAACAACACCGACGCCGGCTCACCGAAGATGTTCGTGCCGGCCAGTACGGTGCGCCGGATGGCGTCGGTGCCGGTTACCTCGCCGCGCAATCCTGCCAACCCCCGGTCGCGCAGCAATGGCGTGCCCACGGCGTCGACGACATCGCGGGGGCTCGCTGCCAGTACCGCAGAGGGGTGCGCGGCGAGCGCATCCACTTGTACCGCAAGGCATTCCGGGTAGAGCAGATCGTCGCCGCAGACCAGCTTGACGAACTCGCCGGTGGCCAGATCGGTGACGGCGTTCCAGTTCGCCGGCGCTCCCCCGCCCCGGGGCAACCGGCTCAGCCGAACCCGGGAGTCGGCGGCGTAGGGCTGCAAGGACTCCCAGGTGCCGTCTGTGGAGCTGTGGTCGGAGACCAGCAACTCGAAGTCGGTGCAGGTCTGCGCCAGAATCGATTTCATCGTCGCGTCGATGTAGGCGGCACTATTGTAGGCCGGAACGACGACCGAAACCCGCGGCGTCACAAGGGGGCTTGTTGTTGCACCGGTGGCTCCGCCTTGGACGAGCTCCGGCGGAACGAGAACCCGCGGTGGGCAAACCAGCTGTACAGAACAGTCGTCGCGGTAATGGCCAACTGCGATGGCAGTACCGGCCAGCCGAACAGCTGCACCAACAGCGGCAGAGTGGCCGCATTAAAGGCCAGAACAGACAGGTTGACCAACTCGAATCGCGCCAAGTCACGCAACACGTGACCGGTAACCCGGAATACAAATGTGCGGTAGAGGATGAACGCGCAAAGAACCGAGGCGACGTGTGCGCACAACAGCACGCCCAAATAGCCGACGAAACCCCCCACCAGCCAAAGAAACAGTACGAAAAAACCGGTTCCAATCGCCGTGTTCATCCCGCCGACAATGAGGAACGCGACGCGCTGATCCCGGACGATCCGGAACAGCGGACCGGGAACGCCGGTCATGCCCGCCGGAAGACGTGCGCGCTCGTGTCCGCCCGTGAAGGCGTCGATGCTCATCGATGGTCTGCCTAGTCGGGTTCGCGTCCCGCGAATGCCGCTAGCGTCCCACTGGCCTGCATCGCGGGCACGGCGGTAGCAGCCGACATCACCGGCACGGTGATATCGCCGGTGCCGCCGACCACCTCGCGGATCATAAACAGCGGCCGGCCCTTGCTCTGGTCGTACAGTCGGCCCAGATAGGCACCGATGGCGCCGAGCATCAAGAACTGCATGCCGCTCAGCAGACAGAGGGCCGCCATCAGCGAGCTCCAGCCGGGGATCGTGTGGCCCAGGATCGCGCCAATGGTCGAGTAGATGGCGAAGAAGAATCCGACCCCCGCCATGGCCCAGCCGAGCCTGGTCGACAGCTTGAGCGGCGTCACCGAGAAGCCGGTTACGGCGTCGGAGGCGAAACGCACCATCTTGGTGAACGGGTACTTGCTCTCCCCCGCGGCTCGGGCTTTGCGATCGTAGACCAGCGGGACTTGCTTGCCGCCGATCCAGGCGACCATGCCACGGATGAAGCGATGACGCTCGGGCATGCTCATCAGCAAACTCAGGACTTCGCGCGTGATCAGACGAAAATCGCCGGTGTCGTGCGGGATGTCGACGTCGGTGACTCGGCTGAGTGTGCGGTAGAAGATCCTGGCGGTGGCACGCTTGAAAATGCCCTCGCCCTCGCGATGGCGACGCTGACCGTAGACGACGTCGGCGCCCTCGTCCATCAGAGCCATCATGTCCGGCAACAGCTCTGGCGGATCCTGAAGGTCGGCGTCGATGATCAGGACGCGCTCGCCGCGGCAGACGCTCAGCCCGGCGGTGAGCGCCAGCTGGTGACCATGATTGCGCATCAACCCAACGGCAACGATTCGCGGGTCCTCCGCCGCAGCCTTGGACATGATCTCCCAGGTGAGATCTCGTGAACCATCGTCCACCAGGACGACCTCGCTGGTTCCTCCCAACGAACTCAATACAGTCCCCACCCGGCGGAGGAACTCCGGCAGCACCGCCTCTTCGTCATAGCAAGGCACCACCACCGAGATCGCCGGGCGACCACTCGCACTCATGCTCCCCAATGTAATTCTTCGGCGCCGCCCGTCGCTGGGCTTTCGCCGCTATCAGTGGCGACTTCAACAAGCTGTAACGGGGTTGTTGCACACATGTGCGGTTTATGGGAACCCGGGCATTTCGGGCCCGCGACCTGGACGGACCAAGTAGGGTCGCACTTTGTCGATCAGGATGCGGGTGCGTAGATGTGGATTCGGGGGATGCTGCTTTGACGGTGGGCGCCTGGCGAACCGCCATCGCGAATCAGGCCACAAGGGGACCGATGCGAAGCTTTCTCCAGAATCTGCCGCGCCCGGCGAACGCGCAGGGCACTGAGGCAGAGCCTGGGGAACAATCGGGGACGCGGCGCTGGACACCGCGGGCCTGGCGTTCGACAGCGTGGGGTGCGGCCCGCTGGCAGCTTGCCATCGCGGCGGCCGCTACCGTTCTCATCGTCGCGCCGCAGTCTTCGGCCGATGCCGGCGTTGGTATCGATCCGTCCTGGGAAGCCGTCGTTGCGATGGCCCCGAGCCGGCACATCGCCTGGGGTCCGGGGTTGGTGTTCACGTACGGACCCCTCGGCTACCTGCAAACCACCGCCTACTATTCGTTCGGCCAGTCGGTGCTCGCCACGATCTACCAATTCGCGATAGTCGCTGCGCTCTTTCTGGGGCTCACGGCAGCATTGCGCCTGCGCTACGCCCCGACGACGTCGATCGCCGCGGCGTTCTTGACGACCGCCCTCGCCGCCGCTCTGCAGGTCGGTCACGGATCTTCGCTGGGCTTGATGTATCCCGAGTTGGCGGTCCTCGCGGCACTGGTCTGGGCGGTCATGCCGACGTTGCAGGAAGACCGCAAGCGGTCGACGGTCTTTGTCACGTGCACCGTGCTGGGGGCCGTCGCTGGCCTGCAGCTACTGGTGAAGTTGAACACGGGCTTCGCCATCTTCGCCATCGCCCTTGTTATGTCGCTGCTGCTCGGCTGGAAGCGCATCGAGCGTCATCTGGCAACCGTCGCCGCCTTCGTGGTTTCCACACTCAGTTGTTGGCTCATCGCGGGCCAGCAGCTGAGGGACTTCCCGGCTTGGTTGAAGTTCAGCGCGGCCGTGGTTTCGGGTTACAGCGAAGCGCAATCCGAGCCCCTCATGCCGACTGCCGTCCCGGCCGTGCTGTTGACCCTCGCGTGGCTGGGATGCATTTGCCTGCTGTTCGTGCGTAACGCCCCCGGCACCCCGCGCACCTTTGTGGTGCTGGTCGGCTTCGTCAGCGTGGTGATGGCCAAAAGTGCATTCGGCCGTTTCGATGTCTGGCACTACGGCATCCTGCTCGGCACGATCATCGTCGTAGTGGCTGTCACACCTCGGTTTAGAGCTCGCCATCGCGTGTTCATTGCGACGGCCGTGCTTGTGGTCTTTGCGACCGTCACTGGTCCCGGGGGCGTCATCGACCGAGCGGTGGCCGTGGTACAGGGCCCCGAGCAGTCCATCGAACGTCTGGTCACGCTGGCCGTGCCGGGCGGTGTCCAGCGCCGCGCCGAACGCGCGAAAGCGCAGCAGCGGCAGCGCGACGGCGTCCCACAGCGCTTCATCGAGACCATCGGGACCAAAACCGTTCACGTGGACCCCGACGAAACCTCGGTCGCATGGGCTTACAACCTGACGTGGCAGCCGACACCGGTTTTCGCGACCTACTCCGCCTACACTCCATCGCTGGACAGGTTGAATGCCGACTCGCTGGTTAACGGGCCGGAATATGTCTTGTCGCGGGTGTCCACGTCGCTGCCCGCGAAGGGCATTGACGGTCGGCTCGGGACTCAGGAGTCGCCGCTGTATTCGCGTGCGCTGCTGTGCAATTACACGCTGACCGCCGCCGAGAACCACTGGGCGCTGTTCACCCGCACGGCTCCCCATTGCGGGGCGGTCACGCCGTTGGCGCAGTTTGATCTGAACAACAACACCGTGACGAGCCCCGCACCGAGCGCACCGAATATGGCGGTCATGGTAGGAATCGATCTGGATCCGGCGTTCGTGCATAGATTCTTCCAGGGCGCAGTGGCTCCGCTGGGTTTCTTTACCCTGGTGCTCGATGGGGCGGACTATCGCCTCATTGCGGCCAACGCAGCCGAACCGTTTCTCGTCTCCACCCCTTCGTCGGTCAGCGGCAGCAATCTCGAGATCCATGCCCACTCAATCGGTATCGGTCACACTCTGCCGCTGGTTAAGGCGGGCGTGCACGCGCGATTGCGCTTCTACGAGATGCCGGTTGATTCTGTCCCTGGCGGAGGTTTTTAGGCAGAAGGCGCTGTACGCGGCTATTCTCGCGCGACGCAATAACTTCCGCCAATCAGCGGCGGTTAGGACGGTTTGTTACGGACGTAGAGGCTACATCCGTCGCAGTCATTGATCGGGACACTCTGGAACCGCGTGCTGACCAGCTCGGCGAGTTCGGGATAGAACCGTGCGAGGGCGAACTCCGGCGGCATCGTCGTGTTGCACGTGGTTGGTGGGCAGAGCTTCATGCTGGTGGCTTCGACGACGCAGTCCGCACCCTCGATCCCCGAGCGCACCACCGCCTCGGCCGTCCGTTTGTTGTCGGGAGTCAGGAAGTATGCGGTCACGTAAGGGATGGTGCTCTGCCAGTCCTGTGCGATGTAGAGCTGAGCCGCCCAGCCCCAGACCACAACCTTGGACCGCGCTGGGCACACGCGTGCCATCGTGGGATTGCTTTCGACGGAATCTGGCGAGAAAGCGGCGAGAACTCTGTGAGGTGATGCGGCTCGTCCCTTGTCGATGACCCACCCGTTCACGAGCGCAACCATCAATGCCACCGCCACGCCACCGATCACCAGCCTTGGCGCAACCCGACGCGGGACCAGCGAGGCGCCAGGCTTGACCGGCATGGTGACGGCCAGGCCGCCGGCTCCGAACAGAAGTATGAGGTAGTGGGCGAATCCCATGCCTCCCATGAGCACCGCCGTGAAGCCGCCGGCGACGAGAACGATACGTGCCACGTTGGACGACCTGTCGCTGTGCCTACCTAGCCAAATCAGGCCGGCGAGCCCAACCAGTAGGTAGTACTTCGGGGTGATGAGAGCGTGGAGCGTGCTAGCGACCTTCTGCAGCTGCGAGGGCCCACCCGCGTAAGCCGTCAGGAAAGACAGTTCCTGCGCGACCAAAGACCAGTTCGTCGCCGAGGAGGCCAACATCACGAGCATGACAACTGCTGCTGGCAGCGCGGCGCCCACCAGCCACCAGAGCACCGCCACTGCGGCGCGCTTCACACCTGGGCGCAGCGCGATCAGCTGCGCTGCGAACCACGCCACCGCCAGCGGAGCCGCCTGGTACTTGGCCCCGACCGCGAGACCCGCGAGCACCCCGACGATCGCGAACAGCCATGGTCGGGCCACCAGTTGCCCGCGGGGCACCAACGCCGAAGCCACGATGAGCGACACCGGAAAGTACTCCGTACTCAGCGCGTCGAAATCCGCGCGACCGCCCAACGGGTAAGTGATGGCGATCGGAAACCACCACACCATAATCGCCACGAATGCGGGTCCCCGACCGATGGCCCGCGAAGCGGCGACAAAAAGGCCGAAGGCGATGAGCGCCAGTAGAACCGCCGAGAGCAGGTGCGCGAATGCCAGTGTCAGCGGTGCGCCCAGTCCGCTGAGGCCGGCGAGGACGAGCGGGCCCACCGGCCCAGTGGTGCCGGTTTCCCAGGTGCTGAACGGAACGGGAGAATCACGCGCGGCGCGGGCCCAGGTCAAGAGTGCGGCTTCGTCAGGATTCAGGAAGCCCCACTCGCTGATCGCCGGGCTGCGCAGTACCAGGCTGCCCATGACGAGACCGGCCGCAACCAACGTGTACAGGACGGTGGGCCGCATGCGGAGATCGCGGATGGGAGACTCCTCTCGACTGCGTCCCAAGCCTATCGTGCGGCAAACGCGACTTAGCCGAGAATGATTGAGGAGGTGCCGGTCCTGCGGGCGCGCTGAACGCAACTCAGCGGCATTGATTCTGGATCGCGTCGGCCGGGTGATGTTCGGGTAACGCACGGGCGATCTGGTCGGATTGGGCACGGCCAGGAGCCTGATCCAGTATGTTTCAGCTCATGACTCCGGTCCGTGGTGCGCTGCTGAAGCAGGTGGCGTCGTGCTGTGACCGCGAGCCGCGGGGGGCGTCATCGGTGCGGCCTCCTCCGCCGACGACGCGATCTACCGAACGATGACGATGACGATGACCACTGGGCGACCGCTCTGCGCGAACGACATTCGCGTGGCGCGTCAGCGGCTGCTCAAAATGCACTACGAGAGCGGTGTCGGACACATCGGCGGCAACCTGTCGTGCCTCGACGCGATGCTGGTCGTGTTTCACGAGTACCTTCGCGAGCAGGACAGGTTCTTCTTGTCGAAGGGACATTCGGCTGGTGCCCTTTACACGACTCTGTGGAGTCTCGGGCGACTGGACGATCATGACCTGGAGTCTTTCCACCGGGACGACACCCTGCTCGCCGGGCATCCGCCAGCCGCAGGAATTCCCGAAATTCCTTTCGCAACAGGCAGTCTGGGCCACGGGCTATCACTCGCTGCGGGCACTGCGCTGGCGTTCCGGCTGAAGCGAACCGACGCGCGGGTGGTATGTCTGACTTCCGACGGCGAATGGCAGGAGGGCTCGACGTGGGAGGGCTTGATCTTCGCCTCCCACCACCAGCTGGACAACTTGACCATCCTGGTCGATCACAACGGCCTCCAGGGTTTCGGATCCACCACCGAAGTTGCCAGCATGTCGCCGTTGTGGCAGCGGTTGCAGGGATTTGACGTCGATATCGATGTCGTCGACGGGCACGACGCAAGCGCGATACGCAGGGCGTTGGCGACCCCGTGCAGCCGGCTCAGGGTGATCGTCCTGCGCACGGTCAAGGGCCATGGTGTCAGCTTCATGGAACACGAAATGAAGTGGCACTACCTACCGCTCAGCGCGGAACTCTACCAGCAGGCGATTGACGAGATCGGGCACCAATGAGAAAGCAGCTCTGCGACGCGCTGGTCGCCCGATCGGTCAAAGAGAACGACATGGTTTTCCTCACCGGCGATCTCGGCTTCAACGCCCTTGAGCCGCTGCAGAACGCGATGGGTGAACGGTTCATCAATGCTGGTGTCGCCGAGCAGAATATGATCACCGTCGCCGCCGCGCTCGCCGCCCAGCACCTGGAGGTCTGGGTCTACAGCATCGCGCCGTTCATGTATGCACGCCCGTTCGAGCAGATCCGCAATGACATTTGTTTCCACCACCTTCCGGTGAAACTGATCGGCAACGGCGGCGGTTACGGATACGGTGTGATGGGCCCGACCCACCACGCGGTCGACGACTACGGTGCACTGCTCACCCTGCCCGGCATGACCGCGATCGTTCCCACCTTCAATGAAGACGTCGAAGCAGTTGTGGCGCTTGCCGGTTCGGCCGAGAATCCGGCATACGTGCGCGTGGGAATGGGCGAGCCTCCCCCGGGATGGACGGTGCCTCCATTCCAGCCGTGGCGGGAGCTGACCACGGGAGAGGGCCCGACGGTGATCGGGGTTGGCGCGGTGGTCGGCTCGTACGTGGGGTGCTTCGAAGCCATGCCGGCCGAGCAGCGGCCCAATCTCTGGGTCGTCGGCGAATTGCCGCTGGAAAGCAACCCGATCCCGGAGAAGTTGCTGACGAAGCTCAATTCGTCAGGGCGGCTCATCGCGGTCGAAGAGCACGTTCGCCAAGGATCTTTCGCGTCGCAGCTGATTCTGAGCCTGAGCGAGCACGGATGCACGCCGAAGCGATTTACACATTTGTGTGCGCGCGCACACAGCTTTGGTCGCTACGGTTCGCAGAAGTTCATGCGGGCGCAGTCAGGGCTCGACCAGACAACGATGTTGTCCGCGTTGGCGAGTGTCTGACGATGGATTCGCTCGAATCGAACATCCGCGCGCTCAAGGGCCCGATCCTGGTGACCGGCGCGTCGGGCTTCGTGGGTGCAAATCTGTTCAAGAAGCTGTACGGCATTCGCGACGACGTGTATGCGATCGTGCACGGCGACAAGGGGTGGCGGCTGCGCGAGGTGCCGGACGAGCAGACCATCGAGGTCGACCTGAACGACTACGTGCTGACCAGGCACCTTGTCGACAGTTCGGCGCCGCAGACGGTATTCCATTGCGCCGCTTACGGCGCGTACTCGTTCGAGGACGACGCCACCCTGATCTACCAGACGAACTTTCAGTCGGCGGTCAATCTGGTCGACCGCCTCTCGTCGCGATCGTTCACCGCGTTCGTGAGCGCCGGTAGTTCGTCCGAATACGGGACGAACTGCACGGCACCAACGGAAGACAGCCTTTGCGAGCCCAATAGCCCGTACGCCGTTTCGAAGGTAGCGATTGCCAATTACCTGCATTACATGGGCAAGCAGCAGAGCTTTCCGGCGGTGAACCTCCGGCTCTACTCGGTGTACGGGCCGCTGGAAGACACGTCGCGTCTGCTTCCGACGCTGCTGCGCGAAGCGTCGGCCGGGAGGCTGCCGCCGCTGGTGGATCCGAGGACCTCGCGTGACTTCGTCCACGTCGACGACGTGTGCGAAGCATTCGTTCTGTCCGCGACACGGATCCACCCAGGGCTATACGGCGAGAGCATCAACATTGGCACCGGAGCCAAGACCACGATCGGTGACCTGGTCGAGCTCACCCGAGAGATCTTCCACATCGAGGCCGAACCGCAATTCGGCTCGATGGAAGGACGGTCGTGGGACGTCCCCGACTGGTACTCCGATCCTGCCAAGGCCTCGCGTGAGATTGGCTGGAGCGCACGCACCACCCTCGAGGACGGGTTGGTGTCGATGTCGAAATGGGTTGACAGCCTTAGTGATCGGCAGATGGCAGCGGCGACCAAAAAGGGAAGCATGGGTCGCCGGCGCAGCGTGTCAGCGGTCATCGCGTGCTACAAAGACGCCCAGGCCATACCCGTGATGCACAAACGGCTGTCCGCGACGTTCAATCAGCTCGACGTCGACTACGAAATCATCTTCGTCAACGACGGAAGCCCGGACGACAGCGCCGACGTGATCCGCGAGATCAGCAAGGGAGACCATCACGTAGTTGGGATCACCCATTCACGAAACTACGGGTCGCAGATGGCATTTCGCAGCGGGATGGAGCTTTCGACGATGGATGGTGTCGTCTTGCTCGACGGCGACCTGCAAGACCCGCCCGAGCTGATTTCTGAATTTTACGCGAACTGGGAGGCCGGCTACGACGTCGTCTACGGAAGGCGCATCAAGCGTGAGATGCCATGGCACCGTGGCCTGGAGTACAAGCTCTTCTATCGACTGTTCGCCAGATACAGCTACGTGAACATCCCGCTTGACGCGGGGGACTTCTCGCTGATGGACCGGCGGGTGGTGCGATGGTTGCTCAATTGCCCGGAACGCGATTTGTTCATGCGTGGCCTGCGCGCCTACGTCGGCTTCAAACAGACCGGCGTCGACTATGTCCGGCCCGAGCGGATGTTCGGGCGCTCGACCAACAGCTTCACGAAGAACATCGACTGGGCCAAGAAGGCGATCTTCTCCTTCAGCAACGCTCCACTGACCATGCTGACAAACGCCGGAATCATTTCACTGGCAGTGTCGTTGGTAGCCGCGGTGGTCGTATTCCTGCTTCGGGTGTTCGTGCCCCACCTGGCACCTCAGGGCGTGACGACTGTTCTACTCGTCACGCTCATATTTGGTTCCTTCAATCTCTTCGCAATCGGCATAGTCGGTGAATACGTATCGAAGATCATGACCGAGGTGAAAGAGCGGCCCCGCTTGATCAGGGCCTCGCTGATCCGCAACGGAGAACACACGGAGTTGCTGCCCGACGGTAAGGCCATGAAGGTTTCGGCTACGGAAGATCGACGATGAGTTCGAAGCGATGTTGCCCCGTCTGTGGGGCTGGGTCGCTGCACGCGCGGTCGTTTCTCGGAAGCAACGTCGATCCACAGCGCCTGGACCAATTCAGCTACGCGTCCCGCAAGACGCCGGAATACATGAACCTTAACCTCGTGCAGTGCCTGAAGTGCGATTTGGTGTACGCCGACGAGCCCCCCAGCCAAGACGATCTGGCACACGCCTACCACCTTGCCGATTACGACAGCGCCGAAGAGGCCGATGATGCCGCGGCGACGTACATTCGCGCCATGCAACCACTATTGGCTGCGCTGCCCATGCGGGAATCCGCGCTCGAAATCGGTACGGGCACCGGAGCCTTGCTGGATCGCCTGGCGCACCAGGGATTTACCAAGTTGGTGGGCGTGGAGCCCTCCGCCGCGGCCATCGACGCGGCCCCGCCGCACCGCCGGCCCTGGATCCGCCAGGGCGTGTTCGAAGAGCAGGATTTCGAACCTGAGTCGTTCGACTTGATCTGTTGCTTCATGACGATGGAGCACGTGTTGGACCCAAAAGTCATCGCGGCTGCCGCGTTGCGGCTACTCCGCCCAGGCGGGGCCTTCGTCACGGTGACCCACGACTATCGCGGCCGGCTCAATCGCTTGCTCGGGAGACGGTCGCCGATCATCGACATCGAGCACATGCAGCTGTTCTCGGACTCCAGCATCCGAATCCTTTTCGAGACAACGGGCTACAGTAACGTTCGAGTCGAGCGCCTCATCAATCGGTACGCGTTCCGGTACTGGTGGCGGTTGGCGCCCGCGCCAGGACCCATCAAGCGGGCGGTGGCCAAGAGCGCCGAGGTCGTCCGTTTCGACCGGGTCAAGCTCGGTGTGGACGTCGGCAATGCGATAACAAGCGGCGTGAAGCCCACTGACTCGACCTGACGAGGCTACGGCTTCTGGTACAGAATTAGGTTCGTTCCGCACGTCACCTGACGAATCAGGGGTGTCGATTCGGCTCGCGGTTCCAGCTTCGCCAATGCCTTGGCCGCCGACGTCGGAAAGAAATAAGGAACGAGGCAGAAGTACTTCTGCGCAACGACGGACATGCCGGCATGAGCAAACCAGCGGTTGAGCGCCGGCGGCCAGTAGGACTTTTCGTCATGTTCGCGGTGATAGGCAGATACCTTCTCTATCACCTTCAACGCCGGATTGAAGCCGTTGGGCTCAAGCACCAGGACCGACTTGAATTGGCTTGCAAGGTGATTGATCGCCAATTGGGGTCGGTCCAAGTGGTGCAGAACGCCGAATATGACGGCTACGTCCTCGCCCTTGGATTCGACGTCATAGATATTTCCGACTTCGAAAGCGACCGAATCTGTTGCATCGGAAGGGATTTGCTTCTGGGCCGCCGCAATCGCATTCGATGCCGGGTCGATGCCTCGTACTCCGGCGGGACCGAAAAGTCGGAAGATTTCCAGCGAGTGCGTTCCGTCCCCACAGCCGATGTCCGCCAACCGGATCGACCGCGGAAAGTTCTCCGCCAGCATGCGGATCACTTCGTCAGTCTGGCGGCCGCCCGCATGCTGCGACGACCAACGGTCATTCGTTGTATAGACGTAGCCCCCACGCTCAGAGGTGTCCGCATCGAATGCGGCAACGCTCCGCTCAAGTGGGCGATGCGATGGTCCGACCATCATTCGAACATACCGTGGGCGGCCGCGCGAGGGGCCACATCGACCGGATTAGCCTTTTCCCCGCCGGCCGTTCGGGTGGGAGGTTGCTGCCGTGGCCGCCTAGCCCGCGCTGGCGAACACCGTGTAGCCGAGGCAATCGTCCCCACCCTGCCGGCGCAGACTTCTTTGGCCAACGAGTGCCACGCCGAGCAGGATCGGCGCCAGGACCAGGCCCAACAGCCGGCGCAGTAGGGAGAGGCCTTCGCCCTGCGGTAGTAGAAACGGAAGCATCAAGGCAATCACTTTGGCACATGCCACCGTCAACTCGTTGCCCCTGGCAAGCACCAGGACATCCGAGAAATCGTTTCGCTCCAAGAGCATGCGCAGCGCGGACGGGGTGAAACGCCAGTAGTCGTGGGGTATGTAGTGCCATCGTGCGGCGAAAGGGACGGTGAGGATGAGCTGGCCCCCGTCGCGCAAGACGCGTCGGGCTTGGGCAAGGAACGCGTCGGGGTCGGCAATGTGTTCAAGGGTTTCGGTCGCCAGCAGGTGGTCAACTGAATTGTCAGCCGCCGGCCATTCGTCGCCGGTGAAGTAGTCGGTGCCTGGCACCTCGTAACCGAATCGCTCACGCGCGTCGGCGGTGTCGATGGCACGGTATCTTGCCTGGGGGTTGACCAGCGGCCGGTAGGGCTGGGCACCCGCACCCACGTCGAGGACCGTTCCGGTCGCCCCCTTCAAAGGGGACTTGAGATCCCGCCAGATTGACGCGGCCTGCAGGTCCAACAGACGGCGCACTCGCGACAGAACCCTGCCTCGTCGGCTCGCTGTGTCGGCAAACGACGGGGGCTGCCAGCGCTCGTCGCTCCGAAGCGCCTCATTGCGGCGGACGAGGGCAGACATCGTTGGTCCCTTCATCCTTGGGGAATGACATGGTCATCCGGTCATCAAAGGCATCCTGCGGCGTTCAGAACGCAGCTCCAACCGTACCCGAGCGGTGTGCGCTTGAATCGCGCTTGCGCGGGTTCTGCCCCGCAGACTTTTGTTGCCGAGTAACGTTGCCGACCGTGGGGATCGCCGGGTGTCGGGCATCTTGGGCAATCGCCGTGGCGCGTCAAATCTCTTCGCCGGCAACAGCTTCGGCTACAGTTGGTGAGCTAGAGGCACTCGGCCATGTCAGAAGCTGACGCAATCGCATCCGAAGAACGCCCAGATCATCCGCCACTGCACGTTCGGGTGGCCGGCGAAGCAGTCTTGGTAATTCCGGTGCTGGTCGCGGTCGCATTCGTGTGGCGGGTTGCGGTTTCTTACCCGCTGACGGACGAGTGGCTGCTGTTCCGCAACGCGATGATTGCGCACGACATGGGCTGGCATCACCCGATAAGCACTCTCGCAGCGATGACGTGGAAGGTCTACGAGCATCCGATCATCCTGACCAACATTTTCTATCTCCTCGTCGCGCCGTTGTTCCATTACGACTCGCGCGCACTCATCTGCGTATCGCTCGTCTGCTTTGCAACGGTGCTCGCGGTCTTCAGAACCCAGATAGCCCCCAACGCGTGGACGGCGCTACCGGCGGCGTGCGTGTTGTTCGCCCCGTCGCACTATATGGATTTCGGTTGGGGCATGGATTTCATCGGGACCTCATCGATAACGCTGACGATATTGGGTTTGACGGTATTCAGTCGCACGGTGCCTGAAGAACCGTCCACGACATATGTGCGCCGACTGTCGTGTGCCATCTGCTTGATTGTTGTCGGCCTTTTGTGTTCGGGGCAGTCCGCTCTCGGGTTCCCGGCCTTGCTTGTCGTCGGGCTTGTGAAGCGGTTGTCGACGCGCAGGCGCCGCGCGTTGATCGTCATCACGCTCTTGGGTTCGTGGGCCGCGCTGGCGGCGATCGGAGCACTAGTTGACTCACACAAAGTCTCGATTGTTCGCAGCATCATTGTCGTCCTCACCGCGTTCGGCGGCACCATCGTCGGGACCCCGCCCGGCATGACCAGTTTTCCCTTTGGCTGGACAGCGACGTTGGGCCTCGCTATTTGCATCTCAGTTATTGTCTGCGTATGGGTCGCGTGGCGTCGCGGCATCCTCAGCGCGCTAGCTTTGCCGCTCGGCCTGTTCACTTTCGGCTCGTTGTTGACCGCGGCAGTCGCGGCCGGACGTCCCTATCTAGGCAACTGGCATCTGATGGCAGCTTTGCCCGCCACCCTCGGCGCGTACGGGGCGGTACTGGTACTGGCCCGGCACGCGAGATCGCCGAGCACCCTGGCATTACAAGCGGTCATGACCGCATTACTTGGGCTGGTCGTGATCGGCTACTGGGTTGGCTTCACGGTATATGGCCCGTTGGGTGCCGCCAACAACAAACGGATTGCCGCCTACATGGACGGCTATCTCGACAATCCCAACGCGTCCAAGCCATACGTTGGTACAGGCGGTTGGGATTTTGATTCCGCAATGGCTCGTTTCCTGAAAAGCAACGGGCCACATCGCTGATCTGGCGCACTACGTCATCGATGCAAACGTTGGTGTGCCTGACCGGCGTTGATCTTATTGGTTGGCTCCAGAGCGTGCCTATACAGATCACGAAACACGTTGTCGCCCTTGCGGGCTGACCCAAAGCAGACCTAAGCGAGAACCACGTGCGGGAGGAGACTCCAGCGTCCGTATGGTCTAGGTATTACCCCGTCTGAATGTAAGAGTGGGCGATTTTGCGCTGCAGAAAATAACGTTCAATATATCGATAGGAAAGCGCGGACAACAGAATTGTTCCGGCGAATGCTGCCGGGTATACCGCAAACGAAAGATGATGCCTGCACAGAACTTTGACGGCGATTACAACTATCAAAACATGATACATGTACAGCCCGTACGAAATTTTGCCCAGGTAATCGAAAACCCTGTTTTCGGCATATAACAGACTCGTTCCCGGCCGGACTAGGTTAAGTATGATCAGCCCATACAGGACCGCATGCCATTCCCAGTAAAATCCACCGAACTGATACGCCTTCCACACCAGGAATACTTCAAGCAATAGTATCGCGACCTGAAATGGCTTGGCAGTAATAATGCTGCGCCGGTCTCCCAGATATCGATTCACGATGGCGAAGAAGCAACCGATTAGTAGACAGTCAAACTTCAACCCATCAGATGCCAGGTCGTAAATCCTTGCAAACAGCGTGTTACCAGCGTACACGGTGTCGCCTAGGAAAATCATCAGATGGCAGGCCCCAATGTAGAGTACGATAAACAACAGAATAAAATAGATCGTAGCTTTCCGATTTAGCTTGCTAATGATGACCGGCCAAATGAAATAGAAATATTCTTCGATGCCGATCGACCAGCACTGTGAACAGTAGGCTATGGGTCCTATCAGGTAGAGCTGGATATGGGGCAAGAAAAGCACGTATAGTCCCAGACTCCAGCCAAAATGTGCCCCTATGTTGATTAATGGAGGTGGAAGCTGAAGGTACGAGATCCGCGGGGCAACGAAGAAAGAAAACAGCACGACGATAAAATAGAGCGGCCATATACGGTAAACGCGCCGTGCTATGAAATGCTTAATATGCACACGCCCAAGACTGCCCTTTTCTGCTAACAAAAGTGAAGTGATGAGGAAGCCGCTCAACACAAAAAATAGATCGACACCCAGCTTTCCGATCAAGACGATCGTAGGGTTGGTCCACCAGCTTGCATACCCGTGAATGAACTTCATCTGTTCGATGTGATGCACGATGACGACGCTTGCTGCAACAAAGCGCAGGAAGTTAAGGCTGGGGTAATGTATTTTTTTCAATTACGTGCTCGATAGAATTCCAGCACACTATTGGCGACTTCCTCTACCTCATTGTCCGTAAGATCAAAATAGATCGGTAGTCGTAGCAAGCGCGCGCTAAGCTCTTCCGTCCTCGGCAAGCGTGTTTGCGAAATACCTAGCGACTGCGCGAATGGTGAGGAATGCAGCGGTACGTAGTGGAATACGGCAAGGATGCCTGCTTTACGCAAATGCGTAATGAGGGCCGTACGCTCGTCGACGTCGGCAGTCAGCACATAAAACATGTGATAATTAGGGGTACAGTGCCGCGGCACCACTGGGGTTCGGATCAGGCCCAACTCGACCAGTGGGGCTAGCATGGCGGCATAACGGTTGAATACCTCGCCACGCCGCCTGGTTATCTTTTCCATGTTCTCGATCTGGCCGACCAAGAATGCCGCGAGCATATCGGACGGCAGATAAGACGAGCCCACGTCCACCCAGGTGTATTTGTCAGTCTGGCCGCGTAGGAATTGGCTGCGGTTGGTGCCCTTTTCGCGCAGGATTTCGGCGCGCTCCTCCATGGCCGGATCATTGATGACGAGTGCGCCGCCTTCACCGCACGAAATGTTCTTCGTTTCGTGAAAGCTGTAGCAGCCCAGGTGGCCGATCGTGCCCAGCCATCGGTCGTTGTACCGGGCAAACACACCCTGCGCCGCATCTTCCACGACGAACACGCCATGGCGATCGGCAATGTCCATGATCGCGCCCATCTCGCAAGCGACGCCCGCATAATGGACAACGAATATGGCACGCGTGCGGGGCGTCATCGCCTGCTCGATCAGTCGTT
This sequence comes from Mycobacterium sp., assembly GCF_019247635.1. Lineage (GTDB taxonomy): Bacteria > Actinomycetota > Actinomycetes > Mycobacteriales > Mycobacteriaceae > Mycobacterium. The sequence goes on from NZ_JAFBAR010000067.1 coordinate 62,623, forward strand.
CATCGATGTTGAGAGTATCGGGCCTGATATCCACGAACACTGGCTTGGCGCCCCGAAGCACAATCGCGTTGGCCGTGGAAACGAAGGTGTAGGACGGAACGATTACCTCGTCACCCGGCTGCAGATCGCAGAGCAGGGTGGCCAGTTCGAGCGCGGAGGTGCACGACGTGGTCAACAAGACGCGGCTCGCGTCAAACCGCTTTTCCAGCATGGCCTGGGCGCGCTTGGTGAACGGCCCGTCGCCGCTGGCGTGTCCGCCCGCGACCGCCTGGCCGACATAGGTCAGCTCCGATCCGACGACGGAGAGTTTGTTGAACGGGATACGGATCGTCATCAACTGGTCCTTGCCGCAATCCGTTCCGCGGTGCTGCCTTCGTCGGGGAATACCCAATACCTCTGCGCTACGAATGCGAGCAGCGCGACCACCACGGCTGCGCACGCCTGAATCAGCTGATGGGGGATGCCCATCCGGTCGGCAAACACCCACAGAGCGAGGTAGTCCATGAGATAGAGGATGGCGTAGCAGGTCACAAACCGCCGAAGCGCGGCTAACCGCTCGCCTCGGTGACGAAAGGTGACGCTGCGGTGGGCAAGGAAGCTGAGCAGGGTGCCGATGCTGAAGGTGATTGTCATCGCAGCTTCGTCGCGCATGGCCCACCACGTCAGTAATAGGTACGCACCGTAGAACGCGGCGTTCAGCGCGAGGCCCACGAAAACGTAGCGAATAAATTGCGCTCTGATGGTGTGCGTCATTCGAACCGCATGACCGCTTCCCACCCACCGACGAGACCCCAGCGCGGCCGGCGGCTGCGACCGAGCAAGGCCTGCTCCACCAAGGCGGGAGACTTGAGCGTATGGGCGACCAACGTCCGGGCGGGAGCGTGCGCGAATGTTGTCTCCACCAGCGATGGCCGGGACGACAGCGTGGTGCCCTTCACCCCGAAAGTCTCGATGAACCGGCCCCAGAAGACGCTGCCCATGTCGTGAACGTGTCCTGGATAGGTGATGTCGATCGAGCGGACGATGCGTGCCAACGGAAGGACATACGGGGTGCGGGCATACATGTAGGCGGAGCGTCCGGCGCAGGAGAGGACTTCACGAATCGCGGTATGGGCGTCGGGTATGTGTTCGAAGATCGCGCTGGCGAGGATCAGGTCGTGGCCGCCTTCGACGGTGGCTAGCTCTCGGTGCGCATCGATGCGGATACGGCGGTCTTCTTCAGGTCGCGGTTCGCTGTAGTCGACGACATCAATCGCTATTAGTTCCGAATTGCCTTGGGATCGTAGCAATTTCGCGATGGCGATGGCGAGCGAACCGTCACCGCCCCCGAAGTCGAGAATGCGCAGCGGTTTCGGTCCCCGCAGGTCCGGCATCGCACGCAGCGCGTGGCGTGCGAAGCGCTCGGGCTTGTCGAGCGTATGCCGCAGAGCGGCGCCCGAGTAGTACTGCGCGTAATAGCTTGCCAGGACCTCGGGTTTCGGCATGTGGGAGGCGGACGCAGCCCCGCATGTTGCGCACGCCAGCATGTCGATGTCCGGATCGCGCTGCACGCGGAATACGGGCTCGCGGGGCTCGGACGAGCGGCAGACGGGACATATCTGCCGTGCTTCTTCGATGTCAGCGGCCCCGAGTCGTTGGCCGTGATGGAAGCTTGTCGCTTGAACCATTTGGTTTATCCTCCCAGCCACCCGTCGGGTGGCGGCGTGAGATCTAACAGGCTTTGTACACGCAGGCAGTCAGCGTATGGCAGGCGATTGTCGCGATCGACCAAAATCGGCGTCAACCCCGCCTCTCGCGCGCCAACCACGTCGGCGGCGTACTCATTACCCACATACACCACCTGGGAAGCATCCAGCGCGTTGCGTTCAAGAAAAGCATCGAAGCAGGCCCGGGCAGGTTTCTCCGCGCCAAGCTCTTCCGAAGACGCGGCGTCGCCGATGAGGTGGCGCAGCCCGGCGCGAACCAGCACCTCGTCGAGGTGCCGGTCCCAGTTGGCCAGCGCATGCACGGCGACGCGTTCTCCGACCGCGGCCAACGCGGCGGCGGAATCGTCAAAGGCAACCCAGTGGCGTCGTGTCGCGAAGCGTGTCAGCAGCAACGGATGCAGTCGGTCAAACGACCGGTCTATCCCGAGTGCCGCACACAAAGACCTGTTGAAGCCCCGATAGAACGCGTCCCTTTCGGCTTTGGTCGGCAGTTCGCTGCTCTTGATCTGTACGGCGAAGTTGACGATTTCGTAGGCGCGGGCGATCTCGGTAAGGGGGATGTCCAGCCCCAACTCGGCCACCGCATCCTGAAAAATCTGTTCGGATGGCGGATCGAGGCGTAAAAGTGTTCCCGCGCAATCGAATACCGCGGCGCGGCAGCCGGCCATCGCAGCCGACATGTTCAGCACGGATCCACCCGCAGTTCGCTGCCGCGACGGTGCACGGTGGCCATTTGTGGCTGGGCACGCGCAATCGAGTCGCCGCGGCCAAAGTGCCGCACCAGCCGGAGCGGATCGTTGCAGCCGACGGCGACGCGCATCTCGGTCGATCCCGATAGGCGGGCATTGATTTCGAACACCAGCGGCCCGTCGTTGTCGTCCCAGCGCAGCTGGGCATTGACAGCCCCAAGACCGGGAACGCGCTCGCCGAACGCTGCAATGAATCGCCGCATATCAGGGTTGTCAACGACGCTCGCACGGACGGTGCGGCCGTCGTCGAGTGTGCGCTCCATTGCGACTGCGTCCTGCATGACGCCGTGCGCATCATAGAGAAACCCAACGGTGAACTCGGGGCCCGCGATGTATCGCTGCAGGCAGTAGTTCGGCGGCGGCTCCGCGAGAAACTCCTGCAGCCCCACGCGATCCCGCAGGACCTTGACGCCGCGGCTGCCGTGTCCGCTGCGAGGCTTGGCCACGATCGGCAAGCCCAGCGCGTCGACCGCAGCAGCCGTGTCGAATGTGGCGGGCGTGCTGATGCCACGGGCCGCCAGGAAGTGGGCCGTGGCCAGCTTGTCCGCGGCCGCTTTGATTAACGGACATGGCGCGAGCACCACGCGGGCCGCGGCGCCGGCGAACAGCCCACGGGCGGCCGACAGGACGACGATTTCCGAGTCGATGCACGGCAGCAGGACCTCGACCCCATGGTGGATCACCGCGGCCTGCACAGCGTCGGCGTACCCGGGCTCCCTGACGAGCGGAAGCTGCATGCACTCGTCCACGTCCGGGTGCCTGTGGGTGCTGCTGTCGAGTCCGAGAATCCAGATGGGCTCGGCGCCAGGTGGATTGCGCCGGAGACCGCGTACCGCACCGCGCCCAACATCGCCGCTGACGCCGGTGATCCCCACGCGCAATGTCATGACGCATCCGTCAAATGATCAGCCAGGCTGCGAAAAGCCGGATGTAGTCGTTTGGCGATCCCGTTCAGGAACACCGGCTCTGGTCCATCGGCAGGATGGCTCTCGTCGAGAATCTGGCTGGAGCTGCCCAATTTGGTGCGAACGAGTTCCGCCAGTGCTCCAAGCTCGTAGGTGTCGTCCGAAAATGCGTTCACGACGGCGGGGCCGCGCTCGTTAACTAGTGAAACCGCCAGTGCCGCAACATCAGCGACGTGGACAAAGTTCTGTAGATAGGGCCGCGGCCCGCGCAGCACCAGAGGCTCGTTCTGCCGCGCACCAGCGACGAGTACCGGAAGCAGGGTCGTGCGAACCATTCCCGGACCGTAGATCGAGGAAGCGCGCACATGCGTTATCGCAACGTCCGTCCTGTCCCGCCCGACCGCATCAAGATTGCGTTCGGCAGCGAGCTTGCTTGCGGCGTAAGAGCCTTGATTCCGGTCGCTCTCGATGGTCGTTGCGTCCTCCCCTAACACCCAACGGCCACGAACGGGCCGCAGGTAAACGGCGACGCTCGATAGATGGACGATACGCTGCAGCGACTTCGCCCGGGACAAAACCGCCGCGAACGTCGCACTGGCCGTGGTGTTGTCCCGATCAAACCTGTCGGACCGCGCCGGAGTTGCCGCCGCGCAGTGGATCACGGAGGCCACATCGAACAGCTTCGGATCAAGGGACGTCTGCGGATCCGCGAGGTCGGCGACCCAGTCGATGCCCGGCCCGCGGCGGCGTGCGTGCGCCACGACCTGTACGCCACGGGAACGGAGCAGATCGGTCACATGTCTGCCGACAAAGCCAGCGGCGCCGGTCACCAAGATCGGTTCGATCATGCCCGGCATGCACGAAACCCGTTCAGCTTTATGCTGAGCCGCGGGCCGTCCGCTCCGGGATACCTGGTCATTCCACCGTCTCGCTTACTAGATAGGTCGGTCGATCCATCGTGCGGAAGTGCATCCGAGCCAGGTACTCGCCGATGACCCCCAGCGCGAACAACTGCGCGCCCGAGAAGATCGCGATGATCGAGGCCAGGAAGGCAAAGCCGGGCACGGCGCTGCCGTAGACCAGGTAGTTCGCACCAACGTACGCGAGGATCGAGGCGCCGAAGAACACCAACGCGAACCCGATGAAGCTGGCGAACTGTAGCGGCAACGTACTGAACCCGGTCATCAAGTCGAGCGCGTAGCGAACGAGTCGGGTGATCGAGTAGCCACTGATGCCGGCCGAACGCGGCGCATGCCGCACTTTGATCGCGCTGAATCGAGTTGTCGTCCAAGTCAGCAACACATCGATCGAAACCGTCGGACTCCGGTAATCGACGAAACCTTCCCGCAGGCGAGTGCGGAAGGCACGGAAAGCGCTGACGTTGCGTGCCGTCTCGGCGCCCATCGCGCTGGCCAACGCCAACTTCGTCAAACGGGAGGCGCCGTTGCGTAGCAACCCGTGCTGCTCGTCCCTCGGTGCACCATAGACGACATCGACATCCGGCCCCAGCGCCGCCAGAAGTGGCGCAATCTCAGTCACCGGATGTTGCAGGTCGTCGTCCATCGTGACTATCACGTCGTAGCGGGCGGCGCGGATACCACAGAGCAGAGCGTTGTGCTGGCCGTAGTTGCGGCTCATGCGGATGCCGCGGATGTGCTGATCTGATGCAGCCAATTCGGTGATGATGGACCAGGATTCATCGCCGCCGCAATCCTCGACAAAAATAATTTCGAACGTCGGAGCGACCTGCGGCATCGTAATGCTCAACTGGGCGTATAGCTCGCGCAAAGTCAGCGCTGCGCGATAAACGGGAACGACAACACTCACACTCGACATGGCGCCTCCCCGGTCGGAACTTGCAGTCTGCCACAGCCGATGAGGACACACGGGGACGGCCGAATGGCCATGTCCGTGTGCTTAAGCGGCCGGCCTCGACCCTCAGGTGGTGCTCAGCCGATGCGACGAAAAGCTGGCCCGGGTCGGGCAGTCAAATGCTAGATTCCGCGGATGATTTCATCCGTCAATTTCATCGGTGTGACGTTCCTCTGCTCCTCGGCCTCCTCGGCTTCCTCGGCCTCGCCGGCCCACGCATGACCGCAGCCGGATTGTGTGGCGGCACCCAGATGCCTGGCGGGTCCGGCGAGGGCCGACCTTGAGAATCGTCAACCAAACGGTCAATCCGCCACAAGCGCGGGCCGTGCGGCTCGGATTCGGCGCCCTGGCCTTCACGGCGGTCACGGTGGCCACCTACGTGATCGCCCGTTATCGAGCCTTCACCGGTTTCGCCTCGTACGACGATGAAGGCTGCTTGCTGATCTCCCTCAAGGCGTATTTGAACCACGGCTCCCTATACGACGACGTCCCTGGCGGCTACGGGCCCTTCTACTTCGAGTTCTGGGACGGGATCTTCTCGATTTTCGGGATCGCGGTCGACCACGACGGCAGCCGCGCGGTTACCGGGGTCATCTGGGTGCTTTCGAGCCTGCTTTTCGGGCTCTCCGTCTGGCGCATGACCACGAGCATCACCCTCGGCCTAGCCACCCAGCTGATGATATTCGGGCCCCGCCTCGTCGAGGAGCCGATGTCCGCAGGCGGCACCGCCGTCCTATTCGTCTCGTTGCTCGTGACGGTCTCTTGTTTCGTTCGCGATCGCAGCTCACGAGTCTCGATCGCCTTGCTCGGCGGAGTCTTGAGCGCCCTGATCCTTATCAAGATCAACGTCGGCATTTTCGCTTTTGCCGCGGTGGCCCTCGTTTGTGTGGTCAGCTATCCGACCCTTGCCCGGCGTCGCTGGCTACGGCCACTGGTCGAGTTCGGCGTGGTGGCACTGCCGGCGCTGGTGATGGTCACGAAGGCCAGCGAAGACTGGGCTCGCCACTACGCGGTTCACGTCGCCGCCTCCGCGCTCACCGTCGTGATCGCGTTGAGAGCCCGTGGCGCCGGCCGCCGCGACTCCAATGAACTCTGGTGGCTCGGCGGCGGCTTGCTTATCGTCGCCGCAACCATCTTCCTGGCGATCCTCGCCAGCGGGACCAGCCCCTCCGGCCTGATCACCGGGGTATTCGTGCAGCCGCTGCGCTTCCCGAGCAGCTTCTCGCGGCCCCTCCACCTTTTGATCGGGACCTACGTCCTTGACCTAATGGCTCTCGCCGGCGCGCTCGCTTATTGGTACGTCGTACGCAAACACGACACCCGCCCCCGATCGGCCCGGGTTCTGCTCGTCTCGAGCCTGAGCATCCTCATAGGGCTCTACATGGCATTCTCCGTGATCGAACGGAAGACACTCAGTACTCCGCTGGGCCTGCTTTGCTCCACCCTCGGCATGAACTGCTCCCCGCTGGAGATGCTGTGCTTCGCCTGGGTGGCGCTGATCCAGATCCCCGGAAAGCCGATCGTGGGAACCCAATTCGCCCGGCTGCTACTGGCGCCGTTGGCGGTCCTACAGGGCTTGCATGGCTTCCCGGTTGCGGGCAGCCAAATTAACTGGTCTGCCATGCTGCTGATCCCGGTCGGGGCGCTCTGTATCGCAAACGGGGTTCGCGGGCTCGCTCTCAGCGTCAGCGGTCAGACGGTGCGCCGTACCCTGTTCGCGATCGGGGCGATCGCAGCGGCCGCGATCATGGTCCTGCTCGTCAATACCCAGCTCGTACTGGGGCTCCAGCGGGCGCGGAGTGTGCATGACGCCTGGGTCCCACTCGGGTTGCCGGGCGCCGACGACGTCCGCGTCAGTCCCGGGGACGCCGCGAAATACCGCGCGGTCGTCGCCGCAATTGACCAAAATTGCAAGACGTTCATCATGCTGCCGGAGATGCACAGCTTCTACTTCTGGACACAACAGGAGCCGCCAACCGGCTACGAGGCGACGGGGTGGACATCGCAGTTCGATCAGGTGCACCAACGCCGGGTGATCGAAGCCACCCGCTCGATCGACGGGCTGTGCTTGCTCGAAAACAGCCAGCTGGCCCAGTTCTGGGGCCTGGATGAAATGCCGCCCGGTCCGATGGATCGCTACGTGCAACGTGGTTTCGTGCCCATCGCGACATTCGGCGATTATCAGCTGCTAAAACGTGCAGGGATCGACGGCGGATCCTGACGATATGTCACCATTCGGCGATGCAGGCGCGGGTGCGCTGAGGTGGCTACATTTTGCGGCACGAATCGGAATCACGGCGCCAGGCCAGCACGTCGCGGCCGTCAGGCAACTTCCACTGCGCGGCTTGGACAAAACCCGCGCGGCGCGCCGCCGCCGCCAGTGCTTCGGAATTCGGTATGGGAGGAATCTCGTTGACAACGCCCCCCGACGTGAACAGCAGGCAGCTGTCTTTAGGGCCACCAGTCGTCAACACCTGAAAGTAGGCATCCTCCGATCGGTTCATCGACGCCTGGTCGATGCCCGCCCCCCACGGGACCCCGTCGGGAAAGTCATATCTCGAGAACTCGACCAGTTGCACGGTGGCGAGGTTGTATAAAATGTGGCCAAACCCGAAAGTCACCGGCCTGTTCGATGGGATTTCCCTTCTGATAAAGTCCACGGTTTGGCCGATGACCGTCTGCCATTCGCGAGTCGTCGCCGCATCGATTGGTTCAGTTTTCGACGACACGAGTGACCCGACGGTGACCCCCGCCGGTCCCGGGATGCCCGACGCCTCATATCGTTGCAGGTAGGCGCGGCCGTCAGTGATGAATGCGGGGCCGATCCCCGGAATGGCCAAGGCTCTAGGCTCGGCGAAACGCGAATGCAAATCGACGAGCGGAACATACGCGACAAGTGCCGCGAGCGTTGTCACGGCGGCCGTACCGCGTAGCACATGCCTGTTAGCGCGCGTCACACCCCATCCGGAGACCAAAGTCAACGCCGGGAAAAGCGGCAAGTCAAAGGCCGTGCCGTGATTGCTTGTGGACACCAGCGCCACAGTCCCGAATGCGAATAACAACGCGGGCCCGAACAATTTCGAATGGGCGATCCGCCAGACAATATGCATGCCACTCAGTCCGCGCAGCGTACGCAATGCGATGACTGCCGTAATGGCCAGACCGAGAAAAAGTATCGTCGAGTGAATCAACTGGAGGTCTTGAATATAATATTGCAGCGTACTCAGCCAGCTTTCCCATTCGAGCAGCAGAATGCGACCGGCCGAGCCGCTGTGGCCGCCGTAACCGAAGCTCAGCAGGTAGCCCAGCACCCCCTTCCAGTTAGGGACGAGCCATACCGCGGTGATCAGGGCAGCAAGAATGGTCGCGCGGCCTAGCCGGGCGAGTCGCTGCCGGGAATCCGGGTGGCCAAGCGATGTGATCAGCGCAGCCAGCAAAACCCCCGGCACATACGCGATGGCCATCGTGCGAGTAAGCGGCATCAGGCCCACACAGACGCCGAACCACATGGTCCAGCGAACACTGGTCAAGCCTTCTGACCGCAGCAGGCAGTACAGCGCCGCGGTTACCGCTAAGGCACAGCTCATCGCGAAACTGAACTGGCGCGAATAATCCACAAACACGGGTGTTGTCGACACCAGGACGAGTGCTAGCCAGGCCAGTCGCGGCCCCCCGATGGTCAAGCCTAGGGAGAATGTCAGATAACCGGTCAATGCCGCAGCAATGATAGGCACCAGGAAACCGAGGACAAGGTGCGGTCCAAACACCGAGAAGATCAGGGCCGCGGCCGCAGGTGTCGCCGGCGAGTAGATGGTGAAAAAAACCAGTCCGTACTCATGGTTGCGGGCGGCCGCCACGGCGAGGGTCAGATAGCCTGCTTCGTCGATGTCGAGAAGGTTTCCCCGCCGGTAGAGCCAAACCCACCGCAGGTCGATCAGGCACCAAACGACGAGGAATACCAAAGCCGCTGTGCGCTGTCTCGCCGCGTTCCCCAGGTCGAACTTCAGGACCGCGAGCCGCCGCCTGGAACGTGCTGAATCTTGATCGACCATGGGGATGATGGACCACCTCACGTGTCGGCGCTGCGCCGATTACGCCGCACCAGATCCAGCGCCCCGACCGAAGCCAGCGCGCCGGCCGACCAACGTAGCAGCGGGCGCCGCATGGCCAGGAAATACCAGTGCAGATATGACGGCAGCCAACCGACCAGGTCGAACTTGCTGGTTCCGGCGGTTCGGTCGTCCCAGCTGCTGGGTACCTCGTCGACGCGATAACCCTGCAGGTGCGCTTTGATGGTCAACTCGAGACCCACCTCGAACCCCTTCACGCTCTCCACGGGGATGTCGTCGAGGAGACGACGGCTGTAGGCGCGGAAGTTCGTGGTGGCATCGTGGGTCGGAACGCCGCCCACGTAGTGCAGACTCAGCCCGGCGGTCCTCGACATCAGCGTCTTCAGTCGGGGCCCACCGGTCTGGGTGCCACCCGGCATGTAGCGCGACCCGCTGACGATGTCCGCGCCCTCGTCGCGAATCTTGGCCGCCATCAACGGAATCACCGAGGGTGGGTCGGACAGGTCGGCCATGCTGGTGACGACGACGTCGCCACGCGCGGCCGCGAAGCCGGCGATCAGCGCGTTCGCCACGCCCTTGCCGATCCAGTTGCGGACCAGCCGAACCGTCTCGGGTTTGTCCGGCATGGCGGCCAGTGCCGGCAGCGTCGTGTCCTCCTCGAAGTCGTAGCAGACCAGCAGTTCATGCGGTGTGTCCGCCAACGCCTCGGCGAGCCCGCGCACGCACACCTGGATGTTCTCGCCCTCGTTGTAGACGGGGATGACCACGCTTAGCAGACGCTGGGGGTCATCGGCCGGCGACTCCTGCCGCGGCTTGCGCGCGCGAATCACGAACTGCTTGCCGAAGATTGGCCACGCCTTTCTGGAACGCAGATACCGTCGCACCAGGATCGGCGCCTGCGGCCACGGCGAGCTCGACGTGTACGGCAGGAAACGGGCGTGGGCATCCACGATCTCGAACCCGCTGGACTTCAGCAGCTCGAGCAGGGAGCGATCGCTGATGGGCACCCGGTGGTCCCAGAAGTCCCAGTAATCGCCTCCCAGGAAGCGAACATTGGGCCCCAGCGCGATAAAGTGGCCGCCGGGCTTCAGTACTCGGCGGGCTTCGGCGATGGTGCGCTCGACCTCGGTTTTACCCCGCAGGTGCTCCAGCAGATTGCTGGTGAAGACGACGTCGACCGAGTCATCCTCGAGGAAACCGAGATCCTCGGCGCGGCCCTGGTGGAACTCGATACCCGACTCGAGCATGCGGGTGCTGTCCGGGTTCAAGTCGACACCCACCCGGCGCGCGGCGCGGACGTGGTTCAGGAACTCGCCGTAGCCACAGCCCAGGTCCAACACGGTGTCGCTGCGCCTGATCCACGCCTGGAAGAAGTCGCGGACGAGGACTTCCCAGATGGCCGATCGGGATTCGAGGGCGTGACCGAAGCGGTTGCGGTAAAGCTGCTGTAGGTCAGCGTCACCCGCGTTGCGCATGTCGTCCTAGCAAGTCGCACCCGAGCACGTCAGATGGTTCCAGCCTCGACGGCGTTGACAATCCAGGGTATGACCTCGTCGAGCATGGAATCGAGCGTGGTCGACGCCTCGAAGCCGAGTATCTCGGTAGCCTTGTGTACCTCCGGCGACCGCAGCTGCACGTCGTGCTCGAACGGCGGGTCGCTTTCGTAGCGAAATGGCGTGTCGGGACGCATCTTCCGCCAAATCACCTCGGCGAGGTCGAGCACGGTGGTGGCTTCGGGGGTGGACAGGTTGAAGTCGTCGTTGACCGCGGCCGGATGTTCCATGCACAGGCGGATGCCGCGCGCCAAATCGGCTCCGTACGTGTAGTGCCGTACCTGGGTGCCGTCGCCAAGGATGTGCAGCGGGTCCTGGCCCTTCACCACCTTCTGGATCAAGTCCGGCACTACGTGGCTCATCGCGAGTTTGACGTTGCCGCTTGGGATTTCGCGACCACCGATCGCCCGCTGCTCACCGGTGCCCACGCAGTTGAAGGGCCGGATGATGGTGTAGGGCAGACCGTACTGCTCGTAGGCACCGTGTGCGAAGTACTCGCAGGCCAGCTTCTGAAACCCGTAAGTGCTTGTCGGAGGGGGACATTCGGTGATGTGCTTCTCCGGCGTCGGGAACACGGTCGCGTTCTCGAACACCATGGAGGAACTGATCACGTTGATCTTCTTGAGCCAGCCCTTCTTGAACGCATAGATCGCGGTATCGAAGTGGGCGGCGGCGATGCGCTCATTTTCGGCCAGCAGGTCGTAAGCGTACTCGTGGAAGTAGGTGATGCCGCCGATGCGGGCCGCGCTGGCCACCATCTGTTCACACCCCTCGACCAGCTTGAACATCAGCTCGACGTCTTTGACGTCCCCCTCGACGAAGTGGTAGCGCGGGTGATCGTCGTAGCTCTTCTTGACTGGGCCGTATTTCGAGTAGTTGTCGATACCGACGACCTCGTGTCCGGCGCGCAGCAGCTCCTCCACCACGTAGCCGTTGATGAAGCCCGCACTGCCAGTTACCAGTACCTTCACTGGGCAGCCGCTCCCGTCCCCAGAGTCGCCAATTGGGCTCCATTCAATGCGTCGGCGTCGAGCTCGCTGACGTCCAGGCAGCCCCAGACATCCTCGACTATCTTGCCTTGCGGCACCCGCAGACCCCGATACTGGGAGTGCGGCACGCCAACCACCCACACGTCGGCACGGTCCAGGACCGTTTCCAGCGGGTAGTAATCCGGTCCCTCCAGGAACGGGTCGTGCAGCAACACCGTTTCGGCCTCGAGCATCAGCAGATGCCGCAGCTTGAAGCTCAGCGAATCGCGGGTGTCGTCACAGTCCGCCTTGAACGTCATGCCCAGGATGCCAACGGTCTTGTGCCGCAGGTCGACCCGGCGCTTGAGCATGTTGACGATGAACTGCGGCTGGCCTTCGTTGATGAGCATCGCCGAGTGGCCCAGCATGAAGTTGTTGTTGCTGAAACCCGCGAGCTGCATCGTGTCCTTCAGCAGACACGGGCCGGCCGCGAATCCCGCCTTGGGCAGGCTGTCGACCCGGCTGTTTTTGTAGGTTGCCGCATGGTGGACGCGGTCGTAATCGAGGCCCGCCTCACGGCTGAGCAGATAGAACTGATTGGCGACCGCGAACTGGATGTAGCGGTAGCTGTTGCAGAACAGCTTGGCCAGCTCGGCTTCCTGCGGCTCGACCTCGATGATCTCGCTGGCTATCCGGGAGAAGACGTCGCGAACGACGCGCAGCCCCTCGTCGTCGAACCCGCTGATGATCTGCGGAATGATCCTGAGCTCGCGAATCGAGTGGCCCTGGGCGATGCGCTCGGGACAGAAGGTGACGTGCACGCCGATCCCGCGCTCGGAGAACATGTCGTGCACACGCTGACTCAGTCCCGGGTAGACGGTGCTGCGCAGGATCAGCGTCTGCCCGTCCTGGAAGTAGGGGCTGATCTCGTTGATGATGCGGAAGAAGGTGTGTGCCTGCGGTGTCAGGTACTCGTCGACCGGCGTCCCCACGACGCAGATGACGATGTCGGCGTTCCTGACGGCCCACGCGTCGGTGCTGGCGGTGATGCGCCCTGTCGGCAGCAGCCGCTTGAGCAGTTCCTCGGCACCATTCTCGATGAAGGGCATCGTGCCGGCCATGATGCCTTTCAGGGCCGCCTGGTTCGTGTCGAGGATGTCGACCTGGAACCCTTCGTCTGCCAGCACCAACGCCAGCGGTAGCCCAACGTGCCCGGCGCCGCCGACGATACAAATGCGGTTTTCGGGTTGAGTTGCCACGGGAACCGCCGCCTCCATTTCCTGTTTCAGCCTCGTCCAGCGGTTGGACGATAACAAAAGCCAATCTTTACTTAGTTGGTGTTGGAGCCTAGGAGGTCACCGCCGATCGATGCGGCGTTTCCCCGGTAATACCAACAAGGCCGGTCCCCCCGCGGCTCCGGTGACGGCGGCAACCTTTGCGGTACAGCATTTCATGCACGCCGAAGATTGTCTTAACTTTGGCCGGTTCCATCGGTTCCGGCCCGCCGCGACGTGATGGCGGGTAACTTTTCGAGCGTGGAGTTCGTGGGGGGCTTGATCGCGCGGTCTGACAGCGACGCGCGCAAAAAGCTGCGCTACGTCGTGGTGGCGGTGGCGTTCCTGCCCTTCGGCCAGGGTCTGATCCAGATCCTGGGGCCGTGGCTCAAGGACTACACCACCGCCTCGCTGCTGGCAGCGGCGATCGCCACCGTTCCCAACTTCTACGCCAACAGACATTTTGTTTGGCGGGTCACGTCCGGCAAGAACCTGCGCAACCAGATCCTGATGTTCTGGGTGGTCGTGATGCTGGGTGTCCTGCTTGCCACCATTTTCACCTATCTTGTGGACAACGTCGTAGCCGATCGGACAACGCTGGTGCGCGGCACGGCAGTCTTTATCGCCCAAGTCGTCGGCTTCGGCATCGTCTGGGTGGGCCGCTTCCTCGTCCTGGATCGATGGCTCTTCAAGAGCGTCAAACACGTCCCTGAGCTCACCGCCGAAATCCCTACTTGATCCGATAACTTGCACGGATGGTCGCAGCGCGCGCGCAACGCGTGACAACGTGGTGTTCGACGACCACTTGGGGCTCCGCACGCTGGCAAAGGTGCCTCACCGCGCTGGCCGCCGTTGTTTTTTGCTGGCCGCAGTCCTCGGTGGACGCAGATATCGGTATCGATCCGTCCTGGGAAGCCGCCGTCGCCCTGGCCCGCATCCATCACCTCGCGTGGGGCCCCGACGTCGCCTTTACCTACGGCCCGCTCGCCTTCCTGCAGAACACCGGCTACTACTCCCGTGAACAGGCATTACTCGCCACGGTCTACCAGGTCAGCACCCTTGTTGCGCTGTTCCTCGCGGTCGCCGCCGCGCTGCGCCGCCGCCACACCCCGGCGTCGTCGCTCGCCGGCGCAGCCGTGACGACGGTGATCACCGGCATCCTGCTGGGCCCGATGTACCCCGAGGTGGTCATCCTCGCGGCGTTTGCCTGGGCCGGCTCGCTGCTACTGCCGGACGACCATGAGCCGGCGACCGCGTTCGTCACGTGCGTCCTGCTCGGTGCGGTCGGCGGGTTCGAGCTGCTGGTGAAGTTCAACACCGGGCCCGTCGTCGCGGGCGTGGCGCTCGCGGCGTCGGTGCTGCTGGACTGGCGGGCCGTCGGGCGCCACCTCGCCGCGGTCACCGCGTTCATCGCGTCCGTCCCGCTTTGGTGGCTGCTCGCGGGCCAACGGCTGGGGAACCTGACGACCTGGCTGAAATACAGCTCGGAGATCGTATCCGGTTACATCGAGGGCCAGGCCGTCCCCATTCCGTGGGATGCCGTCGGCGCGGTCGCGCTTACCCTGGCCTGGATCGCGGCGGTGTGTGCGATGTTCGTGCGCGGGCGCTCCGAGATTCCCCGTCGATTCGTGGTGTTGGTCGCCATCGTGACAGTGGTGGTCACCAAGACCGCGTTCGGGAGATACGACTCGAATCATTTCTCCGTTCTACTCGGCCTGATCGTGATCACCGTGGCCATCACCCCGCTCCTCGGGATCCTGCGCCGCGGGTTTGAGATCGCGTTGGCCGTGCTCTTTGTCGTCTACCTGGCCGGCATTCTGGTGGTCGAGCAGCGGCCGGTTGCGGTGCTGCAGGCGCCCGTGCGGGCCGTAGACCGGGTGGTGACGCTGGGGTGGCCGGACCTGGCGACGCGACACATCGAGCAATCCAAGGCCCGTCAGCGTGCGCAATACGGCGTCCCCGATCGGTTCATCAACGCGATCGGGTCGGGCACGGTTCATGTGGACCCCGACGAGACCTCGGTCGTGTGGGCTTATGGGCTCGCGTGGCGGCCCGCACCGGTCTTTCAGACCTACTCGGTCTACACGCCCACACTGGACAAGCTGAACGGCGACACGCTTGCCAGCGGCCCGCAATTCGTGTTGTCACGGCGATCACCCACCTCGCCGGCCACCGGGATCAACGACCGGCTTGGCGTGCAGGAAAACCCGCTGTATTCGCTCGCGCTGCTCTGCAATTACACCCGGACCGACGCGGAGAACGGCTGGATATTGTTCAGCC
>NZ_JAFBAR010000110.1 GCF_019247635.1 Mycobacterium sp.
GTCACCGGCATCGCTGGGCTCTCCGGGTTTTTCCACGATCCAGCCGCGCTGCCCCCGCACGCGGCCGCCGCGGACGTGGAACACCTGCACTGCCGCCTGCAGCTCGTCGTCAGCGAACGCCATCACGTCGGCGTCGGTACCGTCGCCGAGCACCACGGCCTGCTTTTCCAGCGCACGTCTCAGCGCCGATAAGTCGTCTCGCAGCCGCGCGGCCCGTTCGAAGTCGAGTTCGTCAGCCGCGGTGCTCATTTGCTGTTCCAGGCTGCGGGCGAACCGGTCGGTTTTGCCGGAGAGGAAGTCGCAGAAATCCAGCACGATTTGCCGGTGCTGCTCGGCGCTGACCCGCGCCACGCACGGCGCCGAACACTTGTCGATGTAGCCGAGCAGACAGGGCCGGTCGATTTGGCTGTGCCGCTTGAACACTCCGGCCGAGCAGGTCCGCGCGGGAAAGACCCGGGTGAGCAGGTCTACGGTTTCGCGAATCGCCCAGGCGTGGGAGTAGGGGCCGAAATAGCGCACACCTCGGCGCCGGGGGCCTCGGTACACCATCAGCCGGGGGAATTCCTCGTTGAGGGTGACCGCCAGCACGGGGTAGGACTTGTCGTCGCGGTAGCGCACATTGAACCGCGGGTCGAATTCCTTGATCCAGTTGTATTCCAGTTGCAGAGCCTCGACCTCGGTGTTGACCACCGTCCACTCGACCTTGGCGGCTGTGGTCACCATCTGCCGCGTCCGCGGATGCAGGCCGGCGACGTCGGCGAAGTACGACGTCAGCCGGCTGCGCAAACTTTTGGCCTTGCCGACATAGATGACCCGGCCGTGGGTGTCCCGGAATCGGTAGACGCCGGGCTCGACCGGGATGGACCCGGGCGCGGGGCGATACGTGGCGGGATCTGGCACGTGTCCAGGCTAGTAGCCGCTAGAAATACTTCTGCTCAGGGCGTGCAACGGGATTTGTAGTAGGTGTCGGCGGTGGCTTTCAGGAGCAAACAGGTCTCCTCCCATTTGTCATTGGCTATGCGGTGCGCAGTTTGGCCAGCGGCGGCGGCGCCCAGTCCTATCAATAACAGCAGCGCTATCACGGCCGCTGCTACCCGCTGTCGTGGCAACTTCGACGGTTGTCCGGTTGCGGGATCGACCACCTTGAACTTCAGCACCGATTGGCCGATGCTCGCGCCCTTCCTACGCCGCCGGATCAAATTCCACACCCCATACGCCAGAGCCGTCAGCCCCGCGACGACAATGCCCGTGGCGCCGATCCCCGAAACGTCCTGCTTGCACCATGTCCAGCGGACGACGCCCTCCGGGTACTCCCAGGAGCTGCACCTCGGTCCCGTCGTCTTGGCTGCAATGCCGTAGGCGATGCCGAAGACGACCAGGATCGGGATGATGTCGATGAGTCTGGCCACGGCGCGACGCGCCCGCGACACCGGGGGCACCGTCGTCAACCCTCGGCGCGAGTCCTTCGTCGGCGCGGCAGTGTCCGGCAATGACGTTGTGAACGCCAGGTGCGTCGGGGCGTCGGCGCGGCTCACCTTCGGAGTCGGCTCGGTATGTTGTTCAGGCACAACATGTTCCGTTGACTGAGTCGGCGTGTGAACGTCGAGCTGTCGCACCGGCACGGCCAAGGCGGCTCGCGCCGCTTGGGCCAGGTCCTTCGTGGCGCCATACCTCTCCGCGGGGTCTTTGGCCATGCCTGTGGCGATCACCTCGTCGAACGCTTCAGGAACTCCTGTTCGGAGTGCGGAGGGCCGCGGAGGGGGCTTGGTCAGGTGTCCGACGATCTGCTGCTCGAGGCTGTCTCCGGGGAAGGGACGCTGCCCCGTCATTGCCTCATGCAGCACGCAGGCCAGCGCGTAGATGTCGGCACGGGCGTCGGCCTGGCCGGTGTTGAGCCGCTCCGGAGCCATGTAGGCCCAAGTGCCGATCGTGGCGCCGGTGCTCGTCAGCCCGGTTTCTCCCGCCGCGCGGGCGATGCCGAAGTCGATCAGATACGCGAAGTCATGCTCGCCGACCAGGATGTTGGACGGCTTGACGTCGCGGTGCACCAGGCCGATCTGGTGTGCGGCATCCAGCGCGTAAGCGATCTGCTCGACGACGCCGACCGCGCGTGCGGGCTCGAGCGGGCCGTCTTCCAAGAGATCTTCCAGATCGCGGCCTTTGATCAACCGCATGGTGACGTACAACCGGCGGTTGATCTCGCCGAAGTCGTAGACGGGTACGACGTGGGGTTCGTCCAGCCCTGCCGCCGCCCGCGCCTCGCGCCGGAACCGCTCCTGGAACACCCGGTCGTCGGCGAAGTTCGGCGGCAACACTTTGAGGGCCACTGTGCGACCCATGGTCGGGTCATAGGCACGCCACACTTCGCCCATGCCGCCGCGACCCAACAGCTCGATCAGTTGGTATCGCCCGAACGGCGTTCCGTCCATGGGTCGGGATGCTAACAGCGGACCAATGCCTTGTCCGTCGAACAGGCGTGAGGATTCACCTTGACCGGCGGGCACCCGAGGCGGCCGGTACGGGTCAATCCTGTTCTGCCGCTTGAATATTCGTCTTAAAGAGGTGGCGATTCGCGTCAGAACGCTGGCAGCTGGTCCACTCGATTGTTGGTGTCATCGGCGACGTAGACCCTGCCGCCGGGGTCCACCGCGACACCCGTCAGGGTGCCGAGACTGGAGGCCACAGGCAGCACCGTCTGAGACGCCGCGCCGGACGGCAGCTTCACGACCCGGTGGTTACTGGAGTCACCGACGTAGACGTTGCCGGCGGCATCCACCGCGACCCCTTCGGGATGCTTGAGATCGGTGAAGGGCAACACCTCCGGGTTGCTGGACCCGAGCGCCAGTTTCCATACCCGGTCCTTGTCCTGGTCGACGACGTAGACGACGCCGCCGGCGCTGACCGCCACACCGTAGGGATGATCCAGCTCGGTGAAGGGCAGCACCTTCGCGGTGTCGGAACCCGAAGTAAGTGTCAGAACCCGGTCGTTCCCCGTGTCAGCCACGTAGACGCTTCCGGTGGCGTCGACGGCAATGCCGGCCGGGTGTTTGAGCCCGTTGCCGCCTGGCTTTCCAAACTGCAGCTCGCTCTGTTTGCTTGTCCCCGGGGCCAGCTCCAGCTCCAGCACCCGACCATCGCCCGACGCATCGGTGACGTACACGTTCCCGGACCCGTCCACCGCGATGCCGTAAGGATCCTTCAGGTCCGTGAACGGGAGCTTGCTCGCGGTGTTCGATCCCGGTGTCCACTTCATGACCCGCGCGTTGTCGCCGTCGACGACATAGACGTTGCCGGCGTTGTCCACCGCCACCCCCTTGGGGTGTTTGAGGTCGCCGAAGGGCAAGACGGCCAGCGTCGGCCCCGGTGACAGCGTTGACCGCGTGGACGAAGGCGGCACGGACTGGGCGGCCGAGGTTGGGGAGGCGGCTGGCGCCGGGGGCGTAGGCGAATGCGACCCCAGGAGCAGGTAGCCGACGACCCCGCCGGCCGCCAGCAGCACGACAGCCAACGCGATCAAGGCCCACATGCCTCCGCGGCGTCGGCGAGGTGGCTCGGGCGGCAGAGACATTGGTGGCGGAGGCGGCGGTGGCGGTGCGCCGACCGGAGGGGGCGTACGACGCGGAGCGGGCGGCTGGTCGAGTGGAATGCGTTGTGTCGGAGCCAGACTCGTGTTGGCGGCGGTGGGCGCCGACACCGGCACGTCGGGCACGGTCGCTTCGGCGCTCGCGGGCGGCTGGCCGACGAAGGTGGGCGCCGGGCCGGGCGGGGGGCCGCCCGCTTGCGCGGCGTAGGCGACCACCGCGGTGATGTTGTCGTGTCCTCCCGCCTGGTTGGCGGCGTCGATCAACACGCGGCAGGCGTCGGCCGGGTCTGGGTGTTCGTTGAGAATCGCGGCCAGCGTCGCGTCGTCGACGAGACCGTGTAAACCGTCGCTGCACAACAGGATTCGGTCACCCGGCTGTAAGTCGAACGCATTGAAATCGGGCTTTGCGGGCGGCGTCATCAGCACGTGACGGGTCACCACCGAACGATTGGGGTGGTGCGCGGCCTCCTCCGCGCTGAGCTCGCCGGCATCCATCACCGCCTGCACGATGGTGTGGTCGCTGGTCAGCCGCTGCACCTGGCGGTCTCGGTACAGATAGGCGCGGCTGTCACCGAGGTGAGCGATCACCGCGCGCGAATCCCCGATAAGCGCGGCGACAAGGGTTGTGTCGGCGCTACCGAGGTTGGCATCGCTGCGGCTGCGGGTGTACAGATCGGTGCACATCTCGACGACCGCGTGGCCCAGCCGTTCGGGCGCCTGCGGATCCCGGAAGTCCACGCCATTGAAGTGGCGCGCCACGTACGACGGCAGCATGTCGACCACCAGTCCGGCGGCCAGATCGCCGTGGCTGGTGCTGCCGACGCCGTCGGCAACCATGTAGAGCCGGAGCGCCGCGTCTGCGCCCCATCGGTCGTCGTTGCGGGATCTCTTGCGCCCGACGTCGCTTAGCCCTGCATAGGGGACGGCCATGGCTATATCGCCTCGATTAGCACGCGGGCTCCTGCCCGGACGTCCGCGGCCTCGATGTCAGACATTCGCCACCTCCCACAAGTTGTCCAGGCGAGCCTACTGCCGGATGACCGTCGTCACGTCCCCAATACCACGGCGCGTTGCTCGACCGGTTGCTGGGCCATCGGCCGCGGACCGCGCCTGCCTTCGGTCCCGTTGCGAAGGAGGGGTCACAATTCGACGTATGTAGGTTAAAATCCCCCGCACAGGACACCTCGGCTGCGCGGCCTCCCGGAGGGGGACAGATGTCATTTGTGATTGCGACTCCCGAAACTATGACGACTGCGGCCACCAACATCGCGGGCATCGGTTCGTTGCTGACGACGGCCAACAAGTCGGCGGCAGCCTCCACCACCGGAGTAGTGGCCGCCGCCGGCGATGAGGTGTCGGCGGCGGTCGCATCGTTTTTCTCCAACCACGCCGAGCTGTATCAGGCGCTCGGCGCTCAGGCGGCGGCGTTCAACACCCAGTTCGCACAGGCACTGACGGGTGCCGGGGGCGCGTACGCGGCGGCCGAGGCGGCCAGCACCTCGCCCTTGGAGGCCCTGGAACAGGATGTCCTGACGATCGTCAATCTCCCCACCAACCTGCTGATCGGGCGCCCTTTGATCGGCGCCGGCGCCGATGGCAGCACCAACGCGCAAGGGGTCGGCACCCCCGGGGGCGCCGGTGGGCTGTTGATCGGCGATGGTGGTCGCGGCGGGGACAGCATCGCCTCCGGTGTGCCCGGCGGCGCGGGCGGTTCGGCCGGTCTGATCGGCGCCGGCGGCAGCGGCGGGATGGGCGGCCTGGGTGCGACCGGCGGCGCGGGCGGCACCGGCGGGTTGCTATCTGGCAACGGCGGTCCCGGCGGCATCGGAGGGCCGTTCAGCACCGGCGGCGTCGGCGGCAACGCGATGTTCTTCGGCGCCGGCGGACCCGGCGGGCTGGGCGGGGAACTCGGGGGCACCGGCGGAGCCGGCGGCCGCGGCGGATTGCTGATCGGCAACGGTGGCCCGGGCGGTCAAGGCGGGGTTTCCGGCGGGCCCGGTGGCGTCGCGGGTGGCCAAGGCGGGGCCGGCGGCGGCGCCA
Organism: Mycobacterium sp.; assembly: GCF_019247635.1. Taxonomy (GTDB): domain Bacteria; phylum Actinomycetota; class Actinomycetes; order Mycobacteriales; family Mycobacteriaceae; genus Mycobacterium. The sequence continues at coordinate 5,624 of NZ_JAFBAR010000110.1, forward strand.
CCCTGGGCGTTCAGGGGGCGACCGGCCCGAGTGGCGGTGAACCCACCATCCCGGTGACGGTGGATCAGAACATAAACCGGCCGTTCGTCAACGTGTCCATCGGCGGCGGGCCGACCTCGCAATTGGTGCTCGACACCGGCTCCGAAGGTCTTGTGGTCCCGCCGCAAGACGTCAATTTCACCTCATTGGGCCCAATCACCGGGTCGAGCCAAGTCACTTACGGCAATTCGTCGAATTCCGTCACCGAAACCTACAACACGTATTCGACAACAGTGAATTTCGGAAATGGAATCATTACCACTCGACCGACTACCATCGCGGTGGTCACCTCCGTGTCGCAGACGATAGGTGGTGTCACCACAAACCTGCCTGCCTCGCAGGGACTCGCCGTGCTGGGCGTCGGCGCGAATCCTCTTGGTGGACAGACTCCCAGTATCAGCCCGGTGGAAAACCTGCCCGGCACGCTCGATGAGGGTCTGCTATTCGACGAGCCCACCGGCAACGTGGAGTTCGGCGCCAACCCGCTTAGCTACTACGCCACAACAAGCGGAGCGCCGGCTGGCACCTTGCAGGTAGTGGTCAACGGCTCGAATAACGTCGTCAGTCCCGGATTACTTGATTCCGGTGGACTTTGGGGAACTGTCCCGAGTTCGTTCGGGTATGCGTCGGGCACCTACGTGCCGTCTGGAACGACTTTTCAGGTCTACAACTCCAACGGAGACGGGTTGTATACGGAGACGATCGGTTCGGCCCCCGATGCCCCGAATGTTGTCAGCGGAGCGGTCTTCAACTCCGGGAATTCTCCCTTCGAGTCCATACCCATCTACCTGCAGTACGGCGGCTCCGGGACCTTCTACTTCGACAACTGACCCGGCGCCGGCAGGTGCGGAGGTTGTACGCAGTTACCTTCGCCCCATGAGGCTCTGTAGCGGCACGCAGTGGTTTTGTCCGGCTTTCAGCGACACTGCCGTGGCCGCTAGGTGTGGGACGGTTCGCCAGCGTAACGGCACTGCGATTCGGAAGCCGATTTTTCGCAGTGGCGATACGCTCGCGGTCCGGGATTGCCGGCCGGCCGCGCACAGCCGGCTGGCCGCGCAGGGCGGGTCGGCCGCGCACAGGCAGGGCGGGTCGGCCAGTCGCGCGTAGGCGGGCAAAAAGGATGCCACTCCTGAGCTGAGACCGATGTGACAGAGGGATCAGCCGCGAGCCCGGCCGATTCACCGCCCGCGCGACACCAAATTGAGCCCAGGCAACGGGACGTTCTACTTCGGCGTCTGACCCCGCGCCCGCAGGTCGGGCCGGTACCGGGCCAGCATCGAGCGCAGTGTGTCCATGCCGGCTACGGCGCGGTCCCTATCGACGGCCTGGATCGCCAAGACCGGGACGTACTCATCGTCGGGCAGGTCGATCCGCGCCCAGCGGCTCCCCAGTGGAAACGACACACCGACCACGTCGCCCCAAGCAATCACCTTCTCGCCCAATAGGTTACGCACGTAGATGGCCGACGAATCGATCCTGAGCCGTGGCCGCGCGAAAAGCAGGATGCCGCCGGCGATCACCAGACCCAGCACCGCCATCGCCACCTGGTCCGCGGTCTGGAAGATCACGCCGGTGGACTCGATCTTGAGCAGGAAACCCACCGCAATCTGCGCCGCCGCGATCACAAGCGCCGCGATGTAGGCGAATATCCGTGCCCAGTACGGCCGCAGCACGACGGCGGCATCGGTGCGCTCCGACGGCGTTGTCACGACGGCGCGCGCAGGTCACGCAACGTCAGCGCGGTGGCCAATGCGGCCGCCGTCGCCTGCGCGCCCTTGTCTTCGGCTGAGGTCGGCAACCCGGCGCGGTCCAGCGCCTCCTCCTCGGTGTTGGTGGTGAGCACCCCGTTGGCCACCGGCGTCGACGCGTCGAGCGACACCCGCGTCAGGCCCTGGGTCACCGCGTCACATACATAGTCGAAATGCGGTGTCTGGCCACGGATCACGACCCCCAGGGCGACGACGGCATCATGGTTGCGCGCCAGCTCCTGGGCCACCACCGGGATCTCGATCGCACCCAGCACCCGGACCACGGTCGGGTTGTCGATACCCGACTCGGTGGCCACTTTGCGGGCACCGGCCAGCAACGCGTCGCATATCTCGCTGTGCCAGGCGCTGGCGACGATCGCCAGGCGCACCCCGGACGCGTCGAGCGGTCCGACGTCGGGTATCCCGGCGCCACCGCTCACAGAGCGCCGCCGAATTCGCCTGGCAGATAAACGGATTCGTGAAAGTCGTCCAAGCCCACCAGGTCGTGGCCCATCCTGTCGCGCTTGGTCATCAGATAGCGAATGTTCTCGGCGTTGGCGCGCACCGGAAGCGGCACGCGCTCGATGATGTGCAGCCCGTACCCGTCCAGCCCAACCCGCTTGGCGGGGTTGTTGGTCAGCAGCCGCATCGAGCGCACGCCCAGGTCGACAAGAATCTGCGCACCGATGCCGTAATCCCTTGCGTCGGCTGGCAATCCGAGCTTGAGATTGGCGTCCACCGTGTCTTCGCCGGCGTCCTGTAGCTGGTAGGCCTGCAGCTTGTGCAGCAGGCCGATACCGCGTCCCTCGTGGCCGCGCATGTAGAGCACGATCCCGCGCCCCTCCCGTGCGACCATCGCCATCGCCGCATCTAGCTGGGGCCCGCAGTCGCAGCGCCGCGAGCCGAACACGTCACCGGTCAGGCACTCGGAGTGCACCCGGACCAGCACGTCGTCGCCCTCGGCGGTGGGCCCGGAGATGTCGCCGCGCACTAGTGCGACGTGCTCGACGTCCTCGTAGATGCTGGTGTAACCGATAGCGCGGAACTCGCCGTGCCGGGTCGGGATTCGGGCCTCGGCGACGCGCTCGATGTGCTTTTCGTGCTTTCGCCGCCATTCGATGATGTCGGCGATGGTGATCAAGGCGAGACCGTGCTCATCGGCGAAGACCCGCAGCTCGTCGGTCTGGGCCATCGAGCCCTCGTCCTTCTGGCTGACGATCTCGCAGATCGCACCCGCGGGTTGCAGCCCCGCCATCCGGGCCAGGTCGACGGCGGCCTCGGTGTGCCCGGGGCGGCGCAGTACCCCGCCGTCCTTGGCGCGCAAGGGAACCACGTGCCCGGGACGGTTGAAATCGTTGGCCACGCTTGCCGGATTGGCCAGCAATCGCATTGTGGTGGCCCGGTCCGAGGCCGAAATTCCGGTTCCGATGCCGTTTCTTGCGTCGACGGTGACGGTGTAGGCGGTGCCGTGCTTGTCCTGATTGACCGCGTACATCGGGAGCAGCCCCAGCCGGTCGCAGATACCGCCGTCCAGCGGCACACACAGGTATCCCGAGGTGTAACGGACCATGAAGGCCACCATTTCCGGTGTCGCCTTCTCGGCGGCGAAGATCAGATCGCCCTCGTTCTCGCGATCCTCGTCATCGATGACGATGACGGCCTTGCCCGCCGCAATGTCGGCAACCGCCCGTTCGACGGAATCCAACCTCGTCATCGTTCGCTTCCTGGCCGTTGGTTGTTGTTCTCAGTATGAACCACACCGGGGCCAGTGTTATTGCCGTGGCTTATTCAGCGGGATACTCGCGGGCCGATCTCTAGCCTGCGGCTGGGCCCGACCGAGTCTGCGTCCAGCGCGTGAAACCTTGGCGAAACGCGATCTGTACGCAGGCTCGATGCCATGACCGCAGACTCGATGCGGATGCCCGGCGCCTCGCAGGTCTGCAGCAACCACCCGCTCGACGGGTGGAACCGTCATCGTTTGCTTCCTGGCCTCCAGGTCAGCGGGATACTGAGCGCGCCCGCAAGCTCGGGAGATCTAATCGTCGTGGAGCAAGCCCTGGCAGGTGGCGTCGTACACAAAGGGCACCGGCGGTCCGGCCGCCCGCTTGTTGGCATCGTCGTACGGCACGACTTGGCCGGTGATCGTGTAGGTGTTGGCGCTCCTGCTGGCCTGCGCGTCACCACCGAGCGGGACGCTTTCGTTCAGGCTCTGACCGGGATCGAACAGGTAGTCCTTTCCATAGGAGATATCAACCTTGGTGACCTTGCCGCTCTTGTCGATCGCGACGATGTAAGAGACGGAGTTGGTGAAATGGATGGTGATGTTGCCGCCGTCGTTGTCGCATTTGAGGTTGCCGACGACCGACTGGGGTGGGGTGATGTCCTGGCCATTGAGGACGATCTGGTAGCCGGCATCGGCGTGGGCGCGGGGTGCCACGAGGCTGACGACGGCCAAGCCCAAGGCGGCTGCCGTGGCCCCCACGAGTGATCGCCTCATTTCGCCACCATGAGCCGCTCAACATATTTGGCGATGACGTCCACTTCGAGGTTCACCTGCGTTCCGACCGGGGCGGTGCCCAGGGTGGTCAGCTCGCGGGTGGTCGGGATCAGCGAGACCTCGAACCAGTCCCGGGGCTCATCGCCCAGCCCGGACACCGTCAAAGAGATCCCGTCGACGGTGATCGACCCCTTCTCCACGACGTAGCGGGCGACCGTCGGCGGTACCTCGACGCGGACCACTTCCCAGTGCTCGGACGGCGTGCGGGCGACGATCTCGCCGGTGCCGTCCACGTGTCCCTGCACGATGTGGCCCCCCAGGCGACTGTTAAGCGCCGCGGCGCGTTCCAGGTTCACCCGGCTGCCCAGCTGCAGGGCGCCCAGGTTGGACCGATCCAGGGTCTCACCCATCACGTCGGCGCTGAACTGGCCGTCGGGCAGCACCTCGACCACCGTCAGGCAGACTCCGTTGACGGCAATCGAGTCGCCGTGGCCGGCGTCCGACGTGACGACGGGCCCGCGGATGATGAGGCGTGCGGCGTCGGCGAGGGCGTCCCGGCCGGTCACTTCGCCGAGTTCCTCAACAATTCCGGTGAACATCACACCAGGCTAATTGGACAGCAAAAACGGCGTTCGGCCGCCGGACCCGCACCCAGCGTTCCCCGGCCCGGTCGGGGTGACCCTCTACGATGCAACGTATGCAGACCCGCCGTCGTCTCTTCGCCGTCCTCGCAGCTGTCCTTTTTTCGGTGAGCATCGCCAGCACCTTCGTCGCCGGCTGCTCCTCCAAGCCGAGCGGCGGACCACTCCCCGACGCAAGCAACCTGGTCAAGCAGTCCGCCGACACGAGCAAGAACCTCAAGAGCGCGCACGTAGTCCTGAGCGTGACCGGCAAGGTTCCGGGCCTGCCTCTGAAGAAACTGACGGGTGACCTCACCACCAGCCCGGCCACCGCCGCGTCGGGCGACGCCGACATCACTATCGGCGGCTCCGACATCGACGCCAACTTCGTGGTCATCGACGGGGAGCTGTACGCCACCCTCACACCGAACAAATGGAGCGATTTCGGTAAGGCCGCTGATATCTACGACATCTCGGCCATCCTGGCCCCCGACACCGGCGTGGCCAACCTGCTGGCCAACTTCACCGATGCCAAGGCGGAAAGCCGCGACAACATCGGCGGTCAGACGGTCATCAAGGTCAGCGGCAAGGTCACCGCGGACGCCGTGAACAAGATCGGTTTGCCGTTCGACGCCACGCAGCCGGTGCCGACCACCGTGTGGATTCAGGAAACCGGCGATCACCAACTGGTGCAGGTCGCCCTGGAGAAGAGTTCCGGCAATTCAGTCCAGATGACCTTGTCGGATTGGGGCAAGACGGTGACTGTCACCAAGCCTCCGGTCAGCTGATGAGCACGCAGGCAGGACGCCGAGTCGCGATCAGCGCGGGTAGCCTCGCGGTACTGCTGGGGGCCCTCGACGCCTACGTCGTCGTCACCATCATGCGCGACATCATGACCGATGTCGGCATCCCGATTAACCAGCTGCAGCGCATCACGTGGATCGTCACGATGTACCTGCTGGGCTACATCGCCGCGATGCCGTTGCTGGGCCGCGCCTCGGACCGGTTCGGCCGCAAGACGCTGCTGCAGGTCAGCCTCGCCACATTCATCTTCGGGTCGGTGATCACCGCGCTGTCGGTGCAGATCGGCCACTGGAACCTATTTGGCGACGACCCCAACATCGCCTTCCACGTGCTGATCGTCGGCCGCACCATTCAAGGCGTGGCCAGCGGCGCGCTGCTGCCCGTGACGCTGGCCCTGGGCGCGGACCTATGGGCGCAGCGCAACCGCGCCGGCGTGCTCGGCGGCATCGGCGCCGCGCAGGAACTCGGCAGCGTGCTGGGCCCGCTGTACGGCATCTTCATCGTCTGGCTGTTCCACGATTGGCGTGACGTCTTCTGGATCAACGTCCCACTGACGCTGATCGCCATGGTGATGATCCAGTTCAGCCTGCCCTCGCACGATCGCAGCACCGAACCGGAAAAGATCGACCTGGTCGGTGGTGTGCTGCTGGCCATCACGCTGGGGTTGGCCGTGGTCGGGCTCTACAATCCCAACCCCGACGGCAAGCAGGTGCTGCCGAGCTACGGGCTGCCCCTGGTGATCGGCGCGGTCGTCGCCGGGGTCGCGTTCCTGCTCTGGGAACGCTTTGCGCGCACCCGGCTGATCGAGCCGGCCGGCGTGCACTTCCGGCCGTTCCTGTCCGCCCTGGGCACGTCGCTGTGTGCCGGCGCGGCGCTGATGGTGACGCTGGTCAACGTCGAACTCTTCGGCCAGGGCGTGCTGCAGATGGACCAGAACCAGGCCGCCGGGCTACTGCTGTGGTTCCTCATCGCCCTGCCGATCGGCGCCGTGCTGGGCGGGTGGATCGCCACCCGAGCCGGCGACCGCGCGGTGACGTTCGTCGGGATGCTCATCGCCGCCTACGGGTACTGGCTGATTCATTTCTGGCGTGCCGACCTGATGGGCCGTCGGCACAGCATTTTCGGGCTCTTCAGCCTCCCCGCGGTGCACACCGACTTACTGGTGGCCGGCATCGGGCTCGGTCTGGTGATCGGGCCGCTGTCCTCGGCCGCCCTGCGCGTGGTTCCCTCGGCGCAGCACGGCATCGCCTCGGCGGCCGTAGTGGTGGCGCGCATGACGGGCATGTTGATCGGTGTGGCCGCGCTGAGCGCTTGGGGGCTGTACCGGTTCAACCAGATCCTGGCGGAAAAGACCGCGGAAATCCCGGCCAACGCCAGCCTTCTCGAGCGGGTGGCCGCGCAGGGCCACCTCTACCTGCAGGCGTTCGCCGAGATGTACGGCGACATCTTCCAGGTCACCGTGGTCGTCTGCGTGGTGGGGGCGTTGCTGGGTCTGCTGATCGGCGGCGGGAAGGGCCACGTCGAGGAGCCGGAGGAAGTCGCCGAGCAGCAGATCGCTACCGCGCCACCAGGCTGAGCAACAGATCCGGGCCGCATCGTTCGACGCTGTCGAACTGCCAGCGCAACGCCTGCGTGATGCTGGCGACCCCGACGTCGTCGACCGCGGTGACGGGGCCACCCAGGAGGATCGGCGCCACATAGGCCAGGATGCGGCTGATCGCGCCGACCCGCAGGAATGCGCCGGCCAGGGTCGGGCCGCCTTCCAGCAGCACATCGGTGCGGTCCGACAGCGCCTTGAGCACCTCCGCGGGGTCGTGGGTGCGGATCACCATGGTGCGCGCGTCGTCGTTGAGAACCTTTGCCTCGGGCGGTATTTCACGCATGCCGACCACAACGCGCAGTGGCTGCTTGTCGGCCAGTGAGCCGTCGGGCAGCCGGGCGGTCAGCGCCGGGTCGTCAGCCAGGACCGTGCCGGTGCCAACCACGATCGCATCCGCGATCGCGCGGCGACGGTGTAAGTCCAGGCGCGCGGCCTCACTCGAGATCCACCGGCTGGAGCCGTCAGCGGCAGCGCTGCGGCCGTCGACGCTGGTGGCGTACTTCCAGGTGAGGTGCGGCAGGCCGGTCCGCTGCTTGTACAGCCACTCCCGCAGCGGTCCCGCCACCACCTCGTCCGCCATGATGCCCGAGCGGACCTGCACACCCGCCGCGGACAGTCGGCCCGCCCCGCCGCCCGCGATCCCATTCGGGTCGTTGACGCCGTAGATCACCGTGCCCACCCTGGCGTCGATCAAAGCGTTCACGCACGGCGGGGTTTTGCCGTAGTGGTTGCACGGCTCCATGGTGATTACCGCGATTCCCCCGGCCGCCAAGCCGCCGGCGCGGCGCAGCGCTATGACCTCGGCGTGGTCGCCGCCGGCGGGCTGGGTGCCACCGACACCGACCACTCGGCCCTCGGGGTCCACGATGACGGCGCCGACCGGCGGATTCGGATACGTGCTGCCCTTGACCTGGTAAGACTGGCCGATGGCGAGGCGCATCGCCTCTTCGATGCTTTTGACCTGTTCGACGGTCATAAGCGGACCGTAGGGCCGCCCGCATGCCCGAAATGCGCCCCGGTGGCGCCGGCCTGTCGCCGCAGCGCCTCCACCGCAGCCTCGGGGTCGGCCGCGCCGTACACCGCCGATCCGGCGACAAAGCAGTCGACGCCGGCCTCGGCGGCCTGCTCGATCGTGTCCTCGCTGATGCCGCCGTCGATCTCCACCAGGATCGCCAGCTCTCCCCCGTCCACCATCCTGCGAACTGTACGCACCTTGCTCAGCACTTCGGGGATGAAACTCTGGCCACCAAAGCCGGGTTCCACCGACATGATCAGCAGGGTGTCGAAATGGGGCAGGATTTCCAGGTACGGCTCCAGCGCCGTCTTGGGTTTGACGCTGATCCCGGCTTTGGCTCCCGCTGCGCGAATGTCGCGGGCGACCCCGACCGGATTGTCGGTGGCCTCGGCGTGGAAGGTGACGTTGTAGGCCCCCGCTTCGGCGTAGGGCGGCGCCCACCGGTCCGGATTGTCGATCATCAGATGGCAATCCATCGGAATGTCCGTGGCGGCGAGCAGGCTTTCCACCACCGGCAGCCCAATGGTCAGGTTCGGCACGAAGTGGCCGTCCATCACGTCGACGTGTAACCAGTCGGCGCCGTTCACGGCGGCGGCTTCGTCGGCGAGCCGGGCGAAATCGGCGGCCAGGATCGAGGGCGCGATCAACGGTCCGGGCATGTGCGTCAGACTACTGACCTTCGGGGAGGCGGCGCAGCGCGGCCGCGAACATCGCGTCGGTGCCGTGTCGATGCGGCCACAGCTGAACGTAGGGGCCATCGCCAAGCGGCACCGGCTCGAACAACGGGCGAGTATCCAAGGCGCACACCGGATGTCGCCGCAGTGCGTCGGCGACAACGCCCACGGTTTCGGCCAGATGCGGTGAGCACGTGGCGTAGAGAACCACGCCACCGGGCCGGGTCAACGCGATCGCCGCGCCCAACAGCTCGCGTTGCAGCCTGGCCAGCACCGGAACATCCGCAGGCTGACGACGCCAGCGCGCCTCCGGCCGACGCCGCAACGCGCCCAGCCCGGTACACGGAACGTCGACCAACACCCGGTCGAAGCCCGGCCGCAGGCCGGTCTGCCTCCCGTCGACCCGCAGCACCTCGACCGGCAGCCCCCGGGTGTTCTGGGCGACCAGCTCGGCGCGCGGCTCCGAGGGCTCCACCGCAGTGACCCGGGCACCCGACGCGGCGCCCAATCCAGCCAGCAGCGCGGTCTTGCCGCCCGGTCCCGCGCACAGGTCGAGCCATCGGCCGCCGTCGCCGTCCACGTCGGCCACCGTCAGCGCGCGGGCAACCAGCTGGCTGCCCTCGTCCTGAACCAGGGCCTCGCCGTCGCGCACCGGCGCCAGCTGCCCGGGGTCGCCTCCGGACAGGTACACCGCGAAGGGCGAGTAGCGGCCCACGGTCCCGCCCCCCGCCGGGCCCAGTGCAGAGGCCAGTTCAGCAGCGCTCAGCACCCCCGGACGGGCCGCCAGGTGCACCTGCGGACGTTCGTCGTCGCTGGCCAGCAACGCGTTGAGCTCGCCGGCCGCCGGGCCCAGCGCGTCGGCGAAGGCCTGGGCGATCCAGCGCGGGTGCGCGTGCACGAACGCGGCGTGCCCGATTCGGTCGGCGGCAGGGTCGGGAGCGAGTTCGGCCAACCAGGACTTCTCGTCCCGCCTGGCGATGGTGCGCAGCACACCGTTGACGAAACCCGCTCGTGCCGAATCGAATTCGATTGCCGCCTGGTCGACGGTGGTGGACACCGCGGCGTGCGCGTCGACCCGGGTGCGCAGCAGCTGGTAGGCGCCGAGCCGGAGCAGATCGAGCAGCACCGGGTTGATCGCCTCCGGCTGCCGGCCGGCGGCGGCGCCGATGATCGCGTCAAGCAGGCCGCGCATGCGGCACGTGCCGTAAGTCAGCTCGGTGGCGAAGGCGGCGTCGCGGCCGGTGATACCGCGTTTGCGCAGCAGCGCGGGCAAGGCCAGGTTTGCGTACGCGTCGCGGTCGCTGACGGCCCGCAGCACCTCGAACGCGGCCGCGCGCGGCGGGTCCAGCGGCTTGCGGCGCCGCCCTGGTGGTTTGGGACTCATGAGGCCCGCGCGTCGGAGTCAAGCCGCGCGCCGCGCGCCCAGTCGACGGCGTTCATGGGTTTCTTTCCCGGCGGCTGAATGTGGCCCAGCCGCACCGGTTCCGAGCCGGTGCCCACCCACACATTCTTGCGGTCGACGCGAATACCGCCGGGCGGCAACGGATCTGGTGACCGCGTGCCGCCATCGAGTTGCACCGGTCCGAGTTTGACCCGCAGATCACCGATCAGCGTCCACGCGCCGGGATTGGGCGTGACGGCACGGATGCGGCGTTCGACCACCGGTGCCGGCAGGTCCCAGCGCACCCGGGCCTGCTCGACGGTGATCTTGGGTGCCAGGCTGACACCCTCGGCCGGCTGCGGCCGCGGCGTCAGCGCGCCGTCGGCGATGCCGTCCAACGTGGCGGCGAGCAGCTGCGCACCCGAAATCGCAAGTCGCTCAAGCAGATCGCCCGCGGTCTCGGTCGGTCGGATGGTCTCGGTGACGACACCGTAGACCGGTCCCGAGTCCAGGCTCGGCTCGATCTGGAACGTCGTGGCCCCGGTGATGGTGTCCCCGGCGGCGATGGCCGCCTGCACGGGGGCCGCCCCCCGCCACGCGGGCAGCAGCGAGAAGTGCAGGTTGATCCAGCCGCGCGGGGGCACGGCGAGCAGACCGTCGCCCAACAGCGCACCGTAGGCCACCACGGCGCAGCAGTCGGGCGCCAGCTCCGACAGTTCGGCCACGAACTCGACCGAGTTGGGCCGCGACGGCCGCAGCACCGGAATGCCGCGTTCGAGCGCCTCGCGGGCCACCGGCGACGGTTCCGGTTTGCCACGCCGGCCGGATACGGCATCGGGCCGGGTGAGTACGGCGATCACGTCGTGGTGTGGCGAGTCGATCAGTCGGCGCAGCGCGGGCAACGCGGGTTCGGGGGTGCCGGCAAAGACGAGGCGCACGGGCTATTAGAGAGAATCCGCGTCGATGTCGAGTGAGACGGCGGGCTCGCCGCCGGCGGTGGTGAATGCGGTCAGCGCGCGTACCAACCCGTGGCGCTCGGACTCCGGCATCTTCTCGACGATGCGCGCGATCTCGGAGCGCCGCTGGCTGGTGACCTGACGAACGATCTTGCGGCCGCGCGGGGTCAGCGCGGCCAGCAACTCCCGTCGCGAGGTCGGGTGCGGCAGCCGGTCGATCAGGTCGGCGCTGACCAGTCGATCGACCATCCGGCCCGTGGCCGAGGGTTTGACTCCCAGCAGGCCGGCCAGCGTGGCCAGGTTGATCGGGCCCCGAGTCGACAAGATCACCAGCGTCCTGAACTGCGGAATGGTGATGTTCTCGTCGATCAGGGCGATCGAATTCGCGGAGATGCCAACCAGCAACCGGGACGCCGTCAGCAACGCGTCGGTGATCGCGTCAAGTGAGTCGTCACCCGCTGTTGCATCTTCGGCAGGCATCGCCGCTCCCTCGAGCCGTGGACCACGCAGCATACGTTCGGGCGAGTGTAACAAGGCGTCAATGTAGTACCGATAAATTGTTGCCTATACGCACCATAGTCCGGCGCCGACGGCCCACTTTCCTTACCCCCGGCGTTTTTCCGGCAAATACCGGCCTCAGGACGCGCGTTGTGATACATCCATTCCTGCACACCACTACCCGTGTCCGGGGTGCGAGGAAAGCGAGCACTATGTCATTCGTGAACGCGGCGCCGCAGGCGCTGCTGGGGGCGGCCGGCGATTTATCTGGCATCGGTTCGGTCATCGGTGATGCCAATGCGGCCGCCGCGGCGCAGACGACCGCAGTGCAGGCCGCGGGCGCAGACGAGGTTTCGGCGGCCATCGCGGCGTTGTTCGGCGCGCACGGCCAGGCATATCAGGCGCTGAGCGCACAGGCCGCGACGTTTCACGACCAGTTCGTGCAACTCATGAATGCGGGCGCGGCGCAGTACGCCGGCGCCGAGGCCGCCAACACCAACCCCCTGCAGCCGGTGTTCGACGCGATCAACGCCCCCACCGAAGCGCTGCTGAACCGCCCGCTGATCGGCAACGGCACCGACGGCACCGCCGCGAGTCCGAACGGCCAGGACGGCGGACTCCTGTTCGGCAACGGCGGCAACGGCTACTCACCGACCTCCGACGGCTCATCCGGCGGTAACGGCGGTTCGGCCGGACTGCTCGGCAACGGTGGGTCCGGTGGCAACGGCGCGGCCGGGATCGCCGGCGGCGGCGGAAGCGGCGGCGCCGGCGGACACGGCGGATGGCTGTTCGGTACGGGCGGGGGCGGCGGCAACGGCGGAGCCGCCACCACCGCCGTCGCGGGTTTCAACGGTGGTAGCGGCGGGTCCGGCGGCGACGCGGGATTGTTTGGAGCCGCCGGAGCCGGCGGCACCGGTGGCGACGCCAACGGCGGCAACACCGGCACGGTCACCGTGCAGGCCGGCAGTGGCGGCGCCGGCGGCAACGCCGGGTTGCTCGGTGACGGCGGAGCCGGCGGTCACGGCGGCGCCTCTCGAACCGCCGTGCAAAGCGGCGGCAACGGCGGCGCCGGCGGCTCCGGCGGTCACGGCGGGTTGCTCATAGGCTCAGGTGGGGACGGAGCGGGTGGCGGCAACGCCGACACCACCGACGGCAGCGGAGGCAACGGCGGCAGCGCCGGGTTGTTGTTCGGGACCGCCGCCAACGGCGGGGACGCGGGCACGGGCGGCAACACCGGCGGGGTCGGCGGCAATGGTGGCGCCGCCGGGCTGTTCGGCGCGGGCGGAATTGGGGGCGAGGCCTTCGGGTCCGTCGCCCATGCGGGCAACGGCGGAGCCGGCGGCATGATCTGGGGCGTCGGGGGCGCCGGCGGCGACGCGAGCGGCACCACCATGGTCGCCGGAAACGGCGGCAGCGCAGGATTGTTGGGCAGCGGCGGCATGGGCGGCTCGGCCAGCGGGACCGGGGCAACGGGTGGTAACGGGGGCAACGGCGGGACGCTGGCCGGCGACGGCGGCAGCGGTGGATCCCAGTTCAACGGGGGCGGCGCCAACTCCCACGGCGGCAACGGCGGCAACGGCGGTTTCCTGGACGGCAACGGCGGCAACGGCGGCTCGACCGTCGCCGGAGGGATTACCAGCACCGGCGGCAACGGCGGCAACGCCGGGGCAATCGGCAACGGCGGCAAGGGCGGCGACTCCGGCACCCAGCAATTCCAGGGCGTCGCCGGGCACGGCGGCAACGCCTGGTTGATCGGCAATGGCGGTAACGGCGGCGACTCCGGCGCCAAGAATCCGCACGGAACGGCCGGCTACGCCGGCACCGGCGGGTTGTGGTACGGCCAGAACGGTCAGCCCGGGCAGTTGGTCTGACGCATCACCCGATGTGTAGCGGGTCGATCTGGACCCGCACCGGCTCGTGTGTCTGCCGGGCACTGAGCACGCTGACACCGCGGCGCAGCGCGGCCGCCAGCGCCAGACCCTGATCGCGGCGCACCCGCACCAGCATCCTGGTCACCGGGGTGCCGGTCGGCGTGCCCGCGGGCCGTCGCACGCCGGGCGGCAGATCGACCGGGCCGAGCAGATCCGCGTCTTCGGGTAGGTGCGCCTCGTCCAGCAACGCCGCGACCGGCGCCGCGGTGCCGTCCAGCGCGGCGATGTGCACGCTGGGCGGCAGGCCCACCTCGGCGCGCGCCACCAACTCGGCCTCGGCGTGGCCCACCGGATCCCAACGGATAAGCGATTGCACTGTGGGAATGGATGATTCGGCCACCACCGTCACCACACCGCCGTCGCCGCGGGGCCGCACCAGCGCGGCCGCGCTCATCCAGCGCCACAGCGCGTTCTCGGCCGCGCGCAGGTCTTGCCGGCCCAGCAGCGCCCAGCTGTCCAGCAACAGGGCCGCCCCGTAACCGTCCACGGCGCGCGGCTCGGCCCCCGGCGTGGCGACCACCAGCGCGGGCTTGGCGGCCACTTCCGACACGATGGCCTCGCCCGCGGAGGTGACCACGGTGGTCCCGGAGAAAGCCCGGCCCAGTTCCTCGGCGGTGCGCCGGGCCCCGAAGACCACGGCGCGCACCGCGTCCGAACCACAGCGCGTGCAGCGCAGCGCCGGGTCGACGCGGCCACACCAGCGGCAGACGGTGCCGGGCGCGGCCCGCTCGGTCAGCGACAACGGACCGCTGCAGTGCCGACACCGGGCGATCGTGCGGCAGCGCCCACACGCCAGCGACGGCACGTAACCGCGGCGCGGCACCTGCACCAGCACCGGCGCCCCGGCTTCGAGCGCGGACCGGGCGGCGCGCAGCGCGACGGAGGGCAGCCGGGCGGTGCGCGCTGCCGGGTCGCGCTCCTGGTCGTAGCCGCCGTCGTCGAGGGCGACCACCCGCGGGGTGCGCGCCCGCACTACGGGCCGCGCGGCGACGATGTCGTGCGCCCATCCGCTGCGCACCAGCGCGTGCGCTTCGGCGGTCCGGGCATAGCCACCGATCAGTGCCGCGCATCGGGCCTGGTGTGCGCGCAGCATCGCCACCTCCCGGGCGTGCGGATACGGTGCCCGCGGCTCGGCCAGCGTGTCGTCGGCGTCGGCCCAGACCAGGACCAGGCCGAGGTCGCTCAGTGGCACGAACACCGCGCTGCGGGTGCCTATCACCAGCCGTGCGCTGCCGCGCAGCGCGGCCAGCCAGCGCCGGTAGCGGGCCGCGGGCCCGAGGCCCGCCGACAGCGCCACCACGCTGCGCTCGTCGATGCGGGCCGTCGCGGCGTGCCACAGCGTGTCCAGATCTCGCTGATCGGGCGCGATCGCCAGGACCGCCCGGCCGGTTCGGATGGTCTGCGCGGCGGCCTCGGCGAACCGGTCGGCCCACGATTCGCCCGGCAGCGCCTGCCAGACGGCGCGGGCGGCACGCGACTCGGCCAGGGCCGCCAGAAACTGCGCGCCGCGGCCGTAGGTCTCCCAGGCCGACGGGTCGACCGGCGCGACCGTCAGCGGGCTGGGGAGCGTCGTGGCTTCGCGCTCTACCCTGGCATGCCGGGCCGGCACCGCCAGCCGCAAGACGTCCGGGCGGGTTCCGGCGTAGCGCGCCGCGACCGCGTCGACCAGTCGGCGGATTTCCGGCGTGAGCACCGCTTCGGCCGACACCACGCGATCGAGCCAGCCGAGCTTGCCCGTGTGATCGGTGTCGTTGCGGCGCTCCAACACAAAGCCGTCGACCAGCCGGCCGTGGAAGCGCACCCGCACCCGCACGCCGGGTTGGGCATCGTCGGACTGCTCGGCCGACACCAGGTAGTCGAACTCGCGATCCAGATGCGGCACCGACAGCATCGGCAGTACCCTAGCGATCGGCTCCACCTCGACGGGCGTGGGCAGACCACGAGATATCTTGGTGCCCAACGATACTCAGCTGCCGTCGAAGATCACGGTGTCGTCTTCGGAGGCGGCGTCGAGGTCGCGGCCAAAGAAGAACCCGGCTGTGATCAGGATCATCGCCCCGGCGTACAACCACCAGATCGGCACGGCCAGCGCCTCGTTGCCCAGGATGAACCGGCCGATGGCGATCATGGCGTCCGACGCGGCAAAGCACCCCGCGCCCACGGCTGTCCAAATGGTCGGCAACTGCGCCAGAAACGCCACACAGACCATCAGGGTCAGCACCCCGATGTAGGCCGCCACCGGAATCTTGTCGCCGCCCAGGTGCGGCCAGAACCAGCCCAGCAAAACCACGGACACCAGACACATCAGCGTGACGCAGGCGACGCGCACCGGCGACGGCTTGGCCCGCGGCACCAATGGCAGCAGCGCGGCCAGGAAACACAAGTGCGCCAACAGGAATGCCCCCAGCCCCAAGATGAACGACTGCGTCCACCACGGAATCGCCAGCAACCAATCCCCGGCGGCCGAGAACAACAACGCCGGCATCAGCCACCGGCGCTCGCGGACGCTCGGATGCGCGGTCGCGGCGAACGCCAGCAGCACCGCCATCAACGCCTTGAACACCGGCTGCAGAATCCAGTGGCCGGTCAGCGGAACGCCGGGCGGCGAACGCAACGCGATCACGGTCAAATACACGCCATAGGCGATGCCCGCCCAACCGGCGACCACCCAGCCGCCGGCCACCATACGAGGTGCGTACGGTACCTCCATGCCCAATTTGGACAAAACAGCCGAGGAAAAGCCGAGTATCGACCCCATTCTGTTGAAGGTACTGGATTCGGTTCCGTTCCGGCTATCAACGGAGGACGGAATCGACGCGGTACGGCAACGATTGCGCGACCTGCCGCGCCGGCCGGTACATCCCGAGTTGCGCGTCGAAGACCGCACGATCGACGG
Source organism: Mycobacterium sp. (assembly GCF_019247635.1). Lineage (GTDB taxonomy): Bacteria > Actinomycetota > Actinomycetes > Mycobacteriales > Mycobacteriaceae > Mycobacterium. The sequence continues at coordinate 22,283 of NZ_JAFBAR010000110.1, forward strand.
GCCCGCGGGCGGAGTCCCGATCCGGATCTATTGGCCAGCAACGGAATCCGTCCCGGGCGCGGCGGCGCCGGTGTTGGTGTACTTCCACGGCGGCGGATTCGTCATGGGCGACCTCGATACCCACGACGGCTCCTGCCGGCAACACGCCGTGGGCGCCGACACGATAGTGGTGTCGGTCGACTACCGGCTGGCGCCCGAGCACCCCTACCCCGCCGCCGTCGAAGACGCTTGGGCCGCAACGGTATAGGTCGCCGAGCATGCTTCGGAGTTGGGCGCCGACGCCAATCGGCTGGCGGTCGCCGGGGATTCGGCGGGCGGCACCATCGCCGCCGTGGTCGCGCAACAGGCGCGTGACAACGGCGGTCCGCCGATCTGTTTCCAGCTGTTGTGGTATCCGTCCACGCTGTGGGACCAATCGCTGCCGTCGTTCACCGAGAACGCCACCGCACTGGTCCTGGACACCAAGGCCATCGCCAACTTTTCCCGTTGGTACGCCGGCGAAGTCGACCTGTCCGACCCGCCGCCGGGAATGGCCCCGGGCCGGGCGCAGAGCCTGGCCGGCCTGCCCCCCGCTTACATCGGGGTGGCCGGCTTCGACCCGCTGCGTGACGACGGCATCCGCTACGGCGAACTGTTGGCCGCCGCCGGTGTCCCCGTCGAGGTGCACAACGCCGAGACGATGGTGCACGGCGATGTCGGCTACGCCGGCGTGGTGCCGGCCGCCACCGCCGCCGCGGATCGCGGGCTGGCGGCGCTGCGAACTGCACTGCGGCGGTCGGGCGTACGGTGATCGCATGACTCAGCCGACCACCACTCGACCCGGCATCGATCCCATGCTCAAGGCGCTGCTCGACGCCGTTCCACTGACCTTCACCGCGGCCGAGGGTGTCGAGGTCGCCCGTGCGCGACTCGCCCAGCTGAAGGCACCGCCGGAAATGCTTCCTGATCTGCGGATCGAGGAACGGACGGTGGAATACGACGGCCTGCGCGTGCCGGTCCGGATCTACTGGCCGCCCGTCGCGCAGCGGGACAACCTGCCCGTCGTCGTCTTCTATCACGGCGGCGGCTGGTGTCTGGGTGACCTGGACACCCACGATCCGGTCGTCCGCGCGCACGCCGTCGGCGCGGAGGCCATCGTGGTGTCCGTCGATTACCGGCTGGCCCCCGAGCATCCGTTCCCGGCCGGGATCGAGGACTGCTGGGCGGCGCTGCGCTGGGTCGGCGAGCATGCCGCCGAGCTGGGCGGCGACCCGAAACGCATCGCCGTCGCAGGTGACTCCGCGGGTGGCAACATCTCCGCGGTCATGGCGCAGCTGGCCCGCGACAACGGCGGCCCGCCGCTGGTGTTCCAGATGCTGTGGTACCCCTCCACCACAGGGAACATGTCGCTGCCATCGTTCGCCGAGAACGCCGACGCACCGATCCTGGACCGCGACGTCATCGAGGCCTTCGTCGGCTGGTACGTGCCGGGAACGGACATCAGCAACCCTGGCGCACTGCCGGCGACCCTGGCCCCGGCCAATGCCGCCGACTTCTCGGGCCTGCCACCGGCCTTCATCGGCACCGCCGACCATGATCCGCTGCGCGACGACGGAGCCCATTACGCCGAGCTGCTGCGCGCCGCCGGGGTGCCCGTTGAGCTGTCCAACGAGCCGACGATGGTGCACGGCTACGCCAGCCTGGCCTTGGTGTCGCCGGCCGCCGCCGAAGCCACGAACCGCGCGCTGGCCGTGCTGAAGAAGGCGCTGCATAGTTGACCCAGATTCCGGACTATCAGGTACTGATCGTCGGCGCCGGATTCTCCGGGATCGGCGCGGCGATCAAGCTCGACGAGGCCGGATTCGGCGACTACCTCCTCGAGGCCGGCGACGGAGTCGGCGGTACCTGGCACTGGAACACCTATCCCGGTATCGCCGTTGACATTCCGTCGTTTTCCTACCAGTACTCGTTCGAGCAGAGCCCGGACTGGTCGCGGACCTACGCTCCCGGCCGCGAGCTGAAGGCCTACGCCGAGCACTGCGTCGACAAGTACGGGATCCGGTCGCGGATCCGGTTGCGCACCAAGGTGTTAAGCGCCTCGTTTGACGACGGGTGCGGTGTGTGGCGGTTGCAGACGGACCCCGGCGGCGAGGTGACCGCGAGGTTCGTGATCAACGCCTGCGGCGTGCTGACCACGCCCAAGCTGCCCGACATCGACGGCGTGGACTCCTTCGACGGCGTCACCATGCACACGGCGCGCTGGGATCACACGCAGGACCTGGCCGGCAAGCGCGTTGCCGTCCTCGGCACCGGGGCCTCGGCGGTCCAGATCATTCCCGAGATCGCGCCAATTGTCGCGCACCTCACCGTTTTTCAGCGGACCCCGATCTGGTGCTTCCCCAAGTTCGATGTGCCGCTGCCGGCGTCCGCGCGCTGGGCGATGCGAGTTCCCGGCGGCAAAGCCATCCAACGTCTGCTCAGCCAGGCCTATGTCGAGGCGACCTTCCCCATCTCGGCGCAATATTTCACGGTGTTTCCGCTGGCGCGCTGGAGCGCGTCGATGGGACGGCGCTACCTGCGCGAGCAGGTCGACGATCCCGACGTGCGCGACCGGCTCACCCCGCGGTATGCGGTGGGCTGCAAACGGCCGGGCTTCCACAACGACTACCTGGCGACGTTTAACCGCGCCAACGTGCGACTGGTCACCGAGCCGATCGACAAGTTCACGCCGACGGCGGTAGCCACCGTTGACGGCGCGGACCACGAGATCGATGTGCTGATCCTGGCGACCGGTTTCAACGTGCTGGACACCGACGACGTTCTTACCTATCCGGTCCTCGGACGGGGCGGCCAGTCGCTGGGCCGGTTCTGGAGCGAGCACCGCACGCACGCCTACCAGGGCGTCAGTGTCCCGGGTTATCCGAACTTCTTCACCGTGTTCGGTCCGTACGGCTACGTCGGGTCGTCGTACTTCGCGCTGATCGAGACGCAGACCCACCACATCCTGCGCTGCCTGAAACGGGCGCGACGCGACGGAGCGACGCGTGTCGAGGTGTCCGAGGAGGCCAACGCCCGCTACTTCGCCGAGGTGCTCCGGCGGCGGCACCGGCAGGTATTCTGGCAGGACAGTTGTCGGCTGGCCAACAGCTACTACTTCGACAAGAACGGCGACGTCCCGTTGCGCCCGACCACCACGGTGGAGGCGTATTGGCGCAGTAAGACTTTCGACCTCGACGACTACCGGTTCACCGGCTAGGGCTGGGCTCGGCGACGAACATGGCGAAAGAGTTTGCACGCATCGATGACTCGCTGCGGGAGTTCATCGAGCAGCAGGCCATGTTCTTCGTCGCCACCGCTCCCTCCGAAGGCGGCCGAATCAACCTGTCCCCCAAGGGATACAGTGACACCTTCGCCGTGCTCGACGACCACACCGTCGCCTATATCGACCTGTTCGGCAGCGGGGCCGAGACGATTGCTCACCTGCGCGACAACGGCCGCATCACCGTGATGTTCTGCTCGTTCACCCGCAACTCGCGCATCCTGCGGTTGTACGGAACCGGACGGGTTGTTCGTCCGGACGACGACGAATTCGATAGTCTCAGAGTATATTTCGCTAACCTGCATCCGGGAGTTCGGGCCGCTGTCGTCGTCGACGTCGAACGCATCGCGGATGCCTGTGGGTACGCGGTGCCCTATTACGAACTCGTCGACGAGCGGCCGGTGCTGGACTCGCATCACGCGAAGGCGCCCGCCGAGAAGTACGCTCAGCTGATCGCCGAGCGCAACAGGCGCAGCATCGACGGCCTGCCCGCGCTGGACCCCGACCACCCGCTGCCGCCGGGCCTTTAGTGGTGCGAGTTGGTGGCGAGCAGACGCAAAAGCACCCATTTCGTGCCGAAATGAGGTGCTTTCGCGTCTGCTCGCGGGTACCTGGCGCCGCGCGCGGGTACCTGGCGCCGCGCGCGGGTACCCCGGCCCGCTCCGCTCCCCCTAAGCGTCCCCGCTGACGACGCGCGCCGGTGCACGTCGCGGCGCTGAATCGGCTTGGATGCCCACGCGGCCGCCGCCGGCGCGTTTGGCGTCATACATTGCGGCGTCGGCGATTTCGATCAGCATGTCGATGACGTCGCCGCCTTCGGCGCTGACGATCGGGGTGGCGAGGCTGGCTACGCCAATGCTGGCAGTGATTTTGAAGTCGGTCGCGGCGATGGCCGCACACAACGACGTGGCGCGCGTGGTGGTCTCGGTCAGATCGCCGACCTCGGCCACGACGAACTCCTCGCCGCCGATGCGCGCAATGATGGCGGCGTCGTCAGCTATCTCTTTGGTCAGGTTGCTGACCATGATCAACGCCGAATCGCCGACCTGGTGACCCCGAGAGTCGTTGAGCCGCTTGAAGTGGTCGAGGTCGATCATCGTTACGCAGAGGCGGCGTCCTGCCGTCGACCCGTGCGCAGCCAGCAACCGATCGGCGCGCCGGTAGAAGGCCCGACGGTTCAGCAGGCCGGTCAACGGATCGATATCGGCGCCCGCCACGTCGATGCCGAAGAAGTGCACCATGATGTGACCGGCCGATAGAGCCAGGGTTGCGACCGTCACGACGACATACACGTTCAGCGTGACTATCACGTCGCCACTGTGCTGCCAGGCGGACCACCACAGCCGCGTGGCGGTTGTGACACCGACGCACACGTTGACCGCCTGGACGTAGCCACAGTGAAAGAACGCGATGTAACCGCCTATCAGCGTGAACAATATGCAACCCACGAGACCGATAAGGGGGTCGTGGTAACTGAGACAGATCGCGGCGGTCGCGGCGTCGGCGATGAACGCATACCCGATCGCTTTGCGGCGAGTCGGCCACCGACGGGTCCACCACGTCGCCGCTATGGTCACGCAGACCACCGCGGTGATCGTGACCGTTCGGGCCAGTGGGCCGCGCGGTCCGCTGGCACTGAACAACATTGTCAGCGGCAGCAAGCAGGAAGCGATGGACGCCGCGGCGATCGTCCATCGAATTCGCGTCTCCAGGCCGCGAGCACTCAAGTACTCCGTGAGCCATGTGTACCGATCGGATTCCTGCCAGTGATCAGCCAACGCGGTCCACACTGCTGGGCCCCCCGCCCCACGAGTCCCACGCTTAACTACCTAGCGGTGGGCCTGAACGAAACAGTACGGCTAACAATGTATCTCCGAGCAGGGGTTTCGACACGGCGTTTGGCGGTCCCTGGTAACGCAACCCTCGCCAGCAGACGCAAAAGCACCACATTTCGGTACGAAATGGGTGCTTTTGCGTCTGTTCGCGCAACCTACAGGGCGCGCGCGACCTAAATGGCGCGCTTGAGGTCGTCGACCTTGTCGAGCCGCTCCCACGGCAGGTCGACATCCGTGCGGCCGAAGTGGCCGTAGGCCGCGGTCTGCGCGTAGATCGGCCGCAACAGGTCCAGATCGCGGATGATCGCGCCCGGCCGCAGGTCGAACACCTCGGGGATGACCTTCTCGATCTTGACCGGGTCCACCGCCTCGGTGCCGAAGGTCTCGACGAAGAGACCGACGGGGGCCGCCTTTCCGATGGCGTAGGCCACCTGCACCTCGACCCGCTCCGCCAACCCTGCGGCGACGATGTTCTTGGCCACCCAGCGCATGGCATATGCCGCCGAGCGGTCCACCTTGGACGGATCCTTGCCCGAGAAGGCGCCCCCACCGTGACGGGCCCACCCGCCGTAGGTGTCGACGATGATCTTGCGGCCGGTCAGCCCCGCGTCGCCCATCGGGCCGCCCAGGACGAACTTGCCGGTCGGATTCACCAGTACCCGCACCGACGAGGCATCCAGCGTCTCGTGGGCCAGGTCCTCGAGCACGGTCTTGAGCACCTCGCGCCGGATGTCGGGATCCAGCGTCTTTTCCAGGTCGACGTCGGCCGCGTGCTGGGTGGAGACGACCACGGTGTCCAGCCGCACGGGCACGTTGTCCTCGTAGGCGATTGTCACCTGCGTCTTGCCGTCGGGCCGCAGGTAGGGCAGCACACCGTTCTTGCGCGCTTCGGTCAGGCGCCGCGACAGCCGGTGGGCCAGCGCGATCGGCAGCGGCATCAGCTCCGGGGTGTCGTTGATGGCGTAGCCGAACATCAGGCCCTGGTCGCCGGCGCCCTGGGAGTCCAGCGGGTCCGCGGCGCCCTCGACACGCGCCTCATGCGCGGTGTCGACACCCTGGGCGATGTCGGGTGACTGCGCGCCGATGCCGATGTTGACGCCGCAGGACGCTCCGTCGAAGCCCTTGTCCGACGAGTCATAGCCGATTTCCAGGATGCGCTCGCGGACCGTGTTGGTGATGTTGGCGAATGCCCCTTGGGCCGAGGTCGTCACCTCGCCCACCACATGCACCTGCCCGGTAGTCACCAGCGTCTCGACCGCGACACGTGAGCGGGGGTCCTCCGCTAGAAGCGCGTCGAGGACGGAGTCGCTGATCGCGTCACAGATCTTGTCGGGGTGTCCCTCCGTCACCGACTCACTGGTAAACAGCCGACCCTTCTCGCTCACTCTGTGTCCTTCCGCTCATCCTGAACTAAACGTTAGTTAGGCAAATTATTTTAGGTGTCTTAACTCAACCGGCTCAGCCGGGCAAATGCAACTTGGCGGCTAACCGACGTCACCGTGCAAAAACGTGACGATCGCGTCCACGATACGGCTAGCCATCAGCGTCTTGGACCCGTGCTGCAGCGCCGACTCGGTCCCGTCGGACGTCAGCAACCAACCGTCGTTGTTGTCCACCTCGAACGCCCTGCCGTCGCCGACGGCATTGACCACCAGCAGGTCGCAGCCCTTGCGCCGCAGCTTCGCCCGGGCATGGAACAGCACATCGCCGTTGGCGTCACCGGTCTCGGCGGCAAACCCCACGATGGCCCGCATCTTGGGCAGCTGGCCGTGAGCGCGGGCCCGCACCGCACCGGCGAGCACATCGTCGTTGCGCACCAGTTCGATGCTCGGCGGCCCCTCGTCCCCCTTTTTGATCTTGGCGGCGGCGACCTGCGCGGGCCGGAAGTCGGCGACGGCGGCGGCCATCACCAGCACGTCCGCGTCGGGCGCGTGTTTGGACACCGCGTCGCCGAGTTGCTGGGCCGAGCTGACGTGGACCACCTCGACACCGGCCGGGTCGATAAGCCCCGCGGTGTGCCCCGCGATCAGCGTGACCTCGGCGCCGCGCTGCGCGGCCACCCGCGCGACCGCGTAGCCCTGCTTGCCGGAGCTGCGGTTGCCGACGAAACGCACCGGATCGATCGGCTCCCGCGTGCCGCCCGCGGTCACCAGCAGCTTGCGGCCGGCGAGGTCGTAGGGCAGGGCGTCGTGCCGCTCCAGCAGCAGATACGCCAGGGTGGTGATCTCCTCGGCCTCGGGCAGGCGTCCCGCCCCGCTGTCGGCGCCGGTGAGCCGCCCTGAGGCGGGTTCGAGCACCACCGCACCGCGACGGCGCAGCGTGGCCACGTTGTCGACGGTGGCCGGGTGTAACCACATCTCGGTGTGCATCGCCGGCGCGAACAGCACAGGGCAACGCGCGGTCAGCAGGCTCGCGGTCAGCAGATCGTCGGCCCGGCCGGCCACGGCCCGGGCCAGCAGGTCGGCGGTGGCCGGCGCGACCACCACCAGGTCGGCTTGCTGGCCGAGGTGGACGTGCGGCACCGCTGGAACGTCCTCGAACACGCCGGTGTGCACCGGCTGACCCGAGAGCGCCTCGAAGGTGGCGGCGCCGACGAAGCGCAGGGCGGATTCGGTGGGGATGACCCGGACGCTGTGACCGGCCTCGGTCAGCTGGCGGACGACGGTGCATGCCTTATAGGCGGCGATGCCTCCCGAGACGCCGACAATGACCCGTTTCGGGCTCCCCTTGCCGTCCATGACGCCGGGCCCCGCCCCGTTACTCGCCCTCGGTGTGCTCGAGCAGGTCGGCGTGGATCTCGCGCATCGCTATCGACAGCGGCTTTTCCTGCAGGCCCGGCTCGACCAGCGGACCGACGTATTCGAGGATGCCCTCGCCGAGCTGGTTGTAGTAGTCGTTGATCTGCCGGGCGCGCTTGGCCGCGTAGATCACCAACGCGTACTTGCTCGAGACGCGGTCCAGCAACTCGTCGATGGGCGGGTTGGTGATGCCCAGCGGGGTGTCGTAGGCGCGCGGACCACCTGCGGACGGGTCGAACTGATCCACGGGGGGCACCGCGGCCAGCGAGTCGGACTGGGGAATACTCACGTAAAAGTCTCCTGGCAGGATTATCGGGGGTTGTTGGGGAGGCCTGCGCCTGGTCCGGCGCTGTTTCTAACCAGCAACGATACCAATTCTGCACACGCAGATTCCAATTGCCTGTTAACGACGACCTCGTCGAAGTCGTGTTGGGCGGCCAGTTCGATGCGCGCGGTGTGGAGCCGGCGCTGCATAGCCTCAGCCGTTTCGGTGCCACGGCCGACCAGTCGGGCCTGCAGATCCTCCCAGCTGGGCGGCGCCAGGAACACGGTGATGGCCTCGGGCATCGCCTTCTTGACGGCCCTGGCCCCGGCCAGGTCGACCTCGATGAGCACCGGATGGCCCGACCTGGTGGCCAGGCGCACCGGCTCGGCCAGCGTGCCCGACCGTTGCAGCCCCCCGTGGATCTCGGCCCACTCGAGCAGGGCGCCGTCGTCGATCAGTTGCTGGAAGCGGGCGGGACTGACGAAGTGGTAGTCGACGCCGTCGACCTCGCCCGGCCGCGGCGCCCGCGTCGTGGCCGAGACGCTGAAGTGCAGGTCCGGTACCCGCTCACGCAGACACCGGACCACCGATGATTTGCCGACGGCCGAGGGACCGGACAACACGACCACACGGCCGGCGCCCGGCCCCCCGCCGGCGCTCACCGGCCTAGGAGCCGAACTTTTCCAGCAGTGCCTTGCGCTGACGATCGCCGAGGCCCCGCAGGCGGCGGGTCGGCGCGATCTCCAGCTCGGTCATGATTTCCTGCGCCTTGACCTTGCCCACCTTCGGCAACGCCTCCAACAGCGCAGACACCTTCATCTTGCCCAGAACTTCGTCGCTCTCGGCGTCCTTGAGCACCTGTGTGAGGTTGGTGCCGCCACGCTTGAGCCGATCCTTGAGCTCTGCTCGTGCTCGACGTGCGGCAGCAGCCTTCTCCAACGCGGCCGCGCGCTGCTCGTCGGTCAACTGGGGAAGGGCCACGATTCCTCCGTATCTCATCGATAACTATCGATCTCTTTTTGTCTCGGCCGGGTACTCCAGCCAGCGGGAACGACCGTACTCACGCTTCGGAACGAAATCTAACCCGCCCCCCTCGTTTTGTGGACAAATGCCCAGCGTGGGCAGTGCGCAAGTTGGTGGTGGGGGCTGCTTCGGGCGTCGTTAAGGGCTTCGGGACATGACGGCGTCACGACCGGCCCCTGAGCTCCGGTAGGGGGTTCTAGCAGGGCTTTTAGGGCGTTTTGTCGCACCGACGCGCCGTGGCGGCGGTCTCCGGTGGTCGGGTGCGGCGGGTGGCGGCAGGCCGTCGCAAGTCTTGGCGCGGTGAATCACGGAAATTCGCGCGTGTCGCGCGTGTCGCGTCCCGGGGCGTCGGGCCTTGGCGCTGGCGTCGTCGTGAGCCGGATCGGGATGTTGTGCGGTACGAAGACTGCCGCGGCGACCGGATGAGCTGCGACTGACTTTCGAAACTCCCCTGCCTCCTCACCGGACTTGTCTCACGATTTGTGGCACGTGGTTGCCGCAGGCCGATGATCTGCGGATTTCTGGGCGGCCCGGGTCAGCGCACCCCGGACCCGAAGTTGCGAGCCGGAAGTACGTTGTTGCGCAACAGAATTCAATAGGTTTCAGTGCCGTCCCCGCCCGGTCACCCAGGGTCCTCATAGGGCGTCGTGCTCACGGGCACCTCAGATTCTCACATCGCTACCTCTAGCCACATCCAGAACACTGGCCCACGTCGGGAGCACAACCCGATGTGCCCGCCTCTGCGCGACAACTTCATTCGCGGCACGGCGCCACCGAACACAGTCGCTCAGAGCCGGGCACATCGGGTGACAACCGACGCACAGACGCATGTGACAGTTGTGCCGCTGCGACGTGGCCGCCCACGATGGGCACTGAGCCACGTCGAGTCTGCGACCGTGCTCGTCGCACAGAGCTGCGACTGACTTTCGGGACTGCCCTATCTCGTCCGATTCGAGCTGGCGTTCAGTTCTGTTCGGGCCTGTTCGATTTGGTCGTAGACGTATGTCGCCATATCGGTGGGGGTCATTGCCTCGCCCTGGCTGGCGAGCGATTCGTAGGTCGCATCACCGAGCACCTCGCGAAGGTGAGCGATCGCGGCGTTCAACTCCGACATGGCGGCGGGGACCGGGAATTGGGCGGCGAATCCGGCGATGGTGGCCGCCGGCTCGTATCGTCCGAGCTGGTCGAATAGTGGGGCGAGAAACCCCAGGGGGCCGCGGATCATGTAGGTGTTGCCCGAGTCGTGATAGTTGCCGATCGCCATGGTGAAGTAATCGAAGGCGGCCAGCGGGTCGCCGTACTGGGCCTCCGCGCGGCACAGGTTGGTAGCAAGGTGTGACAGGGCGGAGCGGTTGCCGCTGTCTTGGGCGATCACCATTCCACGGCGGTGGGCAGCGAGCGAGCCGGCTGGGTCGGCGTCGTAGATGGCCCAGCCGTAGGCGAGCAGCGCAATTGAAAGCGCGTACGGGTTGTCTGTCGCTTCGGCCGCCTCGATCAAACCGTTGGCGACCGCCATCGCCTCGTCGAAGGAGCCGGTAACCGTCAGCCCCATGAGCAGGCACACCGTGGTCAACCCGTGGGTGTCCATACCGCGCGCGAGCTGAGCGTGGCACCACTCGATCCACCGTTCGGGCTGCCGCACAGCTACATACGCACCGCCGAGGGAGCATACGGCGTATGGAATGTGGTGTTCGCTTCCATCGCTGATCGCCCGCTCGGCGGCCTCGGTGTAACGAATGCCCGAATCGATCCGTCCGGCCATATAGCAATTCGACGCCACCACATATAGGGTCGCGAGCCGAGGATGGTCGATGGCGCGTGCGGGCTCGATGAGCTCTTCGGCCCACG
>NZ_JAFBAR010000020.1 GCF_019247635.1 Mycobacterium sp.
TGCCAGGCCTTCGCTTAGTGCCATGGGTGCATGCTACTGAGGTGATCGGCGGAGTACCCGAGCAATATGAGATCCGGCGCCGCCGGACGGGGCCGGGGCGGCCCGCCGGCACAGTCCTCTGGTTCCGGCAGCTATGGCACCTGAGCGTGTGGGGTAACGTAATCGGTTGTGGCATAGCTCTATTCGTCAAGTCCTGCTGTATGTGTACCGAATTATACTGCCGTTCAATATGATTCGCCGGTTGATCCGAGCCTGCAGACGCCCGGGCGACGTCCGATTCCAGGCCGCGGAAGGCGTGCCCGGTGGCTGATCGCGCCACATATGCTGACGTCGGCCAGAATGGCGGGCGATGCTGAAACGAGTGTCCTGGACCGTCGCCGTGCCCGTGCTTGCCCTCATCGCGCTGGCGTTGACGTGGGGCGAGGAGATCGGAACGCTACCCGCGTTGGCGGAGGCGGTGCTGCTGGGTGGGGCCGTGCTGGCGGCCGTCGAGCATGCCGAGGTGGTCGCGCACCGGGTCGGCGAGCCGCTCGGATCACTGGTGCTCGCGGTCGCAGTGACGATCATCGAGGTCGCGCTCATCCTCACGTTGATGGCGTCTGGCGGGACCGAGGCGACCACGCTCGCCCGGGACACAGTGTTCGCGGCGGTAATGCTCACCACCAACGGGATCGCCGGTTTGTCACTGCTGCTCGGTTCCCGGCGGTATGGCGTGACGGTGTTCAATGCCGAGGGCAGCGGCGCCGCACTGGCCACGGTAACCACGCTGGCGTCACTCAGCTTGGTGCTGCCCACCTTCACCACCACTTATCCGGGCCCGGAATTCACCCCCGGCCAGCTCGCCTTTGCCGCGATCGCCTCACTGGTGCTCTACCTGCTGTTCGTCTTCACCCAAACTGTGCGGCATCGCGACTTTTTCCTGCCGGTTGCGCAAGAAGGCCAAGAATTCGTGTTCGAGGACGGGCGGCATGCCGATCCGCCGAGCAATGGAGCGGCGCTGGCAAGCCTCGGGCTGCTACTCGCCGCGCTGGTCGCGGTAGTGGGTTTGGCCAAAGCGGAATCGCCTGCCCTGGAACGGGTGGCGAGGGCTGCGCAATTGCCGCATTCGTTCGTCGGCGTGGTGATCGCGGCCCTGGTGTTGCTTCCCGAGACACTGGCGGCGGTGCGCGCGGCACGCCAAGGCCGCATCCAGATCAGCCTCAACCTGGCCTACGGCTCCGCAATAGCGAGCATCGGGCTCACCATTCCGGCCATCGCGCTCGCGTCCATATGGATTACGGGCCCGTTGGTGCTCGGCCTCGGCGCCACCCAGTTGGCGCTGCTGGTGCTCACCGTCGTGATCAGCGTGCTGACCGTGGTCCCCGGGCGGGCTACCCGCCTGCAGGGCGAGCTGCATCTGGTGGTGCTCGCCGCATATGTGTTTCTTGCGATCAGCCCGTGACTGGGCGGCGAGGTCGGGGAGCAGGCCAGGTCGGGCGAGCAGACCAGGTGGGGCGAGCAGACGCAAAAGCACCCAAATCGCTGCGATTTTGGGTGCTTTTGCGCCTGCTCGCGGAGGGGGCGTTACCGCGCCTGCTCGCGCAGGGGGCGTTACCGCGCCTGCAGCTTCTCCAACGCTTTGTCGGCGTGGCTGTCCATGCTGATTTCGCTGGAAATCACGTCGAGCACCTTGTAATCGGTGTCGATGACAAAGGTCGTTCGCTTGACCGGCATCAATTTGCCCAGCAGACCGCGCTTGACGCCGAACTGAGTGGCTACGGTGCCGTCGGCATCCGATAGCAGCGGATAGTCGAACTTCCGGATGTCGGCGAATTTCGCCTGCTTCTCGACGGGATCGGTGCTGATGCCGACCCGGTTGGCGCCGACCGCAGCGAATTCTTTCGCCAAATCGCGAAAGTGGCAGGCTTCCTTGGTGCAGCCCGGAGTCATGGCGGCCGGGTAGAAGAACAGCACAACGGGCCCGTCGGCCAGCAGTTCGCTGAGCTTGCGCGGTTTCCCAGTCTGATCGGGAAGTTCGAAATCGGCCACCGTGTCACCAGTTTTCATGGCCGCCAGGCTACGCCCAGCGTGCTGGCGGGCCGGGCGACCCCCGTCTGCGAAAATGGTGCCATGCCCGCCAACCTTGCCGCCACAACTTCACGTGTGGAATTCCGCGTGCTGGCGGCCGAGCATCGGGTGGTTCCGGTGACACGCAAAGTCTTGGCCGACAGCGAGACTCCACTGTCGGCATACCGCAAGCTCGCCGCCAACCGTCCGGGGACGTTTTTGCTGGAGTCCGCCGAAAACGGCCGCTCGTGGTCCCGGTGGTCCTTCATCGGGGCCGGCGCCCCGACGGCGTTAACGGTGCGCGACGGCCAAGCGGTCTGGCTGGGCACGGTACCCAAAGACGCGCCCACCGGGGGCGACCCGCTAGCAGCGTTAGCAGCCACCCTCGAGCTGCTAGCCACCGAACCCATGCCGGGCCTGCCGCCGCTGTCGGGCGGCATGGTTGGCTTCTTCGCCTACGACATGGTGCGCCGGCTGGAGCGTTTGCCGGAACTGGCCGTCGACGACCTGCAGCTTCCGGACATGCTGCTGCTGCTGGCCACTGACGTCGCGGCGGTCGACCATCATGAGGGCACCATCACCCTGATCGCCAACGCGGTGAATTGGAACGGCACTGACGAGCGGGTCGACCGGGCCTACGACGACGCGATCGCCCGGCTGGACGTGATGACCGCGGCGCTCGGTCAGCCGCTACCCTCCACGGTCGCCACGTTCCGCAAGCCGGAGCCGCGACACGCCGCGCAGCGCACCGTGGAGGAATACGGCAAGATCGTCGACTACCTGGTGGAGCAGATCGCCGCAGGGGAAGCTTTCCAGGTGGTGCCGTCGCAGCGCTTCGAGATGGACACCAACGTCGATCCGATCGACGTGTACCGGATACTGCGGGTCACCAACCCGAGTCCCTACATGTATCTATTGCAGGTACCGAATAGTGATGGCGCGACTGACTTTTCGATCGTCGGGTCCAGTCCTGAGGCGTTGGTCACGGTGCACGACGGGCGGGCGACGACGCACCCGATCGCCGGAACCCGGTGGCGCGGCGACACCGACGAAGAGGATCAGCTACTGGAAAAGGAGCTACTGTCCGACGACAAAGAGCTGGCCGAGCACCTGATGCTGGTCGACCTGGGTCGTAACGACCTGGGCCGGGTCTGCACACCCGGCACTGTCCGCGTGGAGGATTACAGCCACATCGAACGCTATAGCCACGTGATGCACCTGGTTTCGACGGTGACCGGAGCGCTCAGTGCGGGCCACACCGCTCTGGACGCGGTGACCGCCTGCTTCCCGGCCGGCACACTCTCGGGCGCCCCGAAGGTCCGGGCCATGGAGTTGATCGAAGAGGTCGAAAAGACGCGTCGCGGCCTGTATGGCGGCGTGGTCGGCTACCTCGACTTCGCCGGTAACGCCGACTTCGCGATCGCCATCCGCACCGCGCTGATGCGTGACGGGACGGCCTATGTCCAGGCCGGCGGCGGGGTGGTCGCCGACTCCAACGGCACTTACGAATACAACGAAGCGCGCAATAAGGCGCGCGCGGTGCTGAATGCGATCGCCGCCGCCGAGACGCTGACCTCTCCCGACGGCGGCCAGAGCAGGGGCCATAGTGGCTGAAACCAGGCCCGGCCGCCTGACGATCGGGATCGCGCAGTTGCTGCTGGTGTTCGGCGCCACGGCGGTGTGGACGGCGTCGCGGCTGCCGTGGGTGGTCGTCCGGGCATTCGACGGTTTGGGGCCGCCGAAGTCGGTGACGCTGTCCGGCGCCTCCTGGTCGACGGCTTTGCTGCCGATGGCGGTGCTGCAGCTGGCCACCGCCATCGCGGCGCTCGCGGTGCGTGGCTGGGCGCTGCGCGCGTTGGCGGTGTTGTCGGCGATGGCAAGCCTCGCGGTCGGCTATCTCGCGATCAGCCTGTGGGTCGTACCGGATGTGGCCGCGCGCGGCGCCGATCTCGCCCACCTCCCGGTGATGACGCTGGTGGGGAGCGAACGGCACTATGCCGGCGCCGTCGCCGCGCTCGTCGGAGCGGTGTGCGCGGTGGTCGCGGCCGGCTTGCTGATGCGTGTGGCTTCGATTTGTGCGCCGGCGGACACCGCCACGACGACGAAGTATGCAGCGCCCGCGGCCCGACGGGCGAACGCCGCACAGCGCGCGGACGAGACGCAGACCCAAATGTCGGAGCGGATGATGTGGGATGCGCTTGACGAGGGTCGCGACCCGACCGATCGACCACGCGATTCGGACACGGGAGTCAACACCGAGGGTCGGTGACGGACGGTGCGCCGTAGGTCGCTACCCTTCAGGGACGTCGTCGAAACCGGCTGGGGACCGGTTGGGTGACCGCGGGAAGGGAAGCCACAGGATGTGTCCGGCAACCGTGCTTGACTCCATCATCGAGGGAGTCCGGGCCGACGTTGCTGCGCGCGAAGCGCGCGTGAGCCTGTCCGAGATCAAGGCCGCCGCGGCCGCGGCGCCACCACCGCTCGACGTAATGGCCGCCTTGCGGGAAACCGGAATCGGGGTCATCGCGGAGGTCAAGCGGGCCAGCCCGTCGGCGGGTGCGCTGGCGGCGATTTCCGACCCGGCAAAACTTGCCCGCGCCTACGAGGATGGCGGCGCCCGCATCATCAGTGTCCTGACCGAAGAGCGGCGTTTCCAGGGCTCACTCGACGATCTCGACACCGTGCGCGCAGCGGTGTCGATTCCGGTGTTACGCAAGGATTTTGTCGTGCAGCCTTATCAGATCCACGAGGCGCGCGCGCACGGTGCCGACATGCTGTTGCTTATCGTCGCCGCGTTGGATCAGTCGGCGCTCGTGTCGATGCTGGACCGCACCGAATCTCTCGGCATGACCGCCCTCGTGGAAGTGCACACCGAAGAGGAAGCTGACCGCGCACTGAAGGCCGGAGCGAACGTAATCGGGGTCAACGCCAGGGATCTCAAGACGCTCAAGGTCGACCGGGATTGCTTCTCGCGAATCGCCCCGGGGCTGCCCAGCAAGGTGATCAGGATCGCCGAATCCGGTGTGCGTGGGCCGGCGGATCTATTGGCGTATGCCGGCGCGGGTGCGGACGCTGTGCTCGTCGGTGAGGGTCTGATCAAAAGCGGCGACCCCCGTGCCGCCGTTGCCGATCTGGTCACTGCCGGAACCCATCCGTCCTGCCCGAAACCGGCTCGCTGACCGTTGATGAGCCGCGTGCGCATCGAGCCTTGGTGATGGCAGATTTAGCCCGTCCGGACCTTCCGCGTACGAGTGCCGCTGTCTCAGAACCCACCCGCCACGATCCTGACCCGGGTGGCCATTTCGGCGTTTACGGGGGACGTTACGTCGCGGAGGCCTTGATGGCGGTGATCGAGGAGGTCACTGCCGCCTACGAAAAGGAACGCGTCAATCCGGATTTTCTTGACACCCTGGATAAGTTGCAGACGCACTATGCCGGCAGGCCGTCTCCGCTGTACGAGGCCAGTCGACTCGGCGAATACGCCGGTTCGGCCCGTATCTTCCTCAAGCGGGAAGACTTGAACCACACCGGTTCTCACAAGATCAACAACGTGCTCGGTCAAGCCCTGTTGGCCAAGAGAATGGGCAAGTCGCGGGTGATCGCAGAGACGGGCGCCGGTCAGCACGGCGTGGCCACGGCCACCGCTTGCGCGCTGCTGGGGCTTGAGTGCGTCATTTACATGGGTGCCGTCGACACCGCGCGACAGGCGCTCAACGTGGCCCGGATGCGGTTGCTCGGCGCCGAGGTCGTCTCGGTCGAAACCGGTTCTCAGACACTCAAGGACGCCATCAACGAGGCGTTCAGGGACTGGGTCACCAACGCCGACAAAACCTATTACTGCTTCGGCACCGCCGCCGGACCGCATCCCTTCCCGACGATGGTGCGTGATTTCCAGCGGATCATTGGCTTGGAGACACGCACCCAGATCCAGGAGCAGGTCGGTCGGTTGCCGGATGCCGTCGTGGCATGTGTCGGTGGAGGATCCAACGCCATCGGGATCTTTCACGCTTTCCTCGACGATCCCGAGGTGCGCTTGATCGGGTACGAAGCGGCCGGCGATGGCGTCGAAACCGGCAGGCACGCAGCGACATTCACCGGAGGGTCGCCGGGGGCGTTTCAGGGATCGTTCTCCTACCTGCTGCAGGACGAGGACGGGCAGACTATCGAATCCCATTCGATATCAGCGGGTCTGGACTATCCGGGGGTGGGCCCGGAACACGCTTACCTCAGGGAGACCGGACGCGCCGAATATCAGCCGATCACCGACGCCGAGGCGATGGACGCATTCGGCCTGCTGTGCCGGACGGAAGGCATCATCCCGGCCATCGAGTCCGCACACGCGGTGGCTGGCGCCCTCAAGTTGGGTGCCGAGTTGGGTAGCGGTGCCGTCATTGTGGTGAACCTGTCGGGCCGCGGCGACAAGGACGTGGAAACGGCCGCCACGTGGTTTGGTCTGTTAGGGTCCGGCGACGATACGGTCCGCGGAGCGGACGGCGGAGGCGGCGGGCGATCGGACCTGAGATGACGGTGGGACAGAGCAGGCTGGGGCCGGTTTTCGAGGCGTGTCGTGCCGACAATCGCGCAGCGCTGATTGGTTATCTGCCCACCGGATACCCAGACGTGCCGACGTCGGTGGCCGCGATGACAGCGCTCGTCGAATGTGGTTGTGACATAGTCGAAGTCGGGGTGCCGTATTCGGACCCGGGGATGGATGGACCGACTATCGCCAGGGCGACAGAAGCGGCACTACGCGGCGGGGTGCGTGTGCGTGACACCCTGGCCGCGGTCGACGCCATCAGCGCGGCCGGCGGACATGCGGTTGTGATGACATACTGGAATCCTGTGCTGCGCTACGGAGTTGACGCGTTTGCTCGCGATCTGGCATCCGCCGGTGGGCATGGACTGATTACTCCTGATCTGATTCCCGAAGAGGCACAACAGTGGATGGTGGCATCCGAGGAGCATCGATTGGACCGCATTTTTCTGGTGGCGCCGTCATCGACGCCGGAGCGTTTGGTGACCACGGTAGGGGCGTCGCGCGGATTCGTCTACGCGGCGTCGACGATGGGGGTAACGGGGGCCCGCGACGCAGTCTCGCAGGCCGCCCCTGAGCTTGTGGCCAGGGTGAAGACGGTGTCCGAGATACCCGTCGGCGTCGGCCTGGGCGTGCGGTCGCGCGAACAGGCGGCGCAGATCGGTGGCTATGCCGACGGCGTCATCGTCGGGTCGGCGCTGGTATCGGCGCTGGGTGACGGCTTGCCCGGTCTGCGTGCGCTGACCGAAGAGTTGGCTACCGGTGTGCGCCAACGGGTGCCGGCGTGTTGAGCATGTTGCCCACTTATATCCCCAGTCCGTCGCAGGGCGTCTGGCACCTGGGGCCGTTGCCAGTTCGCGCTTATGCGTTGTTCATCATTGCGGGCATCGTGATTGCGTTGCTCATCACGGACCGACGCTGGGCGGCGCGTGGCGGCGAGCCTGGCGTCGTCTACGACATCGCGCTGTGGGCCGTGCCCTTCGGATTGGTCGGAGGCAGGCTGTATCACTTGGCCACCGACTGGAGGACGTATTTCGGACAGGGTGGGGCCGGGCTCGCCGCAGCGTTGCGAATCTGGGATGGGGGCCTGGGTATCTGGGGCGCCGTGGCCCTCGGTGGTGTCGGCGCGTGGATCGCGTGCCGGCGGCGTGGAATTCCGTTGCCGGCCTTCGGCGACGCGCTTGCTCCCGGACTGGTTTTGGCGCAGGCCATCGGTCGACTGGGAAACTATTTCAATCAAGAGCTGTATGGCAGGGAGACCACGATGCCGTGGGGCCTGGAGGTCTTCTATCGCCGGGACCCCGCGGGCTTCGAGGACGTGCATTCGCTCGACGGCGTCTCCACCGGGCAGCTGGCGTATGTCGTACAGCCGACGTTTCTTTATGAATTGATTTGGAACGTACTGGTTTTCGTTGCACTGATCTATATCGACCGGCGGTTCACGTTGGGTCATGCGCGACTGTTTGCCCTCTACGTTGCGGGTTATTGCACCGGTCGTTTCGTTGTCGAACTGCTTCGTGACGACACGGCCACGCACATTGCGGGGATCCGAGTCAATTCCTTCACATCGACTTTCGTGTTCATCGGTGCCATCGTCTACTTTCTTGTGGCGCCCAAGGGGCGCGAGGAGCCAGCGAGCCTACGTGGCACCCAGGCACCAGAGCCTGAGCCCGCGACCGTTGCGGCAGCTGCTGGCGGAGACGCGGGGACTGCGGGCGATGCTCCCGAGCCCGACCCCGAGACCGAGCCCGACGAAGCGGAACCCGTGGAGGGTTTAGCGAACGAGCCTGAGGGCGAAGAGCCTGAGGGCACCTCGGCGGAAGCCGAAACTGAAGAGGCGGAAGCGCCGGAGGCTGAAGAGGCCGGGACTGAAGAGGCCGAAGTGGTGGAGTCCGAGGCTGTGGAGCCTGAAGTTTCGGACGCCGTGGCGGATGAAGCTGGGGCCGAGGAGCCATCAGCCGAAGAGCCTCAAGACGCCGAGCCAGAAACCGAAGATGCCGGAAAGGCCGACGAGCCCGAGGACACCGCCGAGCCAGAAACCGAAGAGGCCGAAGACGCGGACGAGCCCGAGGACACCGCCGAGCCGGAAATCCAACAGGCCGAAGAGGCCAAAGAGCCCGAGGCGCCAGAGTTTACGCCAATGGAAGCTCAGGTTCCGAAGCCTGCGGCCGACGACGATCAGGCCGATGAGCCGGACGCCGCAGAGCCGGAAGAGCCGGACACCGAAGAACCCGACGACGCACAGCCGGAAACCGAAGAACCCGACACCGAAGAACCCGACACCGAAGTGCCTGATACTCAAGAGTCCGACGGCGAGTCAGCTGCTGAGCGGACCGATGTCGACGAGTCTGACTCGGTAGAGCCGAAAGATGAAGAATACGAGGCTGATTCGGACGTACAGGACGCTGGCGCCGAGGCGGGTGAAGGCGAAGAGTCCGGCGCCCCCGACGTCGTGGTAGGGGATGGCGAAAGCGAGCCAGCATCGGAAGCCGAGGAATCCGCCCCGGACTCCGAAGAACCGGCTGACGAGCAGGCCGACAGCCAAGCCGCGCGGGATGCCGACACGGAAAAGCCGTCGGCCACCGTCGAGTCGAGGCGTCGGTGGAGCTTCAGACGGAGAAGTCGCCGATAGCACCGGCTTTATCGGGCTCCGGCACGAGCGGGTTCGATCTGGCATGCTGAAGACCGTGACGATTCACGACGTCCGCGACCCGCAGGGCCGCCCACTGCGCAATGGCATCTGATCGGGCCACCCGGCACGACCATGGTCGTACGTACGGCGCGGCCGCTTCGGGTGTGCTGCTGGCCGGGACGCTCGGCTACATCGCGCTAGAGGACCCCCACAAGACCGATTCGGCATACCCGCTGTGTCCGTTCAAGTGGGCCACCGGCTGGAACTGCCCATTCTGTGGCGGTCTCCGGATGACGAACGATCTGCTGCACCTTCATTTGCCGGCCGCCATCAACGACAATGTCTTCGCGTTGGTCGGCATCCCGCTGCTGATCGCCTGGGTGGTTGTGCGGCGCAGGCTTGGCCGGCCGGCGTTTACCATACCGGCGATGGTGACGATCGTCACCGCGACGGTGGCTTGGACGGTGTTGCGGAACCTGCCGGGTTTTCCGTTGGTTCCGACGATCAGCGGGTAGCCGCGGGACGCGGGCCGGATCGCCGGCCTGCGCGGCGTGGTGAACAACGGTGCGACCTTGGTGCTCAAAGCGTCACAAGCTCGGAACCCCGCCGACAACGAGCGCGACTATGCTAGGGCGTCGTGACAAGACGCGGAAAGATCGTCTGCACCCTTGGGCCAGCCACTCACAGCGACGACCTGATCTTGGCGCTGGTCGAGGCCGGAATGGACGTCGCCCGGCTGAACTTCAGCCACGGCGACTATGCGGACCACAAGGTGTCCTACGACAGGGTCCGGGCCGCTTCCGACGCAACCGGCCGCGCCGTCGGTGTCCTCGCCGATCTGCAGGGCCCGAAGATCAGGCTGGGGCGCTTCGCGACTGGGCCGACCTACTGGGCCGACGGTGAAACGGTCCGCATCACCGTTGCGGACTGCCCGGGCAGCCACGACAAGGTTTCCACCACTTATAAGAAGCTGGCGCAGGACGCCGCCGTGGGCGACCGGGTCCTGATCGACGACGGCAAGGTCGGACTGATCGTCGACGGCATCGACGGCGACGACGTCGTCTGCACCGTCACCGAGGGTGGCCCCGTCAGCAACAACAAGGGCATGTCGCTGCCCGGGATGGACGTGTCGGCTCCGGCTTTGTCGGACAAGGACGTCGAGGATCTCACCTTCGCCCTCAACCTCGGCGTCGATCTGGTCGCGCTGTCCTTCGTGCGTTCGCCGTCCGACGTCGAGCTCGTGCACGAAATAATGGATCGAATCGGGCGTCGCGTTCCGGTGATCGCCAAGTTGGAGAAGCCGGAGGCCATCGACAACCTGGAAGCCGTCGTCCTGGCGTTTGACGCGATCATGGTGGCCCGCGGCGACCTGGGCGTCGAGCTGCCGCTGGAAGAGGTTCCGCTGGTGCAGAAGCGGGCCATCCAAATGGCTAGGGAGAACGCCAAACCCGTGATCGTAGCGACCCAGATGCTCGACTCGATGATCGAGAACTCGCGGCCGACGCGGGCCGAGGCCTCCGACGTTGCCAACGCGGTGCTCGACGGCGCCGACGCCTTGATGTTGTCCGGGGAAACATCGGTGGGGAAGTATCCTCTCGCGGCGGTGCGAACGATGTCGCGGATCGTCTGCGCGGTTGAGGAAAACTCCACGGCCGCACCGCCTTTGACGCATGTGCCGCGGACCAAGCGAGGGGTGATCTCGTACGCCGCCCGTGACATCGGCGAGCGCCTCGACGCCAAGGCACTCGTCGCGTTCACCCAGTCGGGGGACACCGTGAAACGGCTGGCGCGCCTGCATACTCCGCTCCCGCTGCTGGCCTTCACCGCGTGGCCGGAGGTGCGCAGTCAACTCGCAATGACCTGGGGCACCGAAACGTTCATCGTGCCGAAGATGGACTCGACCGACGAGATGATCCGCCAGGCCGACAAGTCGCTGCTCGAACTCGGCCGCTATAAGCGGGGCGATCTGGTGGTTATCGTCGCCGGCGCGCCGCCCGGCACGGTGGGTTCGACCAACCTGATCCATGTGCACCGGGTCGGCGAGGACGACCTTTAATTGTCCGATTTCGAGGAACTGCTGGCGGCACTAGACCTCAACCGCAAAGCCGACGATCTATTCGTCGGATCCCATCCCAGCAAGAACCCGATGCGAACGTTCGGCGGGCAGCTCATGGCGCAGTCGTTCGTCGCAAGCACCCGCACGCTGACTCGTGACGAACTACCGCCCAGCGCGTTGTCGGTGCATTTCGTCAACGGCGGTGATACGTCGAAGGACATCGAATTCCACGTCGTCCGGCTGCGCGATGAACGACGCTTCGCCAACCGCCGCGTCGACGCGGTCCAGGACGGCGTGCTGTTGTCGACGGCGATGGTCTCTTACATGTCCGGCGGCCGCGGATTGGAGCATGCCGTTCAGCCGCCCGAGGTACCGAAGCCGCATACCCAGCCGTCCATCGGTGAGTTGTTGCGCGGCTATGAGGAGACCGTGCCACACTTCGTCAACGCGCTGCAACCGATCGAGTGGCGCTACACCAATGATCCGGCCTGGGTGATGCGGGACAAGGGGGAAAGCCTTGCGTACAACCGGGTTTGGGTGAAGGCGCTGGGCGCTTTGCCCGACGACCCCGTGCTGCACACAGCGACGATGGTCTACTCATCGGACACCACGGTGCTCGACTCGGTCATCACCACCCACGGGTTGTCCTGGGGCTTCGATCGCATCTTTGCGGCGTCCGCCAACCACTCGGTGTGGTTTCACCGACAGGTCAACTTCGACGACTGGGTGTTGTATTCGACGTCGTCCCCGGTGGCCGCGGACTCGCGGGGGCTGGGCACCGGGCATTTCTTCGACCAGTCCGGACAGCTGATCGCCACGGTGGTTCAGGAAGGCGTATTGAAATACTTTCCGCCTCCGCGCCGATAGATACGGGCGTAACGTGCCTGTAGGCGGCTAATTCAGCGCATCGGGAGGTGAGGGTGAGCCAACCGCCCGTCAGCGTCGTACCGGGGCTGGGCGAACGCGTTGTCGTTCACCTGGATTCACGCGGGGCCCGATGGGTTGGGGCATCGGCCGTGCTCGGCGCGGCATGTTGGTTGATCGCAGGAAACCGGCCGGGATGGTCGCTGACCGTGCTGGCGGCGGTGACGCTGATCGCTCGCGGCATCTTCCTCGGCCGTCCGGTGACGGCGATGCATGCGACGGCGGCGATGTTGGTGCTGACCGCTGGTCTCAGTGCCCACGTGCTGTCCATCGATCTGCTCGGTGACGCGCTGGTCGTCGGATCGGGACTGGTGTTGATGTGGCCGACGTCGGCGCGGCCGCGACCCGACGACCTTTCTCGGATCTGGGGATTGGTCAACGCCACCAGCGGAGATCCGTTGGCACCGTTCGTCATGCAGACAGGCAAGTGCTACCACTTCAGCGCGTCTGGCGCTGCGGCCCTGGCCTACCGGACCCGGATGGGATTCGCGGCGGTCAGCGGCGACCCGATCGGTGACGAGACCCAATTCGCCGGACTGGTTGCCGACTTCGCCGCGACGTGTCACACCCACGGCTGGCGGATCGCTGTAGTGGGGTGCAGCCAGCGGCGACTCCCGCTGTGGGGCGATGGCGCCGCGCTCGGACAACCGTTGCGGCCCATACCAATCGGCCGCGACGTCGTCGTCGAGGTCGGTGCCTTCGACATGACGGGGCGCAAGTTCCGCAATCTGCGGCAGGCCGAACACCACACGTACAACATCGGCATCACGACCGAGATCGTCGACGAGCAGGAACTGGGCGAGAGGCAGCGCGCGGAGCTGAGAGAAATGTTGCTGGCGTCGCCGAAGGGGGCGCACACCGATCGCGGTTTTGCCATGAGCCTGGACGGCGTGCTGGAGGGGCGATACCCCGGGATGAAGCTGATTATCGCGAGGGATGCGTTTGGCCGGGTGCAGGGCTTTCATCGTTATGCGATCGCAGGCGGCGGCAGCGACTATTCCCTCGACGTACCGTGGCGCCGTCGCGGTGCCCCCAACGGGATCGACGAGCGGCTCAGTGTTGACATGATCGCCGCCGCTAAGATCGCTGGCGCACAGCGGGTTTCGTTATCGTTCGCGGCCTTTCCGGACATTTTGGACGAGGAACCACGAGGCAAGCTGGAACGCCTGTTTCACAGCGTGCTTCATATCTTTGACCCGTTGATCAGGCTGGAATCGTTGGACCACTACGTGCACAAGTTCCATGCGCTAGATGAGCGGCGATACGCGCTGATCTCGATGGCACAAGTCGTTCCGCTAATATTCGTGTTGCTCTCGCTGGAATTCTTTCCACGCCGGCGACACCTGTGAGCGGCAGACGGCGCAGCGGCCACTCGCGCGGATAAAGATGTCAGTGGGTGGTCGTAGGATTCGAACATGCATTCGGACAGGGACTCGATCGTGGAGGCGTTCGATGCGCTTGATGCCGCGGTCTCTGCTGTGTGCGGGTTGTCGTTTGACGTCTTGACCACTCCGGAGCGGTTGCGGGCACTCGAGCGCCTGGAACGGGTGGCGCGTCGGCTGCCAGTACCCGGGCATGTGTTGATCACGGGGCTCCTTGAGCAGGCCAGTGAGGAGGAGTTGGGTGGCAAGCTGCGCGCGGTGTTGGCCGACCGGCTGCGTATCACCTCCGCTGAGGCCGGCCGGCGCATCGGTGAAGCCGAAGAGCTCGGAGCGCGCCGGGCGATGAGCGGGGAGCCCTTGGCCCCGCAGCTGGCCGCGACCGCGGCCGCTCAGCGCGACGGGCTGATCGGGCAGGGGCACCTGAAGGTGATCCGTGGCTTTTTTACCCAGGTGCCCGCCGAGGTGGATGTGTTGACTCGGGCGGCCGCTGAGGCCGACCTGGCCGGCAAGGCCAGCAGATACCGGCCTGATGAGTTGGCCAAATACGCCAACAAGCTGATGGATTGCCTCAACCCGGATGGCAATTTCACCGACGAGGACCGCGCGCGTCGGCGCGGCCTGCTACTCGGTGAGCAGGGATACGACGGGATGTCGCGGCTTAGTGGCTATGTGAACCCCGAACTCCGGGCCACCATCGAGGCGGTACTGGCCACATTGGCCGCCCCGGGTATGGCCAACCCCGAAGACGACGTGCCGGTGATCGACGGGGCTCCCTCAGAGGACACAGCGCGCCGGGATCTGCGCAGTCAACCCCAACGCAATCACGACGGCCTGCTGGCCGGACTGCGCGCCCTGCTGGCCTCCGGCCAGCTCGGCCAACACCACGGCCTGCCGACCACCCTCATCGTCACCACCACCCTCAAGGAGCTGCAAGCCGCCGCGGGTAGAGGGCTAAGCGCCGGGGGCACCGTGGTGCCCATGAGTGATCTGCTCCGCCTGGCCGGCCACGCCCACCACTACCTGGCCGTTTTTGAAGGCGCCAAACCGCTGGCCCTGTACCACACCAAACGACTCGCCACCCCCGCCCAGCGAATCATGCTGCTGGCCAAGGATCGCGGGTGCAGCAAACCCGGTTGTGATGTGCCCGGCTACTGGACCCAGGTCCACCACGTCCAAGGCTGGGCACGCACCCGCCGCACCCACATCAACGAACTCACCCTGGCCTGCGGCCCCCACAACCGACTCGCCGACAAAGGCTGGACCACCCGCACCAACACCAAAGGCGACACCGAATGGATCCCCCCACCCCACCTCGACCACGGCCAACCCCGCACCAACACCCTCCACCACCCCGAAAAACTACTCAGGCAAGACGAAGACGACGAACCATAGCTGCGGCGCTCTTTGGCGACACCGACCCAATGCGTAGTTCAGGCGAACCAATGTCGTCGGGCAAGTGGTGGGTGGCCACCACGACCGTTCTGTCGCCGCTGATCAGCCGGGAGCCCAGCAGATCACGCAGTACGCGGTCGGCGTCGACCGCGTCCAGGTGCTCGGTGGGCTCGTCCAGCAGCACGATCCGGGCGGGGGAGAGCACCGCCCGAGCCAGCAGTAGCCGCCTACGCTGACCCGCCGAGACCGCTTGCGCGCCACCGATTAACACTGTCGACAGTCGTTGCGGCAGGCTGTCCAGCCAGGCACTCAGGCCCACCGCGTCGAGGGCCACGATCAGTTCGTCGTCAGCGCAGTCACCGCGCGCCACCAGCAGGTTATCCCGAATGGTGGTCGCAAAGATGTGCGCGTCCTCAGCGAAAAAGGCTACAGCGCGCGGCAATTCGCGCTCATCGAAGCGGCCAAGGTCGGTTCCGTCCAGCGTCACCTGTCCGCGCAGCGGCGGAAGTAGCCCGGTGAGTGTCATCAGCAGCGTCGTCTTGCCCGAGCCGCTGGGCCCGGTGACCGCTAGCCGAGCACCCGGCGGGAGGTCAATGGTGACCGGCGTGGACCGCAAATGCTGGTAACCCGAGGTTGCGTCGGCGGTGAGTCGCCCGGTGGCTACCGGCACCGGCAGGGTTCGCGCCCTTTCGGTGCGGTCCGCGGGAACCAAGTCGAGCAGTCGGCGCGCGGCCATCTGCGATCGGGCGAGTTGGATCGCGGCGGCAGGCAGCGCGGTCGTCGCCTCGAATGCGGACAGCGGCAACAACATCAGCACGGCCAGCGTGGTGGGCGCGACCGTGGGCGCTATCCAACTCCCGGTCACCACCGCGCCCAGCACACTCATCCCTATCGCCGCGGTCGGCATCGCCTCGGCGACAGCGGCGGGTCTGGCCGCCGCGTCAAGGGCATTGCCCCAGGCGCGCTGCTGGCGCCGCGACTCAACGATGATGTGGGGCAAGGCACCGGCCACGCGAAGCTCGGGCGCGTGTTCGAGCGCGATCATAGCGGAGGTGTCGCGTTCCGAATGATACTGTCGTGCAACGGCTTCCTGTGCCACCGCGGCCCGGGCGGCCAGCCAGGGTGCGACGACACCGGCCAGCACCAGGCAGATCGCCAACACCGTCGCGGCAGGCGGTGAAATAGTGGCGACCACCCCGGTGGCCGCCAGCGCCAGCAACGCCGCGACACCGATCGGCACCACAGCGCGTACCAGCACGTTGGCCAGTTCGTCGACGTCGGCACCCACGCGCGCCACCAGTTCACCGCTATGCAGCCGTACGGCGGCCGCCGGCGGACCGTGCGCAAGCCGGTGATAGATCCGCGCGCGGGCCGTGCTTGCCGCGCGTAAGGCGGTGTCGTGCGAGGCCAATCGCTCGCAATAGTGCAGTACGCCACGCGAAATCGCGAACGTTCGCACCGCCACGACCGCCACGGACAGATCGAGCACGGGCGGCATCTGCGACGCGCGGGTGATCAACCATGCCGACAGACCGGCCAGCGCCAGGGCGCTACCCAACGACAGGACCCCAAGGACGATTGCGAGCAGAATGCGGGGCGCTCGGGGACGCAGCAGAATCGAGGCTGCCCGCAGCGGATCAGACCGCCGCATAATGCGACACCTCCATGACCCGGTCGCCGATCGCCAGGACCGCATCGCGATGCCCGACGACAACCACGGTGGCGCCCGAACGGGCACGCTCGACGATGGCCCGCAACACCCGTGCTTCGGTGTCAGCGTCCAGGTGAGCGGTGGGCTCGTCGAGCAGCAACACCGGGGCGGCGGATCCCAACGCCCGCGCCAGGCCGAGGCGTTGGCGCTGCCCCAATGACAGCCCGACGCCGCCGCGGCCGAGCACGGTGTCCAACCCTTGCGGCAGCTCGGCCACAACAGCGTCGAATCCGGCAGCCTTACAGGCGCTTTCGAGGTCGTCCAGATTGCCCAGCAGCAGGAGGTTGTCCCGGACCGTCCCCGGGATCAGCACCGGGCGTTGGGGCAGCCAGGACAACTGCCGCCACCACGCGTTCGGTTCCAACTCGGCGACGTCGACTCCGGCCACGGTGACCCGGCCGGATGACGGCACGGTGAGCCCGGCGATCGCCTGCAGCGTCGTGCTCTTGCCCGCACCGTTTCGTCCGGTCAGCACCGAGACGGCGCCGGGCTCGAGCACCGCGCTGAGATCGTCCGGGGCGCGACCGTCTCGGCCTGCGACGCTCAGGTTTACCAGCCGGATCTGGGCTCCGCGCGCGCTGACGAGCTGGTGCCGGGCCGTGGTTGTGCTCGGCTCGCCGATGAGCGCGAAAGCTTTGTCAGCGGCGGCCCTACCGTCCTGGGCGGCATGGAATTCCACGCCGATTCGGCGCAGCGGCCAGTACACGTCGGGCGCTAACAACAGCACCGTCAAACCGGTGACCAGGGTCATCTCGCCGAACACCAGACGCAGGCCAATCCCGACCGCGATCAGGGCCACACCTAGCGTGGCCAACAGTTCCAGCACCAGGGCCGACAGGAACGCGATCCGCAGTGTCGCCATGGTCGAGCGTCGGTGGGCGGCACCGAGTTCCGCGATGCGGTGTTCGGGTCCAGAGGCGCGGCCCAGCGCCCGCAACGTGGGGATGCCGGCGATCAGATCCAGCAGATGAGTCTGCAGGGTGGTCATGGCATCCAGAGCCGCGGCCGAGCGCTCTGCGGTCGTCAGCCCGATCAGCACCATGAAAATCGGGATCAACGGCAGCGTGATCGCCGCGATCAGAGTCGATTTCAGGTCGTAACAGCCGATCACCACGACGGTGGCCGGGGTCAGGATCGCGGCAAGCAATAGCGCGGGAAGGTAACCCGTGAAGTAGGGACGCAAGCCGTCCAGGCCGCGCGTCACTACGACCGCGGCGGCGTCCCGCTGTGTTGCCAGTTCGTTGGGTTGCCGCCCGGTGACTGCGGCCAGGACCTGACCGGAAAGATCGGCGATCAGCGCGCTCGCGCCCCGCTGGCCCAGCCGCGCCTGCAGCCAGCGCGCCACCGCGCGGGTTGCCCACAGCGCCAACAAGATTGACAACGGTCCAAGCAAACGGCGCGGATCACGCACCCAATGGTCGCTGACGACGCGCGCAACGATGTTCGCCAGCACGACCGCTGAGCCGATCGCACAACCCGAGATCACCACTCCGGAAGCCACAGTGGCGACCAGGTAGCGCCGTAACGCGGCCGAAGCCCGCCACAGCCGCGGATCAACGGGTCCGCTAGAGCTTTTGGTGCTCAGGAGTCCTGCCTCTGGTTAGGCCGATCGGCGCAGGTATCCGCTCTGCCGAGATCCGTTGCCGGAAAACCCAGTACGTCCACGCCTGGTACACCACCGTCAAGGGCGCGAAGAACGCCGTCACCCACGTCATGATCTTGAGTGTGTAAGCGGTCGACGAGGCGTTGTAGATCGTCAGGCTCCATTGCTTGTTCAGCGTGGAGGGCACCAGATTTGGGTACAGGCAGCCGAACAGCAAGGTCACGACGGCAGCTACCACCAGGGCCGTGCATACGAACGCCCATCCGTCGGACATCCGCCGCCACACCAACAGCACCGCTGTCAACAGCGCGGTCACCGCGATGCCCAGCAGCACCCAGGTCCAATCCTTGCCGTGGCCAAGCTGCGTCCAAACCCCAAATCCCGCAACCAGTCCCGTCGCCGGAAGCGACAACCGCACTGCAAACCGATGGGCGTCGTCGCGGATGGGGCCGGAGGTCTTCAACGCGACGAACACGGCGCCGTAGAACAAAAACAATCCGGCCGTGGCCAGACCGCCCAGCAGCGTATAGGCGTTGAGGACGTTGGTGATCGACAGATGCACGTGAGCGCGGGCGTCCACCGGCAGTCCGCGGACGAGGATGGCGAAGGCCACACCCCAGAGCACCGCGGGCAACCAGGATCCCGCGGCGATACCGAAATCGGCCCAGGTGCGCCACTTTGTGTCGTCGATCTTGCCGCGCCATTCGATGGCGACCGCGCGCACGATCATGCCGAAAAGGATCGCCAGCAGCGGTAGGTAGAGCGTCGAGAACACGGCGGCGTACCAGCCCGGGAATGCGGCGAACATCCCTGCGCCGGCGGTGATCAGCCAGACCTCGTTGCCGTCCCAAACGGGACCGATGGTGTTCAGTGCGGCGCGCCGGTGCGTTTCCCGGTCACCCGTGCCGCGTTTTAGGGCAGTGCGGGCGAACGGCTCCATCAACATACCCACCCCGAAGTCGAAACCCTCGAGGATGAAAAACGCTAGGAACAGCACCGCGATGATGCCGAACCACAACTCGTGGAGATCCACCGCTCAGCTCCTTCCCGGGGTCAATACGCAAACGACAGCGGCGCTACTTCGTCATCGCTAGGAGCTTGCGGCGCAGTGGGTTCCGCATCGTGTTCCAGCGGACCCTCGACGATGTAACGCTTCAGCAAAAAGAACCAGCCGACCGCGAGCACCGCGTATACCAGGGTCAGCGTCACCAGCGAAGTGACGACCATCCCCGAGGCGTGGTGGGAGACGCCCGCGGCGACAGTCAGTCGAACTTGTTGATCACCGGTCGGGTTAGGAACGACGATCCATGGCTGACGCCCCATCTCGGTGAACACCCAGCCGGCGCTGTTGGCCAGGAACGGGGTGGGGATGGTCAACACGGCCAGCCGGGAGAACCAACGCTGGTTGGGAATCCGCCCGCCGCGGGTGAGCCACAACGTCATTAGCGCGAACAGCACCGGAACCGTCATGAACCCGATCATCGCGCGGAACGACCAATAGGTGACAAAAAGGTTGGGCCGGTAGTCGTTTGGCCCGAATCGCTGTTGGTAGTCCAGCTGCAGATTGCGGACACCCTGCAACGTGACATCGCTCGTCCGGCTTTGGGCGAGGAACGGCAACACATAGGGCACCTGGATGACACGAGTCAGGTTGTCACAATTGTTCTGCCTGCCCACCGTGAGGATGGAGAAGTCCGGATCGGTCTCGGTATCGCACAGCGATTCTGCCGACGCCATTTTCATCGGTTGCTGCACGAACATCAGCTTCCCCTGGTGGTCGCCGGTGAAGAACAAACCGACCGTCGCAATCAGCGCGACCCAACATCCCAGAATGGCTGCCGGACGAAACATGTCGCGCGTGCCGGGCCCTGTAGTGATGGTGTTCGACCGGACTAGCCACCAGGCGCTGACTGCAGCCACGAAAGTCCCCGCGGTCAGCAAAGCGCCGGCGACGGTGTGGGCAAACGCCGCTCGCGCAGTGTTATTGGTCAGCAGCGCGACGATGCTACTCAACTCGGCGCGCCCCGTCGCAGGGTTGTAGTGCGCGCCAACTGGGTGCTGCATAAAGGAATTCGCGACGATGATGAAAAACGCGGAAGCGTTGACCGACACCGCGACAATCCAGATGCAGCCCAGGTGCACCAGTCGGGACAGTCTGCTCCAGCCGAAGATCCACAGTCCGAGGAAGGTGGATTCGAAGAAGAAGGCCATCAGACCCTCCATCGCCAGTGGCGCCCCGAAGATGTCGCCGACGAACCGGGAATACTCGCTCCAATTCATCCCGAATTGGAATTCCTGCACTATTCCGGTTGCCACGCCGATGGCGAAGTTGATCAAGAAGAGTTTGCCGAAGAACTTCGTCAGGCGATACCACGCGGTCTTGCCGGTAACTACCCACACTGTCTGCATGATGGCGATCAGTGGGGCCAGGCCAATGGTCAGCGGTACGAAAATGAAGTGGTAGACGGTGGTGATACCGAACTGCCACCGCGAAATGTCGACGACATTCATCTGTCATCTCCCGGTGCTACGGGCTGGTTCGTAAACTACGACATAGTGTAGTAGATGCGCGCGATCAACGCTAGGGCGGGTTTGTCGAATGCCGGATTTACCCGCCGAGCGTGTTGGACGCCTTGCGGATTCCGAACGACGAGACGATCTCGAAAACTCCGATGACGATCAGCCAGATCCCGACCACCTCGGCCAGCAGCAGGATGGTGCCGAATGGCGAGCCCAGCATGATCATGCCCGCCAGCAGGCTCATGATCCCGACGAAGATCTCCCAGGCCCGGCCGGGCAGCTGGGGGTCACTGATGGCCGAGACCGTCGTTGCCACCCCGCGGAAGATGAAACCAATGCCAATCCAGATCGCCAGCAGGTAAACGGCGGTCGCTTCTTCTTTGCCGAAATGACGAAAAGCCATCATCGCCAGGATCAATGACGCTGCGCCGCTGATGAATAACAGGATTCGGCTGCCCGCGGTGACGTGCAGGCTGAACGCGAACACGACCTGCGCGATGCCGGTGATCAACAGATAGACGCCGAATGCGACTGCGGCGGCCAGAACCGTTTTACTTGGCCAGGCCAGGATCGCGACGCCTACGATCAGCGACAGAATTCCGGATATCAGCGTCGATTTCCACAAATGCGGCAACAATCTTGGAACTTGTATCGTCGCGGGAGTTGTTTCCATGGGCGCAGTGTGACACATCAGCCGGGCCTGGCATAGGCCCTCAACGACACCGGTTTGGGTGGCCGAAAGTCACACGCGGGCGGCGCGTGATTCCGTGCTCGTCTGATCGGCGTCCAGATCGAAAGATGCCGGGGTTGTTTCCTGAGTTGCCTTGCGCCCGACCAGATACCAGGTGCGCATGATGCCCTTGCCCTTGACGTCTATCAGGCCGCGTTCCTGGAGCACAAAGTTAGCCTTCAGGCGCTCGTAGGTAATCTCCGGCACTTGGATCCGTCCCACCGAATCGGTGGTTTCCATCCGGGATGCGACGTTGACCGCGTCGCCCCACACGTCGTAGAAGAACCTGCGTGAACCCACCACTCCTGCGACCACGGGCCCGCAGGCCATACCGATGCGCAGTGGGACGGATTGGCCATGCGGGTCTTTCAATTCGGCAGCGACTTCGGCCATTTCGATCGCGAAGTCTGCCAGCGCTTCGGCGTGGTCGGGCCGGGGGCGGGGCACGCCGCTGACCACCATGTAGGAGTCGCCGCTGACCTTGATCTTCTCCAGCTCGTGCTTGTCGACCAGCGCGTCGAACGCGCTGTAGAGCGTGTCGAGGAACCGCACCAGGTCGGCGGGTGCCGTACTGCTGGCGCGCTCGGTGAAGCCGACGATGTCGGCGAACAGCACCGATGCCTCGTCGTACTTGTCAGCGATGACGTCGCGCTCGGGTTCTTTGAGGCGCTCGGCGATGCTGACCGGCAATATGTTGGCGAGCAGGACTTCTGAGCGCTGGTACTCGGCCTCCATGACCGCTTCGGCGCGTTCGGTATCGCGCAGCGCGAACCACACCGACACGAATGCCATCAGGAAGGCGGCGCTGGTCGTGACCGCGAAGCTGATCGACATTGCCATCGCGGGCTCGACGCCGGTCGAGCGCGGAACGAACATCTGCAACGTGATCGCCAGCCCGGCGCCCATTGCCGCCAACAGCAAGGCCAACCGGATGCGTTCGATGCCCAACTGCAGCACCACCAGGCTGGCGCCGGTCAGCAGAAAATACTGCACGCCGGAACCGGTACCCAGGTCCCAGCAGATGGCGAAGACCACGACATACGCAGACAAGATGAAGGTAAGTGGCGCAATGAGGCCGCCGAAGCGCTGCAGGAACGGGACCATCGCGAAAATGATGCCCGCGGCGAAGTTGATCAACTGGGTCCGCCACACCGGGGGGCCGGGCCAGAAGCCGAGGAGTGCGAAGCAGATGCACACCCAGACCGCCATGACGGCGGTGATATTGAGCACTCGGACACGTCGGGCGGCGCTGTCGGCATAGTGCTCGGTTCGCGCGCGGGTCTCGGCCTGCACGGCCGCTACGCAATTTGGTCGTCGCGTCGAGCCAACCGATGTGCCCGGTGCGGCGCGGCATTTCTTGGTCGCCACCTTGAAAGCGTAACCGCTGAGCTTGTGGTTTATCGAGATCCGGCCTGGTGCCCTCGGTGAGATTCGAACTCACACTGGACGGGTTTTGAATCCGTTTCCTCTGCCAGTTGGGATACGAGGGCTTATTCCGGAGTTCCACCTTAGATGAACCCCCGACGTCGCAAGTCGCACCCGTTCACGACAGAATGTCCGTCATGACGGGCCCCACGACCGACGCAGACGCCGCGGTGCGGCGCCGCGTCCTCATCGCTGAAGACGAAGCGCTGATCCGCCTGGACCTGGCAGAGATGCTGCGAGAGGAGGGTTACGACATCGTCGGCGAGGCTGGTGACGGTCAGGAGGCCGTCGAGCTGGCCGAGCGGCATAAGCCCGACCTGGTGATCATGGACGTGAAGATGCCCCGGCGCGACGGAATCGACGCGGCGTCGGAGATAGCTAGCAAACGCATCGCCCCGATCGTGGTGCTGACCGCGTTCAGCCAGCGCGATCTCGTCGAACGCGCCCGCGACGCCGGCGCGATGGCCTACCTCGTCAAGCCCTTCACGATCAGCGACCTGATCCCCGCCATCGAATTGGCCGTCAGCCGCTTCGCCGAGATCGCCGAGCTGGAGCGCGAGGTGGCGACGTTGTCGGACCGGCTGGAGACCCGCAAGCTCGTCGAGCGCGCCAAAGGCTTGTTACAGGCGAAGCAGGGCATGAGCGAGCCCGAGGCTTTCAAGTGGATTCAGCGCGCCGCGATGGACCGTCGGACCACCATGAAGCGGGTGGCCGAGGTGGTCCTGGAAACCCTCGACACGGGCGAGTAAGCGGCCGAGCAGACGCGAAAGCCCCGAAATCGGGCCGATTTCGGTGCTTTCGCGTCTGCTCGGCACCCCTTAGCGCGCGACAATCACCGACGAGCCGTGCCCGAACAAGCCCTGGTTGGCGGTGACGCCGACGGTGGCGTTCTCGACTTGACGGCCAGTCGCGTGACCACGCAGTTGCCAGGTCAACTCGCAGACCTGGGCGATCGCTTGCGCGGGAATGGCCTCGCCGAAGCAGGCCAGCCCGCCAGACGGGTTGACCGGGACCCTGCCGCCAAGAGTCGTCGCGCCGCTGCGCAGCAGCTCCTCGGCTTCGCCCTTGGCGCACAGCCCCAGGTGTTCGTACCAGTCGAGTTCCAGCGCGGTGGACAGGTCATAGACCTCGGCCAGGCTCACGTCCTCGGGTCCGATGCCCGCTTCGGCGTAAGCCGCGTCGAGGATCTGATCCTTGAACACCCGGTCCGGCGCCGGCACCGCGGCAGTGGAATCCGTTGCGATGTCGGGCAATTCAGGCAAGTGCTGCGGGTAGCGGGGGGTCACCGCGCTCACCGCGCGCACCGAAGGAACGCCGTCGAGCGAGCCGAGGTGCTTACGGGCGAAGTCGGCGCTGGCCACGATCAGCGCCGCCGCGCCGTCGGAGGTGGCGCAGATGTCGAGTTGCCGCAACGGGTCGGCCACCACGGGGCTGGCGAACACGTCGTCCACCGACGACTCCTTGCGGTAGCGGGCATTCGGGTTCTGCAGGCCGTGTCGCGAGTTCTTCACCTTGACCTGCGCGAAGTCCTCGGGCGTCGCGCCGTAAAGGTCCATCCGGCGACGTGCCAGCAGCGCGAAATACACCGGGTTCATCGCGCCTATGAGGTGGAACCGCTGCCAGTCGGGGTCGTTCTTGCGTTCCCCGCCGACCGGCGCGAACGCACCCTTCGGGGTGGTGTCGGCGCCGATCACCAGCGCGACGTCACAGAAACCGGCCAGGATCTGCGCGCGCGCGCTCTGCAGCGCCTGGGAGCCGCTGGCGCATGCGGCGTAGCTGGAGCTGACCGGGACGCCGTTCCAGCCCAGCTTCTGCGCGAACGTCGACCCGGCGATGAAGCCGGGGTAGCCGTTGCGGATGGTATCGGCACCGGCGACGAGCTGGATCTGCCGCCAGTCCAGGCCGGCCTCGCTCAGTGCGGCCCGCGCCGCGACCACACCGTATTCGCTGAAGTCTCGGCCCCACTTGCCCCAGGGGTGCATTCCGACGCCGAGGATGTAGAGCGGATCGGGAGTGCTCATTCGGCGCACCTCCACGCGTGCACCATGCGCTCCACACCATCGTCATCGGTGTACAGCGGCATGGTGGTCAGCTCCATGTCCATCCCGACCTTGAGGTCGGTGGCCAGCGTGCCCTCGACCACCTTGCCCAGCACGATCAGTCCCTCGTCGGCCAGCTCGACGGCGGCGATGGCGAACGGTTCGAAGGGGTCTGGGGCGGGATATGGCGCCGGTGGGGGATAACGGTTTTCGGTGTAGCTCCACAACTTTCCGCGCCTGGACAGGGCAACGGGCGCTAGTGTGTCGCTGTCGCAGGCCGGGTTTGGGCAGTTGTTCTCGCGCGGCGGGAAGACGTAGGTGCCGCACAGGGGGCACTTACCGCCGATCAGATGCGGGTTTCCGGCGTCATCGGTGGCGAACCATCCCGCGATTGCGGGTTCTTGGCTGGTGAGCTCTGGCACCTGGCAAGAGTACCCAGCCAGGACACGGAACTGAAACGTGTTGCAATTCCGCCGGCCTCAGAACCCGTCAGACCCGGTGCTTAAAGTGAAAGCCGTGCCCGCTCCCCCTGTTAAGGCCACTGAGGCTGAGCCCAAGCCGACGTTGATGCTGCTCGACGGCAACTCCCTGGCGTTCCGGGCGTTCTATGCGCTGCCCGCGGAGAACTTCAAGACCCGGGGCGGGCTGACCACCAACGCCGTCTACGGCTTCACCGCCATGCTGATCAACCTGCTGCGCGACGAGGCGCCGACGCACATCGCCGCCGCCTTCGACGTATCGCGGCAGACGTTCAGATCCGAGCGCTACCCCGAGTACAAGGCCAACCGCTCCTCGACCCCCGACGAGTTCCACGGCCAGATCGACATCACCAAGGAAGTCCTTGACGCACTGGGCATTACGGTGCTCGCCGAGCCAGGGTTCGAGGCCGACGACATCATCGCGACGCTGGCCACCCAGGCCGAAAACGAGGGCTACCGGGTGCTGGTGGTCACCGGCGACCGCGACTCGCTACAGCTGGTCAGCGACGACGTGACCGTGCTGTACCCGCGCAAAGGCGTCAGCGAGCTCACCCGCTTCACCCCGGACGCCGTCGTCGAGAAGTATGGCTTGACCCCCATGCAGTACCCCGACTTCGCCGCCCTGCGGGGCGACCCCAGCGACAACCTGCCCGGCATTCCCGGCGTGGGGGAGAAGACCGCCTCCAAGTGGATCGTCGAGTACGGCTCGCTGCAGGAACTCGTCGACAACGTCGATTCGGTGCGCGGTAAGGTCGGCGACGCGTTGCGAGCCCACCTGTCCAATGTGGTGCGCAACCGTGAGCTCACCGACCTGGTCAAGGACGTGCCGCTGGCCCACACGCCGGACACGCTGCGGCTGGCCCCCTGGGACCGCGACCACATCCACCGGCTTTTCGACGACCTGGAATTCCGGGTGCTGCGCGACCGGCTGTTCGACACGCTGGCGGCCGTCGAGCCCGAGGTCGAGGAGGGCTTCGACGTGCGCGGCGGCGCGTTGGAAACCGGTACGGTGCGAACGTGGCTGGCCGAGCACGTCGCGGACGGCACCCGTTCCGGCCTGACGGTGGTAGGCACTCACCTCCCGCACGACGGCGACGCCACCGCGTTGGCCATCGCCGCTGCGGACGGGGAAGGCGGCTACATCGAGACCGCCGCGCTGGCCCCCGATGACGACGCGGCGCTGGCCGATTGGCTGGCCGACGCCGGCAAACCCAAAGCCCTGCACGAGGCCAAGCTGGCCATTCACGACCTGGCGGGTCGCGGCTGGACGCTGGGCGGCGTCACCTCCGACACCGCGCTGGCGGCCTACCTGGTGCGGCCCGGGCAACGCAGCTTCGCCCTCGACGACCTGTCGTTGCGCTACCTGCGTCGTGAGTTGAGAGCGGAAACACCTGAGCAGCAACAGCTTTCACTCCTCGACGACGACGCATCGGATGTTCAGGCGGCACAAACGACGATCCTGCGGGCCCGCGCCGTCGTCGACCTGGCCGATGCCCTGGACGCCGAACTGGCCCGCATCGATTCCGCCGCGTTGCTGGGCGAGATGGAGCTGCCGGTCCAGCAGGTGCTGGCCGACATTGAGGCCGTCGGTATCGCCGTCGATCTGGGCATGTTGACCGAGTTGCAGAGCCAGTTTGGCAACCAGATCCGCGACGCGGCGGAAGCCGCTTACGCCGTGATCGGCAAGCAGATCAACCTCGGTTCGCCCAAGCAGCTACAAGTGGTGTTGTTCGACGAGCTGGGCATGCCGAAAACGAAGCGAACCAAGACGGGCTACACCACCGACGCCGATGCCCTGCAGTCGTTGTTCGACAAGACCGGCCACCCGTTCCTGCAGCACCTGTTGGCCCACCGCGACGTCACCCGCCTCAAGGTCACCGTCGACGGGCTGCTGAACTCGGTGGCCAGCGACGGGCGGATCCACACCACGTTCAACCAGACCATCGCGGCGACCGGCAGGTTATCTTCCACCGAACCCAACCTGCAGAACATCCCGATCCGCACCGACGCCGGTCGGCAGATCCGGGACGCGTTCGTCGTGGGCTCGGGCGGGGCCGGGGCCTACTCGGAGCTGATGACCGCGGACTACAGCCAGATCGAGATGCGGATCATGGCGCACCTGTCGCGTGACGAGGGCCTGATCGAGGCGTTCAACACCGGCGAGGACCTGCACTCGTTCGTGGCTTCGCGCGCGTTCGGCGTGCCGATCGAGGAGGTCAACGCCGAGTTGCGGCGCCGGGTCAAAGCGATGTCGTACGGACTGGCCTACGGGCTGAGCGCTTACGGGTTGGCCGCTCAGCTCAAGATCTCCACCGAGGAAGCCAAGGTCCAGATGGACCAGTACTTCGCCCGATTCGGCGGCGTGCGGGATTACCTGATGGATGTCGTCGAGCAGGCCCGCAAGGACGGCTACACCTCTACGGTGCTGGGCCGCCGGCGCTACCTGCCCGAACTGGACAGCAGCAACCGCCAAGTGCGCGAGGCGGCCGAGCGTGCCGCGCTCAACGCCCCGATCCAGGGCAGCGCGGCCGACATCATCAAGGTGGCGATGATCGAGGTGGACAAGGCACTCAAGCAGGCGGGACTGGCGTCGCGCATGCTGCTGCAGGTGCACGACGAGTTGCTGTTCGAGATCGCGCCCGGTGAGCGCGAGCAGGTCGAGGCGGTGGCGCGCGAGAAGATGGGCGGCGCCTATCCGCTGGATGTTCCGCTCGAGGTATCTGTGGGTTATGGTCGCAGCTGGGACTCGGCGGCACACTAGGGTCGCGCGATAGATCGCGCATGTCGGCCGGGTTTGTCCTGCTTGTGTACCGTCGAGTAGCCTCGACAGGTAAATCCTGATCTGTCCCTACGACCCAACCTGTCCGGAGCAACCCAACAATATGCCGAGTCCCACCGTCACCTCGCCGCAAGTAGCCGTCAACGACATAGGCTCCAGCGAGGACTTTCTCGCAGCAATAGACAAAACGATCAAGTACTTCAACGATGGCGACATTGTCGAAGGCACCATCGTCAAAGTTGACCGGGACGAGGTGCTCCTCGACATCGGCTACAAGACCGAAGGGGTCATCCCCGCCCGCGAACTATCCATCAAGCACGATGTCGACCCCAACGAGGTCGTTTCCGTCGGCGACGAGGTGGAGGCCCTGGTTCTCACCAAGGAGGACAAAGAGGGCCGGCTGATTCTTTCCAAGAAGCGCGCGCAGTACGAGCGCGCCTGGGGCACCATCGAGGCGCTCAAGGAGAAGGACGAGGCCGTCAAGGGCACGGTTATCGAGGTGGTCAAGGGTGGCTTGATCCTCGACATCGGGTTGCGCGGCTTCCTGCCCGCCTCGCTGGTCGAGATGCGACGGGTCCGGGATCTGCAGCCGTATATCGGCAAGGAGATCGAGGCCAAGATCATCGAGCTGGACAAGAACCGCAACAACGTGGTGCTGTCGCGACGGGCCTGGTTGGAGCAGACCCAGTCCGAGGTGCGCAGCGAGTTCCTGAATCAATTGCAGAAGGGCACCATCCGAAAGGGTGTCGTCTCCTCCATCGTCAACTTCGGAGCCTTCGTCGATCTTGGCGGTGTCGACGGTCTGGTGCACGTCTCCGAGTTGTCCTGGAAGCACATCGACCACCCGTCCGAGGTGGTCCAGGTCGGCGACGAGGTGACCGTCGAGGTGCTCGACGTCGATATGGACCGCGAGCGGGTCTCGTTGTCGCTCAAGGCCACTCAGGAAGACCCCTGGCGCCACTTCGCCCGCACCCACGCTATCGGGCAGATCGTGCCGGGCAAGGTCACCAAGCTGGTTCCGTTCGGCGCGTTCGTCCGCGTCGAGGAGGGCATCGAGGGCCTGGTGCACATCTCGGAGTTGGCCGAGCGCCACGTCGAGGTGCCCGACCAGGTGGTTGCCGTCGGCGACGACGCGATGGTCAAGGTCATCGACATCGACCTGGAGCGTCGTCGGATCTCGTTGTCGCTCAAGCAGGCTAACGAGGACTACACCGAGGAGTTCGACCCCGCCAAGTACGGCATGGCCGACAGCTACGACGAGCAGGGCAACTACATCTTCCCCGAGGGCTTCGACGCCGAAACCAACGAGTGGCTCGACGGATTCGATGCCCAGCGCAACGAATGGGAAGCCCGCTACGCCGAGGCCGAGCGCCGGCACAAGATGCACACCGCGCAGATGGAGAAGTTCGCCGCCGCCGAGGCCGTCGATCAGGGCGGCAGTAGCCAGCCGCCGTCCAGCAGTGGGCCCTCGGACAAGGCGGCGGGCGGGTCGCTGGCCAGCGACGCCCAACTCGCCGCGCTGCGGGAAAAACTCGCCGGCAACGGCTGATTCCACTGACCGCATCCGGGTAATGCTGCGCATCGGGCTGACCGGCGGCATCGGCGCCGGCAAGTCGGCGGTGTCGTCCACCTTCGCGGACTGTGGAGGGATCGTCGTCGACGGGGATGTCATCGCCCGGGAGGTGGTCGAGCCCGGCACCGAAGGCCTGGCGTCGCTGGTCGAGGCGTTCGGCGACGACATTCTGCTCTCGGACGGGGCGCTGGATCGTCCCGCCTTGGCGGCCAAGGCTTTTCGAGACGACGAGGCGCGCCAAAAGCTCAATGGCATCGTGCACCCGCTGGTAGGCAAGCGGCGGGCGGAGATCATCGCCGCCGTGGCGGACGACGCCGTTGTGGTGGAAGACATTCCGCTGCTCGTGGAATCCGGGATGGCGCCGCTGTTTCCGTTGGTCGTCATCGTGCACGCCGATGTCGACGTGCGCGTGCGACGGTTGGTCGATCAACGTGGCATGGCCGAGGAGGATGCCCGGGCCCGGATCGCGGCCCAGGCTACCGACGAGCAGCGCCGTGTCGTCGCGGACATCTGGTTGGACAACTCGGCCAGCCCAGAGGACTTGGTGCGATGCGCCCACGAGGTGTGGAACGACCGAATACTGCCGTTTGCACACAACCTGACCGAGCGGCAACCCGCACGCGCACCCGCCCGTTTGGTGCCGGCCGATCCGACTTGGCCGGAACAGGCGCTGCGCATCGTCAACCGGTTGAACACCGCGTGCGGCCACCGCGCGCTGCGGGTCGACCATATCGGGTCGACCGCGTTTTCCGAGTATCCGGACTTCCTTTCCAAGGACGTCATCGACATCCAGATCACCGTCGAATCACTAGAGGTCGCAGACGAACTCGTCGATCCGTTGCTGGCCGTGGGCTACCCGCGCCTCGAGCACATCACCGAGGATGTCGCCAAGGCCGATGCCCGCAGCACCGTCAACCGTTTCGACCACGGCGAGGACCCGACGTTGTGGCACAAACGAATTCACGCCTCGGCCGATCCCGGCCGACCCACGAATGTGCACCTCAGGGTGGACGGCTGGCCCAATCAGCAGTTCGCGCTGTTGTTCGTCGACTGGTTGAAGGCCAATCCAGCTGTGCGCGAAGAGTACCTGGCAGTGAAACGCGACGCCGAGACCGCCGGGGGCGGGGATACCGGCCGCTACGTCGCGGTCAAGGAGCCGTGGTTTGTCGAGGCGTACCGGCGCGCGTGGGAGTGGGCCGACACGACCGGCTGGAACCCAGCTGGCTAGTCGGATCGCCCGTCCTCCTCGGTTCGTTGCAGGACCGCATCGTCATCGGGCGGGCTGACAGTGCGGGCACCAGAAGGTTGTTCGCCCATTCATGCGGCTTCGATTCAGGTGTGTACCGCAGCGGGGACAGCAGGGATCCGGATCGTCGCGGACGCCGGCAAGCCAGCGGGACGATCGGGGCACCCGGCCGTGTCGCACTGCGGTGCGCAGCACCTGGGTTGTCGCGCCGTGCAGTCGCTTCAGCTCATCACCGGTTAGCGCCGCGACCCGTCGCGACGGCAGAATCCGGGCGCACCAACAGATTTCGTCGGTGAGCAGGTTGCCGAGCCCGGCGATCACCGATTGATCCGCCAGCGCGGCCTTCAGCGACCCCCGACGGCCGGACAGTGCATCGCGAAACTCTGGCAGGCCAATCCCTAACGCGTCGGGCCCCAATGGGCCAGTGATGCGCGCGATGTCGTTCGCGTCGGCGGCAAGCCAGACGCCACGCAATTTGCGCAGGTCCGCATAGCGCAGGTCACCGCGGTCCAGCACCAGCACCAGCCGCTCATGCGGCTCGCGCTCGGTGCCCTCATCGGCGTAGTAGGGATGGCCAGTCATCCCGCTGTGTATGAGCAACGTCGGGCCGTCGGTAGGCAGCATCAGCCATTTGCCGTGCCGGTGTGGCTCGCCGAAGCGCCGACCGTTGAGCCGGCCGAATAGTGCTGCGGCCGTGGTGTTTCGCAGAATGCCCGGATCGCTTACCTGGACGCGCCGCACCCGGCGGCCGGGGAGCGTGCGGGCCAGCTCGCGCCGAAAGCCTTCCACGTCAGGCAGCTCAGGCACGAAATTTCGCCAGGTGTTCTGTAGGGCGGGATGGTGACCTGGCGTCCGGCGCCACGGCCATCAGCGCGTGCGCGTTTCGCATGATGTCCGGGTAGACGCGCTTGCCGTTCTCATTGCGGGCGAGCTGCGGGCTGGCATACCCGGGGGTTCCCCAGTCTCGGGTGCAGAAACTTCAGGGGCCACCCCGCCAGTGATCGATGCGGTGATGGTCAGGAGTGAACCCGTGATCGACGCCCCACAGCACGGCTTGGGTGCGGCTGCCGACGCCAAGCTTGCGATAGATCGTGCGGATGTAGGACTTTACGGTGTTGGGGCTCAGGTATGTCAGCCGCGCAACGTCGGCGTTGCTCATGCCCTGGGTGATCAACGCCAGGATCTCCGCCTCGCGGTCGCTGAGCCCTTCGCCGCGTCCGGGCCAGTCCAGCCCGGGCACGCTGCGTGCCCGGGCCGTCACCTGACTGATGACGGTCTCGCCGGCATGGACGGCCTCGAGGGCAGCGACCAACTCGCGCGCGGGCAGTGTCTTGGACAAATATCCGTTGGCTCCATGCTGCCGCGCGCTTTCGATGAGATCGGGATGAAAGTTCCAGGTGTAGACCACAACTCGGCGCGCTTGAGGATTGGCGACCAGGACGCCGATCTCTTCATGATCGGATTCGGGCTGGGCGAACGAGTCATATAAGACGATGTCGACGGCGTCTTTGACGGGCATGGTGGAGTCGAGTTCTGCAATGACAACACGGTCGCGATATGGCTCCAGCATGTTGGCCACACCCTTGACCACGACGTCGTAGTCGTCGACGAGCGCAACGGTGATAGGCGCTCGAGAGGGTGCGGGCATGCCAGGAAGATTACCTCCCTAGGGGTGTATTACTACCGCCCTAAAGGGTGGTGCACTGGATCAGAAGCCGGGCCAACCGGCCCGAACGTTTCACAGTCACACGCGAACGAAAGGTTTGCCATGATCATTCTCGGCCTCATCCTGCTGGTCGTCGGGTTCGTGCTGAAGATCTCGATCCTGTGGACCCTGGGCATCATCCTGGTCGTCATTGGCGCGATCCTGGCGATCCTGGGCAGCACCGGGCGCGCTATCGGCGGCCGCCGGCACTATTTCTGACGCCCCCTCGACCACGCCTGCCCGGCACATCCGTGCTGCGCATCACAAAAAGGCGTTTGCGTCGGCGTCGCTGAGGTTATTCGACATGAGTACGAGAGGAGCGCGAAATGCCCGTTTGGCAAGTGATTCTCATCGCGGCCATCGTCGTCATCGTGGTCGCAGTGGTGGTTGTCGCGGCGAGTGTGATCAACAGTCGCAGTAAAACAAAGCGGCTCAAGGAGCACTATGGCCGCGAGTACGAGCGGCTGGTGTCCCAGGCCGGCAGCGAGAAGGCGGCTGAGAAGGAACTCACCGCCCGCGAGCGTAAGCGGGACAAACTCGACATTGTGCCGTTGACGCAGTCGGCGCTGTCGGATTTCACCACCCGCTGGCACGAGGTACAGACCAGGTTCGTGGACAGTCCGTCAACTGCCGTCGGTGTTGCGGATCGTCTGGTGACCGATGTGATGCGCGAACGGGGTTATCCCGTCGACGATTTCGAGCAACGGGCGGCTGACATCTCGGTAGACCATCCGCAGATCGTAGAGAACTACCGCGCCGCGCACGGCATCTGTCTGTCGCAGCAGCACGGCGATGTCAGCACCGAGCAGCAGCGGGCGGCGTTCGTGCACTATCGGGCGCTGTTCGAAAAGTTGCTGGAAACCAATACCGGCAGCGACAGGTCACAGGAGGCAAGCGCA
Source organism: Mycobacterium sp. (assembly GCF_019247635.1). GTDB lineage: Bacteria > Actinomycetota > Actinomycetes > Mycobacteriales > Mycobacteriaceae > Mycobacterium. The sequence continues at coordinate 33,676 of NZ_JAFBAR010000020.1, forward strand.
TGACCACGCATGAACAACAAACACTGCACGACGAGTCGCAGAGCCAGGTCACCGAGACGGACCCGTCGCTCTCACCCGAGGCCGAAGTGTCAACTCCGCCCAGCGCGCCATCGCGGGATGTCGGCCAGGAGCAGAACCTGAGCCAGGAGCGAGACCTGAGCCAGTCCGCCCCTGTACCGGAGGAACCCTCGACGGTTTCCGAGGGAACGTCGGCTCAGGGTGAGGCCACGACGGTGTCGGCGCAGCCGGCAGAGGCCAACCGCGAAACATCGCTGGAGGAAACGCTTTTCGGCGACCACGAACTCGCGGAATTGCGCGGACGGTGGGCTGGCGTACAGGCGGCCTTCGTGGACGATCCCAAAGAATGTGTACAGAAAGCGGACGTCCTTGTCTCCGACCTCGTTGAGCAGCTCACGAGCGGGTTCGCCCAAGCGCGTTCGCGTCTCGAGGAGCAGTGGGCACAAGGCCAGGAAGCCTCCACCGAGGACCTGCGTGTTGCCCTGATGCACTATCGCGAGTTCTTCGAGCGATTGCTCGCGGTGTAGTCGGGCCGTCGCATCCCCGTCGAGCGTGAACTGAGGGCGAGATTTTTGGCGGATTCTCGCCTTCAGTTCACGCTGGGCGAACCGGGTCCGGCCGCCAGCTGAGCTGCATGCCATTGGTGACCAGCCAGGCGCTCAGGTCGTAGTTGTTGCGGGCGAGGCCGTCGACGGCATGCATGGCGCGCCGTATCGCCCGCTCGGCAACCTCGGAGGTCAGGAGGCCGAGGCGGCTGGCGTCCAGGAGCTCGTCGATATCCGCTACCTCCACGCCTTTGCCGGTGCGCACGACGATGTCCAGATAGTGGTCCTCGGAATGCCAAGCGTCCGGTCCGGGGGTGTACTCGCCCACATCCAGGTAGTAGTCCTGGTCCCGCTCGTAACCCGGGTTGAAGTGAAACACAGTGGCGCGCAACCCCAATGACGGCAACAACCACGACTCGAGGTAGTGAAACTGCGCCCGGCCGGGGGCGGGCCGCGCGAGGTAGAGCCCCCACGGCCGCACCGCGTAGACGTCGACGGCCCGCACGATGCCCTTCGGATCGGTGTTGGTACAGGCGACCAGGTCGAACGTCTCGTGCTTGGGCGGGTGGATGTCCTCAGCCTAGCGGCGATCGCAAGGGCGGCGGAGCCGGTTGCGGCGGGTCGCCGCCATGCAGCTCTAGCGCCTTAAACGGATCCTCCACCGCACGAACGTGCCGTAGAACAGCGACAGCGCTGCCAGCGCGCCCATGTCGAGCGCCCAGATCTTCGGGGCGTGTTGCCAGAAGCGGTCCTGGGGCAGCAGGGAACTGGGAATCAGGGCCCGCAGGTCGACTGTCGAGGCGGCCGCCGCATAACCCCAACGCGACGGCACCGCCCCCGCCACCTGTTCGAGCACCATCCGGTTGGTTACCGGGACCATCCCGCCGCACAGCACCAGCTGCACCATGATCGAGACCACAAACAGCGGCATAATCTGCTCACTAGAGCGCACGAGCGACGAAATAAGCAGGCCCAGCATCGCGGAGGCCACACACGTCGCGGCCACGGCCGTGAATAGCTCGACGCTGGCCGCGATAGTGCTGTGACCCATCACCACGGCGCCGCGGGTCGGCGCGCCCTTGCCGACCACGACGATCGCGGTCGTAATAGCGGCCTGCAGGACGGCGAAGACGCAGTAGACGCCGGTCTTGGCGAGCAGATAGGCGCTGGTGGACAGGCCGACCGCCTGTTCTCTCTGGAAGATGGGGCGTTCCCCGACCAGGTCGCGGATGGTCAACGCGGTGCCCATGAAGGCCGCGGAGTTGAGCAGCAGGTTCAGTATCTGCGCGGCTTCGTCGGGAGGGCTGGCGTGTTCGCCGGCGATGTGGAAGCCGGTGCTACCGGGAACCGTCAACGACAGCGCACCCAGGATGAACGGCAATAGCGCCAGGAACAGGAAGTAGGCGCGGTCGGAGACCACCAGGCGGACCTGCCGGCGCGCGATCGTGGAGACCTGCCGTCGCAGGCTGGTGTGCACCGGCTTACCCAGCTGGGTTGGCTCAGCGTCCTGTTCTGAGCGCTTCGCGGGTGGGTTCGGGGTCCGGTTCTGCTCGAGGAAGCGTCGGTTGGCTTCCTCAGGGTCGGCGCCGACCTTGGTGAAGATCTTGGCCCAGTTGGTGGTTCCCATCGCCTCACCGATACGGTCGGGCGGCCCGCAGTACGCCGTCTTCCCGCCGGGCGCCACCAACAGCAGCTGGTCGCAGATGTCCAGGTAGGACAACATGTGTGTGACCACGATCACCACGCGCCCGGCGTCGGCCAGCTGCCGCAGCATGGTCATGACCTGGTGGTCAAGCGCGGGGTCCAGGCCCGAGGTGGGCTCGTCGAGGATCAGCAGTGACGGGCCGGTGAGCAGTTCGAGCGCCACCGACGCGCGTTTGCGCTGACCGCCGGACAGCTTGTCCACCCGGGTGTCGGCGTGCTTGGTCAGGTCGAGTTCGTCCAGCACCTTGGTGACAACGCGGGCGCGGTCGGCTTTGCTGGTGTCCGGCGGCAGCCGCAATTCGGCGGCATAACCCAGTGCCTGGTTCACCGTCAGCTGGCGGTGCACGACGTCGTCCTGCGGCACCATCCCAATCCTGCTGCGCAGCGACGCGTATTCGGCGTGAATGTCGTGGCCTTCGAACGTCACCGAGCCGGAGCTGGGACGCGCGTAACCGGCAATCAGCCGGGCCAGCGTGGTCTTGCCCGCGCCGGACCCGCCGATGACCGCGGTCAACGTGCCGGGCCTGGCGACCAGCGAGATGTCGTCGAGCAGTTGTTTGCCGCCGTCAACGCTGTACTTGACCTCGCGGACCTCCAGCCCGCCCGTGCGGGTCTCCACCTCGGCACGCGGGACCAGGGTGCTGTTGCTGAACACCAGGTCGACGTTGCCGATGGTGACGACGTCACCCTCGCTCAAGATGGCCGACCCGATCCGGGTGCCGTTGACGAACGTCCCGTTGATGCTGCGGTCGCGGATCTCGGTGCCCAGCGGCGTCAGCGTCAACGTCGCGTGCTCCCGGGAGGCCAGCACGTCGGAGATGACGATGTCGTTGTCTTCGGAGCGCCCGATCGTGACCGAGCCGGGGGTCTTCGTGGGACCAGGGGCCCTGACCGGTCGTGGGGACAGGAACTTCACCATCCGGGTGGCAAGGTTGGACACGTCGGACCCCCCGGCGTCGATCACCGTGAACTCCGTGGGCGGTGTCGGGGTCGGAGCGCGACCGGTGTTGACCACCGTGAGCTCTTCGGGCGGGGCGGGCCGCGCGGGCACCTTGGGCGGCGCTTGATGTGGACCCGCGGCCGGATGCCTGGGCGGCGGCGGTGCGGGCGGCCCCGGCCTGGACCGACCGCGAGGCGCGGGCGGGCGTGTGGACGGCGCGGCGGGTTCGGTGGCCAGGGTCCAGGCCAGGGTCGGCGGCCCGGAGTCCAGCGTCGGCCTGGTCCGCGGTGGCGCGCCGGTGCTGCCGCGGTGGCGCCCGATCTCGAAGGTCAGCCGCGGCCCCTGCGGATTGCCGACGTTGATGCTCTGGCCGTCGTGGATATCGACCACCGGCATCCGGTAGCCGTTGACGTAGGTGCCGTTCAACGACCCGTTGTCGATGGCAAGCCACCTGCCCTGCTCGAATCGCACGATGAGGTGAGCGCGGGATATCCGCGGGTCCGGAATACGCAGGTCGGCGTGCAGGTCACGTCCGACGATAACCTCTTGACCTGCCGCGAAGGACCGCTGCGCACCGTTGTGCCGAATGGTCAGCGCGGGCGGGGCGGGTCGACTCACCACACCAGTATCGTTGGACCGTCTGAGAGCTCCCCAAGGGACTCGCCCGTGGCTTGGCTTTGTTTCGATTTGGCCACTCATAGGTTTTTCATAGCCTGCAACTGCCAAACGCCAACTCGGATCCGGCATCATTCGAACGTGAGGGGTGTCCGGAGCGCCAATCGTGCTGGCCGCGAGAACTCGGGAAAGCGCCGGCGAAACAGCACTGGCCCCATCCCGCAGGGTGTTCGGTATCACAAGATTGGTGGAGATACCCGCCGCTAGTGCCGCAAGACAAGGGGGTGAAGGTAGATGGATGAGCTACACGGAGGAACCCGACGCCTGGGCGCCGGACGACGGCTGCTGAGCAACCCGCGACTGGCGCGTGGAGCCCTGCGCGCGGGCTTCCAGTCGCTGCCTTCAGCGACCGTCGGAAACCTGCTGCGCCGCGTCCCGCCGGTCAATTCGGCGCCGAGTGCCGAACCACCGGAAGCAGTTTCGGGGGCCGGGGCCCCCGATGACGTCAAACCCTCGCGCATTGCCAACGGCGCGCCGTTTGCCGGCTATACGATCCTGCGACCCCTCGGCGCGGGCGGCATGGCGGAGGTGTATCTGGCCTTGCATCCCCGGTTGCCGCGTCGCGATGTGATCAAGGTCCTCGCCGAGGCGATCACCGCCGACCGTGAGTTCCGCGAGCGGTTCAACCGGGAAGCCGACCTTGCCGCGACACTGTGGCATCCGCACATCGTCGGCGTCCACGACCGCGGTGAGTTCAACGGTCAGCTCTGGATCTCGATGGACTACGTCGAGGGCACCGACGCCGCCCGACTGGTGAAAGAGCGCTACCAGGAAGGTCTTCCGGCCGAACAGGTCGGCGACATCGTCCACGCCGTCGCGGGTGCACTCGATTACGCCCACACTCGCGGCTTGCTGCACCGCGACGTCAAGCCCGCCAATATCCTGCTCACCCACCCGGATGACGGAGAACAACGAATCCTGTTGGCGGACTTCGGCGTAGCTCGCCACCTCGCCGACATCAGCGGTATCACCGAGACCAATGTCGCCGTGGGAACGGTCGCCTACGCCGCCCCCGAACAGTTGACGGGCTGCAACATCGACGGGCGGGCAGATCAATACGCTTTGGCGGCAACGGCATTCCATCTGCTGACCGGTGCCCCGCCGTTCCAGCACTCCAACCCGATCGCGGTGATCAGCCAGCATCTGCACGACGATCCGCCCCGGCTCAGCGACTACCGTCAGGACCTGGCGCACCTCGACGAGGTGTTCTTCAAGGCGCTGGCCAAGGATCCCGAGGATAGGTTCGACCGCTGCCGGGACTTTGCCGCCGCGTACAAGGCCGCCTGTGGTGAGCCTGGCCTCCCGGACGCCGAACGGCCGGCTTCCCCGCGGCGCCGCCGACGCCGCGTGGTTGCGGCTGTGACACATAGGTTCTCGTCGCGGACGCGGTGGGCGGCGGCGGTGGTTTCGGCGGTACTCATCGCGGTTGCCGCGACCTGGTCGATTCTCTACTCCTTCCAGCCGGACAATCCGCAGCCCAACGCCGCGCTGGCGTCGAAACCCTCGGCGCCCGCGGCCAGCAGTGTCCCCGCGGGCTCCCGGGTGCTCAACGGCACCTACCGGTTGGACTACGACCGTTCCAAGAAGACCACCAACGGCGTCCCCATCCGGCACGACGTCGCCACCAGCGACTGGTGGGCCTTTCGTTCCGACTGCACCACCAGCGGGTGCGCGGCCACCGGCACCCAGCTGGACGACGCCACCCACCAGGTGGCCAACACCGCCGACGGCGGCCAGACCGATGTGCTGCGGTTCGTCGGCGGGTATTGGCAGGGTGCGCCGCAGCAGGCGCGGGTGGGCTGTCACCAGCCGAACGGGCAGGTCACGGCGACCCAGCAGGAGACCATCGCGTGGTCGCTGGCTCCCCAGGCCGACGGCACGCTGCGCGGCACCGAGACCCAGACCGTCCTGTCCAACGAGTGCGGCGCACAGGGCGCGGTGGTCCGAATTCCGGTAGTCGCCACGCGGGTCGGCGACGTGCCGCCGGGCGTGAACTTGGCGGATCCCGCGCAAGCCGCCACCACGACCGCTCCGGCGGCCAGGCCGTCGCCGCCCGTCCTCGGCGGTGTGTGCAGCGACGTCGACAAACTGGCCTACGACCCGACCAGCAATCAGCAGGTCGTCTGCGAAGGCAACACCTGGGACAAGGCGCCGATCACGTCGGGCGTGCACGCCGCGGGTAGCTCGTGTGACCTGCCCGACGTCCCGGTGTTCGCGGTGTCCACCTCGAACGACGGCTACCTGCTGCAGTGCGACCCCGTCTCGCGCCTGTGGACGCGCCACAGCTAGTTCCCGGGCTGCCCGTCAGCGTGCGCGTCTGTACGGCGGCTCGCCGCTGAGGCTGGCAGTCTGTGCACGCTCGCGACGGGCAGCTTGTCGGTGCCGGGCTCTACCCTGGTTGGCATGGCCTTCGCCACCGAACATCCCGTCATCGCGCACTCCGAGTACCGTGCCGTCGAGGAGGTCGTGCGCGTCGGCGGCCGCTTCGAGGTGGTCAGTCCGCACGACCCGGCCGGCGACCAGCCCGCCGCCATCGAGGACCTGGAGCGGCGGATTCGGGCCGGGGAGCGTGACGTGGTGCTGCTCGGCGCCACCGGCACCGGAAAGTCGGCGACCACCGCCTGGCTTATCGAACGCCTCCAGCGACCAACGCTGGTCATGGCGCCGAACAAGACCCTAGCCGCCCAGCTGGCGAATGAGCTGCGAGAGATGTTGCCGCACAACGCAGTTGAGTACTTCGTATCGTACTACGACTATTACCAGCCCGAGGCGTATATCGCGCAGACTGACACCTACATCGAAAAGGACAGCTCCATCAACGACGACGTTGAGCGCTTACGGCACTCGGCGACGTCGTCGCTGCTGTCCCGGCGCGACGTGGTGGTGGTCGCCTCGGTGTCCTGCATCTACGGCCTGGGCACCCCGCAGTCCTACCTGGACCGGTCCGTGGAACTGCAGGTCGGCACCGAGGTGCCGCGTGACGGCCTGTTGCGGCTGCTGGTCGACGTGCAGTACACGCGTAACGACCTGTCGTTCACCCGTGGCTCGTTCCGGGTGCGTGGCGACACCGTGGAGATCATCCCGTCCTACGAGGAGCTGGCGGTCCGCATCGAGTTCTTCGGCGACGAGGTCGAGGCCCTCTACTATCTGCATCCGCTGACCGGCGAGGTGATCCGCCAGGTCGACTCGCTGCGGATCTTCCCCGCCACCCACTACGTCGCCGGCCCGGAGCGGATGGCCCACGCGATCTCCACCATCGAGGAGGAGCTCGCTGAGCGGCTCGCGGAACTCGAAGGTCAGGGCAAGCTGCTGGAGGCTCAGCGGCTGCGGATGCGCACCAACTACGACATCGAGATGATGCGGCAGGTCGGGTTCTGCTCGGGCATCGAGAACTACTCGCGCCACATCGACGCACGGCCCGCCGGCTCGGCGCCTGCAACGTTGCTCGACTACTTCCCCGAGGACTTCCTGCTCGTCATCGACGAGTCACACGTCACCGTGCCGCAGATCGGCGGCATGTATGAGGGTGACATGTCCCGCAAGCGCAACCTGGTCGAGTACGGCTTTCGGCTGCCGTCGGCGGTCGACAACCGCCCGCTGACCTGGGAGGAGTTCGCCGACCGGATCGGGCAGACGGTTTATTTGTCGGCCACGCCGGGTCCTTACGAGTTGAGCCAGGCCGGTGGCGAGTTCGTCGAGCAGGTGATCCGGCCGACCGGTCTGGTGGATCCGAAGGTGGTGGTCAAGCCGACCAAGGGCCAGATCGACGACCTGATCGGTGAGATCCGCAAACGCGCCGACGCCGACCAGCGGGTGCTGGTCACGACGCTGACGAAGAAGATGGCCGAAGACCTCACCGACTACCTCCTGGAGATGGGGATCCGGGTGCGCTACCTGCACTCCGAGGTCGACACGCTGCGTCGGGTGGAGTTGCTGCGGCAACTGCGGCTGGGGGACTACGACGTGCTGGTCGGCATCAACCTGCTGCGCGAGGGCCTCGACCTGCCCGAGGTGTCGCTGGTGTCGATTCTGGACGCCGACAAGGAAGGCTTCCTGCGGTCGTCGCGCAGCCTGATCCAGACCATCGGTCGCGCCGCCCGCAACGTCTCCGGCGAAGTGCACATGTATGCCGACAGCATGACCGACTCGATGAAGGAAGCCATCGACGAGACCGAACGGCGCCGGGCCAAGCAGATCGCCTACAACGAGGCCAACGGCATCGACCCGCAGCCGCTGCGAAAGAAGATCGCCGACATCCTCGATCAGGTCTATCGCGAGGCGGCTGACACTGATGCCGGCGAGTCCGTCCCGATCGGCGGGTCGGGCCGCAACGCGTCCCGCGGGCGCCGCGCTCAGGGCGAGCCGGGCCGGGCGGTCAGCGCCGGTGTGGGCCGCGACACCGCCAGCATGCCGCGAGCCGAACTGGCCGATCTGATCAAGGACCTCACCGCGCAGATGATGGCCGCCGCTCGTGACCTGCAATTCGAACTGGCCGCGCGGTTCCGAGACGAGATCGCCGACCTGAAGAAGGAGCTGCGTGGGATGGACGCCGCGGGCCTGAAGTGACCGACACCGCCAGCGACACGGGCAGTTGGCGGCAGCTGCTGGGCCCATATCTTGGGGCATCCGTGGTGCTGGCGGGTGGCGTCGGGCTCTACGCGACCAACGAATTCCTGACCGTCAGCCTGCTGCCCAGCACGATCGCCGAAATCGGCGGCGCCCGGTTGTATGCCTGGGTGGTGACGCTGTACCTGGTCGGTTCGGTGGTGGCCGCGGCCGTGGTGAGTTCGCTCCTGCTGCGCATCGGGGCACGCGCGTCGTTCCTGACGGGACTGGCCGTGTTCGGTGTCGCCAGTCTGGTCTGCGCGGTGGCACCCAACATGGAGGTGCTCATCGCCGGACGTGCCCTGCAGGGAGTGGCGGGCGGTCTGCTGGCCGGCCTGGGCTATGCGCTCATCAACACCGCCCTGCCAAGGTCGCTATGGACCCGCGGCTCTGCGCTGGTGTCCGCGATGTGGGGAGTCGCGACCGTAGTCGGACCCGCGATGGGCGGTCTTTTTGCGCAATTCGGGTTGTGGCGCTTGGCATTTGCGGCCATGGCAATCCTGACCGCGTTGATGGCCATCTTGGTGCCGATCGTGCTGTCCGCGCACCGGGCCGGCCCGGTCGGTGAAGCGTCCACACGGCCCGCGCTGAAGGTGCCGGGGTGGTCGCTGGTGTTGATGGGTGGTGCCGCAATTGCCGTCAGTGTGGCGCAACTACCGCACAACGTCGTAGCGACGGGCGGGCTGCTGGCCGCCGGCCTGCTGCTGATCGGAGTTTTTGTGGTAGTCGATCGGCGCAGCCGGGTAGCGGTGTTGCCGCCCAGCGTCTTTGGCTCTGGACCGTTGAAGTGGATCTATCTGAGCATGGCGGTTCTGATGATGGCCGTGATGGTCGACACGTACGTGCCACTGTTCGGTCAACGGCTCGGGCACCTGAGTCCGGTCGCGGCGGGGTTCCTGGGCGCGGCGCTGGCCGTCGGCTGGACGGTGAGCGAGATCGTCAGCGCCGCGGTGAACGATTCTCGGGTCATCGGACGCATGCTGCTGGCCGCGCCGCTGGTGATGGCGTCGGGTCTGGGGATGGTCGCGCTCACGCAGCGCGCCGACGCGCCGATCGGGGTGGTCCTCATCTGGGCGGTGGCTTTGCTGGTCGCCGGGATTGGCATCGGCATGGCTTGGCCGCACCTGTCGATGCGCGCCATGGACTGCGTCGAAGCCCCAACCGAAAGCGGCACGGCAGCGGCCGCCATCAACATCGTGCAGCTGATCTCCGCGGCCTTCGGCGCCGGCCTGGCCGGCGTGGTGGTCAATGGCACCGAACATGGCGACCTGCCAGCGGCGCGGTGGTTGTACGCGGTGTTCGCGGCGCTTGCGGCAGTAGGGGTTTTGGCTGCACCAAATGCGATCGGCCGCACGCCGCGGAAGTGGTCACGGTTTTGACGATGCCCGACGACTCTTATCCGGATGAGTCTGTGTTCAGCGACGTACAAACGCACAGCCGTCGGCCGGCAACCCAGTGTGAATCCTGCGACGCGACACGCTGATTCGGCGTCGTGTGGTTCACACTCGCGCGGATGGCTGACAGTCGCACAGCCGACTCAGTCGTTCGGAGATGAGGTGCGGCCGCCTTGCGCGCCCCCGAACAGACCATCCGCGAGCCAGATCTGCATGCCCGTCTAGCTCATCTCGTTGACTTGACGACCTGGGAGTAGTTGAACTGCCAGCGCTCCACGACGTGGAAGCCGAGATAGCCGGGGAATCGGTAGGCGGGCGCGCGTCCGAAGGTCGACCCTGGCGGCAACGACTTTCCCTGTTGATGGTCGGGTAGCGATCTGTCTCGGTCGGTGATCGTCCACAGCGCGGGGCATTTGTTGATCTTGGCCGTCGTCAGCCACACCGCGACGTGGCCGTCCCACAGAGCGCCGACATCGGGTCCGTAAAAGCCGCGCTCGACGTCGATCACCGAACGAAAAGCCGCCGGCCGGGTGGCCAGCAGCGCGCGAATCGGCCCGGGCTTCCAGACCACGGTGTTGTCCACCAGCAGGCAATCCCCGGGCGCCGCGTGGCCGCTGATCACGTCGGCAACCTGGCTGTAGTCCCAGCCCTCCTTGGCATAGGGCCCGCGTTGGGTGAAGTAGTAGTTCGGAAACGCGGCGGCCGTGAACGCCAGCACAACGCCGGCGATGGGCCACGGCTTTCGGGCGAGCGTGACGATGCAGACCGCCAGGACCACGGCCGCGGCGGGAGCCGTGACGATCAGGTAACGCGGGTAGTACATGGGTTCAACCAGCCACGAGTAGATCAACACGGCCGCCGTCGGGATGACGATCCACGCCGCGCACACCTGTAATAGTCGCCGGGCACCGCCACCCGGCCCGGCTGCTCCGAGCGCACGCGCGACGACCGCGGCGACGACGGTGACGCCCGACAGGATGGCGAAGGGAACGCTGTGATCGAAGTACTGCCGATGCACCACGTCCAGGAAGAGGTTCCTGCTCAACCCCGCAATCCACGCGACCTGGAAAGCCTGACCGTGGGCGAACAGCAGGAATCGGGTCAGGATCCCCAGCGCCACCGCAGAGCTGACCAACCACCGGACAACGATGCCTCTGCGCGGGGCCAGCCGCGGCAGGATGGCGGCATATGCCAGCACCAAGAGCACCGAGTTGATGCTGATCAGGACCGACAACACCAGCAGCAACGCGTAACCCACCCACAGCCGGGGCCGGTTGCGCCGCGCCGCCGCAACGAGCAAGACCGTCAGCCAAACCGCCGCCGCCACGGACAGCGCCGAGGACCGGGCTTCGATCCCGGCCCACGTCACTCGCGGCAGTATCGCGAAGACAACGCCGGCGCACAGCCCCGTGGCCCGGCTCTGCGGCACGAACTGTCGGGTGAAAACCACGACGCCGGCCGCAGCGCCCCCGATGGCGAGCGCGCTCGGAACACGTGACCAGAATTCCGTCGGCGGAAAAATAGCGAACCAGGCCTGCATCAGCAGGTAGTACAGGCCGTGTACGGCATCGATGTGGCCCAGCAGCTTCCAGAGCTGCGGCAATGACCTGCTCGCCGCCGAAATCGTCGCACCTTCGTCGAACCAGAGCGACGGCCTGCTCGCCCAGGCGGCGCTGATAACCGTGGCCAGCACGGCGACCGCCCACGGATCGAGCAGCCTCCCGTCGGGGCGGGGACTCGCAGAATCCCCAATGACCTGCGCCGTTGGCTGCTCGATGGTCTGCGAGGGCATGATGCTTGTCACTGTAGAGTCCGCCCGATGAGCCTGGTCAACGCCGACCCATGCCGGCTTCGGAAAGGGTTGCGCGGCAAAGCTTTCCCCATCGGGCCTGGGCATTCGCACGTAGTGTCATCCGCAGTATTGTCGGTCGCCATGCCCTGACCGGGCAAATTGAGGCTTGCGCCACGTCGCAGCGGTGTCGCTTAATCTGTCCTTTTGGACACTGCACGCGATACTGTCTTGGGTTGGCTGGGCAAACGACACTTGGAGGGTAAATGGGTGCCTATGGGACCGTGGTCGTAGGGACCGACGGCTCGGACTCGTCATTCCGCGCGGTGGACAAGGCGGCCGCCATTGCCGGGGCCGACGCAAAGTTGATCATCGCGTCGGCGTACTTGCCTCATCACGACGATGGCCGTGCGGCCGACGTGCTGAAGGAAGAAAGCTACAAGGTGACGGGCACCGCCCCGATCTACGAGATCCTGCACGACGCGAAGGAGCGGGCCCACAACGCCGGTGCCAAGAACGTCGAAGAGCGCGCGATCGTCGGCGCTCCGGTCGACGCGTTGGTCCACCTCGCCGAGGAGGTCAAGGCCGATTTGCTGGTCGTCGGGAACGTCGGCCTCAGCACCATCGCCGGCCGACTGCTGGGATCGGTGCCGGCCAACGTGTCGCGTCGGGCCAAGGTCGATGTGCTGATCGTGCACACCACCTGAGCGGGCCTACCAGCCCCGTCGCGCCAATCGCCCAAGTCGGGGCGTTCGACTCCCAACGCCAGTGTCCCTGGTTTGTGACGTCGTCAAGCTAGTCGAGCTTCAGGCCACACTCACATCTTCGACGCCGCCGGGGGCCGGGCTAAGTGGCAGCGCCTTGTTGGGGCGGCTCCGCCGCCGTGGCGGCCACGGCGCCTCAGGCAGCGGCGGCGGGACCGCCGACGCCGGCACAGGTGGCCACGGCGGCTAGCACCGGCTAACGCCGGCGACGCTGAGAATCCGTTGGCGTGGCCGTCCTGTTTTACCAGGCATGAGCCGCTGGACAGCACGACGGAATTACCAGCCGCGTTCGCGCCACTCCGCTAGATGTGGTCGCTCGTTGCCGAGATTGGTGTCGTCGCCGTGGCCGGGGTAGATGATCGTGTCGTCCCCGTATCGGGCGAAGACCCTGCTTTCGAGGTCCCCCATCAGCGAATCGAACTCGTCCGGCTGTGTCGTCCGTCCAGGACCGCCCGGGAACAGGCAGTCGCCGGTGAACAACTGCGTGACGTTGCCGGTGGCAGGTCCGTTCAGCGCCAGCGCGACGGAGCCGGGGGTGTGCCCCCGCAGGTGGATGACGTCAAAGGTCAGCTCGCCGATCCGCACGGTGTCCCCGTTGGCCAGCAAACGGTCCGGTTGCACCGGCAGCGGGTCGGCGTCGATCTCGTGGGCGGCGGTGGGCGCCCCGGTGGCCTCGGCCACCGCTTGCAGCGCCTGCCAGTGGTCGAAGTGCTGGTGGCTGGTCACGATCAGCGACACCCGTGGCGCGTGTTGGCGGATCAGGTCGATCAGAACGTCGGCGTCGTTGGCCGCGTCGATGAGCAGCGTCTCCTCGGTCGCCGAACAGGTCACCAAATAGGCATTGTTGTCCATCGGGCCCACCGACGCCTTTAGAATCGTGGCGCCGGGCAGGCTGCGTCGGGCCGCGGTACCCGGTTCCACGTGTCCGGTGTAGTTGTCGTCTAGGACGGTCATAGCGGTCACGTTACTGGTCCCGGAATGCTTGTCGGTATGGCCACATAGCATGGGAACGAGTTCTGTGTGCGAAGGGGATCCATCATGAAAGGGCTTGAGTGGCTGAGCGCCTGATCATCAAGGGTGCGCGCGAACACAACCTGCGCGGCGTCGACCTGGACCTGCCCCGCGACGCCCTGATCGTTTTCACCGGGCTGTCCGGGTCGGGCAAGTCCTCGCTGGCATTCGACACCATCTTCGCCGAAGGGCAGCGGCGCTACGTCGAGTCGCTGTCGGCCTATGCTCGCCAATTCCTCGGGCAGATGGACAAGCCCGACGTCGACTTCATCGAGGGGCTGTCGCCCGCGGTGTCCATCGACCAGAAGTCGACCAACCGCAACCCGCGCTCGACGGTGGGGACCATCACCGAGGTGTACGACTATCTCCGTTTGCTGTATGCGCGGGCCGGCGCGCCGCACTGCCCGATCTGTGGTGAGCGGATCGCCCGCCAGACGCCCCAGCAAATCGTGGACCAAGTGCTGGCGATGGAGGAGGGCATTCGGTTCCTGGTGCTCGCACCGGTGGTACGCACCCGTAAGGGCGAGTTTGCCGACCTGTTCGACAAGCTCAACGCGCAGGGCTACAGCCGGGTACGGGTTGACGGCGTGGTGCACTCGCTGACCGACCCGCCGAAGCTGAAGAAGCAGGAAAAGCACGACATAGAGGTGGTGGTGGATCGCCTGACCGTCAAGGTCACCGCCAAGCAGCGGCTCACCGACTCTGTGGAGACCGCGCTGAACCTTGCCGACGGCATCGTGGTGCTTGAGTTCCCCGACGATCGTGACGACCACGACCGCCCGCGTGAGCAACGGTTCTCCGAGAAACTGGCCTGCCCCAACGGCCACCCGCTGGCTGTGGACGACCTGGAACCGCGGTCGTTCTCGTTCAACTCGCCCTACGGTGCCTGTCCCGAATGCACCGGCTTGGGCGTCCAGAAAGAGGTCGACCCCGATCTGGTGGTGCCCGACCCGGATCGCACGCTGGCCGAGGGCGCGGTCGCGCCGTGGTCGACGGGCCATACCGCCGAGTACTTCGTGCGCATGATGGCCGGGCTCGGTGACGCACTCGGCTTCGACGTGGACACGCCCTGGCGCAAGCTGCCGCTCAAGGCGCGCAAGGCAATCCTGGAAGGCTCCACCGAGCAGGTGCACGTGCGGTATCGCAACCGCTACGGCCGAACCCGTTCGTACTATGCGGATTTCGAGGGCGTGCTGGCGTTTCTGCAGCGCAAGATGGCCCAGACCGAGTCCGATCAGATGAAGGAGCGCTACGAGGGCTTCATGCGCGATGTGCCGTGCCCGGTGTGTGAGGGCACTCGGCTCAAGCCGGAGATCTTGGCGGTGACGCTGGCGGCCGGGGAGCGCGGCGCCAAGTCCATCGCCGAGGTGTGCGAGTTGTCGATAGCGGACTGCTCAGATTTTCTCAACGCGTTGACGCTGGGTGCTCGGGAGGAGGCCATCGCCGGGCAGGTGCTCAAGGAAATCCAGTCGCGGCTCGGCTTCTTGCTCGACGTCGGGCTGGACTACCTGTCGCTGTCGCGGGCGGCTGCCACATTGTCCGGCGGTGAGGCGCAACGCATCCGGCTGGCCACCCAGATCGGCTCAGGGCTGGTCGGCGTGCTCTACGTGCTCGACGAGCCGTCCATCGGGCTACACCAGCGCGACAACCGTCGTCTCATCGAAACCCTCACCCGGCTGAGGGATTTGGGCAACACACTGATCGTCGTCGAGCATGACGAGGACACCATTGAGCACGCCGACTGGGTCGTCGACATCGGGCCCGGGGCCGGCGAGCACGGTGGCCGCATCGTGCACAGCGGGACCTATGGCGATCTGCTGTCCAACACGGACTCCATCACCGGCGCCTACCTTTCGGGCAAGGAGAGCATCGAGATGCCCTCGATGCGGCGTCCCATCGACAAGCGGCGTTTGCTCACCGTCGTCGGCGCGCGCGAACACAACCTGCGCGACATCGACGTGTCATTCCCGCTCGGCGTGCTGACATCGGTGACGGGCGTGTCCGGTTCCGGCAAGTCCACGCTGGTCAACGACATTCTGGCCGCGGTGCTGGCCAACAGGCTCAACGGGGCCCGGCACGTACCGGGCCGCCATACCCGCGTCACGGGTCTGGATCATCTGGACAAGCTGGTGCGCGTCGACCAGTCGCCGATCGGGCGTACGCCGCGCTCCAACCCGGCCACCTATACCGGGGTGTTCGACAAGATCCGCACCCTGTTCGCGGCCACCACCGAGGCCAAGGTCCGGGGTTATCAACCCGGCCGGTTCTCGTTCAACGTCAAGGGGGGCCGCTGCGAGGCATGCACGGGCGACGGCACCATCAAGATCGAGATGAATTTCCTGCCCGACGTGTATGTGCCGTGCGAGGTGTGCCACGGTGCCCGCTACAACCGGGAAACCCTCGAGGTGCACTACAAGGGCAAGACCATCTCCGAGGTGCTGGACATGTCGATCGAGGAGGCGGCGGAGTTCTTCGAGCCGATCTCAGGCATCCACCGCTATCTGCGCACGCTGGTCGACGTCGGCCTGGGCTACGTCCGGCTAGGGCAGCCCGCGCCCACGTTGTCCGGCGGTGAGGCGCAGCGGGTCAAGCTCGCCTCCGAGTTGCAGAAACGCTCGACGGGCCGCACGATCTACATCCTCGACGAGCCCACCACCGGTTTGCATTTCGACGACATCCGCAAGCTGTTGAACGTGATCAGCGGCCTCGTCGAAAAGGGCAACACGGTGATCGTGATCGAACACAATCTGGACGTGATCAAGACGTCGGACTGGCTCGTCGACATGGGTCCCGAAGGCGGTGCCGAGGGCGGAACCGTTGTCGCCCAAGGAACTCCGGAGGACGTCGCCGCCATACCAGAGAGCTACACCGGGAAGTTTCTCGCCGAGGTTCTGAACGCGGCGCCCGCCAGCACGCCGCCGCGTTCGGGCAAGCGCCGCAAAGTCAGCGCCTGAATCGGCTTTGCGCGTCGAGCCTGCGTTCGTGGCATCGATCCTGCGCTCAGGGCTGGCTTCTCGCGATTTTCACGCCGTGGCCGCAGGATCGATCAGCGGTTAAGCGGAGCCGGCAGGTGCCCAACCAAGTGCCGGGCCTTACTCATCGGTGCGCATCGATTCCCGGATCTGCGCCAGACGCTCGGCCGCCGCTCGCTGACGTTCCTCGTACTGCTCCTCGACCTCGCGACCTTCCTGGCTCTCAGAAGCAAGTTCGGAAGCGCCCGCCGCGCTGCCGTAGCGGCTTTGGATCTTCTCGCGGACCGATTCGAAGGTCGGTACACCTGAGTCGTCATAGCCGGGGTCGGGAGTTGTCGGTTCGTCGGGCATGTCTGACAGGCTACTGGGGTTGTCGTTTCGACATTGTCCGCGATGGGGCCACCGTCAGCCGCCGTCATTTCGGCAGTTTTGCTGCCATGGCGTCAGCAATCTGACCGGCTTGATCCTCGACTTTGAGTCCGCAAGCCAAAACGCGTCCGAGGTCCGCTAATGCGGCTTAGCCAGCGGGAATGGCAGCGTCTCGCGGATGCTGCGACCGGTGACCAGCATGACCAGACGGTCTACGCCCATCCCCAGGCCGCCGGTCGGTGGCATCGCATACTCCATCGCCTGCAGGAAGTCCTCGTCGAGCTCCATTGCCTCGGGGTCGCCGCCGGCTGCCAACAGCGACTGCTCGTGCAGACGGCGCCGCTGCTCCACCGGGTCGGTGAGTTCGCTGTACGCCGTTGCCAATTCGACGCCCCAGGCCACCAGGTCCCAGCGTTCGGCGACGCCGGGCTTGCTGCGATGCGGGCGGGTCAACGGCGATACCGACGTCGGAAAGTCGATGTAAAACGTCGGCTGCTCGGTCCGCGCCTCGACCAGGTGCTCATAGAGCTCCAGCACCACCGCGCCCGCATCCCAATGCGCTCGGTACGGAACACGCACAGCATCAGACAACTTGCGTAGCTTGGTCAGACCCGTGTGCGCGCCGACCTCTACGCCGAGCGCTTCGGACACCGCCTCGTGCACGCTCTTTACCGGCCACACCCCCGAGATGTCGACCGGTCTGAGGCCGTCACTGGCATCGTCGGTCTTGGGTCGCATCACGGTTGGCGTTCCATGGGCGGCCTGGGCTGCGTTCTGGATCAGCTCGCGGCAGCCGTCGATCCACACTCGGTAGTCGGCGTGCGCCTGGTAGGCCTCTAGCAAGGTGAACTCCGGGTTGTGACTGAAGTCCACACCTTCGTTGCGGAACGCGCGCCCCAACTCGAACACCCGCTCAACACCGCCGACACACAGCCGCTTCAGGTACAACTCTGGCGCGATGCGCAAGAACAGGTTCATGTCATAGCTGTTGATATGTGTGACGAAGGGCCGGGCGGTAGCCCCGCCGTGGATCTGCTGCAGGATCGGGGTTTCGACTTCGATGAATCCCTTGGCGAACAGCGTTTCCCGCACCGAGCGTAATACGTTGCTGCGGGCGGTGATCAGGCCGCGCGACTCGGCGTTGACCGCCAGATCGACGTAGCGAGTCCGCACCCGCGACTCCGGATCGGTCAGGCCCTTCCACTTGTTCGGCAAGGGCCGCAGGCACTTACCGATCATTCGCCAGTCGCGGACAATCAGTGATTGCGCGCCCTTTTTGCTGAAGCCCATCTGCCCGGTCATCTCGACCAGGTCGCCGAGATCGATGGCCGCGGTGAAGTCCGCGGTGCGGCCGCACTGCAGGACTGAATTGTCCAGCAGCACCTGCATTTCCCCCGACCAATCCCGCAAGTGCGCGAACAGCACGCCGCCGTAGTCGCGTATCCGCAGGATGCGTCCGGACACCGAGATGGTGTCCTTGCCGTCCGCGTCTAGCGCCTGGGCGACCGTGTGGCTGGGCGGAGATCCCACAGGGTAAGCGTCAACGCCGGTGCGCTGCAACGACCTCAGCTTGGTCATCCGGACCCGGACCTGCTCGGGCAGACGGGCTTTCGTCTCGACTGCGGCGGCTTCGTCGCTGCGTTGCTGTAGTTGGCGCACATCCGGGGTCGACCCGTCGGCATGCAGCAGGCCGGATTCGACCAACCGTTCCGGCACGGCCGGATGGTGGCCGGTGTGTTCCTTTTCGCGTCGATTGAACGGCAGCACCAGGAAACCCTCGGCGAGGGCCGAGGCCACCCCGACCCGCGGAATCAGCCGGGCGTCCTCGTAGCAGGCGTACCGCGGCACCCACTCGGGCTGGTATTTCATGTTCGAGCGGTACAAGGTCTCCAGCTGCCACCATCGCGAGAAGAACAGCAAGAAGCCCCGCCACATCCGCGCGACCGGTCCGGCGCCGAGTTGGGCACCCTGCTCGAACGCCGACCGGAACATCGCGAAGTTCAGCGAAATGCGGGTCAGGCCAAGGCTTTCCGCGTTTAGCGCGAGATCGCTCACCATGAGTTCGATGGTCCCGTTGGGTGATTGCGGAGAACGTCGCATCAAGTCCAGCGAAACTCCGGTGTTTCCCCACGGCACCAACGACAGCATCGCGACCACCTCGTCGTTGCGGTCGATCGCCTCGACCAGCAGGCAGTCGCCGTCGGCCGGATCACCCAGGCGGCCCAGGGCCATCGAGAAGCCGCGTTCGGTTTCGGTGTCCCGCCAGGCGTCGGTGCGCGAAATGGTGTCGGCCATTTCCTCGGCGGAGAGGTCGCGATGGCGCCGGATGCGTACAGTCAGACCGGCCCGGCGCGCCCGCGTCACCGCTTGACGAACGCCGCGCATGTCCGGGCCGGACAACTTGAAGTCGGCGGTGTGCAAGATGGCCTCGTCACCCAGCTCCAGGGCGTTGAGTCCGGCATCGCGATATACCGGGGCCCCTTGGGAACTGGCGCCCATGACGCCGGGCGCCCAGCCGTAGGTTTGGCACAGGTCCAGCCATGCCGCGATGGCCTGCGGCCAGGCCCTGGGATCGCCTACAGGGTCCCCGCTGGCCAGGCAGACCCCGACCTCGACTCGATAGGTGACGGCGGCCCGGCCGCTTGGCGCAAACACCACCGACTTGTCCCGGCGGGTGGCGAAGTAGCCCAGCGAGTCGCTGTTGCCCCACAGTTCGAGCAGCCCACGGATAGCGGACTCGTCCTGACCGGTCAGCGCGTTGTCGGCGCGCTGGGACTGAAACAGCACGATGGCGGCGGCGATCAACGCGAGGGCTCCGAACAACCCGAAGACCGCATTGAGGAACGGGTGCGGCCTACCGGTGAACAGGTCCGGGTCGGCGAGGGCAAAGCCGACCACCCGGTTGGCCACGTAGGGCAAGCGGTCCTGCCGCGCCAGCGAGCCCGGGAACATCTCCACCAGAACCCAGGACGCCAGGATTCCGAGGACGGCGCCGGCGAGAAGCACCGCCGCGGCCTTGAACAGTGCTCCCCTGCGGACCTTGGCCCAG
Organism: Mycobacterium sp.; assembly: GCF_019247635.1. Classification (GTDB taxonomy): domain Bacteria; phylum Actinomycetota; class Actinomycetes; order Mycobacteriales; family Mycobacteriaceae; genus Mycobacterium. The sequence continues at coordinate 53,511 of NZ_JAFBAR010000020.1, forward strand.
AACTCCCGATAGGCCAAGACGAGCAGGACGATCGCGATCACGTGTACCGCGAATCCGAGGTTTTCGCCGAAGTTCTCCGCTGCGGTGTTGCCGCCGGCGGCGATGTCGGCCACGTTCAGCACCGCGAACAGGACGAGGTTGCCGACCAACAACAGCCAGGCGATGCGTTTGCGCGCGGTCAGGGCGGCGGCCAGCAGCGCAAGGATGAACGACCACGCAAAGCTGGTGTCCGGAAAGTTGAACAGGTAGTCGTTGATGAACTCCCGCGGAACCTTGATCAGGTACCGGATCAGCGGTGACACGCTGGCCAGCAGCGACATGGTGGCGATAACGCCGACGGTCCAGCCGGCGGCGGCAGGTACCCAGCGAAACCGGGAACGCGCCCGATTGGCTGAACGCGGCGTAGCGAGTGTCACAGACCGCGAGGATATTCCTTCAACCCGTGAAAATCCTGGCGAAGCGCCAAGACATGGTGGCGCGTTTGCAGATCCCCTCGTCGATCGCTCTGATCGGCAGCGTCCCGATCTACGCCTCGTGGCTGCTAGACTGACCTTCGCGACCATCCCGGCGAACGCCAGGGACAGTTAAGTGGAGTCCCACTCCCACCGCTAGCCACGAAACGCTTTCCAGGCTATGCGGTCCGGTCACAGGCATGTGGTAATGCCTGTTCCGCGCATGGTGCGGGCGGCTCGAGCCGCGATCGGTCGGCATTGGGCCCTGCTTATGCAGGGCTTTTTTGCTGATGGCGTGGCATTTCCTCGCTGCTGAATCCCGACGCTTTCCCGTCGCTGGTCAGAACTGGAAGACCATAAAGGGAGGCCCCATCAGCACTGAGACCCGCGTCAACGAGCGCATTCGCGTACCTGAAGTTCGACTGATCGGCCCGGGGGGGGAGCAGGTAGGCATCGTGCGTATCGAAGACGCACTCCGCGTTGCCGCGGACGCCGATCTCGACCTTGTCGAAGTTGCTCCGAACGCCAGACCGCCGGTCTGCAAGATCATGGACTACGGGAAGTACAAGTACGAGGCGGCGCAGAAGGCGCGCGAGTCCCGCAGGAACCAGCAGCAGACCGTCGTCAAAGAGCAAAAGCTGCGCCCAAAGATCGACGACCACGATTACGAGACGAAGAAGGGCCACGTGGTCCGCTTCCTGGAGGCTGGATCGAAGGTCAAGGTCACGATCATGTTTCGCGGACGCGAGCAGTCCAGACCCGAACTGGGTTACCGACTGCTGCAGCGGCTTGGCGCCGACGTCGCCGACTACGGATTCGTCGAAACCTCCGCCAAGCAGGACGGGCGGAACATGACGATGGTGCTGGCACCGCACCGCGGCGCGAAGACCCGCGCTAGGGCGCGGCACCCGGAGGGACCCACGGCGGCAGGCGACGGCACCGCCGCACCGAACTGACAAGCAAAGAGCTACACAGAACAAGAGGACACATGCCCAAGGCCAAGACCCACAGCGGGGCGTCGAAGCGGTTCCGCCGTACCGGTACCGGAAAGATCGTCCGGCAGAAAGCCAACCGTCGGCACCTGCTCGAGCACAAGCCGACCAAACGAACCCGGCGGCTCGACGGCCGCACCACTGTTTCGGCCAATGACACCAAGCGGGTCAACTCGCTACTCCACGGCTGAAACCAGCCTCACCATCTACAGACCATTTACTGCCTGAACGAGAGTAGGAACATCCAATGGCACGCGTGAAGCGGGCGGTCAACGCCCACAAGAAGAGGCGCAGCGTCCTGAAGGCCTCGAAGGGCTATCGCGGTCAGCGATCCCGGCTTTACCGCAAAGCCAAAGAGCAGCAACTGCATTCGCTGAACTACGCGTACCGCGACCGTCGCGCGCGCAAGGGCGAGTTCCGCAAGTTGTGGATCTCGCGGATCAACGCGGCCGCGCGGGCCAACGACATCACCTACAACCGCCTGATCCAAGGCCTCAAGGCCGCGGGCGTGGAGGTGGACCGCAAGAACCTCGCCGACATCGCGATCACCGACCCGGCGGCGTTCACCACGCTGGTCGAGGTCGCCAGGGCGGCGCTGCCCGAAGACGTCAACGCCCCCTCTGGAGAGGCTGCCTGACTCCGGGCTCTGCGCTGACCGAGCGCTCGGCCAGGGTGGCCGCGGCGGTCAAATTGCACCGTCCCATCGGTCGACGGCGTGCGGGACGATTCCTGGCCGAAGGTCCCAACCT